>QQVP01000071.1 GCA_003389215.1 Planctomycetota bacterium | reverse complement strand
AAACCGCTCGGCGGCCTTGCCGGATGGAAGTTGGCCGTGATGGCGTTTTCCTTGCTGGCGGTGACCGCCGGTGCGGGCGCCCTGGTGTGGTTGCTCCTGTTCACTGATCGCGCCGCGCCGGTCGCCCTGACAACCGCAGATGCGAAATCCGACAGATCGTCCGCGGACCGAGATGGCCGGACGGGCGAAAGCGGCGGCGCAGACGTCGACGAAAGCACCGACGCCGACCCCGCGAATACCGCTTCCCCGGACGAAGCAGAGAAGGACACGGAAGACGCCGCGAGCGAACCGACGAGCGAAGGCCCGTCATCGGCTCACAGCCCCGTGACCGTAGCCGTCAACAAGCCGTTGCCGGGCGACGGCATCACACTCGACGACGGTGGTGCCGGCGAGATCGCCAGCGAGAGCCCCGCACCCAAGAGCGCGGGCGACGCGGCGACCGACGAAACGTCGCCAGACGAAGCGTCCTCCGCAGAACCTGGCGACGGTCCGGCGACGTCGGACGAAGACAAGGCTGCGACCTCAGCCGCGGACTCGGAAGACACCTCGAGTACCGACGAAGAAAACGACCAGGAGGCCGGACCTCCGGCACCTCCGGCGCTGGCCAAGCACGGCTTGCAACGCCATGACGACGTCTGGCGGCTGACGCTCGAAGACGATCTGGCCGCGTTTCTCGACACGGTCGAGGAGCGCATGCAGGCCATCGACGACTTCGAGGCGAACGCCGATGTCGTCGCCTTCCGCCGACAGTTCGCGAAGCTCAAAGAAGAATTTGAACGCCGCGACCGCGAATTCAAGCTGGAGCGAGAAGTGCGGGCGTACAAGGGCTTCGGTGACAAAGACGAAGTCGACGACTTCAACTTTCGCATTCTGCCCGAGTTTGAAACGTTCTTTAACGAGAAATGGCAACCGGCTGCCGCTCAGGCAGCGAATCTCGATGCCAACCGCAAACAGCTCGTGGACCAATTCGTCAAGGTCTTCGTGCTGGCCGACAACCAAGTAACCACGATTGCCAAGAAGTATCGTGACGTACGGAAGGACGCAGAAGCGCTGGCGGTCGTGGCGCAGGAGGGAGGTCGGCTCGGCCCAGATCACAGCTTTGCCCAGTTGCGGGCCCGGTTGAGGGAAGCGGGCAAGCGCGCCAATGTTCTCAAGATTAAGATCAAGGGAGCGCGGTCGGCCGGGGCCGACTTCGATGTCGATATCGAGATTCCCACCGCCGAGAACATCGATCCCGCGGTCCATCCCGTAGAGTACCTGACCGCTCGTAGCCTCCGAGAGCAAGATGGCCAGTGGATCCTGCAGGCAGAGGACGAGTCGAAAAAGCGCCTCGATGAACTCAAGAGTTTCGATGCGGAAGCGAAGTCGATTCGCAATGAACTTCCCGCGCGGCGGCGGCGTGAACAGGAAAAGCGAAAGCTGTTCCTGCAGGAGAAACGGCGGCAGCTGGACGCCGAACACCAGCGGATCCGTGACAAGGTAATGAAACAGCAGAACGGTCGCGCTTACCAGGATGACCTCGATAACCTCAAGGCGTGGCAAGACAAGAAACGCAAAGAGCTCGCGTACGAGCTGAAGGTCCAAGCCGAGGACGCGAGCATCCTCGATGCCGAGGGACGCCTCGCCTATCTGCTCGACGATCGCGAGGCATTTCTCGAGAAGGCCGTTAGCCAGGCCCTCACAATCGCCGAACGTTATGGCGATCTCGCCGCCGACGAAGACGTCACCAAGGCACTCCAGGCGCTCGGGCAGGAACTCGGACCCTCGGAGAGCTTTCAGGCCAACTACACGAAGCTGCGACGCGAGCACCGGAAAGCCCAGAGGCAACGCCGATAGGGGGCAGCCGCATTCCAGATTTGCCGCGTAGGCACGGAGGCACGAATCAGGCCCGTGACACGCCCGACCGTGATTTGCGGCGGCGAACGGGCTATAATCACCATTCCCGGCTGGAACGGGCGATGGGCCCCGCCCGCCCGCCCTTTCCTCGCCGCCCCAATCGTCTTCCCCCCGCAGCGTCCTTCCCTCCATCCGCGCGGCACGGATCCCGCGAACTTCACACGGAGACTTCCCATGGCCATTTCGCGACGACGTTTCTTGCAACATTCCGCGGCCATCGCCGCCGCCACGCTTCCCCTGGCCACCGCGACCACGGCCTACGGAGCCAACGAACGCGTCCGCGTCGGGGTTGTCGGTCTGAATGGCCGTGGCCGCTCGCACCTGAAGGGATTCGAAGGCAACGTCGTCGCCATCTGCGATTGTGATCTGAACGTCATGGGACGCGTCGGCGAAAAGCTGGGCGAGGTCGACCTCGTGCAGGATTTCCGCAACTTGCTCGATCGAGCCGACATCGATGTGATTGCCATCGCCACGCCGAATCACTGGCACGCCTTGATGAGCATCTGGGCTGCTCAAGCCGGCAAGGACGTCTACGTCGAAAAGCCGGTCTCGCACAACGTCTGGGAAGGGCGTCAGATCGTCAACGCGGCCCGCAAGTATGGCCGCATGATCCAGACCGGCACGCAGATTCGCTCGAGCGGCTCGATCAAAGACGCCGTCGAGTTCGTGCAGAGCGGCAAACTGGGAGCGATTCAGTACATCGTCGGCACCTGCTTCAAGCGTCGCGGCAGCATCGGCAAGCTCGACAAACCGCTGGTGATTCCCGACCACGTCGACTACGACCTGTGGTGCGGCCCGGCCGAAAAACGCGAGCTGTTCCGCCCGAAAATGCACTACGACTGGCACTGGGACTTCAACACCGGCAACGGCGACATGGGCAACCAGGGCATTCACCAGATGGACGTCTGCCGCTGGTTCCTCGGCGCCGAGGAGCTTTCGCCGCGCGTGATGAGCCTTGGCGGACGGCTGGGCTACCGCGATGCCGCCGACACGCCCAACACGCAGACAGTGATTCACGACTACGACAAGGCCCCGATTATCTTTGAAACCCGTGGCCTGGAAACGCCGCCCTACCGCGACTCGCGCGTCGGCATCGTGGTGCAGTGCGAGCAGGGACACGTGCTCGTGCCGACCTATCACGACGCGATGGCCTTCGACCCGGACGGCAAGGAAATCAAGCGTTGGACGCACTACGGCAACCACTACGGCAACTTCCTGGCCGCGGTGAAGTCACGAAATCACGAGGATCTCAACGCCGATATTCTCGAAGGACATCTCTCCAGCGCCCTCTGCCACACCGGCAACATTTCGTATCGCCTGGGCGAGAAGCAACCGTTGGCCGAGATCACGGCGGCGGTCGCGGAAAACCCGCAGATGTCCGCCTCGCTGGCCCGCATTGTCGAGCACTTGAAGGCGAACCAGGTCGACGTCTCCGGACCGACGCTCACGATCGGCCCCTGGTTGTCGATGGATCCGCAGACCGAGCGATTCACCGACAACGCGGCCGCGAACGAGATGCTCACGCGGCCCTATCGCAGCGGTTTCGAGGTGCCGGACCTGTCCGCGTAGGGCGTCCGCGAGGTCGGTTACGGCTTCGTAGCTTCTTCAAACAGCTTGTAGACCGCCTCGCGACCCATCACGGCGTGGGCCGGGCGCGGGTGTTCGTCGTCGAACACCGCCAGCTGTTCCGGCGAGCGAATCACCACCGCCGGCTCGTAGACGCGGTCGGGATTGTTGCGATCGAGAATTGGGGCCATCGACAGACCAAGATGCTTGGCGAAGAAGGGATACATGCCCTTCCGCTTCGACGGGCCGTAGTCGTGCGGCTCGTTGGCCAGGTGCAGGTTGTCCACCTTGTCGCCGGCGCCGTAGAGGCCGTACACACTCTTCAGGTACGGATACTCGACCTCCGGTGTGTGTACTGTCCAGTCGGCCCCGCAGGAGATGACCAGCTGCGGCCTCGGTGCCGCCATGGCCGCCATCTGGGCGAGGTTCGTCTCGTGGTGCTTGCTGCGGAAGATCGGCAGGCCGCTCTCACAGACACATCCCCCGTCGTAGTTCGCGGCCATCATCACCACCGGACAGACAACGGTCACGCGCGGATCGATGGCACCGAGCTGCATCGTTTGCGAACCGCCGCCGGAAGCCCCCGTCACACCGATCCGATTACGATCGACGTCGGGCAACGTGAGCAGGAAATCGATCGTGCGGATGTTGTTCCAAATCTGCAGCGGCAGCGAAATCGGATCGTGATGCGGCGACTGCTGCGAGTCGCCGGCCCCGACCTGATCGATGGCAAACACGACGGCGCCCATGCGAGCCAGCGTCGCGCAGCGAATCTGCATACTGGCCCGGCTGCGACCGTTCAGATTGCCCTCTTCATCGCGAAAGTGCCCGTGGGGGCAAAGGACGATCGGGTACGGCTTGTCGGCACGGGTCGGCACATAGAGATTACCGGTCGAGAAGAAGCCAGGCAGGGTCTCGAGCGCCACGTTGGAGACCTTGTAGCCGTCCATCTCGACCTCGGAGTGGACGAGCGGATTCAAGGGAGTCTTGTCGGGAAACTGACCGAGACGCGCCCCTTTAAGCATGTGGGTGCGAACGTGGGCCGTCAGGGCCGTCCAGTCGGAGAGCGTCGGGGCCTGCTCGCGAAAGCGGGCCAGCATCGCCTCGCCGGCCGCCTTGCTGCGGGCGTGATGGGCCGCGGAGCTATGGGCCGCGACGACCAGAAGAATGGAAACGAGTGGTACGAGCTTCGTGATGCGCAGCATAGGTGGCTCAGCGGGTAGCGATTTCAAAGTGGAACCGCGGGCGAGTCGCAGCTCGCCGCGTGCAGTGACTCCCTTCACGATACACCAGCCGCGACGCCTGTTCCAGCGCGCCGTATGCGCTACGTTGTGCCGCCCGTCGTCGTGGGGCCCGCCGTCGTGCCCGTTCCGCTCCCGCCCGAGCCGTCATCGCATTCGTAAGGATAGCGATCCTGATCGTAGTACGGTTGCCAGAGCTTGAACCGCGTATCGCAATCGTTCGGATCGATGTCTTGGTACTCGGCGTAACCGGTATGCCCGCCGAAGTAGAGGACGTTGAGGTATCCGGTGTGGCGATCGAAGGCCGCGTTCTGCTCCCAGGCAGCCAATCCCGCCGTGCTGTCTGGCAAGGCGACCTCGGCCACCGGCACCTTGTATTCCAGCAAGGCAATGCGATGACCATCGCCGGAGCCGCGGGCCATACGGCGGATGCGGTGATTGATGCCGTAGCTCGGTCGGGCGTCGATGCTGGTCGAACTCGGCCCGTCGTCGATCGCCTGATTGGTAAAGTCGGTGGGACAACGAAAGACGTCCACCTCGTCGCCGACATAGGGCACCAGGAGCGTGGCCCAAGCCGGCACGCCGAGATCTTGCTTGATCTCGTCGCGAGCCATGTGCAAGGCGTTGCCGATGTCGTGCAACTGGGCTTCACAGGCCGCGCGGCGAGCTTCATTACGCACGTTGAAGACGACACCGGAGGTGAGTGTCACGAGTATGCCAATGATCGAGATAACGACCAGCAGCTCGATGAGCGTGAATCCCTGCCGCGATACTACCTGCTTCATTCCGTGTCCTCTTCTTCTGTTCGCGCACCCGCCGTTGGCCCCCGCAGCAGCCAGGCCTTGGCTCCCTACAGTATGCCGATTCCGCCGTGCTTTGTCACGACAAGGACGCCCGCAGCGGACCCGGCGCGACGGAAGCCGCCTGGCGGCCCGACCGCGAATTGGAAGCCGGCGACCGGTTCGGCTACACTGCCGTCACGCTGATAAGCTCGGACAACGCAAACGGTGGCGGAAACATGCGCTTGGTTCTCTGCACGACGATCCTGCTTTGGGGCAGCGGCGCTGCTCGGGCCGAGACGCCAGCGACGACGGCGGCCGAAGCGGTGAACGATCGGCGGCCGAACGTCCTGTTTCTGCTCAGCGACGATCAACGCCGCGACACGATTCGGATGCACGCCAATTGGCACATCCACACACCGAATCTCGATCGCCTCGTCAGCGAGGGCACCTCGTTCACCCGGGCTTACTGCATGGGCTCGCTGCAGGGTGCCGTCTGTGCGCCGAGTCGAGCGATGCTGCTCACGGGTCGAACCCTCTTCCGCGCGACGCGCCGCACGCCCCACAAGCTGCTGCCAGAGGCATTTCGGGAGGCCGGCTATGCCACCTTCGGCACCGGCAAGTGGCATCATTCCAAGGAGTCGTTCGCCCGGTCGTTCAGCGACGGCGGAGCCATCTTCTTCGGCGGCATGTCCGACCACGACAAGGTGCCGATTCACGACCACGATCCCGATGGCACTTATGACGCTGCCCCACGTCGTGGAGGGAAGTTCTCCAGCGAGCTCTTCGCCGAGGCGACGATCGACTTCCTGCGCCGGCACGCCGACGGAGATCCGCGGAAACCCTTCTTCGCTTACGTGTCGTTCACGGCACCGCACGATCCGCGCACGCCGCCCGCCGAGTTCGCCGGCATGTACGACGCCTCGAAGCTGCCACTGCCGCCGAACTACTTGCCAACACACCCGTTCGACAACGGTGAGATGAAGATCCGCGACGAGCGTCTCGCGCCCTGGCCGCGCACGCCGGAGATCGTCCGCGCGCACCTGGCAGCTTACTACGGCATGATCTCGCACATGGATGCCCAGATTGGTCGCATCCTCGACGTGCTCGAGGAAACCGGTGAGCGGGACAACACGATCATCGTGTTCACGTCCGATCATGGTCTGGCCGTGGGCAGTCACGGGTTGCTCGGCAAGCAAAACGTTTACGAACACAGCATGGGCACCCCGCTGATCATCGGCGGCCCCGGACTCCCTCGCCGCCAGAAGACCGACGCCTTCGCGTACCTGTTCGATCTGTATCCGACGCTGTGCGAGTTGACCGACATCGACGTGCCCGACTCGGTTGAAGGCACCAGCCTGGTCGGCATTCTGCGGGGCACCGAGCAGCAAGTCCGCGACCGGGTCTTTACCGCCTACAAGGTGCAGCGGGCCATTCGGACCGAACGGTGGAAACTGATCCGCTACACCCATTCCGGCAAGACGCAGCTCTTCGATCTGGCGGTCGACGGCTTTGAACGGAACAACCTGGCGGACGAGCCCGAGCAACAGGAGCGTGTCGCCCGGCTGCTGCAACTCTTGGCCGCGGAGCAACGGCGGCTCGGCGACGATACGCCGCTGGGAGACGACGTCGCTCTTCCACCTGGCGAGGCCGGCTCGCGGTAAGCACCGCACCAGCAACCCCACACGTCTCCGCCGACACGGTGCTGGAGTCTCGCTCCGCGACCCGCTACATTGGCCGGCACACTCCACAATCCGAACCTCCCGCGAAACATCGCCATGGTCACCTACAAGATGCCGACCCGGGCCCGCGTGCCCAAGACCAAGAAGAAACAAGTGCTGCTGGTGGCCAGCGGCGATCTGCGGCTCTCGGCCAATCAGGGCACCTGGGACGCGCAGAACGAAATGGAGCAGCAGCTCGGCCGCGCGATGGCCCAGCTCGGTTACGATTTGGTCCGTGCTCATCCCTACAAGAAGAAAGAGGGGCACGGCTTCATCGGCTCGCAGCGCGAAGGCATGGAGATCTTCGCCGGCATCGATCCCGACGCCAAGCTCGTCGTCGCCGAAGCGGTCTGGCAGTATTCCCATCACGTCTTGCACGGCCTGGTGAATCACCGCGGCCCGATTCTTACGGTCGCCAACTGGTCGGGTCAGTGGCCCGGCCTGGTCGGCATGCTCAACCTCAACGGCTCGCTGACCAAAGCGGGCGTCGACTACTCGACCCTCTGGAGCGAAGACTTCGAAGGCGATCGCGCCTTCTTGCGCAAGCTGAAGTCCTGGCTCGAAACAGGCAAGGTCCGCCACGCCACGTCGCACGTCAAGTCGCTCTCGCGCATCAAGGTTCCCGCCGCCGAACGCCGCCTCGGCGAGTCGCTCGCCGCGCAGCTGCTCGAGGAAAAGGCGATCATGGGCGTCTTCGACGAGGGCTGCATGGGCATGTTCAACGCAATCATTCCCGATCATCTGCTCAATCCGGTCGGCGTCTTCAAGGAACGGCTCAGCCAGTCGGCCCTTTACTACGAGGTCACCCAAACCAACGACGCCCAGGCCCGCGCGGTGCTGAAGTGGATGCGAGCCAAGGGCATGACCTTTCACACCGGGCCGCGACACAAAGACCACCTGACCGAGGCCCAACTGCTGCTGCAGGCCAAGATGTACATCGCGGCCCTGCGCATCGCCGACGATTTCGGCTGCGACACGATCGGCATCCAGTATCAACAGGGCCTCAAGGACCTGCTTCCGGCGAGCGACCTGGTCGAGGGCACGCTGAACAACAAGATCCGCCCGCCCGTGAAGAGCCGCGACGGCAAACGCGTGCTCTACGACGGCGAACCGCTGCCGCACTTCAACGAAGTGGACGAGTGCGCGGGCCTCGACACCTTGATGACCTATCGCGTTCACAAGGCGATGGGCCAGCCGGTCGAGAACACCTTGCACGACCTGCGCTGGGGCGACTGGGATCAGTCGGGCACGACCGACGAGTACGTGTGGGTGTTCGAGATCAGCGGTTCCGCGCCGCCGGCCCACTTCATCGGCGGCTGGAAGGGGGCCTCCAGCGAACGACAGCCGAACATGTACTTCCCTTCCGGCGGCGGCACGCTCAAGGGCATCTCGAAGCCGGGCGAGGTCGTCTGGTCGCGAATCTACATCGAGGACGACCGGCTCAAGATGGACCTGGGCCGCCTGGGCGTCGTGAAGCTGCCGCGCGAAGAGACACAGCGCCGCTGGGACGCGACGACGCGGCAATGGCCGATCATGCACGCGGTCACCTACGGCGTGTCGCGCGATCAGATGATGGCTCGTCACAAGAGCAACCACATCCACGTGGTCTACGGGCGGAATGAAGCGGCGGCCGACCGGGCGATGTTCGCCAAGGCGGCGATGGCTCGCGCGCTCGGCATGGAAGTGGCAATCTGCGGCAAACGCAAGAACGGCAAGAGTTGGTAGAGCACGCGGGTCCCGCATTTCCGCGGGGGAGTTTTTTTCGCGAATCCCGCGAATCGGGTTGAGCGTTCAAAAACTCGAACCCTTGTCCGTGACGTCACTTAGCGAGCTGTGAAGCGGCGCAAACCTGGTCGCGCAAGCGTCGTGCGCGACACGGCTTACGTTTTTGCCCGGGCCTCGCGGGGTCGCAGCGCAAAAACTCCCCCGTCAGGGACCGCCCGCGCAGGCGTTCTGCAGCGCAAAGTCGGTTTACCAAGTTGTCAAAGAGCGGATCTGCCCCGCTCGGTCCAACGTAGCAAACGGGCGACCGATTCCGAAATGAAAATGTGACAGCCGTGGGCTGGCCATCCCGGGGTCTGGTCCAATTTTCGGCAGATTAATCGTTCCTCTTGGAATACACACCGACCGAAAACTTGGACCGGTCCCCTTCGTGGCCCACGGGGTCTGGTCCAATTTTCGGCCAATCGATTCTCGCTTTTGGCAATCGCGCTGACCGAAAACTTGGACCTGACCCCTTCGGCGCGCGAATCGAGGATGTGACAACGAAAGATATGCACGGGTGCCCTGGTCACGCTCGCGTGGCCGTGCGTCGCCGAGACTTTTGGCCGTCGAGAAGAGCGCCGCCGCGAAGTTGAAGATACCGCGTACAGGTAGCCCGACGCGTCAGCGAGGGACTTTTTCAGAGGGTGGCAAGGACATTCAAAGGCTGGCACGGACAACCCGGTCCGGGTTGTCCGTGTGCCGAAGGCACAAGAGGGCCAAGAAACGCCCACCATTGCCGGCAGGCGATGACCACAACGGCCGCCTCGAACTTCCTTGCCTCCCGTTGCTGCGCAACACGGACCGTCGAGGCGACGGTCCGTGCCACCCGCGTCTCAACGGAGAAGTAAGGGTTTTGCGACGGGTTGTTTGCCGGATCGGCGTCGACAATCACGTAGTTGGAGATCTCCTGCTTGACCAGGACGACCTCTTTCTTGCTGTTGCCGACCCAGGGCTGATGGCTCAAGAAGGCGTCGGAGTCGTAAGTGTCGTCGCGGTCGTAAACGATCGTCCAGCCCTCCGGCATGATCACCTTCTCGAAGACGCCGTTGAGGGCCGTATCGGCCTGTACGATGCTGAACCAGTCAAAGCTGGTGTCGTTACGATCTTCCGCAGCGCTGGGGGCGTAGAGCACGCCCGGCGAGGTCTCCAGCAGGGAGACGTCGAGCACGCTGGAGTCGAGGTTAATGGTTCCTCCGGAGCCGCCAACGGACGTGACGAGCAACTGGTCGTGTTCCGTAACGGGCGTCGTGCCTTGAAGTTCGATTTCGAGAAATCCGAGGTACGGCCGAGCGTCCACATCCCCACGAATTTCGACGAGCCCGGGTGATTCTCCCGCTGCAATTCTCGCAGCGTGCTCAACGTTTCCAATCACCAACGCATCGCCAAGAATCTCGAAACCCCCAAATGAGAAGGGTAACGGAAGGTGAATCAACTGCGACTTCAACTTTCCCCTGCTAAGTTTGGGCTTCATATTGTTGCCGCCCGCATTCTTCAGAAACTTGAAAGGGTTGAATTTGCCGGCTAGTCCTTCTCAAACTATGAAATCTTTGCCTTTGGCGTCCCATTGCGACGGAGAGTTGTTATTTGGAGGAATCTCGTTCGCCAACGTTACAATTGCGTTGGCCGCGACAAACTGGGTTCCAAACTCAGCGCCGTTGCTGTTGATTATCCCGTGACCACTAACGTTACCGGCAACGTCCAGCCCGATATTGATTTTTGCATCTTCGAGAGCGAATACTTTACCGGTCGCATCGATCGTTCCAGCTCCCGTAAGTGAGACATCGGCAGTCAAGGGAGCCTGTGCGTCGCCTCTAACGAACACGTCTCCCGTGACTGCCATGATTGCAGCATCCAACTCCAGACGTCCTTGACTCCCTAGTCCGACGTAAACGTTACCCCCAACGGTAATCGCGCTTGTCCCTTGAGCTGTCAATGAACCCTTGCCTGCAAGGGATCCGATACTGATGTCGCCAGTAACGCTCAATACTGAAACGCTAGAAAGCTCCACACTATTGCTAATCGTGCCGGGGCCGCCGACGGTAAGATCGCCGCCGACGCTCACGACACCGAGTTGATTCAATTGGAGTGATGCGGGCAACGCGCGGGGCCGCCAAGCCCGTTATTCACTCCGACAACGTTTGCGTCCCCCTGCACTTCCACGATGCCGTTCTCAACCTTAAGCGAACTTGACATGGCACTGGCGCCTCCAACTGCAGCTTTCCCCAAAATGTCGAGCTGCCCACTAATCTGCAGTTTCGCAGGCCGCGCAGGCCGAAATATATAGTGCCCACCAATGACGTCAATGTTCGTGACTTCGGTGACGTTAGGTGTGGCATCGGTGTCAGCGGAGATCGTGACGACGATCGGATTTTGGTGACTATGTTCAGGGAATTCGACGTCGCTTGCATCGGTCGGTACAACCCCACCATCCCAATTGGCCGGTGTGTGCCAATCGCCACTTGTGACCGTCGCTTTCCAGAGGATCGCCAACAAACGGCGAGGCTCTAGCTGCTCAAAACACAAGCAAGTAGATGCCCCGCTCTTGGACGTCCGGTCACGACGTGTGTGTGTGTACGACCAACCAAGGATTTGAACATTGCTTACCTCCGATTGACGTGTGGATTATTGGGCTGAAGCTCAATGTCCCGTCACGAATGCTGCTTCCCGTCTGAAACGACATCCAGCCAAGAGTCGTAATGCTCTGGCCAGCGAGCGGCGGCCGGGCGGAACGATTCCAACCCCCGCACGTGCGGCCCATCACGATTTGCGTAGTACCTTCCAGGCGAAAGGCATAGATCGGTGATGCGATCATTCCAAGCTGGGTAAGACAGCAGACTCGCTCGTCGAGGATCACGCACGTAGAGGACCTTGCAGCCGGGCAGGGCCGCCCTCAACCTGGCGACTTCGTCCGCGGTCACGATCGTTGCCATCAATTTGACGTCTGTTAGACCCTTAAGTGGGTGAAGCGGCTTGAGGTCGCGCACGGACGTAAACGACAAATCGATCCCCTCCAAGCTCTCCAGGTTGCTCAGCGGTCGAAGGTCGACTACGTTTGTGCCGTTTAAGCTGAGATACTTGAGTCGCGGCAGCGACGAAAAAGCACTCAGGTCGTCCACTGCTGTGCCCGATAGATCGACCCATTCCAGGTTCTTGAGCTGTCGGAGAACGCAGATGTTCCTAATTTCCGGTTGGCCCCCGACCCTGAGTATTTCCAGATTTCTTAACGATCTCAATGGAGTCAGGTCCAGCGGTGAGTCACTTCTGCTGTCGACCAACAACGCACGAAGTTGCGTCATGCGTGCAAGAGGGGTTAGATCGGCGACCGGCGAACTCATCACGTTGATTGAGTGGAGCTTCTTCAGACCGACCAGTGCCGACAAATCGCGGACTTCTGACTGTCGAATGGTGAGGCTCTCGAGATTCCGGAGATTTGCGAAAGGGGACAGGTCGTCAAGATCGCACCACGGCAGCTCGACCTCGACGGCGGTCTCTCCGAACAGCGCATGGGGACGCGTTGCTACCTCGCCTTCCAGCGATTCGATCAACTCTAGCGTCGGTCTTTCCTGTCGTCGCTGTTGGATTTCGAAGCCGAGCCAGGCGAAAGGGAGGGTCGCGCACACGCCGATCAACAACAGCGTCCGAATGCGATACTGAAGTCGTCGTCGCTTCATCCCATTCGCTGGCGAAGTACCCAAAATGGTCTGCCTCCGTTAGTACCCCCGGGGGCACCTGCCCGGCAGGCCCCGGTACCTATCGCATGTGCGCCCGCAATATATGGGACGAGCCGCGCGAGTCAAACAGCTTTTGCCGAAATCGCTGGCACTGAGAACGACAACGACTCCATCGCGGTTTTCGCATCGCTTAGCTGGAGTACTTGTCGACGCGGGTGGCGTCTCTCACGATGCAGCGCGGGTGCCCTGGTCACGCTCGCGTGGCCGTGCGTCGCCGAGACTTTTGGCCGTCGAGAAGAGCGCCGCCGCGAAGTTGAAGGTGCGGTGCCGCAGCACTGGCCGAGTCCGTGTCACCCACGTAACACCGCTCGTGAGACAATGTTGCGTGGGGGCCACGAGCCGCGAACATGATTGCCGCAGGGGCCTGTTTCGGCTATCATGAGGGTCCTCCCTCCCCCGCTTCCCTCCCGCCTCTATCGGAGCACCGACGCGATGCTTCAGTTCACTGGCAAAGGCCGCGCGACGACCTGCAACGGAGTGACCCGCCGCGACTTTCTCCACGCCGGAGCCCTGGGGGCCATCGGCCTCACGCTGCCGCAGTACCTGGCTGCCAAAGAGCAAGGCGCGGTCAAGCCCGGCCACGACGAGCGGGCCGCGATCATGATCTTCAATCTCGGCGCGCCGAGTCACATCGATACCTTCGATCCCAAGCCCGACGCCCCGGCCGAAGTTCGCGGACCGTTCAATACGATCAGCACGCGCTCGCCCGATATCCAGCTCACCGAGATTCTGCCCAAGCACGCGGAGATCGCCGACAAGTTTTCGCTGGTGCGAGGCGTGCACCACACCGCCCCGGCCGTCCACGACGCCGGCTGGCAGTATCTGCAAACCGGACGCATCTTCGCCGGCGGCGTGGAGACACCCCACGCGGGCTGTGTGACGAGCTATCTGCTGGGTCGCCGTAGCGACTTGCCGGCCCATATCCTGCTGCCCGAGCCGATGGGTCGCGGTGGCGGAAACATGCCGAGCGGCCAGGCGGCCGGTTTCCTGGGCAAGGCGCACGATCCCTTTGCGTTGATGGCCGATCCGTCGAAAGAGAATTTCGAAGTGCCGGACATGCTGCCGCCCAAGGAGATCGGCACGGTGCGGATGGAACGACGCAAGCGGCTCCGTCAGGTGGTCGACAAGACGATTCAGCATTTCGAAGCCAGCGCCGATGCGGACCTGTTGGACAGCAACTTCGACAATGCTTATCGCCTGATGACGAGCAAGCAGGCGCGGGCCGCCTTCGATCTCTCGCAAGAGCCGAAAAAGATTCGCGAGCGATATGGAATGACGCGCTTCGGCCAGTGCTGCCTGCTCGCGCGGCGGTTGATCGAGGCGGGCGTGCGGTTCATCACGATCAACACCTTCCTTACGGTGTTCGATGAGATCACCTGGGACATCCACGGCTCGAAGCCCTTCACCTCGATCGAAGGCATGAAGAACATCGTGGCCCCCATGTACGATCAGGCCTACAGCGCATTGATCGAAGACTTGAACTTCCGGGGCATGCTCGACGACACCTTGGTCGCGAACGTCTCCGAGTTTGGCCGCACGCCCAAGGTGAATC
This sequence comes from Planctomycetota bacterium, assembly GCA_003389215.1. GTDB lineage: Bacteria > Planctomycetota > Planctomycetia > Pirellulales > UBA7805 > MB-PLM-2. The sequence goes on along the minus strand of QQVP01000071.1, from coordinate 213,914 downwards.
CGGCCGGCGGTCGCGATCACTGGCCGCAGTGCTGGACCTGCTACTTCGCCGGCGGCGGCGTGCAGGGCGGCCGCGTCATTGGCGCCAGCGATCCGATTGGGGGTGTGCCGGCCGATCGCCCCGTGACCCCGCCCGAGATCGTCGGCACCGTATTCAAAAGTCTCGGCCTCGACCTGCACACCGAATTGCCGGGTCCTGGCGGGCGACCGTTCCCGATTGTCGACATCGGGCGACGTGAGATTCACGAGCTGTTCTAACGCGGAACTGGGGGAACGCATGGTGATGCGCGGCTTGGCTATTCTGATTCTCTTGGCGGCGTTGCTGGGACTAGGACCGCAGCGGCAGCTCTGCGCGGAGACCAATCGCCCCGTGGCCGAAGGTGCCGCGCCGGCCGTGCCCGAGCACCCGAGTTTTCGCAACGACGTCCAGCCGATTCTTGCCAAGTTCGGCTGCAGTAGCGGGGCTTGCCACGGCGCGCTGGCCGGTAAAGGCGGCCTGAAGCTCTCGCTGCGTGGCTACGATACCGAACACGACTACCTGACGATCACCCGCCAGGCCCGCGGTCGACGTATCGAGCTGGCGGATCCGGGCCGCAGCCTGCTGTTGGCCAAGCCGACCACGGCAATTCCGCACAAAGGTGGCCTGCGGTTCGAGGTCGATTCATACGAGTATCAGGTGCTCGCCCGTTGGATTGCCCAGGGGGCGACCGCGCCGAGCGGTGACGATCCGCACGTGGAGCGGATCGAGGTGGGTCCCGAACATTCGACGCTGCAGCCCGGCGATGTGCAACAGATCCGCGTGACGGCTTTCTACGACGACGGCAGCCAGCGCGACGTGACCCGCTGGGCCAAGTACACGTCGGCCAACGAGACCGTGGCCAAGATCGACGAGGCCGGCAGCATGGCCGTCAGCGGCTTCGGCGAGGGCGCCGTGACCGCCTGGTATCAGAGCAAGATCGCCATGGCGCGGGTCACCTCGCCGTACAAGCACACGATCTCTGCCAGCGTCTATGCCGAGTCGCCCCGTCGTAACTTCATCGACGACCTGGTGCTCAAGAAGCTCGAGCAGTTGAACCTGGCTCCTTCGCCACGCAGCGGCGATGCCGAGTTCCTGCGGCGGGCCTATCTCGACACGATCGGTACCCTCCCCACGGCCCGCGAGGCAAGACGCTTTCTGGCCGACGAGTCGCCTGAAAAACGGGACCGGCTGATCGAGGACTTGCTGGCCCGGTCCGAGTTCGTCGACTACTGGTCGATGAAGTGGTCGGACATGTTGACGATCGACGGGCGGCGGCTGCGTCCCAAGGCGGTCGAGGCCTATTACAAGTGGATTCACAAGAACGTCGAAGAGAACACGCCGTGGGATGACTTCGTTCGCCAGATCGTCACGGCCCGCGGCAGCAGCTACGAGAACGGGGCCACGAACTTCTACGCGCTGCACCAGGACCCCGAGAACATGACCGAGAATGCCTGTCAGGCGTTCTTGGGCCTTTCGATCGGCTGTGCAAAGTGCCACAACCATCCGTTGGAGAAATGGACCAACGACCAGTACTACGCGATGGCCAACCTGTTCGCCCGCGTGCGCGCCAAAGGCTGGGGCGGCGATCCGCGTGACGGTAGCGGTCATCGCAGTCTGTTCGTGGCCACCAAGGGCGACCTGATCCAACCCCGTACGGGCAAGCCGCAGCCGCCGACTCCGCTCGACGGTCAGCCGCTGGCGATGGACGATCCGGAAGATCGCCGGGAGTATCTGGCGGACTGGATGGTCTCGCCCGAGAACCCCTATTTCACCCGGGCCATCGTCAACCGAGTCTGGGCGAATTATCTCGGCGTCGGCCTGGTCGAAGCGGTCGACGACCTGCGAGCCACCAACCCCGCCAGCAACGAAGAGCTGCTGGCCGCGTTGTGCGACTATCTCGTCGAGGAGAAGTACGACCTGAAGTCGCTGATGCGTTTGATTCTTCAGTCGGAGACCTATCAGCGCACCAGTGCTCCGCTGCCCGAGAACAAAGACGAAGAGCGTTTCTACTCACGCTACTATCCGCGGCGGATGATCGCCGAGGTGATGCTCGACGCGATTTCGCAGGTGACCGGCGTGCCGAGCACGTTCACTCAGGTCGAGGCCAGCGACGGCTCGCGGAGCAAGACGGAGTTCTATCCCGAGGGAACCCGCGCGATTCAGCTCTACGATTCCGCGGTCGTCTCGTACTTCCTCAACGCCTTCGGTCGCAATGAGCGGGCGATTACCTGTGAATGCGAGCGGACCAACGAGCCGAGCATTGTCCAGGTGTTGCACATCGTCAACGGCGAGACGATCAACAAGAAGCTGCAGTCGCCGCAGAGTCGCGTCGACAAGTTGCTGGTGACCGACGTCACAGACGAGTCGATGGTCGAGGTCGCCTACTTGAGCAGTCTCTCTCGGTATCCGACCGAGGAAGAGCGTCAGGTGATGCTCGAAGCCCTGGCGGGTCTCGAGGGCCGCGAGCGTCGAGAAGCTCTGGAAGACGTTTACTGGAGCCTGCTCTCCAGCAAAGAGTTCCTGTTCCATCATTAAGTGCTGCCCCCTGCTTTCGCCCGAGCCCTCGTCTCGGTGTCGCTGACTTATGAATCTGCGCCTCGCTTCGCTACTTTGCTGTCTGATCGCAATTCCGTTGCTGACCGCGTCCGTGTCGTCGGCCAAAGAGCCGGCTCCCGACTACGGAGAGCAAGTCGCGCCGATTCTGCGCACCTACTGCGCCGGCTGTCACAACGCCGACGACGCCGAGGGGGACCTGGCCCTCGAATCGTATGCCGACCTGTTCAAAGGCGGAGCCAGCGGACCGGCCCTCACCCCCGGCATGAGTGAGACAAGTCGCCTGGTTCGCGTGCTCACCGGCGAGGCCGAGCCGGCCATGCCGCCGGAGGGTGAAGCGCAGCCCACGCCGGCGGAGATCGCGACGCTCAAAGCCTGGATCGACGCGGGAGCGATGGGACCTGAAGGCACCGAGCCCGATCGGACCACGCTACTGGTGCCCAAGATCGCCCCCGAACATTCGGCCTCCAAGGCGGTCTCCGCACTGCGCTACTCGCCCAACGGAAAGCTGCTCGCGGTCGGTCGCTTCGGCGAAGTGGAACTGCGGACCGCCGACGGAAAGCAGGTGCATCGCACACTCGGCGATCATGTCGGCAAGGTCAACATGATCCGCTTTTCGGCGGATGGAGAGCGGATCTTCACGGCCTCAGGCATCGTCGGTCTGTACGGCGAAGTTCGCGTTTGGAACGCGACCGACGGCAAGCTGCTGCAAACGATTCGTGGTCATCGCGATACGCTCTATGCGGCGGTCCCGAGTCCCGACGGGCGCCACCTGGCGACCGGCAGCTACGATCGGGCGATCATTCTTTGGGACCTGGCCACGGGCGAAGAGGTTCGCCGCTTCCCGGGTCACAATGGGGCGATCTACGATCTGGCGTTTTCGCCGGACGGTCGCTTGCTGGCCAGCGCCAGCGGAGACGCGACCGTCAAAATCTGGCGCGTCGACACCGGTCAGCGGCTCGACACGCTCAGCCAGCCGCTAAGCGAACAATTCGCGGTTGCCTTCAGCCCCGACGGCACGCAGGTCATTGCCGGCGGAGCGGACAATCGAATTCGCGTCTGGCAACTTGTTTCGATCGAGAAGCCGCGCATCAATCCGGTGCTGTTTGCCCGTTTCGCCCACGAAGGGGCAGTGGTGCAACTCGGCTTCTCGCCCGACGGCCGCGCGCTGATCACCGTCGGCGAAGAACGCACGATCAAGGTCTGGGACACGCGCCGCTACACGGTATCCTACCTCTTCGAGAACCAGCCTGAGGTGATGGCCGCCATGACGGTCGCCCCGGACGGTCAGAGTTTCGTCGTCGGCCGCATGGACGGAGAGCTCGAAGCGTTTCCCTTCCCCACGAACGTGGACGGGGACCAGGAAACGAGCGCGCCGGCCCGCCCGATCATCGTCGAGATGCCGTCGGGCGACTTGCCGAAGGTCGCCGAGGTGGAGCCGAATGACGCACCCGGCCAAGCCACGCCGCTGCCGCTCCCCGGGTCGGCGACCGGGGTGATTCACCCCGTCGAGGCCGGCACGGAGGCCGATGCCGACCTGTTTCGCTTCAAGGCCAGAGCCAACGAGCAGTGGATCTTCGAGACGAATGCGCAGCGGAGCAAGTCGCCGCTCGACACGAAGATCGAAATCTTGCACGAGGACGGCAAACCGGTGCTGTGGGTCAATCTGCAGGCGGTCCGCGACTCCTACATCACCTTTCGGCCGATCGACTCGGGCTCGCGCGGCGTGCGGCTGTTCAACTCGGACGAAATGCACCTGAACCAGTACGTCTACATGCGGGGTGAGGTGTGCAAACTCTGGCGAATGGGCCGAGGACCCGATTCCGACCTGCTGATGTATCCCCACGAGGGACTTCGCTGGGGCTACTTCGGCACCTCCGGCACGACGCACGCGATGAATGAGACGGTGTACATCGTCGAGCCGATCGTGCCGGGAGCGGAGGTCGTTCCCAACGGCCTGCCCGTGTTTCCGATTTACTATGAGAACGACGACGAGAGCCGACGGAAGTTCCGCCGCGATTCGCGACTCACCTTCACCGCGCCGGCAGATGGAACCTACCTGGTACGGGTGACCGATGTACGCGGCTTTCACGGCGAGGACTTCAGCTACACGCTTACCGCTCGTCCGCCGCAGCCCGACTTCACCGTACGGCTCGATGGCGATCCCAAGGAACGCAAGACGGAAGTCGCCAAGGGAAGCGGCAAGCGAATTCGCGTCGTGGCCAATCGCATGGACGGCTTCGAAGGCGAAATCCGCATCGACATTACGGGGGCCCCTCCCGGCTTTCACATCGAGTCGCCGGTGACGATCGAAGCAGGCCATCTTGAGGCCTTCACCACGATTCACGCCGACGCCGACGCAACGGCACCGACCGACGAGAACAAGGACATCTCCAAGGTGACGGCGACCGCGACGGTCGACGGCGAGGCGATCACGAAGGACGTCGGCAGCCTCGGCGAGATCCGACTGCTCGACAAGCCGCAGGTGCTGGTCTATCTCGAACCGCTCGACAAGTCCGCCGATCGCCTGGTCATCGCCCCGGGCACGACCATCAAGGCGCTGCTGCGCGTCGAGCGTCACGGCTTCGACGACCGCATCAATTTCCGCCCGTTGAACCTGCCTCACGGGGTGATCGTCGACAACATCGGCCTGAACGGGATCATGATCGTCGAGGGGCAGACGGAGCGTGAGATCTTTCTCTCGGCCGAGAAGTGGGTGCCGAACACCGAGCGGAACTTTGCCATTGAGACTCTCGGCATCGGGTCCCAGGCGAGCCGCCCGATCGTGCTCGAGGTGCGGCGCGACTAGCGCGCCACAGCACGCTTCAGAATCCGAATCGGGCGCCCCTTCACAGCGACGGGGCGCCCCTTCACTCCGAAGGTGCGGCCGTGCGATCCGGTAACTTGAGAGGCGCCGATCGGATTCGAACCGATGATGGCGGATTTGCAATCCGCTGGCTTAGCCACTTGCCTACGGCGCCTGGGGTTCCGCGATGAGGCCTGCGGCCCAGTTGGGGTGTCAAGTTAGAGAAAGATTGTCGATTCGTCAAGGTCCGCTGCCGCGTGGGCTGCCGGTTGGCCAAACGCGCGCGGCTGAAGCGAAATTGTTCGCCAGGTCAACTTTAGCGGATGCGCATCTCGTGGCCTGGCGCGCCCAATTCGCACACCGTGGCAGCTATCAATGGTTGAAGATTCGTTCCGGCAGATTTCGATTCTATTGATGGCTGCGTTGTTAATGAGCCCTTCGCGGCGGCGGTGATGGCTAGAATGCCGGCCTCCCGCTGGTCGGCCTGGTTCATTGGCTGCGCAGGGCTCAATAAGGGTGAGTCTGCCTCATCCCGCTGTCGGCTGTCGAGCGAGCCGCTGCGGGAACCATCCGCTCGCGAAGGGACGTCGCCTTGATCCATTATCTCAAGCAACTTCTCGCCCGCCCGGGGCGTCAGGAACTCATCAATCTGGTGCGCCAGGTGTCGGATCGCAGCTTTCCGATCGTGCAGCAGCAGGCCGTCAGCCGCATCGGCACCATGTCGCTGGCCGAAGCGCGAGGCTACGTGCGGGCCCGGGCTCGCGGAGTCGTCCGTCGCCAGTTGGAAGTCTGCCTCACGCGGCGCTACGCGATCGATGCGGCGCTGCAAGAGCGGATCGGCCTGCACGCCTGCGAGCGCGTCGTCCACCTGGTCATCGGCGAGATGCTCGCCGCGACGCCGGCGGTGCGACGTCGCGCGGCCTAGCATCGGCGAGTCTGCCAGCCGCCGTATCTCTCCGTCACGTCCTGAACTCGTGATTCGCGTGAGCCTGGCTTGCGCAGTCCGACGGCAATTGTGAGCCTGCGCAGGCAGTGATAAAATGCCGCTTTCGCGTCGCGGAGCTGTCCTGCAGCGGTCGTGCGACGCGTCTCTCGAGACGGTCCTTCTCCACGCCCGGCGTTTATCGCTCACTTTGCTGCGGCCGCGCCTCATGAGCAGCCCCAAAAATCTCGTCGTCGCCCAAAGCGGTGGACCGAGCGCAGTCATCAACAGCAGCCTCTGCGGTATCGTCCAGGCGGCTCGCGATTTTGATACCGTGGGCACGGTTTACGCGGCCCATCATGGCATCGAGGGGGTGCTGAAAGAGGAGCTGATCGACCTGAGCGGACAAGCCGCCGAGGAGATCGCGCTGCTGCGGCGCACACCGGCGGCGGGTTCGATTGGCACTTGCCGCTATAAGATTCGCGAACATCAGCAAGAGGACTTCGCCCGGCTGATCGAGGTCTTCGCCGCTCACGAGGTTGGCTACTTTCTCTACATCGGCGGCAACGATTCGATGGACACCGCCAACAAAGTGGCCCTGCTGGCCGCTGAGCGGGGTCTCGACCTGGTGGGCGTCGGCGTGCCGAAGACGATCGACAACGACGTCGGCGACAGCGAGTTCAAACTCATCGACCACACGCCCGGCTACGGCTCGACGGCGAAGTACTGGATGCACATGGTCCAGAACGCCAACGAAGAAAACGCCGGCAGCTGCCCGGCCGATCCGGTGTTGGTGTTGCAGGCGATGGGTCGCCGCATCGGTTTCATCCCCGCGGCGGCGCGGCTGGCCGATCCGGAGCGCCAACTGCCGCTGCAGATCTACCTGGCCGAAAGCCCCTGCTCGCTGGCCCAGCTGGCCGACAACGTCAACGACCAACTGCGCCGCGACGGACGCTGCATCGTCGTGATCAGCGAGGGTTTTGACGTCGGCGACCTCGGCGAGTTGAAGGACGCCTTCGGGCACACCTCGTTCAGTTCCAGTGAAACGACCGTCGCGCAGGTCGTGGTGAACTACCTCAATCGTGCCGGACTGCCGGTCAAGGGCGCCGCCCGCGGAAACGTGCCGGGCACCGATCAGCGACACGCGATGGCCTTGGCGTCCCCCGTCGACTTGGATGAGGCCTACCGGGTCGGCCGTCATGCCCTGGCGTTGGCCGCGCGTGGCGAAAGCGGCTTCATGGCCACGATCCTCCGTGAGTCGGGCGACAAGTACCAGGTCCGTTACGATCAGGTTCCGCTGGCCGAAGTCGCCTTGAGCGAGCGCCGTTTCCCGGCTGATTGGATCGCCTCGAGTGGCTATGACGTGACCGACGAGTTCCTGCGTTACGCCACGCCGCTGGTCGGCACCGAGATGGTCGATCTGCCGATGGAAGAAGGGCGTCAGCGCTTGGCCCGCTTGCGGCACGACATGGCTCCCCAGCGTTTGCCCGCTTACATTCCCCAGGCCGATCGCGAGGCGGCCGCCAGCAAAGTGCCGTAGGATCGCCGCCGCGATGTACGAGATCACGCCTCAACATGATTTCCTGGTCGGCATCGATTCCGACGGCTGCGCCTTCGACACCATGGAATTGAAGCACAAGGAGTGTTTCATTCCTCACATCATTCGCTTCTACAAGCTGCAAGCGATCAGCAAGTATGCCCGCGAGGCGGCCGAGTACGTCAATCTCTACTCGAAGAGTCGGGGGATCAATCGTTTTCCCGCGCTGATCGAAACGCTCGAGTGGTTGCAGCGTCGTCCCGAGGTGGCCGCCCGGGGCGTGCGGATCGAAATTCCCGAGTCGCTACGCACCTGGGTGGCGGAGGAAACGCAGCTAGGTAACCCAGCCCTTGAACGGGCCTTGGCGGCAGCGGACGACGCAGACTTGAAACAGGCGCTCGCCTGGTCGGTGGCCGTCAACGACACGATTGCCGAGACGGTGCAAGGAGTGCCCCCTTTTCCCGGCGTGCGAGAGACCCTGGAACACCTGCAAGGCAAGGCCGACGTGCTCGTCGTCTCGGCCACGCCCAACGCCGCCCTGACGGCCGAGTGGAACGAGCATGGCATCGCCCGCTACGTTACGGAGATCTGCGGACAGGAGAGCGGGACCAAGAAGGAAACGCTGGCCAACGCGAGCAAGTACCCTGCCGATCACGTCTTGATGGTCGGCGACGCCCCCGGCGACTACAAGGCGGCCCAGGTCAACAACTGCCTGTTCTTCCCGATCAACCCCGATGCGGAGGAAGCCAGTTGGCAGCAACTCCGCGACGAAGGCATGGAGCGATTTTTTGCCGGCAGCTTCGCGGGCGATTACCAGACTCGGTTGCTCGAAGAATTCGATCGCTGCTTGCCCGACCGCCCCCCTTGGCCAACCACCGAGTGATCCCCCGCGAACCCCACTGCCCGCGCGAGAGCGCGTACCAGGATTAGCAATATGGCGCACGAATGCGATTTCGGTTTGATCGGCCTGGCGGTGATGGGCGAGAACCTGGCCCTCAACGTGGAAAGTCGCGGCTATTCGGTCGCCGTCTACAATCGCACCACCGAGAAGGTCGATGAGCTGCTGGCCGGTCGCGCGGCGGGCAAGAACTTCGTCGGCTGCCATTCGCTCGAAGAGCTGGTCGCGGCCCTGGCGAAACCTCGTAAGGTGATGATGCTCGTTAAGGCGGGCCCGGCCGTCGATGCGATCATCGAACAACTCATCCCGCTCTTGGATCGCGGCGATGTGATCATCGACGGTGGCAACACGCACTTTGCCGACACCGAACGACGCACGCAAGCGGTCGAGCAGCAGGGCCTGCTCTTCGTCGGCAGCGGCGTTTCCGGAGGTGAGGAAGGAGCCTTGCTGGGTCCCAGCCTCATGCCGGGCGGAAGTCGCGAGGCCTGGCCCCTGATCCAGCCGATCTTTCAGGCGATCGCCGCGAAGGTGGGACCGAACGACGACATCCCCTGTTGCGAGTGGGTCGGTCCGCGCGGGGCGGGCCACTACGTGAAGATGGTCCACAACGGGATCGAGTATGGCGATATGCAGATGATCTGCGATGCCTACTGGATGCTCAAACACGCACTCGGCCTCACCAACGCCGAACTCTACGACGTGTTTGCCGAATGGAATCGCGGCGAGCTGGAAAGCTATCTGATCGAGATCACCCGCGACATCTTCAGCGTGGCTGATACCGAGTCGGACGGCGACCTGGTCGATCAGATCCTCGACACCGCGGGGGCCAAGGGAACCGGCAAGTGGATGAGTCAGCTGGCCCTCGACCTGGGCGTGCCAAGCACGCTGGTCACGGCGGCCGTTTACGCCCGCAGCCTGTCCGCTCGTAAGGAAGAGCGGGTGCGTGCCAGCGAAGTCTTGCCCGGTCCGCCGGAGATCGCCCGCGACTTCACCGCGGACGAGCGGCGACAGTTCATCGACGATGTTCGTGAAGCCCTCTACGCCTCGAAGATTTGCAGCTACGCGCAGGGCTTCGTGCAGCTGCGATCCGCCTCGGCGGAACACGATTGGGGCCTCGACTTCGGCCAGTGTGCGATGTTGTGGCGCGGCGGGTGCATCATTCGCGCCGTGTTTCTCGACCGCATCCGCGAGGCCTTCGACGCCGAGCCGCAGTTGGAAAACCTGCTGCTGGCGCCGTTCTTTCGCGATGCCGTCGACCGGGCCCAGGACGGCTGGCGACGTGTCGTCGCCGCGGCCACGGACCGAGGCTTACCCGTACCGGCCTTCAGCGCTGCCTTGGCCTATTACGACAGCTATCGGAGCGCACGGCTGCCGGCGAATTTGCTGCAGGCCCAGCGCGACTACTTCGGTGCCCACACCTACCAGCGGCTCGATCGTGATGGGACATTTCACACCGACTGGATTCGCGTCCGCAAGGAACCGGAAGAACGGTAACGCTCCCCGACGCGAAGCGGCCCCGCAATTCGCACCCAGCACGAAAGCACGCTCATGTCGCTTGCCTATCTCGAAGAACTTTTCGGACTGACGGACCAGGTCGCCGTCGTCATCGGCGCGACGGGCGAGCTGGGCGGCGCGCTCGCCACGGGGCTTGCCCGCGCCGGCGCGAAGGTCGTCGTGGCGGGGCGCAGTCGCGAACGGGGCGAAGCCCGGGTGGCGGCCATCAAACAGCTCGGCGGCGAGGCCGACTTCGCCGAGGTCGACGTGATGCAGCGTGATTCCCTGGCGGCATTGCTCGCCGAGGTGTTGGAGCGACACGGAAAGGTCGACATTCTGATCAACTGTGCCGGGGTGAATGCCGCCGATCCCTATTTTGACATCGACCCGGACGATTTCGACCGCGTGCTGGCCGCGAACCTGCGGGCAACGCACCTCGGCTGCCAGATCTTCGGGCGACACATGGCCGACGCCGGCGGGGGAGCGATCCTCAACATCGGCAGTGTCTCGTCGCATCTGCCGCTGTCGCGGGTGTTTGCCTACTCTGCCTCCAAAGCGGCCGTCGTCAGCCTGACGAAGAACGTGGCCCGCGAGTTTGCCCCGCTGGGCATCCGCGTGAACGCACTTTGCCCCGGCTTCTTTCCGGCGGAGCAGAATCGCAAGATCCTGGACGAGAAGCGAATCAGCGATGTGATGCGCAAGACGCCCATGGCCCGCTTCGGCGAGCCGGAAGAACTGATCGGAGCGACGCTGCTGTTGGTTTCGCGCAAGGCGGGTAGCTTTATCACGGGCGCGGAAGTTTATGTGGACGGTGGATTCACGGCGACCAGCATCTGAGGCCGCACTCGTCCACGCCTTCACCCAACACCTTTTCAGGCGTCGCGGCCCTGAGACACCAAAGGCCACATCTCATGTCGCATACGATCGTCATCCTGGGGGCCTCGGGCGACCTGACGAGCCGCAAGCTGATCCCGGCTCTCTACAGTCTCTACCGCAAGGGCCGGCTGCCGGAGAAGACCCAGGTGCTCGGCTTCTCGCGCACGGCCTACTCGCACGAGGCGTGGCGCGACAAGCTGACCGCATCCACCCAGGAGTTCGTCGGCGACGAGTTCGAGTCCGACTCGTGGCAGGCCTTCGCGCAGCACATCTTCTACCAGCCGGGCGATATCGAGAACGCCGAGGACTTCGACAAGCTGGTCGTCACGCTTGCGAAGATTGAAGACAGCCCGGCCTGCACGCGCGTCTATTATCTGTCGACGGCACCCCGCTTCTACGAGCCGGCGGTGACGCGGCTGGCGGCCGCCGGACTGGCCAGCGAAGCGGAAGGACCGCGTCGCGTCGTCATCGAGAAGCCATTCGGCACCGATGGCGCGACGGCCCACCGGCTCAACGAAGCGGTCCATCGCGCCTTCGACGAGCACCAGGTCTATCGCATCGACCACTATCTTGGCAAGGAGACCGTACAAAACCTGATGGTGTTGCGGTTTGCCAACGCGATCTTCGAACCGGTGTGGAATCGCAACTACATCGACCACGTGCAGATCACCGTGGCCGAAGAGGTGCTTGTCGGTCGTCGCGGCGGCTACTACGACTCGGCCGGTGTGCTCCGCGACATGTTCCAGAATCACCTGTTGCAGCTCCTGATGATCACGGCCATGGAAGCGCCGGTCCGCTACGAGGCCGACCTGGTTCGCGACGAAAAAGTGAAGGTCTTGCGGGCCATCCGTGCTTTGAGCGAGGACGAGTTGTGCCAGAGCAGCGTCCGCGGACAGTATCGCGGCTATCTCGACGAACCGGGTGTGGCGGCCGACAGTCGCACCCCCACCTTTGCCGCCACGCGTCTTTGGATCGACAACTGGCGTTGGCAGGGCGTGCCCTTCTATCTCCGCTCGGGCAAGGGCATGTCGTGCCGCACCACGCAGATCGTGATCCAGTTTGTCGCTCCGCCCCATTCCCTCTTCGGCAACAAGAACAAGCACGCGCAGTTTGTCGACGCCAACCGCCTCGTGATTCAGATTCAGCCCGCCGAGGGAATCCAACTCCACTTCGAGAGCAAGGTGCCCGACGGGGGCATGCGACTGCGGATGAGCGAACTCGACTTCCGTTTTGCCCAAGACGCCAGCGGGCGGTTGCCCGACGCCTATCAGCCCCTGCTGTGCGACGCCCTGGCGGGCGAAGCGAGCCTGTTTGCCCGCAGTGACGAGGTCGAACTCGCCTGGGACGTCATCGATCCGTTCCTGGCCAGCTGGGCCGCGGAGGACTCGCCGAACATCGAGACCTACGAGCCGGGCGGCTGGGGCCCCGAGTGTTCGACGCGTTGGATGCGGGACCAGGGTCGTCAGTGGTTCGACACCTGCCCGGTGCTGAAGTAACGTCTCCTTGCCGCGATGGCGCGGGGCTGCCCCGCCGACACGGACGGCTGGCTGCAATCGTCGTCCGCTCCGCGATTTCGTAGAATGGCAGCCATGAGTCTAGCGCCCCCAGGAACGAAGAGTCTGAGTATCGGTGCGGTCCCGGTCGGTCTGCCGTTCGTGCAGGCCGCCTTAAGCGGCTACAGCGACTGGCCGATGCGGGTCATCGCGCGGCGGCTCGGCGCCCCCTACACCCTCTGCGAGGTGATGCTCGACAAATTCGTCGTCGACGTCACGCGTGGCAGCAAAGCCCGCCGCTACCTGAAGGTGACCGACGAGGAACATCCGGTGGGGGGCCAGTTGATGGGCGCCGAGCCGGAGCGATTTGGGCCGGCGGCCAAGATTCTCGTCGATGCCGGTTTCGACGTCATCGACATCAACTTTGGCTGTCCCGTGAAAAAGGTACTGGGCCGCTGTCGTGGCGGATTTCACCTCAGCCAGCCGGACGTCGCGTTGGAGATCGTCGCGGCGGTTCGCAGTGCGGTTCCGGAACCGATTCCGGTGACCGTCAAGATGCGGCGAGGAATCGACGACAGCCAGGAGAGTCGCGCCAAGTTCTTCCAGATTCTCGACGGCGCCTTCGAGCGCGGCGTGGCGGCGGTGACCGTACACGGCCGCACCGTTATGCAGCGCTACGTCGGCCCCAGCCGCTGGGACTTTCTCCGCGAGGTGAAACAGCACCTGGGCGAACGCACGATTCTCGGCAGCGGCGATCTGTTCAGTCCGCAAAATTGTCTCGACATGCTCGACGAGACCGGGGTCGACGGATGTACGGTCGCCCGCGGTGCCATCGGCAATCCCTGGATCTTCTCGCAATGCGCGGCCCTGGCGCGGGGTGAACCGCTGCCCGATCCGCCCAGTCTGTTCGAACAGCGGGAGGTCATCCACGAACACTATGCCCTGGCCGACGAGACCTACGGTGCGAAACGTTGCTGTCCGATGATGCGTAAGTTCGGCATCAAGTACTCGCGGCTCCATCCGCAGGCCGTCGAGGTTCGTGACGCCTTCGTCAAGGTGCGACAGCCGGGTCAGTGGCAGGAAGTGCTCGACCGCTGGTACGGCGAGGACCTGCCGGGGGTCCATCCTCCGGCCGAACCGGAGATCGCCGGGACGCCGGGCGGAGTGGCCTGCGAATCGTCGAACTCTTAACCGACGGCCTCGTAGCCGCCGAGTGATAGGACGCCGCGTGGGGGATCAGTCGCTGAGCGCCGCATCAATTTCCCCCCGCACTTCGTCGTCATCTTCGAGCTCGCGGCGCGCGAGGAGGGCCTCGCGGGCTGGCGGCTCGTCATACCTGCCGAGGGCCCAGGCCGCCGCGCCGCGCACCAACGGTTCTTTGTCGTTGAGCCCCTTGATCAGCGCCGATAGTGCCGTTGGATGGGGTCGATTGCCGAGCAGCACGGCCGCGTTTCGCAAGATGCCGCGCCGCCGCGGACGCCACAGCGGAGTCTGCCGAAAGCGATGACGGAAGTCGGCCTCGTCCAGATCGAACAGGGCGACAAGATCGACCGGATCGCGATCCGCCGCGGGTCGGAATGCCGGCTCCGCAGTCGTGGCCGCATGGTTGTTCCAGGGGCAGACGCCCTGGCAAATGTCGCAGCCGAACAGCCAATCGCCGAGACCCTCGCGCAGGGCGAGCGGAATCGCCGTCTTCAATTCGATCGTCAGGTAGCTGATACAGCGGCGGGCATCGAGAACATAGGGCTCGACAAAGGCGCCCGTGGGACAGGCCTCCAGGCACGCCGTGCAGGTGCCGCAATATTCCTCTTCTTCGGGGTCGTCGTATTCGAGTTCCAGATCGGTCAAGAGCGCGGCGAGAAAGAACCAGCTCCCTTCCGAACGGTTGATGAGCATCGTGTTCTTGCCGACCCAGCCGAGACCCGCCAGCTGGGCGAACTCGCGTTCCAGGAGCGGTGCCGTATCGACAACGCCGCGGACCCGTGCCTGCGGCTCGCTGGCGCGAAGCGAGCTGGCCAGCTCCGCAAGTCGAGCGTGAATCAGGTCGTGATAATCTTCACCCCAGGCGTAACGCGAGACCCGCCCCTGGCCGACGTCCACGTCCCGGGGGGGTGAATTCGCGTAGTTCATGCCGAGCATGACAACGCTGCGTACCCCATCGAGCACGCGATCGAGATCGGCGTAAGCGTCCTGGCGGGCCGCAAGGTACTGCATTTGTCCGGCGTAGCCGGTGGCCAGCCAGTCGGCCAATCGATGAACGCCCGTGGGCGTCACGGCCGGAGAGACCCCCACCAGCTCGAAACCGGCGTGGTGGGCCTGTTGCTTCAGGTCGGCCGTCCGTGAGACGCAGCTCATCGCGCCCGCCGAGTGCCCTCGTTGACCAGCTCGTAGCGCCGGATCTTGCGATCGAGCGTCGAGCGTTCGATGCCCAAAATGCTGGCCGCCCGGCTCTTGTTCCAACCGGTCGCCCGCAGCGTCGCCAACACGTGAATCTGTTCCATCTCGGCCAGCGACATCGGCTCGTACTGGTCGACTGGAAGGGCCGGATCGACCGTGTCGCCGGCCGTCGACAGATTCGAAAGGGTCAGATCGTCGATGTCCAACTCATCATCACGGGCGAGCACGACCGCCCGCTCGATGACATTCTTCATCTCCCGCACGTTGCCCGGCCAGCGATAACGCCGCATCGCCTCCAGCGCGTCGGGAGTAAAGCCGCGGATGCGTCGCCCCGTTTCCTCGTTGTACTTCTGCAGGAAGAAGGCGGCCAGCTCATGGATGTCCTCGGGCCGCTTGCGCAACGCCGGCACGAAGATCTCGACCACGTGCAAACGGAAATAGAGATCGCGGCGAAAGTTGCCTTCGGCGACCTCTTTTTCCAGGTCGCGATTCGTGGCCGCGATGACGCGCACGTCGACGCTGATCGGCTGACTGCCACCGACACGTTCGAAGGCATGGCCCTCGAGAACCCGCAGAAACTTGGCCTGGATTCCCGGGCTCATCTCGCCAATCTCGTCGAGCATCAGCGTGCCTTCGTGGGCCGCCTCGAACTTGCCGATCTTGCGCTCGGTGGCCCCGGTAAAGGCCCCCTTCTCGTGGCCGAAGAGTTCGCTCTCCAGCAGCGTCTCGGAAAGTGCGGCGCAATTCAGGCAGACAAACGGTTGCTTCGCCCGCGGACTGGCGTAGTGGACGGCCCGCGCGACGAGCTCCTTGCCGACGCCGCTCTCGCCGCGAATCAACACCGTGGCGCGACTCGGCGCGGCCCGCACAATCTCCTGGCTAACGCGCTGCATGGCAAGGCTCGAGCCGACAATCTCGCTCTCCACGCCCAGCCGCTCGCGAAGTTGGACGTTTTCCACCTGGACGTGGCTGAGATTCTCGGCCAGCTCTTCGCGACGGTTGAGGTTGTCGATGGCCACGCCGATCGTTTCCGCCACGGCAAGGGTAAACTCCAAATCATCCGGGTCGGGCGCGACGTCGACCTGCGTGGAGTAGAGGTGGACCAGGCCCAATAGGCGTCCGCCCCGGCGAATCGGCGCACAGATCACGCTCGTGGCGTGAATTTCACCTTGGCTGTCGCGTCCCCCCAGCACGCTGTCGTCGATGACGTTGCGGGCCAACACCGCCTCGCCTTCGCGAAGGACGGTCGTGCCGAGGAAGCTGGAAAGCCGGTGATACCGATCCTCGATGTCGGTTCGCGAGGCGACGATCTCCAGGTCGGAGCCCTCGGGGTCGCCGTGCAGCGTCTTCGGCAGCAGCAGCAGGGCCCCGCTGTCGACGCGGACCTCGTTGAACAGCCCCGCCAGGGCGATCTCCGCCAGGCGAGGCAGATCGGGAGCCTGCGCTAGATCGAACGCGAGTCGACAAAGGGCCGCCGCGGCTCGCCCGACCTTGGGTGCCGCCTCTTCCTCGTCAACCTCCTGCGGGCTGAGGAACTTGGTCTGCATCGCCCGGTGGGTGATATGGGTCGGCTCGTCGTCGAGAACACTCATGCCCTCGGAATCGGCGGACGCACCGTCGCCGTCACGGAGTCGGGCAGACTCGGGAAAGGCCTTGGAGACGTCGCGCACAAACTTTAGCTGGGCCCCACCGATACGGATGATGTCGTCCTGATCGAGCAGGACATCGCCCGTGATCCGTTCGTTGTGGACGTAGGTTCCGTTGCGGCTGTCGAGATCGCGAACCGTCCAGCCCTCGGAGCCCTGGAACACCTCGGCGTGCTCGCGGCTGCAGCGTTCGCTCTTGATCACGATGTGATTCGTGGGCGAACGGCCGATCGTAAACGACTGACCCGGCGTGAGGCGGATCACGTCGGTCCAGTTCGAGCCTTCACGAATGACGAGGTAAGCGAGCATAGATTGATCGCGAGATGGGCTAACCGGCGGAGATCGCGCGAGCGACCGTCCCGCCCTGGGGCTGTTGTTAGGCGATCTGCCGAAGCGGCTTCCACCTGACGCGGCCGAACGGCCACAACCGCCCCTGTCCTTCAATCTAGTCGGCCCGCGGACCCTTCCGCAAGGTATACGACTGCCGCTTCGTGGGGCCTACGCAGCGCCGGTGGGCGTCCGCCGGGGCGGCCGAAATGCTGTCACCGAAAACGCTTACGGAACCCCGAGAATCGCGATTTTGTTGCGTATTTTGCCGACCCCAACTAGACTGAACCTATTGAATAGCGCGGTCTGCGGATCCGGTATGGACTCGCGATTCGGGGTGCTAGATACGGCTCACGGCGAGCTGTCAGGTCCCCGTCCGTGGCGACCGAGAGAGCGGGCCCAGGGCACACGACCGATACCGCCTCGAGGCATTCCGCGAGCAGGAGATCTGGCAATGTTGCATTCCAAACGACTTCGTTACAGCTGCGGTTCCGTGCTGGTCTTGGCCCTGCTGGCCGCAGCCTGCCCCCTCACGGTCTATGCGCTCGGAGTTCCTTTCGGCTTCGGCGGTCAGGCCGTCGGCGGAATCAAGATCGACGCCAACGGCGTCCTCTCCGAAATGAAACGGGGCGACTTCGAAGCCGCCCGCCGCGTGCTGATGGGGAAAATCGGGGAAACGCCCGAGACTTTGCAGGGGACCAGCGAACTGCGCAAGGTCTCGCTCCGCAAGCTGCTCGAGTCGATCGAGAACAGCGGCGAGGTGGACCTCCAGCGGCTGCCGCACCATGTTCGCTATCTGGCCGGTCTGCAGCGGGTCAAGTACGTCTTCGTCTACCCCGAAGAGAACGACATTGTCCTGGTGGGACCTGGCGAAGGCTGGACGGTCAACGAAGACGGGTCGGTCGTGGGCCAGAAGAATCAGCAGCCGGTCATGCACCTGGAAGATCTGATCGTGGCGCTCCGCTTCGCCCACGACCCCGAGCAGAGTGTCATCAGCTGCTCGATCGATCCCACGAACGAGGGCATGCGCAAGTTTCAAGAGCTTAACGCCGGTTTCCTGGCGAATCCGCCGAAGAGCCACCGGCGGGCGATGAAGCAAATCGAACAAGCGATGGGATACCAAACGGTGACCGTGAGCGGAATCCCCGCCGATTCCCGCATCGCCCGAGTGCTGGTCGCCGCCGACTACCGCATGAAGCGCCTGGCCATGGGTTTCGACAGGCCGCCGATCAAGAGGCTGCCGAGCTTCCTCAACCTGCTGAAGAGTCCTGAAATCCAGAACATGATGCCGCGGTGGTGGCTGGAAGATAACTACGAGGCAATTCACGCCGACGAAGCGGGACTCGCCTTCGAGCTCCGCGGGCAGGGAGTGAAGGCGATGACGGAGGAAGAGGTCATGAACGACGACGGTTCCCGCGTGGGTACCGGCGAGGTCGATCCCGTCGCCAAGAAGTGGGCCGACAACATGACGGCACGCTACGAAGCCTTGGCTCGCAAGTCGCCCGTCTTCGCAGAACTTCGCAACTGCATGGACCTGACCGTGGTGGCGGCTCTGATCGCGTCGGAGGATCTGCCGGATCGCGCTGGACTCGATATCGGACTCCTTCTCGACGCCGACGCCCTGACGCTGCCGGTCTACCAGACCCCGCGACACGTGCCGACGATCACCAGTCAGAAGAAGCTGGGCAACTTTCGCGCAATCACCGCATCGGGCGGCGTGAGCTTCGATCCCTGGAAGATCGCCAAGACTCGGCAAGTCGAGGCGAGCGTCGCTCAACAGCGAGGCTCGGCGACCTCGCCCGCTGACGCCCCGTGGTACTGGAACTAGGCTCCGTCCGAGCGATTTGCGAACCCGATGGTCGCGCTCTGGGCGGTCGCAGTCTCTGCGTTCGCAGTCTCTGCGGGCCGCCACTCTAAGAATGTGTCGTCACGAAGATTGACACACCGCGCCGCCGCCACCTGGCGGACGATCCGCGGAAAGTGCTCATCGACGTAGCCCGCCGCGGCCGCTCCGTGCCAGTCGGGATGCGGCGGCAACGCCGACTTGAGCAGGACGAGTTCGCTCGCGGAGGCTTCCCGGGCGACCCAAGCCGCGATGGAGTCGCCCGTCGATTGCCACGACTGGGGCAGGTCGCAGGTCCGTTGCGGGGCTGCCTGCCCCGTTTCCTCGGGACAGACGGAGGGGCTCGTATCGAGCACAACCAAGTCGGTCTCATCGGACGCCCAGCTCGACATCAAGTCCGCCGGATGTACCGCGACGAGTGGAGCCGAGGTCATGGCCGCCGTGAGCCGCGCCGTGACGCTCATCGCCCGCAATGCCAGTCGATGGGCGGTGACCTCATCGGTTTGCTGTTCTGCACAGAGCTGGCGCAAGCTGTCGACGAGCGGACCGCCGCCGGGAACGACGACATTCTTCGCAGGCGTCTGCCGCGACAGCCAACGCTCGAAACGCTCGACGAGATCGTGGCGGTCCAAGAGGCTACCGCCGAGCTTGATGATGCGTAGTGGCGACCGACTCATACGCGCACCTCCTCGGCAGCCAACCTGGCCACGGCCACCGCCGCCGCACATCGCGAGGCGCTCGGGCCAAGCCGATCGGCGAGCGAGATCACCTGGGCCGGCAGATCCAGATAGCGGATGACGCGGCGGGCCACAAACTCGCCGCTGCCCGAGACGACGATCGTGACGGGTTCGGCGTGCCGATCGATGACGCGAGCTGCCGCCTGGCCAATCAACTCGACCTGCGCGGAGCCGACAACTTCCGCCATCGCGCGAATTTCCGCGGCGTCGAGCAGCGACTCGTCCGCGCAGATCATGCGTGCCAGACGTACCTGGGCCGCGGCGCGGGTGGCGGGTCGCCCGTCGGCCGTATCGGTCGCCGTTGGTCGTTCTTCGAGATCTTCCATAATCAGATAGGCATCGCGCGTCGTGGCAAAGACCTCTTGCGCCACCGGACAAAGATCGCCTCGCCAGGGAAGAGCGTCGACGAGCGCCGCGACGGGACTGCGTTCGATGCCCGTGTAGACGAGTTCGAAACTGGCCAACCGCTCGGGATCGGTGCGACCAACGGTCACCGGCGAAGCAGCGACCACGGGGATGACATCGGTGGTGGTCGAGCCGACGTCCAGCAGCAGGGTAAATCCTTCGGGCGCGAGTTGGCCGGCCAGGCGAGCCAGGGCATGCCAATTGGCCGCCGCCGTCAGCAGGGGCTGCTCTCTCGCCTCGTCGGCGGAAACCAGCTCGCCCGTCGTCTGATAGAAATAGCAACGTCGCGGCGCGGCGGCGTCGACCACCGCGGCGACGATTCGTTCGACACCCTCCGCCTTGGTGGCAAAGCAGTCTGCCAGTTCGCCCGTCATCGTCACGGCCACGTTCTCGTGGGGTCCCGCTGCGGCGAGAAGTTCGTGCAGTGTCGCGGCCAGTTCCGCGGGCCGCTGCCAGAGCGGCAGCGGGCGCGATTCGGCCTGGCCATCGAGGGTGGCCGCCTTGAGGTTGGCGCCGCCGATATCGAGTCCCAGCCAGCTCAACAGATTGCCTCCGTCCAGCGCGTCGAGCGCAGGATGCCACCCTCGGCGGTGAAGTCGATGCGTCGCGGGCGAAAGCGTACGTCGCCCGGCCGCCCCGCAGCGATGTCGAGCATGGCTTGCGCCAAGTTGCCGACAGCGGCATGTCGCAAGCCGACATAGCTGGTCGTCAGCCGGGCGTTGATTTCGATGACCACGTCGCGGGCCGCCTCTTCGCCCAGCACCACGTCCACGCCCAGATAACCCAAGGGATCGGGTAGCGCGGCGACGGCGGCGGTGGCCAGCCGCGTGGCCCGCTCGGCAAGCTCCTCGGGCAGCGGTAGCGAACCACCGAGATAGGTACAACGGTCGTCGTCTGCAATGTGCTGCCTGCAGGGAATGAGTGGAACTCGCTCTTCGGGGCCGCAGAGGACCACGACACTGGCCGGCAAGCCAGACACGTACTCTTCCAGACGCGCCGCCCGCGCCGGAGCCCCGAACGTCGCCGCGTCCTCGATCGAGAAGAGGAGACGGGTGTCTTCCGAGCCGGCCCCGTCGAGCGGCTTGATCACGGCCGGATACGGGAAATCGGGCGGCAAGAGAACGCCTCCGTCGACGCCGACCCCAGGCGGAATGGGCATGCCGTGGGCCGCGAGATGCTCAGCGCACCGCTGTTTGTCCGAAGCGATGGCTGTCGTTCGCTCACCTGGTCCCAAGAGTCGACCGCCACTCTGTCGCACCCATCGCTGCCGGGTCGCCAGGGCGCCGCCAATTTCGGGGGCAATCACCAACGACCAATCGGCCGCGGCCGCCAACGCGCAGAACCGATCGCGTTCCTCGTCCTCGCTGCTAACGCTGTGGGTGGGGATGCCGTGCAAATTCAGCTTAGCCCGCGCATCGCAAAGCAGGTCGACGTGGGAGAATTCGAGCGCCGCCAAGTCGGTGGTGACGGCCTCGACCATGGCGCGACCCTCGCGCAACAGCGAAGCATTGTCACGCGGCGACTGCCCCAGTGAATAGAGTCCCCCACCTGTCAAAAACTCGTAAACAAAAATCTTCATCGCCGCCGTCCGTTGCGTGGTGTTGTCGGACGCCGGCCGCCGTCAGAAAATGCCGAGTTGATCCTTGGCATCTTCGGTCATGCGATCGGGCGTCCAGGGCGGGTCGAGTACGATCTTCACTTCCACATTGCCGACACCCTCGAGGCTGCCTACCTCCTTCTTGGCCCCCGCGATCAACTGCGGACCGGCCGGACAGGCAGGACTCGTCATCGTCATCTCAATCTTGACCGGCTCGCCGGTCGCGTCGTCAGCAGCCGCGGTGGCCTCGCCGACGCCTCCCGAATCAACGCCTCCGGCGTCGACTAAGTTTTCTTTGTCGGCATCGCCGGGCGCGGTCGTCGCCTCGCCGGCGCCCTCCGACATCGCCTCGGGGCCGATCTTGACTTCGTAGATCAACCCCAGATCGACCACGTTGACGAACAACTCGGGGTCGATCACATTCTTCAACTTTTCGAGTACGGCGTCTTCCGAAATCGACATGGCAACAGCTCCGCTAACTGACTTGAACTCGTTCGTGGCACTCGCTGAACTCGAGGGCAACCCTCATGAACTCAGGCGAACGTACACCTGCTCCCCTTCCACCTTCACCTCGTGCGACCGCGTCGCCTGTGTGGCAGGCATCGTCAGCGCGGCACCAGTACGGATATCGAACTTCGCCCCGTGACGCGGGCAGGCGATTACGCAGCCTTTCAGTTCGCCTTCGCCCAAGGGACCGCCGTCGTGGGTGCAGACATCGTCGAGGCAATAGAACTGGCCGTCGACATGAAACACCACCACCAGTTGATCCTGGCATTCAACGAGCAACTTGCCGGGATCGGGAATCTCACTGACGGCGGCAACGGGCAGGAAATCGGACATGCAGGCTATCTCGCGACGGTGCCGGAATCTTGCGGACACGCCGCCATCACTCGTACTCCCGAATTCTCCGGGCGATCGCCTCACCCAGGGCCACGCGGACGCTCTCAATCGGAATGCGGTCCGACACCTGCTGAAAGAAGCCGGCCACGATCATCCGCACGGCCTCGTTGCGGGTCATGCCGCGGGTGCGACAATAGAAAATCTGTTCGTCGTCGACACGTCCGGTCGTCGCGCCATGCGTGCAGCGAACGTCGTCCGCTTCGATCTCCAGGCCGGGGATGGAATCGGCCCGGGCCTCGCGGTTGAGAATCAGGCTGTCGTTCCGCTGATAGCCGTCCGTCTTCTGTGCGCCGGGATCGACCTTGATCATACCCCGCCAGACGATGCGTGAATCGTCCTGCAAGGCGCCCTTGTACAACAGGTCGCTCGTGCAGTGCGGTGCCTCGTGATGCTGCAGCGTGTGGTAGCTCAGATGCTGTCGACCCTCGCTGAACATGACGCCGTTCACTTGGGCTCGGGCACCGGTACCGACCAGGGCGACGTGCTGATTCACCTTGGCCAAACGGCTTCCCAACACGCCGATCGTCCACTGCAGGTTGGCATCCTGATCGACGAGCGCCTTCTGGTGGGCGAAGTGCCACACGCCCGTCCCCCAGTTCTGCAGATTGACGTAGCGAAGCGTGGCTCGCGGACCCACGAGTAGCTCGATTGCGCCGCAGTGCAGTCCGGCCGCTTCGGGATCCAGGCTGGCCGACTCGGCCAGCAGCGTGGCGCTTGCGCCTTCTTCGAGGACGACGAGCGTGTGCCCGAGCTCGACCCCGCCTGCGGAAAGCAGCGAGAGCTGATGCAGCGGCTCCTCGACCTCCACACCACGGGGCACGTAGAGCAGCGTGCCACCCGACCAACAGGCCGCGTGCAGGGCGGCGAACTTGTCTTGGAAAGGATCGACCGCGCGGGCCAAGAGGTGCGGTCGCAAGAGGTCGCCGTGCTCACGAACGAGCTCGTCGAGTGCGCCGAACAAGACGCCCTGCTCGCGGAGCCGGTCGCTAAGCTCACTGGCCAGCGGACGCGAGTCGACGGCGACCGTGTGCCCGCCGACCTCGACCCCCTGCCGCAACAGGCCTTCCTCGGCCTGATCGAGTTGACTCGCTTCCGCTTCCGCGGGAAAGCCGAACCTGTCGAGGCGGAAGAGGCGGATGTCGGTGCGCATCCACTCTTCGTCCTGCCGCGAGGGCATCGGCAATTCCAGAAACTTCTCCCACGCCGCGCGGCGGAGATCGGAGAGCCAGGCGGGCTCGTCGCGTGCGGCCAGGAAGGCGTCGAACGCGTCTTGGTTGAAGCCGGTTTGAACAGCCGTTTCGGTCATCTCGGGGTGGACTTTCTGCGTAATCTGTCTTCCTGGTGCCTCTTGCGAAGGCGTTACGGACCAACGTCCCGGACGGCGACACTCTCCGCACCCTCCGACGACTGCCGCTGCCTCCGCGACGCCTAAAGCCTATCCCACCGAGCCTTCCATCTGCAGCTCGATCAGTCGGTTCATTTCGACTGCGTACTCCATCGGCAGCTCTTTCACCAGCGGCTCGATGAAACCGTTGACGATCATCGTACTCGCCTCGGCTTCCGAGAGTCCGCGACTCATGAGATAGAACAGCTGCTCTTCGCCGATCCGCGAGACACTCGCTTCGTGACCGATGGTGACGTCCTGCTCGTCAATCTCGATATAGGGATAGGTATCGCTGCGGCTTTCTTGATCGAGAATCAAGGCGTCGCAAACGACGTTCGACTTCGACTGCTTCGCTCCCTCTTCGACCTTCACCAGGCCGCGATAGCTGGAGCGACCGCCGTTCTTGGAGATCGACTTGCTAATGATCTGACCGGTCGTGTGCGGGGCACAGTGAACCAGCTTGGCACCGGCGTCCTGATGCTGACCCTTCGAGGCGAACGCGATCGAGAGGATCTCGCCGCGCGCCCCGGGCTCCATCATGTAGACGGCCGGGTACTTCATCGTCAGCTGGCTGCCCAGGTTGCCGTCGACCCATTCCATGACCGCATCCTGATAGGCGAGCGCCCGCTTCGTCACCAGGTTGTAAATGTTGTTGGCCCAGTTCTGAATCGTCGTGTAGCGGCAACGAGCGCCCTTCATGACCTTCACCTCGACGACGGCCGAGTGCAGGCTCTCGGTGGTGTACATCGGCGCCGTGCATCCCTCGACGTAGTGAACCTGAGCCCCTTCGTCGACGAGGATCAACGTCCGCTCGAACTGGCCCATGCTCTCCGCGTTGATGCGGAAGTAGGCCTGCAGCGGGAAGTCGATGCTCACGCCCGGCGGCACGTAAATGAACGAACCGCCCGACCAGACCGCCGAGTTGAGCGCGGCGAACTTGTTGTCGTGGGGCGGAATGACGGTGGCGAAGTGCTCCCGCATCAGATCGGGATACTCGCGCACGGCCGTGTCGGTATCGGTGAACAGGACGCCCTGCTTGGCGAGATCTTCTTGCAGCGAGCCGTAGACGACTTCGCTCTCGAACTGGGCTTTCACGCCGGCCAGGTACTTCTTCTCGGCCTCGGGAATTCCCAGGCGGTCGAACGTCTCTTTGATCTCAGCCGGCACGTCGTCCCAGCTGCGACCCTGCTCATCCGTCGGCTTCAGGTAGTAGTATACATCCTGAAAGTTGAGATTGATCTCGCCGCCCCACTTGGGCATCGGCTTCGATTCGAAGATCTCGAGACTCTCCAGGCGGAACTCGCGCATCCAGGCCGGCTCTCCCTTCATCTCGGAGATCTGGCCGACGATTTCGCGGTCCAATCCCTTGCGGGCTTTGAAGACGCCCTGGGTCTCCGTGCGAAAGTCGTACTTGTTGACCTCCGCAATCGCGGGATCGAAAGTGTCCTTAGCCGTAATATCCGTAGCCATGTCGTCTTCCATCGAGTAAGCCGACCTCGGGTCGGCGGGGTCATCGAAATAGTCTCGGTGGCGTTTCGCCCGGCGCGAAGCTAGCCAACCGCCTCTTCCTTCTGTAGCTTTTCCAGTTCCGCTTCTTGGGCCGCCGCTTTCGGGTGGTCGGCCCGCACGCGATCGAAACCATCGCGGTGCAGCTCTTCTGCCAACTCCGGCCCACCCGTTTCCACGATTCGTCCGCCCAGCATGACGTGGGTCACGTCGGGCCGATTGTGTTCCAACAGTCGCTCGTGGTGCGTGATGATAAGAATGCCCATCTCGCCGCCGCGAATCTCCGCGATGCTGGCGCTGGCCAACTTGACGGCGTCGGCGTCGAGACCGCTATCGGTTTCGTCGAGGATGGCGAATTTCGGCTGCAACATGGCCAGCTGCAAGATCTCGGCCCGCTTCATCTCTCCGCCGGAAAAGCCGTCGTTGACATAGCGGCGGGCGAACTCAGGATCGATCTTCAGTTGCTCCATCTTGCCGCGCAGTTCCTTGCGGAATTCGCGCATCGGGATGAGCTCTTCGCCCTCCTTGCGATCGGGCTGGCGAACATTCGTCGTCGCATGGCGAAGGAAGTCGGCCATCTTCACGCCCGGAATTGCCATCGGTCGCTGAAATGCCATGAACACGCCGGCCCGGGCCCGCTCGTCCGGATCCAGCTCCAGCAGGTCGACTCCGTCGAGCTCCACCGAACCGCTCGTCACCTCGTAAGCCGGATGGCCCATCACGGCCAGACCAAGCGTGCTCTTGCCAGAGCCGTTGGGGCCCATCAGGGCGTGGGTTTCACCACGACGCAAGGTCAAGCTGGCACCGCAAAGAATTGGCTTGCCTTCCACGGCGACGTGCAGATCGGTGATCTTCAGGGTCTCGGTATTGCTCATGGACTCGTTCGTTCGATTCGTATTCGGGGCGATCATCGTTCTCGCCAGGGGTTGGGTTCTGAGAAAATTGGCGGGGTGTTTTTGGGCGGCGGGGTGTTTTTGGGCAAAGGAGGCTCAGCCCGTGATCTTCTGGTGATCGTAAACGGGCTCCAGATCGATCTTCGGTTCGGCATAGCCGCTGTGGTGCGGCACGGGCAATTCGTCCTCCAGCTTCGAGCCGACCGGGGCGTCCGGCTTGCGATTCATCTTCTGGCCCTTGAGCTTGTCCTGAATCCGCATCAGCCCTTCCAGCAGCGACTCGGGTCGCGGCGGGCAACCTGGCACGTAAACGTCGACAGGCACGACCAGGTCGACACCCTTGACGACGTGATAGCCGTACTTGAAGTAAGGACCGCCCCCAACGGTGCAGGCCCCCATCGCAATGACGAACTTGGGATCGGGCATCAAGTTGTAGAGCCGACGCACACGGCTGGCCATTTTGTAGGTGACCGTGCCGGCCACGATCATCAGGTCGGCCTGGCGGGGCGTGGCACGAAAAGCCCCGGCACCGAAGCGATCCATGTCGTAGCGGCTCGCACCCGCGGCCATCATCTCGATCGCACAACAGGCCAGGCCGAATGTCATCGGCCACAGGCTCGACTGGCGGGCCCAGTTGATGGCCTGTTCGATCGTCGTCGTCAGGGCGTTCTCTTCGAAGCGCCCTTCAATCCAGGGGCGGGTCGACGCTTGTGGGGCCATTACATCAATTCCGTTCTACGGGTTGGCTGAATCGTGACCGGCCGCCAGCGGGCGGGCAATCGCCGCTGCGAGCCGACGGCAAAATTTGTCGAATCTGTCATCATATCCAGCACTTAGTGCGTTTCAAAGGTACAGCAGTCGGCCCCATCAAGCCGACAGGCGCTGAGGTGGACGTTCTCATCCAGTAGCTCGGCAATGAGCATCTTCTCCAGAGAGCAGATGCCCCGATCCTGTTCGGCCAGGTCCGGATAAGGGCAGGTCTCGGCGTTCAAGATGGGCAGTTCCCTCTCGGTATTCACGGTGAACTTGACTCCCCGCTCGGCGAACAGCCCGCGGATCGACTCCATCTTCTCTTCAACCGTATTGCCGGTCACCCGCTCACCGTACATCTCGGCCAGCGTCTTGGCTAAACGCCCCAACAGTCCGCGGCGGACCTCTGGGTCCTTGATTTGACGAATTTCCTGCCACATGGCGATCGAAAGATCGGCAAAATTTGCCCCGGTTGCGCGGCGGCCCTGCTCGGTCAAGGAATAGACATGGCTCGGACGGCCTCGCGACGACTCGCCGTTTCGCTGCACCTTGCGTTCGATCAACCCCTGCCCCATCAGGCGGACCAGACGCTGCCGTACGGCGGTGGCCGTTACGCCCATCGCTTCGGCGATCTGCGACACGGTTAGCTCGTCGACGCGACGCAGCATGTCGAGCAGCGTGACGTCGGAGCTGGCGGCGAGCGAAGGTTGCCTTTGGTTGATCATGACACGACTCTCCGGTAACGACCCCTTTTCTGTGTGAAGCTTCTCATTTCCAACTCTTCTGCCACGGTTCTTCCGCGGAAGGCTCCTTTGAGCCCCGACTACATTTCAATATAAGAGTTTTCGCATTTTTGACAAGCTTATATGATTTTATTATCCAGAAACACGCTAAGATTATTCCTATCCATCAGTTAGCTCGATTGCGTCAAGTTGCTGCCATCGACGCTGGCAGGGGTGGAGCGGGAGAAGCCCCAACTCTTGCAGAATTCTGCACTTAGCAGCTCATCTGCCGTTGTGGCCTGCCGGCAAAGCAAGCATAATTTGCTCACCGATCGGCAAGAGCCTATCCCACATCGCAGGAGCGGAATGGTGGCCAAAACGCAACAGAGCGATCCGGAAGATGGTGGTCGCGAACTTTGGGGAACCCGGATCGGGGTGATTCTGGCGGTGGCCGGCTCGGCGGTCGGCCTGGGAAATTTTCTGCGTTTCCCGGGAAATGCTGCGGAGAATGGGGGCGGCGCTTTCATGCTGCCCTATTTCGTTTCGCTGCTCGTGATTGGAATCCCCCTTTGTTGGGCCGAGTG
The DNA here is from genome assembly GCA_003389215.1 of Planctomycetota bacterium. Taxonomy (GTDB): domain Bacteria; phylum Planctomycetota; class Planctomycetia; order Pirellulales; family UBA7805; genus MB-PLM-2. The sequence continues at coordinate 185,626 of QQVP01000071.1, read as the reverse complement.
GACGATGGGCCGCTACGGCGGCACCAAGGGATTCAACTCGGCGCCGGGCATCTTTAGCGTGCTTTGGCCAAACCCCACGGCGAAGTACGTCGGCGCGTTCGCGCTGCTGATCCCCCTGATCATCTACATGTACTACGTGCTCGTGGAGGCGTGGTGCCTGGGCTATGCGATCAAGTACCTCAGCGGCGATCTGATGCGCGAGGGTAAGGACCCGAAGTTCTACAAGAACCATCTATTCGATTTCATCGGCGCGAATGAGGACGGGGCCCTTTTCTCTCCGGGCAACTGGCCGTTCTTGCTTACGCTGTTGGCGTGCTTTGCCTTCAACTTCTTTCTGATCTATCGCGGCGTCACCAAGGGCATCGAGAGGTTCTGTCGCATCGCGATGCCACTGATGGTCATCCTCGCCCTGATCGTTCTGGTCCGGGTGCTGACTTTGGGTGCTCCGGTCGAGGAAGATCAGAACGTGGTGACCGGCCTCGGATTCATGTGGAATCCGGTTGGCGACAAGTTGACCGATCCGCAAACTTGGCTGGCAGCGTCGGGGCAAATATTTTTCAGCCTTTCAGTTGGCTTCGGCATCATCATCAACTACGCGAGCTATCTGCGCAAGAATGACGACGTCGTCCTGAGCGGACTCACTTCGAGCAGCATGAACGAGTTCTTCGAGGTTTGTCTGGGTGGACTCATCACCTTGCCGGCGGCGTTTATCTTCCTGGGCCCCGCCGTTGCCGGCCTTACCGGTTCGAATTTCAGCCTGGGATTCATCGCGCTGCCAAATGTCTTCGCAGCCATGCCTGGGGGCCAGCTGTTCGGCTTCCTGTGGTTCTTCATGCTGTTTGTCGCGGCGATCACGAGCAGCGTTTCCATGCTGCAGCCGGTCATCGCCTTTTTCGAGGAGGGCCTCGGGCTGAAGCGGCATGCGGCGGCCGCGATCCTGGGCCTGCTTTCGGCCCTGGGCTGCGGATTCGTGGCCTGGTTCTCCAGAGACACGAAGGCCCTGGACACGATGGATTTCTGGGTCGGAACGTTCCTGATCTTCATCCTGGCGATGTTGCAAGCGGTGATTTACGGCTGGATCTTCGGCATCAAGAAGGGGGACATCGAGGCCCATCAGGGAGCCCATATTCGAATTCCTCGCTTCGTGCAGTTCATGCTCAAGTACATTACGCCCGCGTACCTTCTCGTCGTTTTCTTCCTCTTCTGTTTCTACAAGCTGCCCAGCAGCGACACGTTGTTAACTGAGATTGACGCTCCCAGCGCAAAGGCGATTGCGACTGGCGACGTTCCGGAGGCGGTTCGCGAGACGCTGGCGGCAAGCGAGATCGAGATCCCCGCGGAGTCCGTGGTCGCCGGCGATCTGTCGACGACGCTGCTCGTCAAGAAAGCCGCGGCCGGTCCGACCATCGTCTTCATCGAGCCCGTTAACGACAAGTTCGGCATCTACCAGCACAAGGCGGGCCAATTCGAAGGTATCTTGAACAGTCCGGTGGCGTTTAGCTCCGTCTGTTTCATTGCCGTCGTCTTCGCATTCCTGCTGATCCTCGTTCGCATCGCGGGCGAACGCTGGGAACAGGAAGGCCGGTTCAGGACGGTCGAAGGGAGCGCATCATGACCATGCGTCCGGTCGCTATTCGGGAGGGATTGCCATGTTGAGTTCGACGATACTGGCCGCCGCCGAGCCGCTTAGTGGTGCCGGCTGGTCCATTATGCTCGTCTCAATCGGATCCGTACTGACCTTGGTCAGCTTCTGCCTCTACAAGGTGCTATCCCTCCCGCCGGTCGACGTCGAAGAGCACATCAAGGGGCCGCTGGAGATCGACACCGGCGACACCGACGAGACGGACTAGAGCGCGTCTCGTTTATCTCTAGCGTCTTGGCTAGCTGCGGCTGTGCTTGGCTACGTCGACCTGCATCGACGAATTTACCAATTCGTCTGCTTCGGCCTCCTTGCCAAACTTGCCTCGCCTACGCCAATGACGCTACACCTATCCTAGACACGCTCTAGCCCGCCACTTCGCGCGGAAAGTACTCCGCCACCGCCGCCCGAAATTCCGCCGGCGTCTTCACCTTCGCCACCTGCTTGCGAAACTCCCGCGCTCCCGTACGGCCCTGGGCGTAGCAGCAGGCGTACTTGCGCATGAGGACGCTACCCTTGGTCTCGCCGAAGCGCCGACAGACCAACTCGTAGTGGTGCAGCAAGAGGGCGCGCTCTTCCGCGAGGGTCGGATCGGGTGGGACCGGCTCGCCGGCCAATGCCGCGGCCGCCTGGCGAAACAGCCAAGGCTTGCCGAGGGCCGCCCGGGCAATCATCACGCCATCGACGTCGTAGCGGCGAAACGCCTCGACCACCGCGGCAGCCGAGGCCAGATCGCCGTTGCCGATGAGCGGAATCCGCTGCAGATAGGGCCGAATCGCCGAGATGTGGTCCCAGTCGGCCGTGCCCTTGAAGTAGTCCTGAGCCGTGCGACCGTGGACGGTCAGAGCCGCCGCCCCGGCACCTTCGACGACCTGGGCCACGTCGATCGCGTTGATGCGGTCGCGCGTGCAGCCGAGGCGGATCTTGGCCGTCACGGGCGTCGGGGCGCAGGCCGCCACGACCCGCTCGATGATCGTGCCCATGCGGTCGGGATGCTTGAGCAAGTAGCTGCCGCTGTGGGCCTTCTCGGTGACTTGCTTGACGGGGCAACCGAAGTTGATATCGACGACCGAGACGCCGAACTCACGGGCCAGCCGCCGCCCCACGGCCGCCAGATCGTCGGGGTCGTTGTCCCAAATCTGCACCGCCAAGGGACGCGCCTCGTCGGCCACGCCCCACAGTCGATCGGGAAAGCCCGCGTCGCGGGCGTCCATGTGCAGGAAGCCCTTGGCGTTGATCATTTCGGTGGCCTGCAGGCCCGCACCGCCAAAGTCGCGGACGATTTGCCGAAAAGCGTAGTTCGTGAAGCCCGCCATGGGGGCCTGCAGCACCGGCGGGTCGACCTTGATCGGGCCGATAAAGATCGGCGCCGGCCGAACATCGGTGGAAGGCGGAGCAGAGGGGACCGCCACGCGGATATCCAGATCGGTAGCCATGCCCTCCATTGGAGCGCATCGACGGGGCCGCGCCAAGAGAAGCACCCACCGTCAGGTGACCGGATTCCTGCCGCAATTGGCACGCGTTGTGCCGCTGTCCGGATTCGTCGGCCTACGTCGTCCCGCCGCCGCGGTACGGCACACGGCGCTGCCGCCCTCGCGGGCGTCTTCATGTGGTTGGCCGGCACCGCAGCACGAACAGCTGCTTGTAGAAGTAGGGCTCGCCGGTGGCGGGCCAGGGCAATTGGCTGATCGCGTCGCTGAGCGGCTCGTTGACGAAGCCGTCGACGGCCGCTTGGGCGCTCGCTTCCGCCCCGCCGCTTCCCATCACGAAGATGCTCCGCAGGGCGAAATCGTCCGCCGCCGACCAGTTCGAGACTTCAGATCGCAAGGCGAGCAGCAGCTGGTTCCAGAAGGGACCGCCCGGCTGCAGCCCCGCCGGTACCGGTCCGCGCACGCCGGCCCGTCCGGGAAACAGATCCCAGCCGGCGAGCTGCGACGTCTCGGCCGTGCGGCGTCGCGAGGGGGCGGCCGCTCCCAAAGCCGCCAGCAAGGGCGCCGCCGCTAACAGATGCCACTCCTCGACCGCCGCGGCCAGGGCCTGCGATTGCGTGGCACCCACGCCAATGGTGCCAACGCGAAAGCGGTCCCCCTCGTCGCCATCGAGGTGAACACAAATGTCGAGCGGAGCCAGGGCCTGGTTCTGCTGCCGGCTGAATCCCTCGAAGGCGATCGACAGGCCGATGCGGTGTCCCGACACGATCAAGTCGCCGTCGTCATCGGCATAGGTGTGGCCCACGGCGTCCAGGTGTCCGCGGAGCTTGTCCAGGGCGAGCTGATAACAATCTTCGAGCATCCACCGTCTTCGCGCGTTGGGGTCCCGCGGACCAGTGGGCAGCCGGGTGTGGCGGCGCCTTTAGCCGGGCGAGTCGAGATACGGGTCCTGTCCCATCTTCTGCTGCAACTCTCGTCGCTGTCGCTCATGATACATCAGCATCCGGCGGGCGGTGAAATGCCGTCGTTCGACGCGTCGCTGAGCGCGCCGCAGCAGCCCTTCGAAACCGGCGAGCGGGGCAAAGCCGTCGCCCACGCGCCGCGCGATGCGGCTCGCCTTCTTGTCGCCCAGCGCCGCCTTGAGAAGGTCGTCGTCGGCCGCCATGAATTGACGGAAGCTGCCCGGATCGCCCTGGCGGCCGCAGCGTCCGACCAGCTGGCGGTCGATGCGTGCCGACTCGTGCAGTTCCGTGCCAATCACGTGTAGTCCGCCCAATTCCGCGACGCCCTCGCCGAGCACAATGTCGGTCCCGCGACCGGCCATGTTGGTCGCCACGGTGACGCGACCGGGCTCCCCTGCCTCGGCAACGACCGCGGCTTCCTCGGCAATGCGGTTGGCGTTCAACACGCGGTGGGCGATTCCCGCCTCGTCGAGCAGCCGCGAGAGCTGTTCCGACTTGTCGATTGAGCGGGTCCCGATCAGCACCGGTCTTCCCTGGGCGTGCATCTGTCCGACCTCGGCGACAATCGCCGCCCATTTGGCGGCAGCGTGCGAGTAGACCTCCGCTGGGAGCTGCTCACGGCGGACCGGCCGATTCGTGGGAATGGCGACCACGGGCAGGCCGTAGATGCGACGCAACTCGCGGGCGCTGTTCCGAGCCGTGCCGGTCATGCCTGCCAGGTGTTGGTAGCGGAGAAAGAAGTCCTGCACGGTGATCCGCGCCGCCTGACCGGACGAGGCGGTCGCTTCGACCCCCTCTTTGGCTTCGACCGCCTGATGGATGCCGGCCTGCCACTTCCGTCCTTCCGAAAGTCGGCCGGTAAACTCGTCGACGATGACCACTTCGCCGTCGCGCACGATGTACTGTCGATCGCGCTCGAAGTCGCGGAGGACGCGAATCGCCGTTTCCAGATATTGGTAGATCGAGAGCATGCTGACGGCATTGAGTTCCGCCGGGTGAGGCAGCGTACGGGCATGTCGCCGCCCGCCGGCGGTCAGTTCCACGTGCCGCGTGTCGACGTCGAAGGTGAAATGCTCTCCCGCGTCGAATTGCGGCGCGACGGCCGCCGCCCAGTGATAGGCCGTCGCCTCTTCCGCATCGACCTCCGGAGTGGCACTGATCACCAGTGGTGTGCGAGCTTCGTCGATCAGCAGGCTGTCCGCTTCGTCGACCAACGCAAAAAAGGGTTCGCGTTGCAGCGGTTCGCTCTGCCGCGAACCGTCCGTCACCTCCAGCATGCGGCCGAGGAAGTCGTAGTTGCCGTCGGCCAGATTACGCCGCATGAGACGATCGCGCAAGAAGTCGAACCCGAACTCCTTGGCCGTGCCATAGGTCACATCGTCCTGATAGGCCTTGCGCCGCTGCGTCGGGTCGGTGTCGGCCGTGACCACGCCGACCGAAAGGCCCAGGCATTCGAAGAGCGGTCGCATCGTCAGCGCGTCGCGACTGGCCAGGTAATCGTTCGCAGTGGCGAGATGCGTGCCCCGGCCATAGATGGCGGCGAGGTACGTCGGCAACGTGGCGGTCAGGGTCTTACCCTCGCCGGTCTGCATTTCGGCGATCGCCGGCAGTTGCAGCGCGATTCCCCCCAGCAGTTGGACCGGATAGTGCCGCATGCCGAGTGTCCGGTCGGCGGCCTCGCGTACCAGGGCAAAGGCCTCCACGAGCAGATCGCCGGCCACCGCACCGCTCTTCGCCTGGTACTGCAACGAGAGGCTGCGTTTGCGGAGCGAGTCGGCGTCGAGGGCGCGAAGCTCAGGCTCGGCGGCAAGAATCTCCTCGACCTGGCGCCTCGCACTGCCGAGCGAGTGTGTGGCGATGCCGTACCAGGGAGCCCACAAGCGTGGCACGTCGGGCAGCGTGGCAGTTGTCTCGCGCGCTGGCTCGACCGTCAGAGACATCACAGGCTGCCCGTTACATCGACTTCATTTGCGTCACGCGATAGGTCGCCGCGAAGTCGCGCGTTTCGGGATCGGGCTTGCCGAGTTGGCCCCGCACTGCCACAAAGTCGCCGGCGGCGTAGCTGCTCTCGTCGACGTTGTCGAGCACGACGCTGCCCCCGTACTCATCGGTGCGGCCGTCCAGGGGCAGGTAGCGGAGTTTCCACTGCTTCCGCGCCGCCGAATACTCGAGCCGGCCCTTGAGCCAGCTGTAGTCGGGTGCGTGGCCGTAGCGGGCGGGCGGACGGACCGCCACCGGCCGGAATTGTGCCGGTGGTTTAACGACCGACGCGCCGCCCGTAGACGGTTCCGCGTCGACGGCAATGGTCGCCGACGCGGGAGTGACAGGAGAACTCGTGCGGGAACTCCGCAGGACCGAACCTCGCGGCGCGAGCGGGTCGGCCGGCTCGTCGTCGAAGACCGATTCGTCCTCTGCCGGTTCGGATGAGGCTGAGCCAGCGTTCGAGACCGAAGCGGGTGCGGCGTTCTCCTCGATGCGGATCACCGGTTCGCCTTGCGCGTCGGCGTCGATGTTGACGACCGCGTTCCAACCAGTCGAGCGTGCGTCGTTGTCACTAAACGACGGCACGGGCCGCAGCCGCGGCTGATGGCTCACCGGTCGGACTTGCGTGTTCGTGGCATCCGCTAACTGAGGTGCCGCGGAACGCGAAGGGGCAATTCCCGACCCTTGCCGAAATGTCGGGGCAGGCGTCGACGTCGAAGGTTGCTGGGGAAGCGCCGGGAACGACGGCTGGAGGGTCGATGGGTAGATTGGCTGGCCGGCCGGTGGCAGGCCGGGTTGGGGCGTGGCGGGCAACTGGGGTTGGACCGTTCCGTTCGGGACGGGCACCAGATTCCCCGGCCTCGTCGCTCCCGGCTGCGGGTAGGTCGGTTGAGGGTAGGTCGTCGCGCCCGGTTGAGGGTAGTAGGGAGCCGGCGTCGCCGCGGCCGGCACGCCGCCGGTTGCCGGTGGCGGAATCGTGGTGCGGCCGAAAGGATCGCCAATCACGGGCTGACTCCGACAAGCGACCGCGCAGCACACGACGAGCAACATCGCCAACAGCCGGTACCGTGACATCGGCGGACTCCTTTCCACCTGTTCAGATACGTCTCTTTATTCCGCCCGCGCGGTGTGTCAGGTCGCCAAGACGCGCTTCCGCGCGCGGGGGGCCCGCGGGGAACGCCAGCCCGACGAACCAAGCGAGGGGCGGTACGATAGCAGACACGGCCGATGTGTCCAGGTCGATTTCGCGCTCGCGCCCCCGCGGCCAGCCTGGCTGCCGTCAGAGCCGACGAACTCTCACAGCTCGATCGCGGATCGCTCCGTGGGATAGATCCGCTGGGCCCGCGGCGTGCCGGCACTGCTGGCTTCGCGAAGCGAGGTGTCGTAGTAGGGATTCCGTATCCGCAGAGGCCGTGTCACGGCCGAGGCCTCGTTCGCTTCGACCGATTCGCTCTTCTTCGCTCCTTCGTAGTACGGATTCGAAATCGTCTTCGGCTTCGGCTCTTCACCTCGATTCAGAGAAGGCTCGACCGGATAGGGGTAATAGGCGAACGGACTGTAGCCATACTGCCGGGCGATGATCGGATGCTTGTAATAGACCGGCGGGAACAACGCGAAGTAGGGAGGGCGCTGGTCGAGCAGGAAGTTCGGCCCGAACCCCAGCCCGTAGCCGGGACCGAACCCAAAGGGCGCGGTCACGACTTGCTGTGCCTCGGCACGGGGTGCTGCGACGAGCACCACGACAACGACGGAACAAAGAACGGCGGCTCGGAGTAGTTTCTTCATCGGAGGGCCTCCCACGTGTTCGGATTCGAGGGCGATGCGGCTCGACCGACTCACTAGCTGTGCGGCCGGTCGGGCATCTGCGGCTCGCGTCTCTGCGGCCCCGACGGATTGCCCAGGCTCGCGAGACGAAGCGCAAAGTCCAGCCTAGACAGAGCGGGAGGCCGAAACAAGCATTTCGGGACGTCGGCGTGGGGGCGCGGAAACCGCCGCATTTCGCGCTGAATCGCCACTCCACTGCGCGGCCGCGAAGCGGGGCGGACCCGGCCGGCCGGGCCCGGCGTTCTGGTGCGTTAGGGCTTCCCGCCGGATTGGTTGGCGGGCGCCGGGGCGGTCTGCGGCCGGGTCCGAGCGGGCCGTCTTCGCGGTCGACGGATCTCGATCCGCTCTTCAACGCCCTCGACGAAGGGAATCCGCTCGTGAATCGTGCCGAGTTCGTCGACAGGAAATTCTTCCTGGCAACCGGCAACCAGCACCAGGCAGGTCGCCACCATGGGTAGCCAACATCGAGCCGACATGCTCGTTTCCTCAGTTCTGCGGATCCCCTGCGAGCCTCTGCCCCCTGCGAGCCTCTGCATTGTGCACCGACCGCCGCGAGCTGGCAATTCCCGCGTGTTCCGCACGACAACTTCGCGACGAGCGGACAGCGACTTCGCCCGGCAGGTCACGGCTGCGGGTCGGCGGAGTTCGACGCCGGCGAGTCCGTACAGGTGGGATAGAAGCGGGCCAGTCGAGCGGGAGAAACCCCCAGTCGCTCCGCGCAGAGTAGCAGCCAGTTCCGCACGGTCTGCCGGACGAGGCCGTGCCGCTGCCAACGCCGCGGGCTGACATGGAGCGGTCCCGGCAAGAGGTGTAGTCGCTGTTGCCGGCGAACGCTCCGCATCAGCCGCACGTCTTCCATGAGTGGCACCTCTGGAAAACCACCCAGCCGCTGGAACAGGTCTCGACTCAGAAAGATCCCCTGGTCGCCGTAGGCCAAACCGAACAGCCGCACGCGCAGGGCGTTGCCACTCTCGACCAGGCGATAGACGTAGGCGCTCGCTTCGATTCTCTGCGCGAAGGCGCCCACGACCGTCTCGCCGGATTCGGCAAGCTGCACGACCTGCGCGACGGCGCCGGCAGGCAGCCAGGTGTCGGCATGCAGAAATAGCAGGATCTCGCCCCCGGCCGCCGCCGCTCCACGATTCTGCTGGACCGCTCGGCCGGCCGGCGATTCGAGGACCCTGCAGGGCGTCGCTGCGGCCAACGCGACCGTGCGATCGCGGCTGCCCCCGTCGACGACGATGACCTCCCAGGCGCCGGCAGCCACAGCTCGCTCGACGGCGGAGACGACGCGGGACTCTTCATTGAGCACGGGAATGATGACTGAGACCCTGAGCAACGCAGAACTCCCCGTCACCCCAGTTCCCGTCACCCCAGATCCCGTCACGCCAGATCCCGTCACGCCAGATCCCGTCACGCCAGGTGCCGTAGCTCCCGATGCGGCCAAGGACTCGGACGCCGCGGCAGCGGCCATGCGCTTATTGAAAAAAGTCGAGGATCCCCGTCACCTTTCAATCTCCCCGTTCTCCCGACGAGTCGGTCCCGCCATGCCCGTCGCGGCGCGGCATCGCCAATTTAGTTCTGGGCCAATATAGTTCTGGCGTTTTCCACCCGTCAACAAACGTGACGGCAAGCTGCGGTCGGCAATCCCCGTGGCGGTCCCTTGTACGGCTTTCGAGCCGACCGTTATGCTTTAGGCTCGCGGAGCCGAATGGGAGGCGGAACCGAATTGGAGGCGGAACCGAATTGGAGTCGGTCGACTCCCTCGGTTTTGCGGGGGCATCGTTCTGCCGCAGGGAGTAACCCTGCGGTCTCGCGTGCTCGGTTGCCCGCTCACGTTGACGTACCTGAAGTGACTCGCTTGGATCACGTAGACCTTGGAATCAGAAAGTTAAGAGAACCATCATGGCCGAAGAGAAAGCGGAAACGCCGGCGGACGAACAGGGAGCTGCAGGCGGACAACAACGAGCGACGTTCGAGGTCGACGACAGCCACGCGGCGGCCTTCTATGCGAACTTCTGTCGCGTGATGGGAACGCCGGAAGAACTGATCATCGACCTGGGCCTCAACAAGCAGCCGGTCGGCGTACCGTCGGAGCCCATTCGCATTAGCCAGCGGGTGATCGTCAACTTCTTCACGGCCAAGCGGCTGCTCGCGGCTCTGCAGATGGCGGTGCAGCGTCACGAAGCGACCTTCGGTGTCCTGGAAACGGACGTGCAGAAGCGCATCGTCCCGGGTGCCCGCAGCGCCGGCGGCGAAGGCTAGGCGTTGTCTCAAAACGCGTTTCCCAACGTCCGTCGCCAGGGGCGAAGCTCCGCTCGGCTGAGCTCGCGACCGAAGCCTGCTGAGCCGCAGAATCATTCGTGGCTCTCGGCTCGCCAGGAGGCTCGCCCCCCCTTTTGAGGCGTCGGGGCTTGGCCTGGTAATCCCGGCGGGAGCGCCTGGCCAGGCCGCGGCATGCGATCGATCGCCCGGGCAGCCGCGCCGTTGACGTTTGGGAGGGGCCTCGCCCCCAAGTGCGACGTCCCAAATACCCGAATGCGACGTCACCGTCGTCGCAATCGTTGAGCGTCGCTGGACGGTGGCGAGCACTGCCCCCTTTGCGGCGCGCGTTAGCGGCTTTCCAGACCCCAGGCCGCGATGATCTCCTCGGCGCCCGGGGTGAGCCCGCGGATCTTGTGAGCAATGACGCTCTTCTCGGAGACCGTCGCCTTCTTCGAGCGCTCGGCAAGTTTGGCCATCTTCTTTCGTCGATGGCGGCGACGTTTGATCTCTTTGGTGCGCTCGCTGGCTCCCACGAGTCGATCTCCTGCAACGAAGGATTACGGTCCAGACCACGGCAGCAGAACACCACCGAGCCCTACAAGCTATCGAGTCGCCGTGGCGCGGTCAAGCCGGCGCTACTCGACGGTGACACTCTTGGCCAGATTCCGCGGCCGATCGACGTCGCAGCCGCGTCTCACCGCCACGTGATAGGCCAACAACTGGAGCGGCACGCTCATGATGACCGGCTGCAGAAATTCCGCCGCGTCGGGGACCACGATCACGTCGTCGGCCAGGTTCGAAGCGATTTCGTCTCCCTCGCACACGACGGCAATCACGGGACCGCCCCGAGCCTTGATCTCTTCCAGATTCGAGATCACCTTCTCGTAGACGAACCCCCTGGGAATCAGGAACACGCTCGGCGTGTTTTCGTCGACCAGGGCAATCGGGCCATGTTTCATCTCGGCGGCTGGATAGCCTTCGGCGTGAATGTAGCTGATCTCTTTCAGCTTGAGTGCGCCCTCCAAGGCCGTCGGAAAGTTGAACTGCCGGCCGAGATAAAGGAAGTTGTTACAGTGGTGATACTTCTCGGCAATCTTGGCCACGATCGAGTCGTTCTGGAGCGCTTGCTCGACCAGCGTCGGCAGGCTCTCCAGCTCGTCGATAATTCGAATACCTGCTTCGAAGCTGAGATGGCGTAGCCGGCCGAAGTAGAGGGCAAGCATCGCCAACGTCGTCACCTGGGACGTAAACGCCTTGGTCGAGGCGACGCCGATTTCCGGACCGGCGTGCAGATAAATTCCGCCGTCGGCTTCCTGGGCAATCGTGCTGCCGACGACGTTGCAAATCGCCAGCGTCGAGTGTCCTTTGCGTTTCATCTCGCGGAGCGCCGCCAAGGTGTCGGCCGTCTCGCCGCTCTGTGTGATCGCGAACACGAGCGTCTTATAATCCGTCGGCGGGTTGCGGTAGCGGAGTTCGCTGGCGTATTCGATTTCGACCGGAATCCGCGACAACTCCTCGATCAGATACTCGCCCACGATCGCCGCGTGCCAACTGGTGCCACAGCCGGTGAGCACAATGCGGTTGATCTGACTGAGCCGCTGGGCGTCGAGATTCAATCCGCCGAAGACCGCCGTGGCGTCGTCGCGGCTGAGCCGCCCCCGCATGACATTTCGCAGCGATTCGGGTTGCTCGTGAATCTCCTTGAGCATGTAGTGCTCGAAGCCCTGCTTGTCGACCTCTCCGGCGTCGAGTTCGAGCTCTTGCATCTCCGGCTGGATCAGGCCCTGGTCGCGATGGACGATGTCCAGCGACGTCCGCGTGAGCACCGCCAATTCGTGATCGGCCAGGTAGACGATCTTGTCGGCTCGCCCCGCCATCGGCGAAGCGTCGCTGGCGACGTAGTACTCACCGTGCCCGCCCGAGCCGATTCCCAACACCATCGGGCTGCCCAGCCGCGCCGCGATCATCACGTCGGGGTAATCGCGGAACAGCACGGCGACGCCGTAGGTGCCACGGAGCTTGGCCAGGGCCTCGGTCACGGCGGTCACCAGGGTCTTGTATTGCTCGGTCGGCGAACTCGCGGACGCGCCGTTGTTGGCACTCGCGTCCTGCGCGTCGAGCCGGCTGGAGATCAGGTGACCGATGATCTCGCTGTCGGTGGCGGAGGCAAAGACATAGCCTTCCGACTCCAGGTACTCTTTGATCTGTTTGTAGTTCTCGATCACCCCGTTGTGCACGATCGCCACCGCATTGTCGCCGCCGAGATGCGGATGGGCGTTGGCATCGTCGGGCTTGCCATGCGTCGCCCAACGCGTGTGACCAATGCCGATCGTGCCGGTGGCGGGCTTTTGACCGAGCTTGGCAACCAGCTTGTCGATGCGCCCCGCCGACTTCGAGACGGCAAAGGCACCGTCGTCACCGATGGTGGCCACGCCGCTGCTGTCGTAACCGCGATATTCGAGCCGACGCAGGCCCTCGATCAGAAACTCGGTGGCCTCGCGAGGCCCGATGTAACCGACAATTCCACACATGTCTTGGCGATTCTCCGCAGACTCGGAAAGGGACCGTCCGGGGTCGCTGCGCACGGCCGCCGAAGTGGTGCGCCAGAGCGCCTCCTGAGCGCAAGCGCTATTCTTCTAGACTATCACAAGTCCGCCATTCTGGGCAGCATTTCGGACGCTCGAAACCAGCGTGCCGTGGGTCCCCATGTCGGTTCGCGCCCCTCGCGGCAAGCCACGAGCCCGTCCAGGCCCAATAACCCGCACAATTTGACCTATCCCGGGTCCGGCGAAACGGGCTATCATCCTCGGCCCGCTCACGGCGTCCCAGCGCGGGGCGCCTTTCCGCAATCAGAATTCCGCGACAGGAATCGCCGGTATGTCTCACGCAAATCGCACGAGCCAACTGACCAGTTACGTCGTCATCCCGGCTCGCCTGGCATCGACGCGTCTGCCACAGAAGATGTTGCTCCGCGACACGGGCAAGTCGTTGATCCAGCACACGTACGAGTCCGCCCGCCAGGCGACGCGGCCGCTGGGCGTCTGCGTCGCGACCGAAGACCGTGTGATCGCCGACGAGGTGGTTCGCTTCGGCGGCCAGGCGGTGTTGACCGAGGCAGGCATCGGCAGCGGTACCGACCGCGTGGCCCGAGTCGCTCGGGAAGCGGCGTTTGCCGGCATCGACGTGGTGGTCAATGTCCAGGGAGACGAGCCTGAACTGGATGGCGAGCAAATCGATCGACTGGTCGAGATGCTGGAGAGCCATCCCGACGCCGTGATGGCGACACTCAGCACCCCGATTCGCAGCCGCGCCCAACTCGACGACCCGTCGTGCGTGAAGGTCATCTTCGACCGCTTTGGGCGTGCCCTCTACTTCAGTCGGGCGGCCATTCCCGCAGTGCGGAATTGGAACGAGCGGCTGCTGACGGACATCGAGCCGCACTTCTATCAGCACCTGGGCATTTACGCCTATCGACGGGCGTTCCTGCTGGAACTCGCCAAGTTGCCTCCGACCGATCGGGAACAACTCGAAGACCTCGAGCAACTCCGCGTCCTCGACGCCGGCCATACGATTCAAGTCGGTGTCGTCGAGCGAGCCGCCGCGGGCATCGACACGGTCGACGACTATCGGGCCTTCGTCGAGCGCCGCAAGTCGGCCTAGCGCGGGGCGACATTTCGCGAGAACGCGCGCCCCGTTGCCCTAAGCAGGACGCTCAATCCCACCACCATCGATCGACGTCGTCGGGCGGCTGGGCGTATCGATGGCCGTGGACCAACTCGCCACGCTTGACGACGCGCACCGACTCGGCATCTACGAGCTCGGCCGGGTCGACGCGAACCCCGCCGCTCACGCCGGCGATGATCTGACCGGCCGGGAACGCGCGGTAGTTGATCACGCTCTCCACGCTGCGAGGTGCCTCGCCAAGAGCAACCGCATATTGCCCCTGGTCGCCGAAGCAAGTCAGATGCCACCCCACCTCCGCGGGCAATTGGCGATCGCGCAGCAGGGCCGCCACCAGGGCCAGGTCGAACACGTTTTGCAGGTCGGCGTACATCGGGTACTTCTCCATCAGGTGGGAGAAGTTTCGCGTGAACGACTGGGCAAACCCGGCCGTTAGCTGGTCCGACTTGCCGGTGTGAATCCGCTTTCCCTCGGCGGAAAGCCGCTCGTTCTCGCTGAGCACCTGCACGCCCTGGCCACGCAGGGCAAAGCCGTGGCCCTCGTTGGTCGCTTCGATCGCCTTGTAATTCAGTGTGAACCACCAGCGGAGCACGCCGAGATCGGGCGGAGCCTCGTCGTCGGCCAGCTCGATGCTGTCCAGGTAGCTCACCACGTTGCCCGCCCCGGGCTCCAGCCCCATCCCCACCAGCTTCATGTGGTAGTCCGCGGCCACGATCACCTGGGCGACGCGGGTCCGCGGATCGACCCCGTAGACGTCGATCGTCTGTGGCCCGAGCGTGTCGCGAATCTCGCCAACCCATCGCTGTCGCGCCGGTTCTCCCTTGGCCAGCTTGATGTTCCGGGAACGTTCGGCCAGCGCCTGCGTCCGGGCCAGCCCCTCCTGCGTCGGCGTAATGGCGCAGCCGAAGAGAATACCGTTTTTCTGCGACAACATGCGGAGCAAGACCACCAGGTCGTCGAGCTGCAGCAGGGGACGACCGGTCGCCGTCGAGACCGGTCCGCTCGCCTCGCTCTCGCGCCAGTTGCCGGCCGGCCCGGCCAAGACGAGATCGCCCTTCTCGGGGTAGACAAAGACGTACTGAATTCGCTGCAGGCCTGCCAGCACACGCATGGTACTTGTCGGCTTGTGGCCGGCGGCGAGACGCAATTGCACCTGGCGTTCGAGCCGAGGTAACGAGACCTTGCGCAATTGCGACGCGGTACGAGCCTCCGAGTTGTCCGCCCGCTGCGCACTGCTTCGGCGCAGCCGCACCAGCGCCGATGCCTGCTGCGGCGCCAGCAGCCGATGCAACTGTCCCGAGGCGTCGACCCGCACGCCCGTTTCAAACTCGGCGATACGGCCGGTGCCCCCCGCCTCTTCCCAGGTATCGGGCTCGATCGTGTTTTGAATCAGCTCGATGACGGCATCGAAGTCGGCCTGCGAATTGATATCCCCGCCGCCACCTCCGTCGTCGAACTGGGCCAGAAACGGTTGCCCCTGGAAGCGAATCTCGCGAACCCGGGCGACCGCGTCGCCCCGCACGCGATCGTCTTCGATCTCCCGCAGAACCTGGTCGGCCGCCGAAATGCCTGAGCGGGTTTGTGCCACGGCGATCTCGGCCCAGAGTCGGTCGCGAGAGGAGCCGGCGGGAAGGCGGCGTGTCAAATGAATCGCCGGGGCAAATTCGCCCGCCTCGACGTGCTGCATGATCAACGCTTGCGATGGCGAGGGGTCGGGCGCCACTTTGGCCACAGCGATCTCGCCCGCAGCGATCATCAACAGGCCGGCAAGGATCAACGGTCTGGCGGGAACGACCAGCCGGTGCTGCCACGATCGGATTGGCATCCACGTGGTCAGCGGCGATCGGCGAGAAGGGACGGCGTGCCGCATGAGTTTCTCGATCAGGCCCTATTGAGGAAGGTTCGTTCGAGGGAAAAAAAGTTGGTCGAGACTTCGTGCTGTCTGACCCGCCCTCTGAGTTTCTCACGCCCGGGTCGGCGGGGTCAACAAACGGGCCTCTGGCCCCACGAATCTCGGGAAGCACGCCGCAGGACGTGGCGGCGGACGTCCCTTCGACGGCTGCCGCCCCGCGACTCATGTGGTAAGGGCCGATTCGTGGCGACGCCGCTGGCTTATTCCCTTGCGGCCCCGGACTTGCCGGAATCTGGGCAGGGTGGCGAGATTGGGACGCGGCTCTATCGCGTTCGGAAAGCGGCCACTTCCAGGTGGCTACTTCTCGTCCAACAGGTCGACGGCCACAAACGGTTTGCCCTCGAGCATGGCCAGGCTCGCTCCCCCGCCCGTGCTGACATGGGAAACCGAGTCGGCAAAGCCAAGCTGCTGGATCGCCGCGGCGCTGTCTCCGCCGGCGATGATGCTGGTCGCCTCGCTCTCGGCAATCGCCCGGGCGAGCCGCTTGGTGCCTTCGTCGAAAGGAGGATTCTCGAACCAGCCCATCGGCCCGTTCCAGATCACGGTCTTGGCATCGTGGACCGCCGCGGCAAAAAGCCGCGCGGTCTCCGGCCCGATGTCGAACCCCTCGTAACCGTCCGGAATCTGGCCGGCGGCGACGGTGATCTTCTCGCAATCGGGACGCGGCCCGTCGCCACAGATCGTGTCGACCGGCAGCACGAGCTTCGCTCCGTGTTCTGCCTCCAGCAACCGCTTGGCGAGATCGACCTTGTCGGGCTCGGCCAGGCTGTCGCCCACGCGGCCACCTTGGGCCAAGGCAAAGGTGTACGCCATCGCCCCGCCAATGAGTACCTTGTCGCAGATCGTCAACAGCTTCTCGATCACGGTGATCTTGTCGGAGACCTTGGCTCCACCGAGCACCGCCACGAAAGGCCGCTCCGGATTGGCAATCACGTCGCCGAGATACTCGATCTCCTTGCTGACCAAAAAGCCGACTACCTTGTCCGCGTCGCCCATCGCCTGGGGCACGGCGACCATCGAGGCATCGGTGCGGTGACAGGTGCCGAAGGCGTCGTTGCAGTAGATTTCGCCGAAGGTCGCCAGCCGCCCGGCGAACTCGGCGTCCCCCTTCTTCTCGCCAGGCTCGAACCGCAGGTTCTCCAGCACCACGACGTCGCCGTCGCCCAGTTCGGCAACCTTCGACTGGGCATCCGCGTCGACCGTGTCGCTGGCAAACTTCACTTGGGCGTCCGGCAGCAACTCGGCGAGCCGCTCGGCCGCCGGGCGAAGACTGAACTTCGCGTCGCCGGCGTCCCCCTTGGGCCGGCCGAGATGGCTCATCAAGATGAGTCGTCCGCCCCGGCTGACCACCGACTCGATCGACGGCAGCGCCATGCGGATGCGGCGATCGTCCGTAATCTGCTGCGACTCATCGAGAGGGACATTGAAGTCGACGCGCATCAGAACTCGCTTGCCGGCAACATCGACGTCTGCGATCGTCTTCTTGGCCACAACCAGTCACTCCTTGCTTCGCGATCTCAGTGAGCACAACGTTCGATCGCGAAGTCTAGCACTTCGCGCGGCGATTCTCCACCGGTGACGCGACTGGGATACGGGACTGGGATACGCGATTGCGCGAACGGCGCGGCTTATTCGCCCGCCTTCGGCTCGAGGGCCCAGGCGGTGACTCCGCCCGCGTGCGCAGCGACGACCACGAGTTTGCCGTCGAGACGAGTCGCCGCCAGGCCTCGCAGCGGGCGACCGGTGGCAAAGTAATCGGCCGTCTTGCCGTCGGCCGAGACCCAGTGAATGGATCCATCCGTGGCCGCGAATACCCAATAGCCCCCAACCGTCGGGTCGGAAACGTAGGTCAGCGGATCGAGATGCGAAGTGTGCTGGCCGCTGGGAAGCACATATTGCCAGGCGACCGAGCCGTCACGGACCAGTCCGACCGCGATGTTGCCGCCGTGGAGGTCGACGGTAACGCCGCACAAGGCTCGCTCCGCGCCGCCAAAGTCGGCACTGGCGATGTAGGGAATCGCACGGTTCTCATAACGCCAGGCCGGTGCCGCCGCCCCCGTCTCGTCCAGCGGGATCAAGCTGCCCGTATCGTTGGCGCAGAGCAACTGGGCCGGAACCTCCTCCTGGGCGTCGGCGACCGCCATGTCCCCAACACTCTGCAGGGCGCGGCTTCGCCAGAGTCGCTTCCCCTCGGCATCGAGAACGTGCACGCCCGCCTGGCCGAAGTAGCCCGCGAAGATGTGTAGCGAACCTTCCGCGGAAAATCGATCGACCGCCACGTCGTAAACCGCCCCGGCCCCCGGCTCTTCCGGATAGGCAAACTGTTGCTCCCAGCGATCGTTGAAGACGAACAACTGGGGAGCCCCCAGTCCCGAGAGGGCAAACAGCCGCTCGCCCTCGCCGGTCCGACCGCTGCGAAGAATTGTGAGGTTCATTTCCGCGGGCACCAGGTCGGTATGCCGCGTGACCAACTGGCCCTGCGCGTCGAGTTCGACAATCGAGGGGCCCGAGGCGATCGCGAACACGCGCGGAGAACCGCCCGCGTCGCTTACCACGAGGAGATTGCCGGCCCCCGAGATACTCTGCTGGCTCCACAAGCGGGTGCGGGTCCAGCGGTTGGGCTCGCTCGGCTTGGCAATCTTGGCCTCGGCCAGCGGCACCGCGTGCGAGCCGTCCACGATCGTCGCCTCGGCCAGACGCTCGGGATAGCTGAGCACCGCCTCGACGACCTCCGGCAATTGCTCCACGGTCTTGGGATGGGCACCCACTTTCACATACCGCACGATACCACCCGGATCGACGATCACAGTCACGGGAATGGCTTCGACTTCGAGTTGCTCGAAGACGCCCTTGATGTCCGCGTCGACCACGCGGGTCAGCGGCAGGTCCACTCCCCATTCAACCAACGTCGACATCACTTGGGAGCGGGTCACGCGGGGATCGTCGAGATTCAAGGCCAGGAAGACGACGTCGTCCCGGTCCGAGTACTGGTCGCGTAGGGCGGCGAAGGACGGCAACCCTCGCCGACAAGGCTGGCAAAAGGTGGCCCACATGTCGATCACCACGAACTTGCCACGCAGTGACTCGATGTCCGCCCGGCTGCCGTCGAAGTGGAGAAACGACAGATTCGGCATCGGCTTGCCAACCAACTTGCCGGGCTCTCCGACGGTCAGGTCGCCGGTGGGCCGCACCACTCGCTCGACGACCGTCTCCGCGCCCGTGCGATCCCATTGGAAACGACCGACTTCGATCTCCGCATCGAATTCCGCGTCGCGAAAATTGATCGTGATCCGCTCGATGGCAGAGGCCGAAGGGTCGACCTTCGAGGGCGCGACTTGCAGTCTCCGCAGCAGGCGTCGCTGCTGACTGATCCACAAGGTGACGTCGTCGTCGCCAAAGCGATAGCGAACACCGTCGCAGAGCTCTTCGCCGATCGTGCGTGATTCGAGCCGTCGCGGGGCGTCGTCGGCCTCGCGCAGCGCGTTGAGCGGATCTGCGCCGGTGAGCAGATCGAGCGGAAGCGAAGCGAACCGCTGCGGATCTTCCGAAGTCAGTCGGCAGGCAACGGTGGGCCGAAATAGTCCGGCCAACGACTCGTCCTCGTACAGGTCCGGCACGGCGATGGTGTCGGGCGCCGTGGCCTCCAAGAGTTGGTTGTCGTACTGCGGGAAGGCCGCATGAAGGTACTCTCCGTCCGAGTAGATCTCTGTCGCGTCCGAGCCGTACGGTTCGAACGCGAGTCGCAGGCGATTCGGCCGGACGAACTCGAGCGCATAGCGGAATCGCTCGTGACGCGTGCCGGCGCCGCGTATCTCGCCGTCCCACAGAATAACCCCGCGGTCTCGGTAGGAACGCGCCTGACGGTAAGCCTCGATCATCTCGTCGACGATCGCATTGGTTTCCGCCAGCTCGACCGGGTCGGGACCCGTTTCGCGTGAATCGGAGCCAGCCCAACAGCCGCCACAGATGGCAGAAAGCAACGCCACGAGGAACGCGAAACGGCGCGAATCCAGCACGGGTAGCAGAAGTGGATCCGTCGTCATGAGAAGCCTCATTGCGTGCCTTGGCGGGCGACGAGCGGCGCATTCGCCGTGCGTCGGTTCAGCCCGCCACAAGAATGTTTGCCCCTAGATTATTCGCCACCGAGGCGAGCCCGTAAAGCTCGCCTGCTTGACCCGCTTTTTTTTCGCCCTCTATGATGCCCTAGTGCGACCGGCAGGCCGTCTTCGATGATCGATCGTCGAGGTGCACCCGGTCGCGAGCCGGCGCCGTTCGCCTTCCTGGTTTTCCGCCGTTTCCTGCAAAGCAATCCTCGGCGAGTTTTACTCGATGACAACGACGCTACGATTCGGCACCGACAGCGAGGTCTTGCTCGATTTGCCACCGGAAAGGCTGGTCGCCTCGTGCGGCCAGCCCGACTGCGAACCGGTGGACGATCTGAGCGCGGCGGTCGCCGCGGGATTGATCAGCCCGCTCGATTTCCCTCCGTTGACGCAGTGTGTGCTGCCGGACGATCGCGTGGCCATCGTGTTGGACCCGGAACTGCCGGCTTGGGAGGATCTGCTTGCCGGCGCGATCAGCGGCCTGCTCGAGGCGCAGGTCGCCGCCGAAAACCTCACGATCGTCGTTGGCGGCGAGGTTGAACACGATTCCCTGGCGGCGCGGGTACGCGAAGTCACGGACGACACGATTACCGTGGTGCGTCACAACTCGGAAGAGCGAAGCGAGTTGGCCTTCCTCGGCACCACGACCGAAGGCAAGGGTGTCTATCTGAACCGTACGATTGTCGATGCCGAGTTCGTGTTGCCGATCGGTTGTCTGCGGCTCGACTCGATGGCCGGCTACCACGGGGTCCACGGGGTGCTCTATCCCACCTTTGCCGACGAGGAGACGCGGCAGCGTTTTCGCGCCCCCAGCAACGAAGAGTGGGCCGCTCACCGTCGACGGCGCCGCGAAGAAACAGAACAGGCGGCCCGGCTGCTGGGCGTCTTGTTGACGATTCAGGTCGTGCCGGGCGGCAGCGGGGAAGTGCTGCAGGTCCTGGTCGGCGCGCCGGAGGCCGTGGCGCGCAAGGGGCGCGAGATCTGCGAGGCGGTGTGGCACCAGGAAGTGCCTCGTCGCGCTGAACTGGTGGTTGCCGCCATCGAGGGCGATTCGTCGTGCCAGACTTGGAGCAACGTCACGCGGGCCCTGGCGGCCGCCAACGGTGCGGTCACAGACGACGGGGCGATCGCGATTTGCACCGAGTTGGCGAGCCCGCCCGGCCCGGCTCTGCGTCGTCTCGTCGAAGCCCGTGACTATGAAGCGACGCTGCTCGCCCTGCAGAAGGATCGCTCGACCGACGCGGCGGCGGCGACCCTGCTGCTGCACCTGTTGAGCGTCAGGCAAGTCTACTTCGTCAGCCAGCTGGACGAGGAAACCGTCGAAGATCTCGGCATGGCCCCCGTCCGCAGCGTCGCCGAGTTGACGCGACTCATCACCCGCTCGGAGAGTTGCCTGCTGATCGCCAACGCTCAGCATGCGATCGCCACACCCGCGGGCGAGATGGCCGCACCCAGTCACGTCGCAAGGCAGTAGGCTTCCTCATGGCAGACGGCTACGAAACGCTGACTCGCGGTGCCGGTTACGTCCGGCTTGCCGGTCGAACGCTGCTCGACTTCCGCGGCGCCGACCGGGCCAGCTTTCTGCATAATCTCGTCACGAACGACACTCGCCGCCTGCAGCCCGGCCAGGGTTGCGAGACGTTCTTGACGAATGTGCAAGGGAAGATCCTCGGCTTTGCCGACGTTTACTGTGACGACGAGTCCCTCACGTTGATCACGGTTCCCGGCCAGGCCGAACCCCTGCTAGCGCACCTGGACAAGTACCTCATCCGCGAAGATGTCGAGCTGAGAGACGTGAGCGCCGGGCGCGTCGTCCTGCTCATCGCCGGCGCAGACGCCTCGGCCCGACTGGCCGAAATCTACGCCGGCCCGCTGCCCGAGCGGCCCTGGGAGCACAGCGTCGGCACGCTGGGCGAGGTGGCGGTTCGACTTCGCCGCACCCCGCTGGTGGGACCGAACGGATGTCTGCTCGAATGTTCCGTCGACGATGCCGAAGCGGTCGCGGCCAGTCTGATTGCCGGGGGCTTCGTCGAGTGCGACGGCGCGACGGTTGAACCACTGAGAATCGAAGCGGGCACTCCGCTGTTCGGCCAAGACATCTCCGACGCCAACCTGCCACAGGAAGTCGACCGGGATGCCACGGCCATCAGCTTTACAAAAGGCTGTTACCTGGGCCAGGAAACGGTGGCCCGCATCGACGCTCTGGGGCATGTCAACAAGTTACTGCGTGGTGTTCGGTTCGCCGGCCCCGAGGTACCCGACCCCGGCACCGTGCTCCGACAGGGCGACGTGGAGGTCGGTCGTGTGACCTCGGCCGTCACTTCGCCCGCCATGAATGCCCCGCTCGCTCTGGCCTACTGCCGTCGCGGTCACCATGAGATCGGAACCCGACTCGATTCGTCCGTCGGCGGTGCTGAGGTAATCGCGCTACCGATTGAGGCCGCCGACGCATCTTAGCCGACTCTTGGCGAAGGCGCGACTTCGGCCTCGAGCAGCGCCGGCAGCTCCCGCACGATTCGCTCGATGAGCGGTTGTTCCGCCGGAACCTGGCCGACGATGTGAAAGTCGCCGCGCTCGAGGATCTTCAAGAGGGCCTCGAGCCGCGACCGCATGGCAGCGAAGATCTCCGCCGTCTGCGTCTCATCGACGTCGAATCGCTGCAGCGTCGTCGCCTCTGGCGTGCGCACGCGTTTGAGGGCCACGAGTCGTCCCCGCTCTGCCTTGATCAGACGGTCCCCAAGATGGGCCCGACGCAACTGGCCCGCCGCATTGAACTGGTAAACGACCTCCGGCCCGAAGTAGAAGCTGATGTCTCCGCCCGCGCGAAAGCCGACAGTCACCGGCTCGTCCTCGCCGGAGTGCGTCAGCTCGATCCGCTCGCGCAGCGCGGTCGCCTCGTTGAGAAGATCCTCGCGATCGCTTTCTTGCCTGGCCATGAACTGCCGCGCGAGGTGAACCTGGGAATGTCTGTCCGCAACCTAGCGGATGGACATCGAGGCGGCCAGGGCGAGCGGCCAGGAAAGCACGCGACTCGTCGCGGCGTCCGTCAGGACGTCGGCGAGCGGGCAGCTGCCGGGCTATGTCCAGTACTGCGACTCGAGATGCAGCGACTCACGCTCGTTGCGGACGATTTTCCGAATGTCTTCCCGAGCGGCGAAGAAGGCATCGATCACGCTGGCGTCCCACTGCGAGCCAGCCCCCTGGCGGAGAATTCGGTCGACCTTCTCTTCGTCCATGCCGCGACGGTAGGGGCGATCGCTGCCCATGGCGTCGAACGAATCGGCCACGGCAATGATTCGAGCAATCAAGGGAATGTCTTCCCCCGCCAAACCGGCAGGGTAACCCTTGCCGTTGTAGGCTTCGTGGTGGTGCAACACGCCCGGCAAGACGTGCCCGATCTTGCGAATGTCCTTGAGAATCTTGTGGCCGAGTGTCGGGTGCAGCTTGATGTGCTCGTACTCGGCGTCGGTCAGGCGACCCGGCTTACGCAGCACGCTGTCGGCGATGCCAATCTTGCCGACGTCGTGGAGCAAGCCGGACAAGTAGATCGTGTGTTGCTCTTCTCGCGAGAGTCCCAGTTCGGCGGCGATTCGCACCGACACCCGAGCCACCCGGTCGCTGTGACCGCAGGTGTACGGGTCCTTGGCATCGATGGCGCTCGACAGCGCGCAGACGATGCCCGACATCAACTCCGCCTGCTCCTTGAACAGGCCGACGTTGCTGCAGTGAATGCCCAGAATCGAGGCCACGCTGGAGAGCAAGCTCGCCTCGACGGTACCAAACTCGCCGCCATCGAGGCGATTCGCGGCCAGCAAGTAGCCGTAGCGGTGTTGTCCCGCTCGAATCGGGACGATGACCAGTTGCCGCACTTCGCCGAGATCGGCCTCGACCGGTCCCTCGACGGGCTGGTTGAGCACCAGCGGCTGCTCGTGACATTGCGAGCCGAAGCGTTCGAGGACCCGATCGATGACGGCTTTTTCGAGTGGCTTGTCTCCGTCGACGAAGTAGCGCGACTCGCTCGTCGCATCCTCAGAGCCGATCACCTGCTGATCGTCGAAGCAAATCGCCGTCATTTCCGCGGAGACGATTTCGACGAGCCACTCGAGCGCGGTTTGCCAGAGCGCGGCCGGATCCTCGCCGAGTCGCAGGTTCTCGCTGAGACGGTAGAGAAGCGTGATTTCTTCGTAGGTCGCCGAGAGGTTGTGCGAGAGGTCGTCGATGTTCCGCTGCAGAATCTCCATCCGCGGCGAGCCCGACAGCTGGGCCACACTCAACTCGGCCATCCGCACGATGGCCGTGGGATCCCACGGCGTGGCGGCGGCGTACCACGTGCCGGCCGCTTCCACATCGAGACCCAATTCCGCGGCCAGCTGGGCCGGGTCCGGATCGGCCGGTGCGTGGGCCGAGCGAAAGTCGGCGACCGCGACGTACGTCGCGTCCGGGTCGCGGGACTTGTCCGAGCGGCCCTCGCCCAGCGGAATCGCCAGGGTGAACGTGTGATTCCGTTCTTCGAGCAGCTCGGGGCGACCGCGCTCGGCAACCGCCTGGCAAAGACAACCTCGTACCGACCAGTCGATCTGGCGCCCGTCGCCGGCGTTTCGCACGACGTCGCCCGTGCGACCGGAAACCAGTGCGAAGGGCTCTTCGAAGTACTCGGCAAGCAGGGCCAGGCCGCGAGCGCAGACGTCACTCGTCGTTACCTGCACCGGCGGGACGACGGTCGGAATGGCTGCGGTTGGCGTATCGGTCGACATGGCACTGGAGCGCGGGGGTCAAGCTCAGGACTTGCTGGGGGCCAAAACGTGGGGTGCGACGTCGCGACGTACCCGTCCGGCACATCACCCCGTCGGAAGCCTCGGTTGGACACCGAAGCCTCCGTCTGGCACCTGGGAAGGGTACGTCACAGCCCGAACGACGCAACGCCAATTCGGCCTAAAGCGGGAGCTGTCAGGAAGTTTCGACCGAGTCGAGGGCGCCCCTGGTGGATTCTGCGGCGGGTAGGGATTCTGCGGGCTTGGGAAACCCTTCGCCCCGCCGGGGCGAGTTGCTCCAAGAAGCGCGGGGAGAAGCACGGCAAGACGATGCCTGAGCGGGAACCTCGCTACCCGCCGTCAAGCGCCAAGGGCTGGCGAAGCAGCTGCAGTGCAGGAAGCAGCAGAGAAGAAAGAGCCCCGGTCTCGGCGGCGACCGCGCGGCCGGATGTTCGAAGTAGGCGCCAGCTCGAACGGGCGTTACTTGCCAATCCGCTCACGATAACGAGCGCTGACGCGATTGAGCAACTCCCGATCTTCGACCGAGAGGGAGCTGATACCGTCACGATGAAGTCGCGCCAAGATCACGTCGGCGCGAAGCTCCTCCTCGCGGGCCTGCCGCTCGAGCTCGATGATGCGGCGTTGACGTCGCTTCTCGATCCACCCTTTGAGCGAAGCGGAGATCGACTTTGCCTGGGGTTCGGCAGGCTCTTCGAGGCTCGTATAGCCCTGCGAGAAATCGTAACCAAGCGTTTCTTCTTCCGGCTCTTCCCGGGGCGTCTGGGCAACGCCAAAGAAGGCGTGCAGGGCGAAGAACAACGCCAACCCAGTCAGCGGCAACCAGGCCGGCACGACCACACTCGGCGGGGCATGTCGCACGGCAAAGGCGAAAAGCAACAGCGCTCCGGCCACGACCAACGAGCAACAGACCACCAGCCCGTCGGCCAACTGCCGTTGATGCCGATAGGCCCACATGAGTCCGCCCAGCAATCTTCCCCCGTCGGTGGCCGTGGTCGGCATTACGTTGACGAGCAGTAGCAGCCAGTTGATCCAAAAGCCGAGGTTTGCCGCGGCCAGCCACGGATCGCCGTCGGCGAACAGGGCGAGCGGGTAGAGAGGATTGAACAGGTCCCAAGGTATCCGGTACGTCAGGGCGTAGATCATGCTGGCACAGATCAGCATCCCGACCAGGCTTCCGAAGCAGCCCGCACAGGCGGCCATGATCTCCGACTTCGGATCTCGGAAAGCGCTCCAACGCGACAGCCCGCCCAAGGGCGTCAGCACGACCGACTCGATCGTTTCGCCAACGCGGGCCACGACGACGCAGTGCCAGGCTTCGTGCCAGACGACGCAGGCGAACCAAATCGCGAGCGTGAGCAGACCGTAGTGAAAATTGCCGTCACCGGGACCGTGGGTCGTGACGAGCATCACGAACAGCGCCACGACAAGCCAAACGACGTGCAATCGAACCGGAATGCCGAGCCATTGCCCCAGGCCGATGCTGCTATCGGTGAGATCGCGCACCTAGAAGTCTCCAATCGACCGAAACCACAGCCAAACCGATGCGGACACGCTTCCCACGGCGTGCCGGGTCGGCGTCTGTTCGCTACCGTGTGGGCGTCCGTTCGCTACCCTGCGGAGGTCGGACAGGCGAAGCGGTTTCGCTGCGTTTGCGACCCCGTTATCTTAACAGCAGTTGGTTGGGCGAGCAAACGATCGGAGTGGGCTGTTGTTTGGCAATCGCGAAACCGTTTGGGACGCCGGCCTGTTTCGCGTCGTCCGGCGACAGCTGGAAACTTCGGACGGCAAGACGCGGACGCGCCAGTATGTCGATCATCCGGGTGCGGTGACGATCCTGCCGTTGATCGACGAGGATCACGTCTGCCTGATCGAGAACGTGCGGACCGCGGTCGAAGAGACCTTGCTCGAGCTGCCGGCCGGAACACTGGAACCGGGTGAAGACCTGCGCGAAACGGCGCACCGTGAGCTGGCCGAGGAGACCGGATATCGAGCCGGAAAACTTGATAAGCTGCACGAGTTCTACACGTCGTCGGGCATTCTCAACGAGCGGATGCACCTGTTTGTCGCTACGGATCTAATGCCAGGTGAAACCTGCTTGGACGCGGGTGAGCAGATCGTGACGCGGCCGCTGCGTTGGGACGAAGCGCTCGCACAGATTCGCGAAGGGCGCATCTGCGATGCCAAGACGCTGGTCGGCCTGCTCTACTACGACTGGCTGAAACGCACGACGTGAGTGTCCCCGTTTCGCTCGCGGCGATGCGCCTTGTACGTGCCCCGGGTGGGCGGCGATCCGCTTTGCGGCCGACTTTTTGACAGCTATCATAGAGGAACCTGCCGCAGCCCCCCTTTCCCTTCCTCGCTTCCTCGAACCTTTCCACGGACTCCCCGCGATGTTCATTGGCTTTCAACGTGCGCACGCGTTTCTGCGGACGTGCCTGGGTGGGTTGCTCGTTGCCGTGCTGGTCTGCGGCGCGGTCGTCGCGGAGGATCGGGAGTCGAAGTTCGAGCGTCCCAAGCGGAGCGTTCGCAGCCGCCAAATCGATCAGCAGCACATCAAGCTGACGCTCTCCCTCGACTGGGAGAAGCGCGAGCTGACGGGGCAGGCGGAGATCACGCTCCGCCCCTTCGCCTCGACACGTTCGATTCAACTCGACGCGGCGGAGATGGAGATTCAGGCCGTTCGGCGGCTGACATCGGCCGCCGATGGAGATCCTCGCGAGCTCCGCTTCGAGACGCGCGAAGACCGCCTCCTCGTTCATTTCGAGAAGGATCTCGTCGCGGACGCAGCGGTGACCCTGCAGATCGACTATCGGACGAAGCCACAGGACGGCCTCTATTTTCTCGGTCCGACCGAGGTCGATCCCGACCGTCCTCGGATTGCCTGGACGCAGGGCGAGGCCGAGTATGCGCGGCACTGGTTTCCCTGTTTCGATTCGCCAACCGACCGGCTCACTAGCGAAGTGATTGCGACCGTACCGGCCGAGTTCTTTGTCCTCTCCAACGGTACGCTGCAGAGCAAGACCAAGGGAGACGACGGCACGCAGACCTGGCACTGGCGACAGCGCCGCGAGCACGTCTCTTATCTGATCGCCCTGGTGGCCGGAGAGTTCGAAGCCTACCGCCAGGAGTGGGATGGGATTCCGATCGTCTCATACGTTCCCAAGGGCCGCCTGGCCGACGCGCCCTGGTCGTATCGCAAGACGCCCGACATGATCCGCTTCTTCTCCGAGCGGCTCGACTATCGCTATCCCTGGGCGAAGTACGCCCAGATCAGTGTCGAGGACTTCATGTTTTCCGGCATGGAGAACACCTCGGCGACGACGATCAACCTGAGTTTCCTGCACGATGAACGAGCCTACCTCGATCGCAACAGCGAGGGGCTCGTCGCCCACGAAGTGGCTCACCAGTGGTTCGGCAACCTGCTCACCTGCAAGGACTGGGGCGAGCTCTGGCTCAATGAAGGCTTCGCCGTGTACTTCACCCAGCTATGGGTCGAGCACGAAAAGGGCTGGGACGAGTCGGCCTGGCAGATCTACAACGACGAGCTCGGCTACCAGGGACTCGACCGCCGCATCCGCCGCCCCATCGTGACGTACCGCTACGAGAAGCCCTTCGACATGTTCGACGGCCACTCGTACGCCAAAGCGGGACGGGTGCTGCACATGTTGCGACATGTGCTCGGTGACGAGCTGTTTTGGAAGGCGATGCGGCACTACGTTCGCAAACACGCCAACAGCTCGGTGGAAACGGCCGACCTCCGCATCGCCATTGAAGAGTCGACGGGACGCTCGTTGAACTGGTTCTTCGATCAGTGGCTGCACCACGCGGGCTATCCCGAGTACCAGGTCGAGTACGCCTGGAACGACGACAGCCAGTCGGTCGCGGTCACGATTCGACAAACCCAGAAGGTGGGCGGCCGCACGCCGTTGTTCCGCATGCCGGTCGAGCTGGAGTTGGTAACTTCGCAGGACACGCAACGACATCGCGTTACGGTGTCCCAGGCGGAAGAGACGTTTCACTTTCAGCTGGACGAGCGCCCCCGGCGTGTTAACTTCGACCCGCGCAACTGGATCCTCAAAACACTCGACTTCGCCAAGAGCAAGCAGGACCTGATCGACGGGCTGCGGAACGAACCGCACATGCTCTGTCGGGTCCGCAGCGCCAAAGGATTGGGCAAGCTCAAGGAGGACGAGGAGGCAACGGCATCTCTGGCGGACGTCGCCCGCAGAGATGCCTTCTACGGCGTTCGTCAGGAAGCGGTCAACCAGTTGCACGGACGCGAGGGCGATCTGGTGCGCCGTACGCTGCTCGACCTGGCCCAACAGGATCCCCACGCCCACGTGCGTCGGGCGGCGATCAACGGGCTGGGTGATTTCAAGGATGACGAAACGCGCGGGGTCCTGCGGTCCATCGTGGCGGACGACCCTTCCTATTACGCGATCGCCGATGCCCTGCGGACCCTTGCTAAGGTGGACGAGGAGAACTGTGCGGCCGACCTCATCGCCGCGCTGTCGCAACGCAGCGACAAGGAGGTGATTCTGCGGGCGGCGGCCGAGTCCCTGGCCGACCTGGAACATCCCGAGGGGTGTCAGGCCGTCATGAAAATCTTCGCCGAAACAGGAGACGTCGATCAGCGGGCGGCCGTCATGAACGCGGTGGCAAAGATTGGCAAAGCCCGGGACGAATTGGACGACACGGTCGAGAAGCTCGCCGAGCACCTCAACCACCCGCTGCAGCGCGTGCGGCGGGCGGCCGCGCGGGCGCTCGGCAAGACGGGTCAGGCATCCGCCCTGGGCAAACTCCGCTCGCGGCTCGACGAAGAGCGACGTTTCGCGGTAAAGCGCGACATCCGCTCGGCCATCGACGAGCTGTCGGAGTCGGCCAAGGATTCGCAGGAGCTCTCGAAGAAAGTCGAGCAGCTGCGCGAGCAAATGGAAAAGCTGCAAGAGCAGCTGAAGCGGCTCGACTCCGAAGCGGCAGCGGAAAGCTCGCCGTAACCGGCACTCTCACTCGTCCCGGGCCGCCAGCTTCTCGAGCTCGTCGACGAATTCTCGTCGACTCGGTCACATCGAGAGTGATTCCAATGGGGCGCTGGCGGGTGCTGCACGGTGCCCGCGCGAACGGTTTGCAACGATTGCACCGATTGCCCGGCCATTGACAGCGTCGCTTGCGCCGCATTGCTGGCAGAACGGTATCATCCGGATATTGCGGGAAAACCGGCGTTTCTCGGACTCTACCTAGATTCCGCACAATTACTAAAGGCCGCACCGTGCGAATCTCGATACCAACTGTGCGGCTTTCGCTAGCTGCGCCCATGCCGACGGCGCCCCCAGCCCGGCATGTTGAGCAAGCCCCCGCAACCAACCCTCCCCAAAAAATCTCCGCCCACTGCGCGCTACGTCGGACGCTGCACCGTCCGCCGCCGTCCCAAGGAGCCCTCCATGAAGCGACTTGCCCACCTCAACGAAGTCATTTGCGGTGCCGTGGTGGCAGGCGCGCTGTGCGCGTCCCCCGCATTGGCCCAAGAACCGGTTCTCCAAGACGCCATTGAGTCGCCGGTGTCCGAGTTCGCCACCGCAACCGACGTCGAAACGATCCGCGAGCGTCACGCCAATCGCACGGTCAAGATCGAACGAGAGGTCATTCGCGACGCCGACGACAACTACGTCAATCACGGGGCGTGGAAGATGTGGGACAAAGACGGCGAACTCGTGGCCGAAGGAAACTACCGCGACGGCAAGCGTCAGGGCGAGTGGACTTCTTGGTTCCACGCGAACGAGTCGAAGCTGTTCGGCGAGGAACCCTTCAAGCACTTCGAGGGACCGTTCGTTTCCAAGACGACCTTCGACGAAGGATTGATGGACGGAACCTGGACAATCCACGACAACCAGGATCGCAAGATCTGCGAATGGCACTACGTCCGCGGCCAACGCCACGGCAGCTGGAGCACCTGGTTCCCCAACGGCCAATTGATGACTCGCGTCGAGTACAACGAAGGTGAGTTGGACGGCGAGTCGACTACCTGGGACAGCACCGGACAAATCGTCCGCAAGGGTGTCTTCCAGGCCGGCCGTCAACTGATCGACCGTGCCGAGTACTTCTCCAAGGACGAGAAGAAGTCGGAAGGCGTGTACCTGCTCGCCAAACAGCAGCTCGACGGCGAAGACGACTGGTGGAACGCCCGCCTGGCCAGCTTCAAGACGGTCGGCAAAGATGAACGTCACGGCATCTACAAGGAGTGGTACCGCAACGGCCAACTCCGCGGCGAAGGCGTCTACGAGCATGGCGAACCGAACGGACACTTCACCTGGTGGTACGAGAACGGCCAACGGTCGGTCGAAGGTCACTTCGAAGACGGCAGCAAGCTGGGTCGCTGGACCTGGTGGCACGCCAACGGACAGAAGTCGATCGACGGCGAGTTCGAAGGTGGCTCGCCCCACGGCAAGTGGATCTGGTGGAACGATTCGGGCAAGGTCGCTCAGCGCGTCGAATATTCGGCGGGACGCATCCCCGGCCAGGAAGACCTGCTCGATGCGGCGGGCCAGGTGGAATCGATCGTCAAGGACGCCACCGCGCCTCCGATTCAGGAAGAAGCCGAGGCGGTGCCGTCGAAGAGTGTCCCCAAGATTGCCACGGAACCGGCCAACGGAATTCGCATCCGCTAGTTCAGTCTCTGTTGCTCCAGCGGAACAATTCGAGCCACTCTCCAAGGGCCGGTGCAGCACGCAAGTGCGGCGTCGGTCCTTTTTTTGCTGTCTGCCCGACGCAGTCCCGCGCCGTCCCGCGTCGGGCAGCCGGTACGGCCAGCTCCCGCCGCCTGACAGCCCGCTGCTTGACAGTAGGTCCCTAAGTGGCAACCATTGAGTGATTGGTCGAATCCCGTCGAACTCACCCGTTTCGGCCCCCTTCCCGACACGCTGCCGGGTCGAGCACCCGCAAGAGCGCGTTTTCCTTGGCTGGACATCAACTACAGGGGTCTTCTCACATGGCACATCGTCCGCCCAGCGGCCCGAAATCGCTTCTGATACTCTTCCTGCTGAGCGCGGCATTCGCCGTCCTCGGCCCGTCGGGCTTCGCCGAAGAAGACACCCCGGACGCTCCGGATGCTGCCGGTACCGGGAGCGAATCGGAATCGGAAGAGACAACGCCGCCGCAGCCGGGACTGCTCGATCCGCGCGCCATGCGTGACAAGTACGACGAGGTGAAGAACGCCTGGGACGCGCTCAACACCGGCGATCGTGACACGGCGTTGGACGTCCTTAAAACGGCTGCGGAAGCCCACTCCGAGTTGCCCCCGGGCGAAGTCATCCTCGCCTTGATCTACGGAATGCAGCGCAACCAGGTCTTCCTACAGGCCTACCAGCAGGCCCTCGAGCAGGCCGTCGAGGCCCATCCCGACGATCCCGACGCCTACCTGATCATGGCGGGGCGAGCAATCTCCGCCCGACGCATCACCGAGAGCCGACTCCTCTTGGACACGGCCAAGCCGCTGATCGATGCTTTCACCAAGAACGAAGATCGCAAGAAAAGCATGTTGATTCGCTACTACAAGGGACGGGCTCTGCTGGATGAGTATGCCGAGCGTTGGGAAGCGGCCGCGGCCAACTGGGAGAGGCGATTGGCAATCGACGAGAAGGCGGCGACCGACCGCTATCTCTACGCCCGCGCGCTGTTCCACGTCGGTACCAAGGCGGCACGCAAGAAGGCGCTTCAACAGGTCACGCAAGCTCACGCGGAGAACGAGCAACTCAATCTTCCCTACATCGCCATCGCTCAGTTCTTCGAAGAAAAGAAGAACGAGGAAAAGGCAAAGGAGTGGTATGTCGAGGCCGAAAAGGAATACGCCGACAATCCCCGCATGCACCAGTCGCTGGCCCAATGGAACTGGAAGCAGGGTGACGCCGCGGAGGCGCGTCGCCACGCCGAGGCGGCCGTGGCGATCGATCCCGAGAACGTCGCCGTCAAATTCCTGCTGGGACTCCTCTTGCAGCATGACGAAGAGTTCAAGCTGGCCGAGAAAACGTTTGTCGAATGCCAGATGAAAGAGCCCGAGGCCGCCGCCATCAAGAACCACCTGGCGCTGGTGCGCTTCGACCTGGGAGATGCAACGCGGGCCTCCATGGCTCAGCGGATGGCCACCGAAAATTACAAAAAGAATCCGCGCGATCCGCTCACGATCGCCACGCTCGGCTATATCCTCTTCAAGTCGGGCGACGACCGGAGTCGAAAGCAGGGATCGCAACTGCTCGGCATGGTCGCCAATTCACCGCTCCCGGACATTCAGTTCTTCCTTGCCAGCGCCCTGGTCGACAGTGGCCAGGCCGACGAGGCCAAGAAGCGACTCGAGCAGATTCTCGAGCGCAAAGAGCTCTTTGCCTTTCGACGTCAGGCGGAAGCTTTGCTGAGCAGCCTGGAGTAAGGCCGCGGCTGTCGGCCCCGAAGATGGCGCGTCGGGGTCTCGCGGTCTCGAACGCCTACAGGCCGTTTGCCTAGATTTCGTCGCCGAGTTCGGGCAAGTCGTCGACCGCGATCACTCCGCCCGAGGCGTCGACCGCCGCGCGCTGGACCACCCGCCGCAGTTCCTCGACGTTGCCCGGCCACGAGTGTCCGACAAGCCGCGCCAGGGCCCGGGCGTCGAGGCGTTTGGTCGGCTGATGCATGTCGGCGGCGACCTCTTCGAGAAACCGCGCGGCGAGCGAGGCGAGGTCCTCGCGGCGATCGGCCAGTTCGACGGTCGCCAGCGAGACGGCCTCGAGTCGGGTGTAGAGCTCGGGCAGAAAGCACTGGCCCTGAACCTCCTTCTGCAAGTCGCCCAGCGACGACGCCACGAAACGGACGTCGATCTCCTGCGCTCGGGCGACGCCCAGCGGCCGCACGCGGCCGGCGCTCACCACGGAGAGCAAACGCTCCTGTTCTTCGAGTCCGAGCGAGTCGATGCGAGCGAGAAAAATCGTCCCGCCGTCGGCGGCACGGAGGGCTCCCAAGGCGGCCCCCTTCGCACTCGGCAGGGCCCCCGCCTCGTGACCGAACAGCTGGCTCACGAACATGTCGCCACGCAAGGTTGCGCAGTCGACCGGCACGAACGGCCGTTCGCGCCGCGGACTGAGCAGGTGCAGACAACGGGCCGCGTGTCGCTTGCCCGAGCCAGGAGGCCCCGTGATCACGACGTTGTAGGCAAGACGGGCAATCTGCTCCATGCGATTGCGCGTCGTCTCGGCCCACTCGCTGACGCCGTCGATCTGAAGATTGCCTCGTCCGGTTGTCATCGGCGATTGCGGCCCACCTTGTTCCGGCGCGCCGGACGGCGGTCTTCTGCCGTCACATCGCATCCGCATCGCGACGGGGGTGCCGACCACATCCAGTTCGCATTTGCCTCTAGCCTCCTATTGTCTATGCCTTGGCGAGATTTGCAACTGCTTCGGCCTTATCGCCGTGGGACCTCGGACACCACCACCGCGCCGTCAGCCAGACGATCAACGTCGCGGCACCAAGCAAGGCCATCGAGCTGATACGCGAGTGCGCCAGGTCGACCACCAGTCGCGGCGTCCCCGGAACCCACGCTTCGCTCCGATAGAGCTGGATGCCCGACAACAGGGCCAGCCGCAGTCCGTTGGCAACGTAGAGTAGAACGCTACCGCCGACCATCACGATCAGAAACGGCACCACGCGTCCTCGCCCCCACTTGGCGATGAAGGCGGTCAGGCCGATCAGCCAGAATGCGGCCAGCGACTCCATTTCCGCGCAGTAGCGGGTCACCCGAATGATGCCCTTTGGAAAAGGCTCGCGCTGAACGGCGATGACGGGATTCTCCGCGTTGCGGTACCGGGCGATGATCGGTTCGTCCCAGGCGAGGTTCAGTGCCCCCGTGGCAATCGCGATCGACGAGCGACTCGTCCACCGCCAACACCGCTGGATGTCGTCGACGTAGATCACGAACACCAGCGAGAGCAAAGCGGATCCCACGACATGATGCCAGTGCCCCAGCAGCCAGGCGGCCAAGGCTGCGACCGAGAACATGCTGAACAGAGCCGCCAGCCCGACCACCACGGCCAACAGCGGCCAACTCCAAACGAGCCATGAATCGCCGACCGAGTTCGGCGGGACTTCGTCCAGCCTGCGGGTCACCACCAGCAAAACCAGAAACACAAAGGCGTTGACGGCCAGCCCCAGCCACCGGGAGAAGCGCCCCGGAGGGGCCGTGGCCAGGAGCTCGCGGCCGGCGAGCAGTAACGTGAGAATGGCCACGAGCATGGCGAACATGGCCAGATTGGGCCCGGCCAGATAGGCCATCGGCCCGCGGGAAAACTCGACGGCGTAGGAGAGCCCCGCAATTTGACAGACGACGACGCCGACGACGAAGACGCGCCAGGCGGTGTCCCGTCCGTTGGGCCGACTCGCGGCGGCAGAGAGTGCTGGCGAAACGCTCGTTGCGAAAGGCCGCTCATCGGGCAACTGGGGGCCCTGAACCGACTCGCTGCCCACACTCACTCTCCCTTCTCTCACTCCCGACAATTCGTGTCATGCGTGACGTGTCCTGCGTAACGTGTCCTGTGTGGACGGGCACCGCTCGGGCCTGCCGGCCGGCACGCGTCGCAGGACCGTCACTTCAGATTCTCGCTTGTGCGGCCGGAGCCTCGACCATTGGTCTCGTGGATCGTGTGCACCGACGGCCCAATCAGTTCCGTGATATCTTCTTCGTCGAGAAACTCATGCTCGACCAGGGCCTCGGCGAGCTTCTTAAGCTTCTCGGAGTTGGCCCGCAACAGTTCCATGGCGCGGTCGGCCGAGGCATGCAAGATACGCGCGATCTCCTCATCGATCATTTGCGCCGTGTGTTCGCTGAATTCCCGTTCGCTGTGAAATTCCCGACCGAGAAACGGGTTCTCTTCCGTGGCGTGGTAGGCCACCGGGCCCAGTCGCTCGCTCATGCCCCAGCGCGAGACCATTCGACGCGCGAGCTTGGTGGCCTCGGTCAAGTCGTTCTCCGCTCCGGCGCTGTATTGGTCGTAGATCAGTTTTTCCGCCGCACGCCCCCCCAGCATGAACACCAACCGAGCCCGCAGGTCCGCTTCGCTAATGTTGAGACGATCTTCCTCGGGCAACAGCTGCGTCACCCCCAAGGCTCGACCGTGGGGAACGACCGTCACTTTGTGCAGTCGGTCGATTCCCGGCACGATCCATGCCAACAGCGCGTGTCCCGCCTCGTGATAGGCGGTCATCTCCTTCTCCTCTTCGCTGAGTACTTCCTCGCGCTTGGCCCCCATGAGGATCTTGTCCCGGGCGTGCTCGAAGTCGTCCATGAACACGGCATCCTTGCCTCGTCGCGTTGCCCAGAGGGCCGCTTCGTTGACGAGATTGCGGATATCGGCGCCGGTCAGTCCGATCGTTCCCGCCGCCAGGCGTTCGAGATCGACGTCGTCCGCCAGAGGTATTCTTCGCACGTGAACCTTAAATATTTCCTCGCGGCCCTTCCGCGTCGGGCGATCGACCGTGATGTGACGGTCGAAGCGTCCGGGGCGCAGCAGGGCCGGGTCCAAGACGTCGGGTCGATTCGTCGCCGCCAGCACGATCACCGACTCGCTCTGCCGGAAGCCGTCCATCTCGCTGAGAATCTGATTCAGAGTTTGCTCGCGCTCGTCGTTCCCGCCGCCCAAGCCGGCCCCGCGGTGTCGACCGACGGCATCGATCTCGTCGATGAACAAGATTGACGGAGCGGAGTCCTTGGCCGTCTTGAACAGATCGCGCACGCGGCCGGCACCGACGCCGACGAACATCTGGATGAATTCCGAGCCGCTGATCGAGAAGAAGGGGACGCCCGCTTCGCCGGCGACGGCCCGGGCCAGCAGCGTCTTGCCGGTGCCGGGAGGGCCCATCAGCAGCACGCCCTTGGGAACCCGGCCGCCAAGTCGCTCGAACCGCTCCGGGTCCTTGAGGAACTCGACGATCTCTTCGAGGTCCCGCTTGACGCCCTCCAGCCCCGCTACGTCCTTGAAGGTGACCGGCTCGGCTTCCGCCTCATAGCGGCGGGCCGGACTCTTGGTAAACCCGGACAGCAGCCCGCCACCCAGAAACTGATCACGGGCCCGGCGGAACATGATCCAGATGGCGACGAAGAAGAGGATCGTAATCGAGAGGGACAGCAGCATGAACATGCCCGTGCTGTCCTCCATCTGCTTGGCGGAGTAGCGATGGCCGAGCTTTTCCTGCAACTCGTTCTCCAGCGCCGAGTGGTCGCCGAACAGGGAGACGGTCGTGACGAAGTGCTTGTGAAGTTTGTCCGGTTCGGGCTTTTCTTCGGCCTCTTCGGCGGGCTGCTCCTCCGCCGAGCCTTCGTCCGATTTTGCCGCCTTTTCTTTCTCGGCCTCTTGCTCCGCGGCCTTGGCCCGCTCCGCCTCTTCCTGCTTCTCGATCCACTTGGGGTCGTCGGGGCGTTCGTTGAACTCGCCAAAGATGCGGTCGCCCTGGGCCATCGCGCGGATCACGTTCCCGGCAGCCAACTCCCGGCGCAGCATGGCCACGCTGATTTCCGAGCGGCTCGGAGTCCACAGGTCGGGCACCAACAGGGCCACTCCGAAGAGAATTCCCAGCAGCAGCAACAGGCCCATGCCGCTGAAGCGGCTCCGAGTTGGGGGATCGGCGCCCTCCGTGGAACCTGGGGTCGATTCGGGCGCGTCGTGTTCGGGCTTTTCGCGATCCATACTTGGCTCGAGTCGGGGTCTAGCCCGCCGCGCTCGGGGGGCTGGGGTCGCCCTATTCTACGCGAGAGCGAGGCAAATACGTATGGCCAAGGCTGGCAAACGCGCACTCTGCGGCGGCAGCCAACCGGCGCTGAGAAGTTCGCCCGCGGGCCAGTGGGGAGAGATCAAGAACGACCAGCGCTAGGCAATCCCGTCGCAAGTCGGCTGGGAGTCAGGTCGCGCACGCACCAGGGACGCTGCGAGCCTATTCCACCCGCTCGCCGTCCCGAAACTCCTGATTGACGATTTCGATGCCTTCGTCATCCCACTCGATATTGCGACCGTGCCGCTGGCCGTTGCGATAGCCGCGGCTGAGGCGAAGCTGACCGCTGTCGTACCACTCCTTCCAGGTTCCGTGACGTTCGTTGACGAGAAACTCCGATTCGGTCTTGAGCTGTCCATTGGCGTACCACTGGCGGGCGACGCCGTGTCGCTTGCCGTCTTGCCAATTGATTTCGGCTTTGAGCTGCTTGCCGTCGGGGTAGTACGTCTGCGTCACCCCGTCGCGCACGCCGTTCTTCCAGGACTCGGTACGCTCCAGCTTGCCGTCGTCGTAATAGAATTTCCAGACTCCGTCGGGCTTGTCTTCGACAAAGACAGCCTCCTTGACGAGTTGACCCTGCTCGTTCCACCACTTCCACTCGCCGACGCGAAGGTCGTTCTCGTAGTTGCCTTCCTTCCACTTCTCACCGCTCTGATGCCACTCGGTGTATTTACCGTGGTACTTCGTCTTGCCGCTGATGTACTTATGGACGACCACTTCCCGTTTCTTGCGACCGTCGCCGTAGCGCAAGGTGAGCTGCTCCGCTTCGAGGAACTCATCGGTTTCGTCGCCGCTCGAGGCCGCGGATCGCGGACTTCGCGTCGTTGCGCCGTTGTCGGCCCACGACTCGGTGGGGCCAAGCACGACCAGCAATCCAATCAACAACCCCAAGCCGATTTGTCCCGGGTAATTACTCATTCTCTTCCTCTTGCGAACTGGTGCCGGCGGCGGCGCGGTCGGAGCGACCGCGCTTCACCCCTCGGCAACGTGAACAATTGCAACGACGAAAATCGCAGCCTCGCGAATCACCGTCCCGCCATGTCCGGGCACGAATTCTTGAACCTACTATTGAGCCCTGCGCAGCCAATGAACCAGGCCGACCAGCGGGAGGCCGGCATTCCAGCGGGCACCGCCGCCGCGAAGGGCTCATTGACAACGTAGCCATCAATAAATATCTCACACGTCTGGGTTCGCGTCTATCGGCCCGCCGGCCCAGCAACTCGCCCCCAGCCGACGCCACTGGGCCACCGCACTGGGCCACCGCGACCCGTACTTCGCCGTCACTAGAGCGTGCCTGGGATAGGTGTCGCGTCCTTGGCGTGGGCGAGGCACGTTTGGCAAGGAGACCGAAGCAGGCGAATCCGAGAGATTCGTCGATGCAGGTCGACGTCGCCAAGCACAGGCGTAGCCAGCCGAGGCGCGAGAGATAAACGAGACGCGCTCTAGATCCATTATACTCGGGCCCCAAGCGTGCCAATTCACGGTGAATGGCCGCCGCGCTGAGCCAGGCCACCGCGAATGAACTCCAGCATGGACCGCGAGCCGAATCCCGGCAAATCCCGTCGTGGCGCGATTGCCGTCGTCCCCCGCGTCGGTCGTCTGCTGGTCATCCGACGCTCGGCCCATGTCGTGGCACCGGGGGCCTACTGCTTCCCCGGAGGCGGAATCGAGGGCGACGAAGCGGAGACAACCGCCCTGGTTCGCGAACTGCGTGAGGAGTTGGGCGTCGACGTCGAGCCCGTGCGACGGCTCTGGACGAGCACGACCCGCTGGAATGTCGAACTGGCCTGGTGGCTGGCCGCCCTGCCGGCGAACGTCGAACTTGCACCCAATCCTGCCGAAGTCGCCCAGGCCGCCTGGCTTTCGGTCGAAGAACTCGGCTCGTTGTCAGGCCTGCTCTCCAGCAACCTGGAGTTTCTCGCTGCCTGGCGTCGGGGTGAATTCCTGATCGACGGGGTGAAGCCACCCGGCGGACGTGACACGGTCTATTGATGGCTGCGTTGTTAATGAGCCCTTCGCGGCGGCGGTGCCCGCTGGAATGCCGGCCTCCCGCTGGTCGGCCTGGTTCATTGGCTGCGCAGGGCTCAATAGACCGCGCTCACGAGGTCTGGTTCGTGACGCTCTAGCCCGCGACGTCTGCCGCGTCCGTGGCTTGGCCCACAACTTCCGAGTCGTGATGACGTCGATTGAAAATCGCCGGATCGCACGGATCGGTCTCGGCGTCGCCGCCCCGCTGTTGAGGCTCGTCCTTCGATCCCGCGGCCCGCGACGGTTGCCGGTTCCTCGGCTCCACGAGCGCCTGTGAAAGGGTCGGCGGCGAGTCGGGCGTCGTTGCCGTCGCCACGGTCGCAGGCTGCGAAACGTGCTCGCTTGTGGCGACCGACTCCACCCAGGCCGTCAGGGTATCGAGCCGCTGCTGCTGAGCCGGTCCGTAGACGGCCTCCTCCAGATTTCCGTGGGGAGTGGCCGCCGCCACCAGCAGGGGACTCTGCGCGGGCGCTTCGCGGTCGATCCAGCGGAGCAGCGATTCGAGATTTCGCTGCGTCGAGCGTCGCGTCAGGACGTTTCGACCGGTCGGCCGGAAAAGTCGAAGTTCATGTCCGGAGTTGCTGCCATGACATCTGGCGGCAGCACAACCGACGAGCAAATTGGGCTGAATTGTGCGGCGAAAGGCCTCGACCGTCCCTTCCGGCAGGGCTCGGGTGAGGTGTTCGAGTCGCTCCTGCTCTTCCTCTCGCTGGGCCTCGAGCATGGGGACGGCAGGGGCCTGCGTGGGCGTCCGCTGAGCCAGTTCCAGCAGACGTCGGGTCAGCTGAACTCGGGAATGGTGGGCCGCCCGGGCTTCGGCCTCGGCGAGCAGCACTTCGGCCGGTCCGAGAAGTCGGCGATCGATGCACCACTCGATCAGGCGGACCTGGCCGTGCAAGTCGTCCGGTTGCAGACCCGCCCGCTTCACCGCGAGAACCTCGTCCAGATCGCGGCAGAGCTGCGCCACATCGTCCCGCGGCACGCGAATCTCGCCGCTGGGGAGCCGCAGGCGGTAGTGCTCTCCCTCGTAGCTGACTTCGCCTGCCAGCTCCTGGCCGTTCTTGAGCAGCAGGTACCGCGTCGCTTGCCGGGCGTTCTGAGCCTCGGCAAAGTACCCGCCCCAACAAATGGCGAGCCCGATCAACCATGCGCCGGCCAGCCAAAACCGATGGGCGGCGCGACCGCCAACAGGACCACGAACTGCAAGCTGGTTGGCCATCGCAGCAACCTCACGCGGTGGTGCGACCTGTCACGGATATGGGGTCGCCTACCGTCTCGGGAAAAGGGGTCGTACACTACGAAAAGTGCCAGGGCAGGTCAATGCAAACTGCACGCCGCTGGCGCGTTCGTCTTTATTGATGGCTGCGTTGTTAATGAGCCCTTCGCGGCGGCGGTGCCGGCTGGAATGCCGGCCTCCCGCTGGTCGGCCTGGTTCATTGGCTGCGCAGGGCTCAATAGATTTCCGTACGAGCAAGCACCGAACAACTGCCATGCGTTGCTACACCGTCAACGGTCAGGGGCTCGATCAGCTGACCCTCGCGGAACGTCCCGAGCCGAAGCCTGGGCCGCGCGAAGT
Organism: Planctomycetota bacterium; assembly: GCA_003389215.1. Taxonomy (GTDB): domain Bacteria; phylum Planctomycetota; class Planctomycetia; order Pirellulales; family UBA7805; genus MB-PLM-2. The sequence goes on along the minus strand of QQVP01000071.1, from coordinate 144,671 downwards.
GGTGGTCGACGTGCATGCCGTTTCGTTGAACTATCGCGATCTGATGGTCGCCGACGGCCGCTATGGTGGCCCGCAAGACCCGGCGATCATCGCTACCAGTGACATGGCCGGGGTCGTCGCCGAGGTCGGCCCCGAGGTCAGCGAATTGCAGGTCGGCGATCGCGTGCTGAACGCCCCCTTTCGCCACTGGCCGGCGGGCACGCTACGCCGCGACTGGTCGAAGACTTTTGTCGGTGGACAGGGTCTCGACGGCATGCTGGCCGAGCAAGTCGTCTATCCGGCCGAGGCACTCGTCGCGGTTCCCGAGCACTTGAGTTTTTCCGAAGCCGCCACGTTGCCCGTGGCCGGGCTCACCGCCTGGGCCTCGGTCGTCACCCACGGCCAAACGCGTCCCGGCGAGTGGGTGCTGATCCACGGGACCGGCGGGGTGGCCATCTTTGCCATGCAGCTGTCTCAGCTACTGGGTGCCCGGTCGATCGTCACGACGTCGAGCCCGGACAAGGCCGAACGGGTCGGCCGCGAGTTTGGTGTGGCGGCCACGGTCGACTATCGCGAGCCGGACTGGCCGCGACAGGTTCGCGAGATCACCGGCGGCGCCGGGGTCGACGTGGTGGTCGAGGTGGCCGGTGGCGATTCGCTGAGCGGCTCGCTGGCCGCGGCGGCCTACGGTGCCCGCATCGCGCTGATCGGGGTCCTGGCCGGCAGCGAGGCGCAGATCGACGTCTTCTCGGCCCTCATGCGACAGATCACGGTTCGCGGCATCTACATGGAGTCGACGGAGGAGCTACGCCGCTTTGCCGCCGCCGTGTGTGCGTCGGGGCTGCGGCCGGTCGTCGATCGGGTGTTTCCCTTCGACGCCGCCCGCGAGGCGTACGAGCACCTGGCCTCCGGCGGCCACCTGGGCAAGGTCTGCATTCAGGTCCGCTAGGTGGAATTTCGACGACCGACGCTGGCACGTCGTTTCGCGGGTGGCTTGCAAAGCTCCGGCAATTTGCGATAGTTGGAGCAGTCCTGGGGCTGGCTGGATGCCCCTGCGGAACACCATGGACCGCTCGGCTGCCGCTCGCTCTTCTAACGACCGCGCGGCCGCTGCTGCTGCGATTGAAGAGCCTGCCTGATATGCCCAAGCAAGAAGCCAAGCCCGCCGATTCGCCCGCGGAGTCCTCCGGGGGAAAACGGATTCTGTTGGTCGACGACGACCATGAGATCATCGAGACCCTGCGACTGGCGCTGGAAGCCAAGGGCTACACCGTGCTCATCGCCCGTGACGGCAATCAGGGGCTCGCCATGGCCGAACGGGAGGATCCCGATCTGGTGATCCTCGACATGATGATGCCGAAGCGGAGCGGCTTTCTGGTGTTGGAGAAACTCCGCCGTTCGCGGCCCGTTCCCCTGCGGGTCATCATGATTACCGCCAACGAGGGCAGCCGTCACAAGGCCTACGCCGAGATGCTGGGCGTGGACGACTACATTCGCAAACCGTTCGCCCTCGATCGCCTGATCGAGAGCGTGGAACGGCTCGTCGGTTAATGGCCGGCAACGCCTGGCCGGGCGGCAGGTCGCTATCGCCGATGTCGCCCGCAGGCCCAAGCGACTCGATGCTTCGCCACGCGAACGAGATTTTTTTCGCCGACGCATTCGCGTTTCTCAGTGCGTCGGAAGTCCTTTGTGTCGACCGGGTTCGCAACTCGTGCCAGAATTCACGAAGGCGAAGTGCGCGGAGATTGTCTCAAGTCGATCTTGCCGCACACGAATTTTGTACCGATACTTGTAAGTGGAATGGACAGCCGGGGTTGCAGGCAATGGATGGCCGACCTGCTGGCACTTGATGCCACCGAGTCCCCTCCGCTCTGTCACCTCGCTGACAGACACCAGGTTCTTTTCCAATTTCTATTCGCTCGCCTCGCACCACAGCTGCTGTGCGGTGCATTTCGGCCGGCTCCCAGGGAATCTCATCGTTCCTTGTTGCTGCGCGCGCCGAAGTTGCTCTGCGATGGGTTGTTTTGCGCACGTTGTGTTGTTCAGGCGGTGAATTAATGTCGAGTTACTAGAGGCATCGATAGGCGCGCCATGACTTGCTGTTCGGTTAAGGAGACCGCTGAGCTACCAAACGGCCGCATCCGCCACAGCGCGGATCGCGGGGTTCATTCGTACTCCACTTTTGATTCATACCGAGTTTCATCTATATCGCGATCACCCTCTGCGGTCGCGTCGCATCGAACAGGTTGACATGCGAAATTGCCGCGAGGGGGGTCCTTTCCGTCAGGAGGATCTCCATGAGCGGCGGACGCAACATCATCTCTCTGATTGCCGATCGTCAGGACCTCGATCAGTTTCGCAAGAAGAACTGGGAAGGGACCTTCGAGGAATATCTCGACATCGTTCGAGAGAATCCCGACGTCACGCGCAACGCGTTCCAGCGTGTCTACGACATGATCCTCTCGTACGGAACGACCCACTACGAGGTCGCCCGCGAGAAGCGCGTCCACTACAACTTCTTCGACGATCCGGACGAGAACGGCCGCGACGGCGTGTTCGGACTCGACCTGGCCCTCGAAGCGCTCGTCAATGCGTTCAAGAGTGCGGCCCGCGGTTACGGTATCGAGAAGCGCGTGCTGTTGCTCCACGGTCCGGTGGGAAGCAGCAAGAGCACGATTGCCCGCATGCTCAAGAAGGGCCTGGAGAGGTACACGGCGTCCGACGCCGGGGCCCTGTACACGTTCGGTTGGCGCAACGACGACGGGGAAGTCGAGTGGTGCCCGATGAACGAGGAGCCGCTCCACCTGATTCCGGTCCGCTTCCGCCCCGACGTCGAGAACCGCCTGAATGAAAGCGTCAACGGCCGCGGCTATGGCGTGAAGATCAGCGGCGAGCTCTGCCCGCTCTGTCGCCACCAATACGCCGAACGGCTCAAGAAGTACGACGGCGATTGGACGCGCGTGCTGCAAGACGTTTGCGTCAAGCGTTTGATCCTCAGCGAGCAAGACCGCATCGGCATTGGCACTTTCCAGCCGAAGGACGAAAAGAACCAGGACTCCACCGAGCTGACCGGCGATATCAACTATCGCAAGATCGCCGAATACGGCAGCGATAGCGATCCGCGGGCGTTCAATTTCGACGGCGAGTTCAACATCGCCAACCGTGGCATCGTCGAATTCGTCGAAGTGCTCAAGCTCGACGTGGCCTTCCTCTACGATCTGCTGGGAGCCAGCCAGGAGCACAAGGTCAAGCCGAAGAAGTTCGCGCAGACCGACATCGACGAGGTGATTTTGGGCCACACCAACGAGCCTGAGTATCGCCGTCTGCAGAACAACGAATTCATGGAGGCCCTCCGCGACCGTACGGTGAAGATCGACATTCCGTACGTCACCACGCTGGCCGACGAAATCAAGATTTATGAGAAGGACTACAACCGTGACACGGTGCAGGGCAAGCACATCGCCCCGCACACGATCGAGATGGCCGCCATGTGGGCGATCCTCACGCGGCTGGAAGATCCGAAGAACGCCAGTCTTTCGCGTCTGCAGAAGCTGAAGCTCTACAACGGCAAGAGTCTGCCGGGCTTCACGGAGGAGAACATCAAGGAACTCCGCGAACAGACGACCAACGAGGGCATGCGCGGGATCTCGCCCCGGTATATCCAGGACAAGATCTCCAACGCCTTGGTCGCCCACCCCGACGCCAAGTCGATCAATCCCTTTATGGTGCTCAACGAGCTCGAGGCGGGGCTAAAGCACCATACGCTGATCACCAGCGACGACCTCCGCGGCGAGTACATCGAGCTGCTCTCGGTGGTCAAGGAGGAGTACGAGAACATCGTCAAGAACGAGGTTCAGCGGGCCATCGCCGCCGACGAAGACGCCCTGAAGCGGCTCTGCGGCAACTACATCGACAACGTCAAGGCCTATACGCAAAAAGAGAAAGTGAAGAACAAATTCACCGGTCAGTACGACGAGCCGGACGAGCGGCTGATGCGTTCGATCGAAGAGAAGATCGACATTCCCGACAGCCGCAAGGACGACTTCCGTCGCGAGATCATGAACTACATTGGCGCGCTGTCGATTGACGGCAAGACGTTCGACTACGCCACCAATGAACGGCTCCACAAGGCCCTCGAGCTGAAACTCTTCGAGGACCAGAAGGACACCATCAAACTCACCAGCCTCGTTTCCAACATCGTCGACGAAGAAACGCAGGCGAAGATTGACGTCGTGAAAGGTCGTTTGATACGTGACTATGGCTACGACGATGAGAGCGCAACCGATGTCCTGAACTTTGTAGCGAGCATCTTCGCTCGTGGAGACGCCAAAGATTCGGCCTAGCCCAACGGCAAAGGCCCGAGCCTGTGCGTCTCCGCGGGTGTTCGGATACAACCGCGGTTCTTGCCGGGTGAGCCCCGCAACGGGCAACCCCGGCGGCGGGTAATCCCGGCAACGGGCAGCCCCGGTGACGGGGAACCGCGGATGACGGCAGGTCAGGACGACCGCTGACAAAAGGATGCCAAGGTGCTTCAAAACGCCTCGACCCGCCGGGTCGAGTGTGGCGAAGGACGGCACGGTTGCCCTCAAGGAATGAGGGTCATCCTATGACCATGAAAATCGAAACCGATCAGCGGCGATTCCGCCAGATCGTGCGTGGCAAGATCCGGGAAAATCTGCGCAAATACATCGCGCACGATGAGATGATCGGTCGCAAGGGACGCGACCTGGTCAGCATTCCCGTTCCCCATCTCGACGTACCGCGGTTCCGCTACGGCAAGAACGGCTCCGGCGGCGTCGGCTCGGGCGACGGCGAAGAGGGTACGCCGATTGCCGGTGGCGGAGACGACGGCAGCGGACAAGGCCAGGCCGGCAGCGATCCCGGGCAGCACATCCTGGAAGTCGACGTCTCGCTCGAAGAGCTGGCCGAAATCATGGCCCAGGAGCTCGAGCTTCCCCGCATCGAACCGCGCGGTCGCGATCGCATCACTCAGTTGAAGGCTCGCTACAACAGCGTGCGCCGCACCGGTCCCGAGTCGCTGCGGCACTTCAAGCGGACCTACATGCAGGCGCTGCGTCGGCAGATCGCTTCGAACAGCTACGCCCCCCACCGACCGCGTATCGTGCCGATCAACGAAGATCGGCGCTACCGCTCGTGGCAGGAGGTGACCGAGCCCGAGGCCGCCGCCGTGGTGATCTACATGATGGACGTCTCCGGCTCGATGACCGACGACCAGAAGGAGATCGTTCGCACCGAGGCCTTCTGGATCGACACCTGGCTGTCGAATCAGTACGACGGCATCGAAGTCCGCTACATCATTCACGACGCGGCGGCCAAGGTTGTCGACGAAGAGACCTTCTACCACACCCGCGAGAGCGGTGGCACGCGAATCAGCTCGGCCTATAAAGCCTGCGCGGAGCTGCTGGCCGAGGAGTACCCGACGTCCGATTGGAACATCTACTGCTTCCAATTTTCCGACGGCGACAATTGGGGCGAGGACAACCAGCAGAGCATCGACCTGCTTCGCAACACGTTGCTGCCAGCGTGCAACCTGTTCTGTTACGGGCAGGTCGAAAGCCCTTATGGCAGCGGTGAGTACATTCGCGCGCTCGAGTCGATCTTCGGCACCGATCACGAGAAGATCGTGCTCTCGGAAATTGAGAACAAGGACGCCATTTACGATTCCATCAAACTTTTCCTGGGCACGGGAAAATAGAACACGTCAGGAGCGACTGAAATGAGCCATCCGCAGCGTCTCAGCCAATACCGCGTTCAACTCGGTCACGCCCACGTCGAAGTGGAAAGCGACTCGCCCGAGCTCGCCCTGGGCGAGGCGAGGCGGCGGCTGAGCCTGGAGTACCCACGGCTCTGGGACGTCATTCACGAAACGGATGTGACGCAGTTTCGTATCGACCCGGCCCACTAAGTCAGGCACCGACGGGCGGCTACCCCTGGCCGCGCAACAGAATCTCGAACGAGTCGAACCGCCATGGCCATCGTTACCTACGATCCGCTTCCCGACACCCTGGCCGGACTGCAAGAGGTCATCGAGGAGAATGCGCGGGCCTATGGGCTCGACTTTTTCCCGACGATCTTCGAACTCGTCGACGCCGATCAGCTCAACGCGATCGCGGCTTATGGCGGCTTTCCGACCCGCTATCCCCATTGGCGGTTCGGCATGGAATACGAAAAGCTCGCCAAGAGCTACCACTACGGGCTGAGCAAGATCTACGAGCTGGTGATCAACAACGATCCCTGCTACGCGTACCTGATGTCGTCCAATTCGCTCACCGATCAGAAGCTTGTGATGGCCCACGTCTACGGACATTGCGACTTCTTCAAGAACAACGCCTACTTCGCCCATACGAATCGCAAGATGATGGACGACATGGCCAATCACGGAAATCGGATCCGCCGCTATATGGATCGGTTTGGCGTGGAACAGGTCGAAGAGTTCATCGACTGCTGTCTGTCGATCGAGGATTTGATCGACATTCACTCGACCTTCATCCAGCGTCGCGAGTCGCCGCCGAATCGGTACCAGTTCGAAGGCCAGGGCGACGACGCCCCTGACCGCGGTCCCGGGCGTTTTCAGGCGAAGTCGTACATGGACGAGTACATCAATCCGCCCGACGTGCTCGAGGCCGAACGGCAGCGTCGCCTCGCGGAAGAGGAGCAACAGGCCGGCTTCCCACAGCACCCCGAAGCCGACGTGATGCTGTTCCTGATGGAACACGCACCGCTGAAGCCGTGGCAGCTCGACACCCTGGCCATTCTTCGCGACGAGGCCTACTACTTCGCGCCGCAGGCCCAGACCAAGATCATAAACGAGGGTTGGGCCAGCTTCTGGCACTCCACGATCATGACGCAGAAGCAGCTGGAGCCCGACGAGGTGATTCACTATTGCGATCATCACGCCGGCACCATGGGCGGCTCGCGTACGCAACTGAATCCCTACAAGCTCGGCCTCGAGCTGTTTCGCGACATCGAAGATCGCTGGAACAAGGGCCGTTTCGGCAAGGATTTCGAAGCCTGCGACGACATGCGCGAGCGGGCCGAGTGGAACACCGGGGCGGGGCTTGGTCGCGAAAAGATCTTCGAGGTCCGCCGCGTCCACAACGACCTGACCTTTATCGAGACCTTCCTGACGCTCGATTTTTGCCGCGAACACAACTTCTTCCAGTTCGGCTACAACGAGCAGGCCGACGTGTATGAAATCGAAAGCCGGGCCTTCCCGCAGATCAAGCAGCAATTGCTGTTCAACCTGACGAACGCCGGCCGCCCGCGAATTTCCGTCGTCGACGGCAACTACAAGAATCGCGGCGAGCTGCTGCTGGAACACCGCTTCAACGGCGTCGAGCTCAAGGCCGACTACGCCCGCGACACACTGGCGAATCTCAATCGGCTGTGGACGCGACCGGTCCATATCGAAACCGTGCTGGGCGAGAAACGCGTGCTGCTCTCCTACGACGGCAGCGAGCATAGCACCAGCGACTTAGGACTCGCCGAGGAAGCCGGCGATGCGGACGCCAAGGAGGCTTAACCAGGCAGGCAGACGGCTCGGCCGCGCTAAAGGGGAGCGATTATGACCATCACCGAAAAGATTATCGAGCAGCTCGAAGGTGTCGGAATTCAGACCGACTTTTGCAACGGCAGTCATACGCTCGACGCCACCGTTGACGAGACCCGCGTGGTGTGCGAGTTGTCCGCCCTTGGCTCGCTGGGGTGCGCCTTCGAGCACCTGACGGTCGAGAGCAGCAAGCTCGCGGACGCCACGGGCGAGCGGGTTCAGGAAATCGGGGCCGCGCTTTCCAAGCAGCTGACCTACCTGCTGGAACCCATCGCGGTCATCGAGGCCGACGCCGAGGAGGGCATGGTTCAGCTGCGCTCCGAACCGCCGCACCGAGTCGAAGATAGTCGCTCCTACTACGAGCTGCTGGTCCGCCGCGGCGGCGAGCTTCGCCTGCAGCGTTTTTGCAAAACGAACGGCGTCGCGCGTCGGGCCGTGCCGGCCAGTGTGACCCGCGAGGTCTTTTTACGGCTGGTAGGCGACCTGGTTGCGGCCGTCGAGTAAACGCGTCGCGCAGAACCACTGCGCTTCTCCACATCGCGAATCGCACGTACGTGGCTCCCTGGCAGATCGATTGATGGCTGCGTTGTTAATGAGCCCTTCGCGGCAGCGGTGCCCGCTGAAATGCCGGCCTCCCGCTGGTCGGCCTGGCTCATTGGCTGCGCAGGGCTCAATAAGAGCGCCCTGCCTTGTCGGCACTCGTGGCGACGACCGATAATGCGGTCTCTAATGAACTGACCGCTGTCGTCTGCCCCCGAGGCCCCTGCCCTATGAGTTCGCGTCCCCACCCTAGCGGCGAAGCCGTCGAATCCTCGCGCGAGCCGACCGAGGGCTGGCACTGTAGCCACTTTTTCTATCGTTTCGATCGGGCCGCGCTCGCGAGTCTGTCTGACTCGGCCCGTCAAAGCGGTGGCGAACAGTTGACCGCCATTCTCGATCCCGAAGCCGAGGCCGCGCCCACGCGGCTTCAGACTTCGCTGGTCAGCGGCCACAAGGCCGATTTCGGCCTGATGCTGATGGACCCCGATCCGCTGGTCATCGACAGCGTGCATCAACGCCTGCTGGCCAGTCCGCTGGGGCCGGCCTTGGTGCCGACCTATTCCTTCGTCTCGATCACCGAAGTCTCGGAGTACGTGCCGACGCTCGAGCAGTATGGCCAGCGGTTGGTGGACGAGGGCGAGACGGCAGGCAGCCCCGCCTACAACGCGAAGCTGAAGGCCTATGAACAGCGCGAGGTCCACATGCGCCGGCAACGTCTCACACCCGACCTGCCGGACTGGCCCGCCACCTGCTTCTATCCGATGAACAAGAGTCGCGTGCCGGGCGCGAACTGGTTCCTGCTCGACTTCGCTGAACGCTACCGACTGATGGCCGAACATGGCCGCACCGGCATGACGTTCGGCGGCAAGGTGACGCAGTTGATCACCGTCTCCGTGGGGCTCGACGACTGGGAGTGGGGCGTCACGCTGTGGGCCCGCAATCCCGAATTCCTCAAGGACATTGTCTACCGCATGCGGTTCGACGAAGCGAGCGCGGCCTACGCCGAGTTCGGCCCCTTCTACACCAGCTACGTCGGCTCCGCCGCCGAGATGCTCGACCATTGCCGCATTGGCTAGAGACGAGACCGCGCGGTGTCCTTACGGACGCGGGCGATGACTGCGAGCGCCCCGAGTTACTCTTCGTCGGCGTCCGCGGCTGCCTTGTCGCCGTCCTGCTTGGGCACCCGCGGCTCGAGAATCACCCGCACCTTGGTACCGACCGGCGGAATCCGCTCGGTGTGCGGCGTGAGCGTCAGCAGTTCGTTCGACGCGCTGAGCTCGACGGGAATGTCCAGCACGCAACCGGGAAAGTTGCTCACACAGACGAACTCGCCGCCATGATCGGCGATAAAGCGCTCGGGACCGCCGTCGACGCCCTTCCAGAACCCGCTCCCCGCGAAGACCCAGTTCAGGTCGAGAACCTCTTGGGTCTTCACGTCGATGACCAAATCCTGGGCGGGCACCTCGACTTCCTCATCGCCTTCCATCCAACGCACCGCGATGTCGACAATCGTGCCGTGCGCCGGTTTGAACTCGGGCTCGAATTCCGCCGGGCCGCCGGGCTCGGCCTTCACCAGCATCAGGGCTGCCGTCACGACGCTCGGTTGCGTGTAAGCGGCAATAACCGATTCATGTTCCTTGAAGCCGCCCGTACAGATCAACATCTCCAGGAGTCCCGTCTTGCGGCAGATACGGCCGTCGAAGATCACGGCTCCATTCTTGCTGTCGACCCAGGTGGCTTGCCCCGGCAGCTTCTTCCAGTGCTCGGGCACCGGTCCGTAGATGTGCTCGGGCGAGTCGTTCGCGGGACGCCCCGGTCGGTCGATGATGTTGCCGTCTTCATCCCGCGGCAAATCGCCGCCAATCTCGTCCGGCAGCTGCGGCTCGTCCGCTGCGCCTTCCTCTTCCGCGGCGTCTTCCTCTCCGGCAGCCGGCGACGACCCGTCTTCACGGGCGACCTGCTCGTCAGTGTCCGCGGCTTGTTCGCCCGGCTGCTCTTCCGCAAACACGCAAGCCGCGAAGACGACCGACGCCATCCCCAAGAGGCTCCAAACAAGGTGTTTCCACAACATGCCGATCCGTGCTCCTTGATGCTCGCTGCGCAGACGACACGACGTGCCGTTGGGGGGAAGACATTTGCCTCTCGATGCTGGTACTATACCCCGTGGTTCGCGCGCGGTCCATTGCGAGTTGCCGCGCTGCCATCTGCGAAACCAGGCGGCCCCGCGTCGTGGCCGTTCGATTCGATTCCACCAAGGATTCCTGGGCAGGAAGCTCACTCCCATGACCACAACTCTCGACACGACTCCCGTCAAAACGCTCGAGCGGTTCCTCGACCCCGACGTCTGGCACTCATCCGCGCCCGGCAAGTTGCGACGGGCCGCGGAAGACGCCGACGCGGCTCGCCTCTGGAAGGTTTGGAAAAAGCACCTCCGACAGCGGGACACCCCGTCGCTGCGGTCGCGGCTGGTCGGCGGCAAATCGTCGCCACTGGCTTGGACGCTGACCGCCGAAGCGCACCAACAAACAACCGGGCTTCTCAAACTACTCGCCCGCGCGGTTGCCGGTCGGGGAAATGCCACCGCCGAGGCCGCTGAACAGCTGTCGGCCTGGTTGGTGGAGACCGACGTCACGAGCGTCGATCGCGCCGTGGCTCTGGAGGCCCTTGCCTGGGCCGAGGCCCTGCCGTCGCTGAGCAACCAGTGCACTCCCGAGGCCTGGATCGAACTGTTCGATTGTCTCCTCAAGCTGACGGAGGAGTCGGTCGCGTTGGCAGCGGACGCCGATGTGGGCGTAATGCACCTCTTGCGCGGCGAGCTACCGCTAACGCTCGGCTGCGTGCTCCCGGAACTTGCCGCCACGCGGGCCGCCGCCGAGGCAGGACGGGACTTTCTGTCCACGTCGATCTTGGAAGTGCTCGACGGCGAAGGAACCCTTCACGCCCGTTACCTGGACAGCAGTCGAGAGTTGCTGGCCTGCTGGACGCGTTGTTGTGCTTTGGGCGAAGTCCGTAAGTCGCTGCGGCTCTCCAAGCAGGCGCGGGAGCAGTACGCCTGGTTCATCACCTCGGCCATCCGTCAGTGTCGGCACGACGGCACCCAAATTCTTGCCGACCGCGAGGTGGGCGTCTGGTCGGCGGCGTTGTTCGAGTCGGCACTCGACCTGGCCGGAGATGAGGCCGACGAAGAAGTTGCCGACGTCGCGCTACCGGGACGTCGCGGCGGGTACGAACCCGAAGAGGAATGGCCGCGGGCGGCCGGCGAGTCGGAGTGGGCCAGCTTGACGACCCTGCGCAGCGATTGGTCGCGGTCTTCGAATCACGTGACGGTCGCCTACGATCGACTCCCGCTCCGCTGCGAATTGAACGTCGGCAAGCAGACGCTCTTTTCTTCGTCGTGGGACGTTGAAGTGAAGGTAGACGGCCGCCCACTCGCCGTCGATGCGGACGCGGAATGGGAGCAAGTGTGCTGGGAATCGGATCGCGACTGCGACTTCCTCGAGCTCGAGTTGTCCCTCGCCGAAGGTGTGCAGCTGCAGCGGAGCTTCCTGCTCGCCCATAATGACGAGTTTCTCTTGATGTCCGATGCCGTCCAGGGTGATTCGCGCCATCGCGTCGACTACATCAGTCGGCTAACTCTGGGCAAGGATGTTCAAGTTGCCGCCGACCGGAGGCACACCGAGCTGCGACTCGGCATCGACGAGCCGACGTTTCGCGTCCTGCCGCTGGGAATCTCCGAGTGGCGTTCCGATTCCAGCCGCGGGACGTTACGTTGCGCAGAACGGACCCTCGAGCTGCGGCAGACGCTGGCGGGCGCGGCCCTCGCGGCCCCGCTGTTTTTCGATCTCTCCCGACGTCGACGCAAGGCTCCCGTCACCTGGCGCCAGCTCACGGTCGGCGAGGATCGCAGCCGCGTGCCGCCCGACGTCGCGGTCGGATATCGCGTTGAAATTGGCAAGTCGCAGTGGCTCTACTACCGATCGCTCGCCCCGCCCAGCAGCCGCACCGTGCTGGGTCAGAATCGAAACAGCGAGATTCTCGTCGGCCGATTCCATCGCGACGGCAGCGTCGAAGAGCTGGTGGAGATCGAATAGCCGCCGCGTCACCGCTGGCACGGGCCACGTACCTCGATCATGTCGGATCGCCTCCGAACTGTCGAACGTAACCTTGCGGCTGTCCACGATGCGATGGCGACCGCCGCGGCTCAGGCAGGTCGATCGCCCGACGACGTTCGGCTCGTGGCGGTAACCAAGTATGTCGACACCGACGTCGTTCGCGACCTGGTTGCCGCCGGCTGCCGAAGCTTGGGCGAAAGCCGTCCCCAAGCGCTTTGGGAAAAGGCCGACGCCCTGGCCGACCTCGACGTCGAGTGGCACCTGGTCGGTCACCTGCAACGCAACAAGGTCCGCCGCACCTTACCCGCAGTGCAGCTTACCCATTCGGTCGATAGCACGCGCCTGCTGCAGGAAATGGATCGCGAAGCGGTGAACCTCCCTCGGCCTGCTAACGTCCTATTGGAGGTAAACATCTCCGGCGATGCGGAGAAGCACGGCTTCGCCCCGGCGAATGTGCGCGAGGTCGTCGAACGAGCCGGGAAGTATCCTCACGTACAGGTGTGCGGGCTGATGACCATGGCCCATCGCGAAGGTGGAGCCGAGGTCGCCCGACGCGACTTTGCGGCCTTGCGCCGGCTTCGCGACGAGTTGGTCGACCGCGCGCCGCCCAACGTGCGACTCGACGAATTGTCGATGGGCATGAGCAACGACTATCCGCAGGCGATTCTCGAAGGGGCCACACTGATACGCGTGGGTCGCGCGCTCTATGAAGGGGTGCCGGATTGAGCCACTAGAGTTTTTTCGCCACAGGGCAAGGACTTCCCCAGTGCTCTGTGACGCAGCCCCACATCGAGGGGAGACACCTGTGCAGTCGCGACACGAAACGCCGCCAGCAGCGGCCGGCATCTGGGATGGCGATCCCGTGCTGGCTTCCTGGCAACCGTGATTGAGCACGTCGATCAGCAATTTGAAGCCGTTGTAGCTTCGGGCAGGTAAACTAAATAGGTGGCGTGCTACTACACTACTGCGTCGGCGATTTGGCTTGCCTTCGCCTGTCCAGAAAACTACTATTTCGTTAGCTAGCTAACAAAAGACTGCTGTACGGCTCCAATCGATTCCGTCGACAGTCGCCTGCCCTCGTGCAGGAAACGAAGAGGCACGCGGTTGATGTTACGTCGAGTCTGGAACTTTCTCAGTTTATTGGCGGTGACCTGCGTGGCGGCGGCCGTGATGGTCGCGGTCACGCTCACCTGGAGGAGCGACGATCCGCCCGCTCAGGCGGCGAACGAGGTCGAGGTCAAGCTCACCAAGACCCCCGTCACGGTGCGACGCATTGAAGAGGAGCGCGTCCGCATCGTCGACAAGTTCTCGGGGCGACTCGTGCCCTACGAGTCCTTCACGCTCGGCTTCGAAATGGCCGGTCGCCTGCTCCAGTTCGGCAAGTCGGACGACGGCGAGTATCTGGACGAGGGGATGGCGGTGCGCAAAGGCCAGCTGCTCGCTCAACTCGACGATCGTTTGCTGAAGGCGAAGCTCCTCGAAGTCACCGCACAACTCGACTCGGCCAAGACGCAATTGGAGAAAGCCGACGCCGACTACCGGCGTGGTCGCGAGCTTCAGGAAAAGGGTGGCGGCCTGATCTCCACCGAAGACTATGAAGATCGCGTCACGCGCTGGAAGGAGGCCCGTGCGAGGGTCAAGATGACCGAGGCCGTCGCCGCGCAGATCGGTCGCAATCTCGAAGATGCCCGCATCATCTCCCCGGTCGACGGAGTGATCGCCAAGCGTTACGCGCAAATGGGCGAGTCGGTACGCCAGCACGACGCCGTGTTCAAGCTCGTCCAAGTCGACCGCGTGCTCTTGATGCTCGGAGTCCCCGAGTCGAAGATCCGCGCGATTCGCCCGGGACAAGCGGTTCAGATCGAGTTCATTGGGCGCGACACTTTCGGCAATCCCTGGCGCAGCCGCAGCGGCCGGGTCAAGCAAGTCGCCGAGACCGAGAACGAGGTCTCGAAGCTGTTCGACGTCGAGGTCGTGGTCAACAATTCCGACCGCGATTTGAAGCCCGGCCTGATCGGACTGGCCAGCGTCGTGGTGCAGCAAGTCGACGGCTACCGCATTCCCACCTCGAGCGTTCTCTTTCGCACGGAGCGCGATCCCAAGACGGGTCGCAAGCACAAGGTCGCCTTCATCTTCACGGTCCGTGAAGACGACCGGCCCCATGGTGGACCCGTGACGCCCGTCGACGACACCCGGTCGTATTCCGCCCACCGCTATCAGTTGAGCGGCTGGATCGAACAGGATCGCGAGCTGGTGCTTCTCGACCTGCCGCCGGAACACCAAAACGTGGTCGTTCGCGGTCAGCACCGTCTCGTCGCGGGCCGCCCCGTTCAGATCGTCGAGACCGACGAGGTCGAGCTGGACAACGACGACTACGTTCCCGAATACGGACCCGACGCCGAGGCCTACGACAGTCCGGGATTGCCGAATCCTCGAGCGGCGGAACGTCAGCGCGACGATCCCTAAAGCGACCCGACGGCGACCCGCTCGCACCGACTCGAATCGCACCTAAGCTGCCATGCTCTTCAGCCGCGAAGCCATCGACCGCCCGCGCGTCGTCATTGTGGCGACCGTGCTCGTTTTGGTGCTCGCCGCGATTGCCGCCTTCACGGTTCCCGTGCAGCGCACGCCCGGCATCACCAAGGCGGTCGTGTTGGTCGCAATTCCCTATCCGGGAGCGAGCCCCGAGGAGACCGAAGTCGAGATCACGCGCAAGGTCGAAGACGCGCTCGACTCGCTCAACAATGTCGACTTCGTCGCGTCCAACAGCATGCGCGGCTCAAGCGTCACGCAGGTCGTCTTCCTCGACGGGATTACTCCGAAAGAGGCCCGCGCCAATGTGAAGCACCTGGTCGATGAGATCCGCAACGAACTGCCCGCCGGCCGGGAAGTTCAACCGCGGATCATGGACATCGACTTCGAGAACACGCCGATCATGCTGGTCAATCTCTCGGCACCCGACGGCTTCGACCCGCGTCGGCTAAAGCAGATCGCCGAGGAGGTCGAAGACGAGCTGAATACGCTCCCAGGCGTGTCGAATACCCAACTCTTCGGGGGCCGCGAGCGTGAGATTCACGTCAACATTCACCCCGACCTGGCCG
Organism: Planctomycetota bacterium; assembly: GCA_003389215.1. Taxonomy (GTDB): domain Bacteria; phylum Planctomycetota; class Planctomycetia; order Pirellulales; family UBA7805; genus MB-PLM-2. The sequence continues at coordinate 129,369 of QQVP01000071.1, read as the reverse complement.
CGGAATATGGGCTGACGATTGCCGATTTTCATCGCACCTTGGCCGACTACCACGCCGAGCTTCCCGGCGGCCAACTCGATACCGGCCGCTACAACGCTCAGGTACGCAGCGAGACGAAGTTGCGGGGCGTGGAGGACATTCGCGAAGCGGTCGTCAGCCAGCAAGACGGCCATCTGATTCACGTCCGCGACGTCGCCTCGGTGATCGACACCTATCGGCGACGACAGAACGTCGCGCAGCTCGACGGGCAGGAGTGCGCGTCGATCATCGTCAACAAGGAAGCCGACATCAACACCCTGGACGCGGCTCGCAAGATCAACGCCAAGGTGCAGGAGATGCAGCTCCGCTATCCGCACATCAAGTTCTCGACCAGTCGTGATACATCGCAGGAAATCGCCTTGATGTTTCGCGTGCTCGGCTCCAGCTTCATCTTTGGCGCCATGCTGGTGTTGGTCATTCTGGCCTGGACGATGGGCCTGCGGGTTGCGATTATCGTGCTCACCGCGATTCCGATCAGCTGTGCCATCGCGTTGATCTTTCTGTTCGCGTTCGACGTGCCCGTCTCGAACATGGTCATCTTCAGCTACATCCTGGTGCTGGGAATGGTCGTCGACGGGGCGATTATCGTTGCCGAGAACATCCACCGGCACATCGAAATGGGCGAGCCCCCGCTCGAGGCCGCCAAGAACGGCATCGACGAGGTCAGCCTGCCGGTGATTGCCGCCGACCTGACGACGGTTGCCGCTTATCTGCCGATGCTGTTGGTGCCGGGCATCATGGGCGACTTCATGAGCGTGATGCCGAAGGTCGTCACGGTGGCGTTGCTCGGCTCGATTCTCGTCGACCACTACCTGATTCCGGTGCTGGCCGCCTACTGGTATTCGCGGCAGGAACACGCCGCCACCCGCGCGGCCCGCGCTCGCGCGGCAGCAACGGCCGACGACGAGGCGGAAACGTTCTTGCGGCCTCACGGACTCTTTACGCGGCTCTACGCGGCCGTGTTGGGCTTCGGGCTGCGTCATCGCTGGACGGTCGTCCTCGGCAGCATCGGCGCCGTGATGCTGGCCTATGTCACCATTCAGCAGATCGGTTTCGACTTCTTTCCGGCCAGCGACCGCGGGCAATTCGAAGTCCGCTACGAACTGCCGCTCGGCTACAGCATCGAGGAGACGGTGGCCGCCCAGGATGCGATTATCGAGGGGCTCGAACGCCTGCGGAGCGACGGCGACCTGGTCAACTACGTCTCGGCGATCGGGGCGTCCGAAGGACTCGCCAGTCGCCTGGAGACCGACCCCGCCACGGGACCGGAATTCGCCACCGTGATGGTCGAGCTTCGTTCGCCGCTCGATCGCGAGCGGCACGAGGACGACATCATCAAGCAGCTGCGCGACGACATCAAACCGTGGCCGGGCATGAAGATCTCGATCGAAGAGGTCGAGGAAGGGCCTCCAGGCGGGTTCAAGGTCGCCGTTCGCCTTACCGGAAAGAACCTCGAACAGCTCGGCAACTTGGGCGAAAAGGTCGTCGCCCAGCTCAAGGACATGGAGGGAACGATCGACCACGGCAGCGACTATCGCCGCAACAACCCCGAGATCACGATCGATCCGATTCCGCAGGTGGCCGGTCTGTTCAATGCGACCGACGCCCAGGTGGCCCAGGCCGTGCAAACCGCGATCCTCGGCGACACGCGTATCCAGCTCAATATCGACGACGAAGACGTCACGCTCCGGCTGCAGGTGGCCCCCGAGTATCAGCAGTCGAAGGAAGACATCGAGCGACTCATGCTCACCGCCGCCGACGGCAGTCGAGCCACTGTCGGAGAGCTGGCCCACATCGAACGCGGCGCGGGGCTGTACAGCATCAACCGCTACAACCGCGATCGCGCGGTCACGGCCCATTGCAACATTCTCGAACCCGAGAAGAGCCCGGTACGCAAGACGTTCCTGCAGACCATCCGCGATTTGTTCAAGGAACGGCCGCCTCGCGTCTCGCCCGATGTGATTTTCGCCCAGCTTGAGAACGAGGTGATGCCGGAACTCGGCTTCCGACTGGTGAGCACCATCGGCGAGGACGTCGCCGCACAGCAGGAAGACCTCGGCTTCTTCGATCGGATTCGCCTCGGAGTCCTTGCCGCGACGACGCCGAAGACCAGTTCGAACGCCGTCTTCATCGGCGTCCCCGGCTCCGCAGCGGAAGGCGTGCGCGCGGAGTTCACCGGCGAGAACGAGGAGCGGGACAAGAACTTTCGCTACCTGCTCATCTCCATGCTGATCGCGGTCGTGCTGATCTTCTCGATCCTGGTGCTGCAATTCAACAGCTTTCGCCAGACGTTTCTCGTCCTCTTGGCGGTGCCGCTCAGTTTCGTCGGCGTGGTGGCCGGCCACTGGATACTCGACTTCTCCTTTTCACTCGCATCCTTTATCGGGCTGGTCGCCCTGACCGGCATCGTGGTGAACGACTCGATCGTCATGGTCGACTTCACCAACCGGGCCCGCCGCCGCGGATTGGCGGTGAAAGACGCGATCATGGATGCGGGCATCAATCGACTGCGGCCGGTGCTGCTCACCACGGTGACTACCATCGGCGGCCTGCTTCCGCTGCTCTTGAATCTCTCGGGAGGGGCGGAGTTCTGGCAGCCGCTCACCACGGCGATTTGTTTCGGACTCGGCTTCGCCACGATGCTGACGCTGTTGGTCGTGCCGGTCTCGTACAGCTACGCCTACAACTGGAGCGATCGCTGGGCCCGTCGTCGGGCCGAGCGCGAAGCCGCGGAACTGGAAGCGGCCCCGGTAATCGAGATCGGCGACTAGTAGGCGTCCTGCTGGTTGCCCGCTACTCTTCGAAGCTGATCGTGAGCACTTCGAACTTCATGGTGCCGGCCGGCACCTCGATCTCGACTTTGTCCCCGGCCTTCTTGCCGATCAGCCCCTGGGCCAGCGGGCTGGTCACCAGGATACGACCCTCGTCGTAATCTTCTTCGCCCGCCCCGACCAGGATGAATGTCTCTTCATCGTCGAAGTCGAGATCCTTGACCACGACCGTGCAGCCGAACCCAACCTGGTCCTTCGGCAGCGTCGACGGATCGATCAGGTCGGCCCGGGACAACTTGTCCTTGAGCTGATTGATCTTGGCCTGCAGCATCCCCTGCGACTCGCGGGCACCGTGATACTCGGCGTTCTCGCTCAGGTCGCCTTCGGCCCGCGCGTCGGCCACCCGCTGGGTGATCGCCGGCATTTCCACATTCTCGAGACGATGCAACTCGCTACGAATTTTCTCGTAGCCCGTTCGCGTCATGGGGATACGTTCCATCATCTCGTCGACTCCCGCTGAAACTCGCACTTACGAAAAAAGGTCTCCCACCAGAGACCTGCGGCCATTATGTCGCCCGGGGTGCCGCCTGTAAAGTCAGCGATTCCCAGGCGCTGCGGTGCTGGGCGACGACGTGCGGACGGCTCGTGCGGCGGGCCCGGCGACGCTCCGCTGTCCCGCATCGCGCCGCTTGGCGGCGATCGAGAGTCACTCCGCTCGATAGAGAAGTCGGCCGCAAGCGCGGCAGGTGACGACCCGTCCCAACTGCAGCTCGTTGGCCATGTTCGGCGTCACCTGTTGATAGCATCCGCCGCAATTGTCCCCGTCGGCCGCGGCCATGGCGTCTTCGCCCTTGCTCTTCACGACCCGCTGATACTCGGCGCGAAAGTCCCCCGGGAGCAGGGCCTCGGCCTCGGCCAACTCCGTCCCCAGTCGCTCGATGTCGGCCTTGACCGAACTCGTTTCTTCCGCGACGAGTTGTTCCAACTTGGTCAGCTCCGTCTTGCTCGTGTCAACCGTCGTTTTCACCTCGCCGACCGCGATCTGCAGTTGTTCGATCTTCTCCAGGGCTTCGAGGATTTCGTCCTCCAGAACGCTATTGGCCATTTCCGCCGCGGCAATCTGCTCGAGAAACGACTGATACTCGACATTGCTGGCGGCCGTGTTCAACTTCACGCGCAAGTCCTCGATCTTGCCCTCGCCCGTCTTCAGCTCGAGCTGCTTCTGGTCGACCGCCACGCGCGCCGCTTGTAGATCTTCGCCCGCCTTGGTGGCTTCCGCCTCACGGGCCGCGACGGCGGCCTTGGCAACGGCAATCTTCCGCGGGCCCGCCTCGAGCCGCGCTTGCAGGTCCGCCAGCTGTTGGTGAATCCGATGGAGGATGCGAACCGTTTCGACAATTTCCGACATGCGTCTCTTATCTCCCAGGTCGTTCGTCACCGCGGTGTACGTCAGTCATGGTCAGCAGCCACAAAAAAAGCCGCCGACCCGAAGGTCAGCGGCCTTGTTGTTACAACAAGCGTCGCGTCCGACTCACGCGGCGCGAAGCGCGAATCCGGCGAGCTGCTCGCTTCGCACCGGATGCTGCAGCTTGCGAACGGCTTTCGCTTCAATCTGGCGAACGCGCTCCCGCGTAACCTTGAAGATTCGTCCCACCTCCTCAAGCGTATACGAGTAGCCGTCGCCGAGTCCGTATCGCAAACGAATGATCTCGCGCTCGCGATAGGTGAGCGTGTTGAGCAGGCCCTCGATCTTTTCACGCAACAAGCCATGATTCGCCGAACGCAAGGGACTCTCGGAACCTTTATCCTCGATGAACTCACCGAAGCTACTATCTTCGCTTTCGCCCACCGGTCGGTCAAGGCTCACAGGACTGCGGCCAATGTCGAGAACGCGTCGCGCTTCTTCGATATCGATGCCCGCGGCCAGGGCCGTCTCTTCGGTCGTCGGCTGGTAACCGTTTTCCTGCAAGAAGCGTTTGGCGGCGCCACGCAACTTGCCGAGGACGTCGATCATGTGGACCGGAATACGAATCGTCCGGCCTTGATCGGCAATCGCGCGGGTAATCGCCTGGCGAATCCACCATGTGGCATACGTGGAAAACTTGTAACCACGTCGATACTCGTACTTGTCCACTGCCCGCATCAGGCCGGTGTTGCCTTCCTGAATCAGGTCGAGGAAACCGAGACCGCGATTTCGATACTTCTTGGCGATCGACACGACCAGCCGCAGATTGCTCCGCGAGAGCTGTCGCTTCATGCCCTCGTACTCCTCATGACGACGGGAAATCTCGTCGACACGATTTCGCAGACTCCTCGGGCTCTCCATCGTCTTGAGCATCAAGTCGCGCAGCTCGCGTCGATAGCCGCGCAGCTTCTGGGCCGATCCAGCCGGTCCGCGTTCTTCGCGGATGAGACTTTGCAGTTTCTCCATACGGTCGGCGAACTCGCGGAGCTGTCGCATCAGTGGCCGTACGCGACGCGTCCGCAGGCTCAGTTCTTCGACCAGCTGCAACTCTTTCTTGCGGCGGCGAAGGAAACCGCGACGCACCTCGGCCTTGGCGGACGGCACCGCCAGACGCGAGAGCATCGTGCCAAACTCGCGGCGATCGCGCTCCAACAGACACTCGAGCGTGCGCAGATTGTACGGCATGCGGGCCTGGATCTGCTCTTTGGTCAACTGCTCGGTCAGCGAGACCTTGATCGTGCGATCGAAGGGCAGGAAACCCTGGTGGACCCGGCGTAACGTCGCTACGGTGTTCTCCATGGCGAAGTGGCAACCGAGGATCGCGCGGCGAAATCGCTTGCGACAAATCTCGATGCGCTTGGCCAGGGCCACCTCGTCCTCGCGGGAGAGCAGCGGCACCGTGGCCATCTGCGAGAGATACAGGCGAATCGGATCGGTGTTGAACTTGGTCAACTCCTCAGGCGGGGCCAAGGCCAGCATCGGGGCCGCGTCATCGCTGCCGGCGGCGGACGAGCCCTCTCCAATGCGACCGGCAATGCCGTCGACTTGGGCCGCGGGGGCCTCGTCGATCAATTCAATGCCCTGATTCTCCAGAGCGACGATCAAATGATCGATACGCTCCGGATTCTGAGCGTCGTCGGGCAGATAAGCGCTGACCTCATCGTAGGTCAAATGACCCTGAGTATTCGCTTTCGCGACGAGCTCCTGCAATTGCGTATCTTGATATTCCACGCGGCACCTCCCTGCGCGTCTTCCTGCGCGGTAAGAGATAAACTTCATGATCGCGGTGGGCGGGCGTGCTCGTGCGGGGGAGCACGTTCACCACGATCATCCGACCAGGGCATCCTTACTCATCCGTGGGCTCGGAAATGCCTTGACGGTGTCGCAACTGGCGAAACATATCCTCCAATTGTTCAACTTCTTCTTGTTGATCGAAACGCTTTTCTTTCATCGCGGTCGTGAGCCGGCGCTGCTCGTGTCGCTCACGACGTCGGGCCAGGCTCTCGAGCACATCGGGGAGCTGAGCGGCCAGATCACTGCCGCCGCGTTCGCGTCCCGCCTCGTCGAGCTTGACCAACATACTCTGCATGGCGGGATCCTCAAACTCCAAAAGAAGACGGTCGAGTTCGGCCGACACCCCCGCCTCGAGCAGCTCACAGCACTTGGCATAAATCGTGCGCAGCCGCGCGTCCTGAATCGCCTCCGGTCGCAGCGACTCCGCAGCTCGCGAGACCGCCTCGGGCTCTTGCAGTAGAATCTCGATCAGCTCGCGCTCCCACGCGTCGGCCTGGGAATCTTCGACGGCGATCGGCATGCCTTCGACCGGCTCCCCTGCCAACCCGGGCGGTCGGGCCGACCTGGCAGCGGTCGCGGCACGCACCTCGTTGAGCCTAACGCGCACCCGGCCTTCCTCGACGTTGAACTGGCGAGCCAGGCGCGAAATGAATTGGTCCTCGCGGAGCCGCAGCTCCGACTCGCTTACCTGCGAAGGACGTGGGGCGGCCGCCAAGGTCGCCAGCACGTTCTCCAAGGCCCGATTCGCCTCATACGTCCCGGCCGCCGGATCGACGTCCGCGGTCTCCAGGCGAAGCTTGTGTTCCAGGGCATCGACGCTCTCCGACAGGGCCTCGGCAAAGGCGGCCGCCCCCCGAGCGAAGAGGAAATCGCAAGGATCGCTACCATCCGGCAGTGTCAGGATTCGCAGATCGAGGCGTCCGGCTAAGAACAGGTCGAGAATTTCGTTGGCCCGGCGCTTACCTGCCTCGTCGCCATCGAGCACCAGGGTCACGCGGTCGACATAACGCGACAACATCCGCACGTGCGACTCACCCAGGGCGGTGCCCAGCACCGCCACCGTGTTGGCAAAGCCGAACTGCTGCGCGACGACGCAATCGGTGTAACCCTCGGTGACGATCGCCTCGCGCTGCCGCCCGAACGCCTCGCGAGCCAGCTCGAGACCGTACAACTGATTGCTCTTGGAGAAGAGCGGCGTCTCGGGCGAGTTGATGTACTTGGCCGACTCTTCGTTGGCGAACTCGGGCAAGATGCGCCCGCCCACGGCGACCGTACGTCCCTGGACGTCGCGAATCGGAAACAGCAGGCGGCCCTTGAAGCGATCGTAGCGACGCCCGCTCTTGGCCGAGGTTCCGATCAATCCCAGGCGTTCGAGCTGCGGCGCCGAAAACTCGGTTCCGACGACTTGCTCGACCAGCCAGGTCCATTCGTTTGGCGAGAAGCCGATCGCGTGTCGCTCGATACTCGCCTGATCGATGCCGCGCTGTTGCAGGTAGCGACGGGCCGGTTCGGCCCGCGCGTCGTTGAGCAGCACACGATGAAACAGTTCGGCCGCCCACTGATGGGCTCGATAGAGTTGCCGCTTTTCGTCGCCCGCGGTCGGCTTGCCATGCTCGTGCGGCGCCCGCGGTCGCAATTCGATTCCGGCCCGCTCGGCCAGCATCTCCAGGGCCTCGCGAAACTCGAGCTGGTCGCGACGCATCACATAACTGAAAACGTCGCCGCCCACGTCACAGACCCAGCAACGAAAGGTCTGTCGCTCGGGGTTGACCTGAAAGCTCGGCCGCGTGTCGTCGTGCCACGGGCACAGACCCAGATAGAGACGGCCGCGCCGCTGGAGCGGGATCGCCTCCCCGATCAGATCGACAATGTCCGTGGCCTGACGGACTTGCTCTTTGGTGTCCAGCGAAGATGTCAACGACACCTGCGACTCCTGTGGCGCTGTGCGAAAAGAACAAGAAAGCACGCAGCGAAACGCCACCGGTCGCCGGTCTTCCTTGACCTTCTCAAAAATGCAGGACGGGCTTCGCGTCCAGCACTGCCCTCCTCGACAGCGGCAGGATTATAGGGCGGCGGACGAGCCGGGGTCAACGCGAAGTGGCCGAGTGCTAGCACCTGCGGCCAGTGGCACCTCTTGCTGCCGAATTATCCCTGGCGGGGCCGGGCCCTGTAAAGCGGCTGGCAGCCCGCCACCGCGGTCCCTGCTCGAGAAAAACCCTGGATGCCACGCCCCGTACTACTCTTGCAGTTCTTCCGGCTGAGCGCCCACCTTTACGGTCACGGAGACGATCTCGCCGTCTCGCAGCAGTTTCGCCTCGACGCTTACGCCGGGATTCGTACCGGCCACGTGCCACATCAGCTCCTGCCGATCGGCAACGGAACGCCCGTTCCACTCGACGATGATGTCGCCCGACTGGATGCCCGCGGTCTCCGCAGGCGAGCCGTCAAGCACCCCGGCGACGTGCGCGCCGCTGGGGGTGTCCGATCGCGAACCTTGACGCCGTTCTCCGCGGGCGGCGTCGAGCCGCACCCCGAGCCAACCACGCTGAAAGTTGCCGTTCGTCTGGCGAATTCGCTCATAGACCTCGCGGGCGATGCCGCTGGGAATGGCGAAGCTGATGCCCCGATAATCCTGGCCCACGATCGCCGTATTGATGCCGACCAGTTCGCCGCGGATATTCACCAGCGCGCCACCACTATTACCCGGATTCACCACCGCGTCGGTCTGCAAGTAGTTTTGATATCGCTCGCCGTCGACGACGCGGCGGCCCTTCGCGCTCACGATCCCCATCGTGATGCTGTTGTCCAGGCCGAACGGGCTGCCGATAGCCCAGACTGGGTCGCCCGCCGTGAGGACGTCACTGTCGCCCCACTTCAGCGGCAGCAGTCCCTCCGCATCGATCTTCAGCACGGCCAGGTCGGCAAAGGCGTCGAATCCCACCACTTCCGCCGTCTTCGACGAGCCCTCGGGCAGGTGCACGACGATTTGTTCGGCGGTGCTGATGACGTGGTAGTTCGTGATCACATAGCCGTCCTCGTCCACGATCACGCCCGAGCCCTGACCATTGCGAGGAAACACTCGACCGGCCCCGGCGAGCCAGTCGCCCACGTCGCCCGATCCGTCGATCACTTCGATCGGCACGACGCTGCGGCCAACCCCTTCGGCCACCAACTTCGAGGCATGCGAAAAGGACGTCAGTCGCGCGCTCTCGAGCGTGTCGAGGGCGGCCCGCTGACGGGCGCGAAAGATCGAGTACGTGATCCGTTCCAGCTGCGAAACGCCGGCGACCAGGGCGATGAGGAAGACCAGCAGCCACAGCAGCGGCCACGTCGTGCTGCGTCGCGCTTCGGGTGCCACGCGCGAAGGTGTCGCGGGCAGCGCCGACGCGGGCGGAGGCGGTGGCGTCACCGCTTCCGACTCACGTTGCGGGGTACCGGGAGCGTTCAGGTAATCGATGTAGGGCGGCCCCTTGCCCTGTCCCGGCGAAGATCGTTCTTGCATGGTGTACCGACTCGGCAGACTTCTCGGAAACGCGCGTAGATCCGCCTTCAGGACAAGTATACGGGGCAATGTCCCCACCATCCAGTGAACTGCGAAAAACACGGGTGCGCACGTCGATGTCGTCCCGCCATTTCGCCACGACCGGCAACACAATCCGCAACGCCGGCGCAATTGGTTTTCCGCGCGGTTGCCGTGACTCAGGCGGTGTCTATGATGAACGCAGGGTTGCCCGCGTCGTGTCCGCGGCGAGGGACATTGAACGGTCGACCGCGGCGAGGGGCGCGCGTGCTCGAGCAATCGTCCCCAGGGCGAGTGGTAAGTAGGTGGCAAGTAGATCGCAGGGCAAATGACGAAGCTATCGCCATCGAAGTACTTTCCCCCGGTCGACGCGGCGGATGAAGAAGGCTTGATGCTCTTTGGCGGACAGCTGACTCCCAACTGGCTTCTCGACGCCTATTCACACGGCATCTTTCCCTGGCCGATTTGTGATCGCCGCGCTTTGCTGGCCTGGTGGTCGCCCGATCCGCGGGCGATTATCGAGCTCGACGAGCTGCACCTCTCCCGCAGCTTGCAACGTACGCTGCGCCGTGGCAAGTTTCGCGTGACCTGCAATCGCGCTTTCGGCGAGGTGATTCGCGGCTGCGCCACCGCCGACGGACGGGCGGGCCAGACCTGGCTCTGTCCCGAGATGATTGCCGCCTACGAACAGATGCACCGGCTCGGTTACGCGATGAGTGTGGAGACTTGGGCGGAAGAGGAACTTGTCGGCGGCACCTACGGAATTTCGCTGGGCGGGTTCTTCGCCGCCGAGAGCATGTTCTTTCGCCAATCCGATGCCTCGAAGGTGGCGCTGGTGGCCCTCGTGCGGCACCTCCGCGCCCGCGGCTACACGCTGCTCGACATCCAACAGCTGACCGATCACACCCGCAGCCTGGGCGCCTCGGAGATTCCCAGGTCCGAGTATCTGCGGCGACTCGAGGCGGCCCTGAAGATCGACACACGGTTCGGAATCGACTTCGCCGCCGACTGCGGGATTCCTGCCCGCGATGTTTGCTAGTGATCCGTGGCTCTTCGAGAGCAAGGGGCCGCTGACGTCGCCGTCTCTTACCGAGCACGTCACGCTTCGGCCGACGGTTCGCCCAGCAGACGACGACGAAGTCGATCGAGGGCCTGTTTGCCGGCCAGCTCCTTGCGAATCGCCGGGTGGGCGAGTGCGCGGCCGTGATAGACCTGGCAGCCGTCCCGATCCGCCAAGGCGTAGTAGAACCGCTCACGGCTGGCGGCTTCTTCATCGACTTTGTCCGCTTCTGCGGCGGTAGCCGTGTCCACCTCGGGAAGCGGCCCTATCGCGAGCCCAAAATCCGCACCGCGACGTTCGCGGATCTCGCTGGCCAGTTGCTCCACGAACTCGGCCAGAGAGGCTGCGGCCAGCGACTCGCCCCGGGCAAAATCGCTACGCGGACGAACCTCGCCGCCTCGAAAGAAGACGCCCTCTTCGTCGATCTCGGAATACCATTCGGCCACCAAGCCGCCGCTGGCACATTCCACCGTGGCAACCGTCTGCTGCGATTGCTGCAACAGGCGGGCCGTGGCGTGGTGCAGTTCGTCGTCGTCCTCGCCAAAGACCAACGTCCCCAGGCACGCGCGGATCGTGGCGATCGTGGGAGCCATCTGCGCCTCGCATTCGGCAGCATCCCGACCCCGCGCGGTCACGCGGAGCGTAATCGTGGCGGCATGCACCGTGATGCCGACACTCGGCTCACGACCGCGACGAATCAGATCGGGCAGCATCGCCTCCAGCTGACTCTCGCCGACCCCAAAGCACTTTAGCTGCCGGTGGCGAATCACGCCGCTTTGCGGGGCAATCTCGTTCAAGCGCGCGAGGACCGTCTCTTGCCACATCGGCTTCATCTCGGCCGGCACGCCCGGCAGCGCGAACAGGTGGCTGGCCGTCTCGTCCCCGCGCAGGACCCGCATTTCGATTCCGGGTGCCGTGCCATGCCGGTTGGGAATCGGTCGGCTGCCGGTCGGGAACATCGCCTGAACGCGGTTTCGCTCGGGCATATCGCGACCCCGCCGCCGGAACATGGCCTCGATTTCGACCAGCATCGACTCGTCGATCTGCAAGCTCGTTCCGGTCGCCACCGCGATCGCGTCGCGGGTCAAATCGTCGGCCGTGGGACCCAGCCCCCCCGTGAGCAACACGATCTCGGCACGGGCGATTGCCCGCTCGATCACCTCTTTACACGCCGCCGAATCGTCGCCGACCGTAGAATGATAGAGCACCGGGATGCCGTTCTCGACGAGCCGCTGGGAAAGCCAGCGGCTGTTCGTGTCGAGGCGTTCCCCACTGGTCAACTCGTCGCCGATGGCGATCACTTCGGCCCGCATACGCGATTTTCGCTCTCGGTGTTGGCGGCTCGTGTCCGGCTCTCGGTGAGCTGCGGTGCCGCGTTATATTGAACACGGAGGGCCCCCTGCGGCAAGGCACCGCCGCGTAGACCCGCCCGACAACCCAATACTTCGCCTTTCCTCCTTCCGATGGCTCAACTCCGCCTGCACATCGACGGCATGCATTGTGCCAGCTGCGCCGACCGTGTCGAGTCGGCCCTGGCGGGGGTACGTGGTGTGGCCGCCGTCCGCGTCAATCTGGCCACGAACCAGGCGTCGGTCGTCTACGACTCGCAGCAGGCGATTCTCGACAGCCTGCTCGCGGCCGTCGACAAGAGCGGCTATCGAGCCGAGCGCGTGGACAGCCAAACTTCGCCGCTGGCCCTGGCCCAACAGCATCAGGCCGCCGAGACTCGCGATTGGCAGCGACGCCTGATCACCAGCGCGGTCCTCTCGGTCCTGCTGCTGGGCGTGGCCTTGTTGCTCTCCACGTCGCGGACGTCGCTGCTGCTGCAAACGATTTTGGCGACGACCATCTGGACCTATGTCGGCTGGCCCTACCACCGCGGCGCCGCCCGACGTCTGTGGTACTTGTCGACGAACATGGACACGCTCGTGGCGCTCGGCACCACGGCCGCCTACGTGGCGGGACTCGCCACGGTCGTGCCCCAACTCGCCGCCGCCACGACGACCAATTGGACCCAGCCCGCCATGTTCCTGGAAATGGCGATGATCTTGACCGTGATCACCTTGGGTAAGGTCCTGGAGAGCCGGGCCAAGGGCCGTGCCTCACGGGCCATCGCCGAGCTGGTTTCGCTGGCCCCCAACGAAGTACGACGGATCGGCGAGAACGGCGTGGAGACCGTCGCCTTGGAGGAGGTTGCCGTCGGCGAGCTCGTCTCGGTCCGTCCCGGCGACCGCATTCCTCTCGATGGCCGCGTGCTCTCCGGTCAGTCCAGCGTCGACGAAGCCTGGCTCACCGGCGAGGCGACGCCGGTCGAGAAGCAAATCGGCGCCGACGTCTTTGCCGGCACGCTCAACGGCTCGGGCTCGCTCACGATCGAAGTTTCCCGCTCGGCCGGCAGCACGACGCTCGACCGCGTCGTCGAACTGGTGAGTCGAGCTCAAGAAGAAAAGACCGCCGCCCAGCGGTTGGCCGACCGCGTGGTGGGCGTGTTCGTGCCCGCCGTCTTGCTGGTGACCCTGATCACACTCGTCGCCTGGTGGCTGGCCGGCGACGTGGCCAGCGGCATGCGGCCCGCCATCGCCGTCCTGGTGGTCGCCTGCCCGTGCGCACTGGGATTGGCGACGCCAACCGCGGTGCTCGTGGCCAGCGGACGCGCCGCGGAACTCGGCATCCTCGTGAAGGATCCCCGCGCTCTCGAGCTGGCCCGCAACCTCTCACTCGCCATTCTCGACAAGACAGGCACGGTCACCACCGGCAAGCCCACACTGAAGCGCATCGTGCCGGTCGGCGGGGTCGACGAGACCGACGTGTTGCGAACGGCCGCCGCGGTCGAACAATCGTCGGCACACCCGCTTGCCGAGGCCGTGCTCGAGGCCGCCGCCGCGCGCGAGATTGAGATTCCCGCGGCAGGCGATTTGGAGGTGCTGCCCGGCCTCGGCGTCCGCGCGACGCACGAAGGCCAGATCTTCGCCTGCGGCAATCGGCGGCTGGCGGAGGAGTTGGGCGTCGCGACCGCGGCGATTGAGGCGTTGATCTCTGACAGCCCGGCGGCGACCGCGCCGCTGCTGGTCGTGCGTGACGGCCAGTTGCTCGGCGCCATCGTGATCGAGGACCGCCTCCGTGACGAGGCCGCCGAGGCACTCGTTCAACTACGAGCTCTCGGCTTGGAGGTGGCCCTCGTCTCCGGCGACCAACGCAAGAACGTGGATTCGGTTGCCCGCGAGCTCGGTATCGAGGACGTGGCGTCCGAGGTGCTGCCCGAGGAGAAGCAGCAAATCGTTGCCGCGCGTCGCCAGGGCGGAGCGGGCGTGGCCATGGTCGGAGACGGCATCAACGACGCCCCTGCCCTGGCGGCGGCCGATCTGGGCATTGCCATCGGCAGCGGAGCCGAAGTGGCCGTCGAGGCGGGAGATATCGTGCTCGTCAGCGGCGACCTGCGTCTGGTGCCCCGGGCCATTGCCCTTTCGCGCGCGGCCGGACGGATCATTCGCCAGAACCTGGCCTGGGCCCTCGTCTACAACGCGGCCCTGATTCCGCTGGCCGCCATCGGCACGTTGCCCCCGGTCGCCGCGGCGACCGCAATGGGACTAAGCAGCGTTTCGGTCGTTGCGAATAGTCTGCGGCTCCGCCGCTTTCGGCTGAAGTAGTTCCAGCTCTTCGCAGGCCGCCTCCCACTCGAGCTTCAACAGCGTGCGCCGGTCGCGATCGCTCTGGTAGAGGGCCGTCCGCTCGGCCTTGATCTGCTCGAGATGAAGCTCGGCGGCAAACAGGGCGTTTTCGAGCTGCTTGATATTCACCGTCGTGGGCGAATTGTAGTCGTTGCGGTCGTTGTGCGTGACGAAGCGAAAGGCATCGACGCGACGCCGCAACAGCCGGATCTCGGCCTCGCCGATCTTGATCTCGTTGTTCAGCTCTCGCAAACGCAGCGGATACTCGACGCGGATGTACTGCCGGTAGCGGATCTTGGCAATCTGCACGTTGCGTTCCGCCTGTCGAATCTGCTGTGCGTGGACCAACTCCACGTGGGCGTCGTCGGCCGCGGCCGCACCGGGCACGGTCCCCATGGGCACGAAAGCCAACAAGGTCCAGAAAGCAATCCGAAGCGTGTCTTGCAAGTGTCGCATGGCGAAGACCTCCCACGTCACGAGAAGCGGGAGGCGAGCAACTCGTCTCCCATGCTTTCACGCTAATTGGGAGCCCCCGATCCTTCAACCGCGGCACGGCAACCGTGACGCCGCCTCGCGGCCGTCCGCGGCGCTGGTCGAGCCGCTCGCCACCGACGGCTGGCGATATTCGACGCGGCCGCTTATTGACCGCGGTTGCCGGGCGACTTACCGTGTCAGATGCGTGGGGATGTGACGGTCGTAGGGAATCTGACGCTTACCACCGGGAGCCGCGTGCCATGCCGCTGATCATTCACTTCGTCGAGGGGGCACGCGCCGGAGAAACTCTGGAACTCGATTCCGACGTCGATCAGATCGTGATCGGCCGCGACGCCTCGAAGTGCGACGTCGTCTTTCCGCCCGAGGAAACAAGAGTCGGCCGCGAGCACTGCGCCTTGCGACGAGTTCTGGGGCGCTATCGCTTTGTGCTCAACGGCCGCAACCTCGTGCTGGTTGGTGGCCAACCAGCCATCGACGATCAGGAACTGCTGAATCACACCCGCGTGCAACTGGGCCCCGAGGGACCGGTGATTCAGATCGAGGCCTCGCTGGCCCCCGGCTATCAAGCAACCGAGATGCAGCAGGCGATTCCCACCAAGGGCAGCGTGATTGCCGAACTGCAACAAACCGCGCAGCGCAGCCGTCGCCATACCGGCATCACCACCGCCGTGATCGTCTTGCTGGCCCTGGCCGCCGTCGGATTGTGGATCAGCAGTGCCCGTCATGGCGCGGAAGTCGAGGAAATGCGGGCCCGCATCCAGCTGCTCGACGAACTCTCCGACGAGCAGAAAGCGGCCGTGCAGGATGTGGTCGCCAAGTACGAACAGCCCGACGACGATGAACAACTCAACGCCGCGTTGCGTGCGGCCGAGCGATCGGTCTATCTGATCGCGGTGCAGAACGAGCGCGGCGGCGAGGCGGCTCTGGGTACCGCGTGGGTATGCGACTCGGACAGCGGCATTTTGGCCACGAACGCCCACGTGGCCGAGCATTTCAACTCGCTCGACGACGGGCAGCGAATGATTGCCCGTAACAGCGCAGGGCACGAGGTCGCCGTGAACTCCGTCGCCATTCACCCGGGCTACCGCGCCTTTAGCAACCTGTGGACGGAGTACGCTCCCGGGGCGCGGACCGGACCGAATAGTTTCAAGGCGATCAAGGCACCCGGCCCCGGCGCCGACGTGGCGATCTTGCGTCTGGAAGCAACGGACGATCTGGCCCCCGCCCTGCCCTTGGCTTCGCTCGCTTCGCTCAAGAAGGTCGACCGCCTCACGATGGTCGGCTACGTCGGCTATCCCATGGAGGGAATCAGCCTGGTCAACCTGAAGGCCCCTCGCCCTGTTTCGCACGCGGCCTACGTCATTGCGGCCACGAACTTCTACGGAGCCGCGGACGACGAGTTTGCCGACCGGCAGTTGATTCATCACGCCCTGCCGGCGGCCGGCGGTGCCAGTGGAAGCCCCGTGATCGATAGTCGGGGCGAAGTCGTCGCGGTGCTCAACGCCGGCACGGTGATCGGCTTCTCGGGCAGCGGGGCGCGCATCACTTCGGGGGCGAACATCAATTTCGCCCAGCGCGTCGACCTCGTGCAGGAACTCCTCGACGACACGGCCAAGTCCGCCCAGGCAGAGCGAACCGCGCGGTGGCAGCGGGCCATCGCCCGCGACTACGAACGCGGTCGCTCGTTGCATCGCGAGACGAACGTTCGCCAGACCGTCGACGACTGGCAAGACGCCCTGTCCTTCTTCGGCGATTTCGAAGTAACGGTATCGGAGGCCTTCAGCGACGTCGCCGTTCCGCCAAAAGGCGAAGGTCCTCGCGAGCTGTCCCACACCTTCGCGACTCGGCCTCCCCACTTCGGCCTGGTGGTCGCTTCCACGGAGCTGAATCAACCGGCCATCGATTTGCAGATCCGCCAGGGCGAGGACACCGTGCCGGGGCTGGTCGATCGCATTCGCAACCGCACCACGACCGATTGGCTCAAGTTCTTTGCCGTCGCCTTTGGCGAGGAGGCCGACTACACGGCGGCAGTCACCTCCGCAGGCGGCGATGCGAATCTGGCACTCCAAGTCTTCTTTGCCGAGCGGCGTCGCCGCACCCCCGAAGAACGACTCGCGTACGGGCTCGACGAGGTGCGCGATCACTATTCGAATCTACGCAAATACCGCATCGAAGCCGTTCCCCTCGTCGAGAGCGAGCGGACCCTGGCCACCCCGCGCGATCGCGTCTTCTCCGATTCGGCGAACGTCGAGCTGCCCGCCAAGGGGGACTATTTCTTCGTTGCCAACAGTCACGAGGATCAGCGCATCTACCTGGAAGTGAACGCCCCCGGCTACGACTCGCTGGGCTCGGTCAACAACGGCAACTCTTCGCTCGCCTATGCGGCCCGCGATTATGAGCGTCCGACGGATGTCGTGATCACGGTCATCGGCGCGCTGGAGAATCAGAAGTACGATCTCCGCGTCTATCAGATCGTCGAGAAGAAATAGCCGCGCCGCGCGACCGACTATTCGTCGCCGGCGGTCGCGTACTCTCGATAGCGATCGGCAATTTTGGCCGACTCGGCATCGCCCTCGTGCAGATAGAATCGATAGCGGAAGTGCATCGTTTCGTTCTCCTCGATCACGACGCGACCCGCCTGACGGTCCAACTTCCCTTCGCTGAAAAAGTGCAGCCCGAAGGGGTTCGCGGTCACCAGCCCATAGTCCCGGGCATGCCAGGTCGTCGGGTGTCGCAGGTTGTCGGGATGATCGAAGATGGCAATGCCGACAGTGTGTCCGTCGATCGGACCCCAGTAGTCGACCCACTTCGCCGCCTGCCCCCAGAGCGCCGCGTCGCGCTCCCCGGCCGAGTTGAGGGCGAAGCCCGTTCCGCGCTCCCGTCGCCAGTTCGTGATTCGCAGGGCCGGGTTCACCCGCATTGCGACAAAGGCGTCCTTTTCGTCGCCCAGCACCAGCTCGCCGTGGCTGGCCTTCACCAGCACCTCGTAATCGATCCAGCGTGCGCCCGCGTCGTCGGCGCCGAAGCGGAGCGTGGTCTCGTCGCTGCAAAGCACTTGTTCGTCGGGACCGAGCCAGTGATTGCGGGCCACAATCGTGCCCACCTCGCCGCCGGCCGCTTCGACCAGTTCGACGTGAGCGATCGTGCCCCGACCCTTGCCCTCGGTCCAGAGGTCGAAGCCGTTGACGCCCTGATGCCCGTGCCAGATCGAGCGGTGATGCGGATGGTCTTTCTGCTCGCCCGGCACGCCCTCCTTGATGGGCCAGCTCCGCGTCATGGGTGCCTGGTGCGGCCCCAGCACAGGATAAAGGTACGGCCGCGGCCACTCCTGATAGACGTACTCGGTGAATAGCTGGCCGTCGATCTCGACGCGCAACTTCTTATCGACCTCGGTAACGGTCACCTCGGCCCGGGCGATGTTGTTGATGGCCAAGGCCGCGATTAGCGCGCCGAGGGCAAACAGGAATCGACGTACGTCGTCTCTGAGAGGCATGCTTCTTCTCTTCGCGAGTTGTGTCTAGGGAATCGTCGTGGTCGTCGTCGCGGTCGCGGAGACTTCGTTAACGTCGCGCCCGCCACCGCCACCCGCCTAGTGCCAAGAGGGCAATCGCCCAGAGGACGGCGGTCGCCGGTTCCGGCACCACCGGGGCACTGGTCGAGACCACCACCAGGTCGAACGGCACCAGCGGCGCGCCGAGCGAACGGCTCACCTGGTTGACCGTCAACAGGGCCTGCAGACCGGCCAGATCCAAGCCGGTGGGAAACACCAGACCGATCGAACCGCTGCCCGGCGTCAGGGCCGCCTCTTCCAGTTGCGAGGTCAACGCCGTGGTCACGCCGGCGAGAATCGGCGTATGGCCCGCCGGCAGGAAGCTGTTGGTGGCATTCTGCAATGAGTAACCGATGATCGACGAGCCATCCGCGTCGAGCGTGACCTCGCCCGTCGCGGCATCGTAGATCAGGTCGGGAATGCTCGGATCACCGGCTTCGGCCGGTCCACCGAGACCGCCGGCTCCTTCATCGGGCGGAGGTCCGGTGAAGGCCCCGAAGATCGTCAAAATGTCCGAGACGTCGACGTCCCCGTCGTGGCCAAGCGGATCGGTGGTCGCCGTCGTCGGCCCGTGCACGTCCCCGGTCGAGCGATCCTTGCCGAACGAGCCAGGACCGGTGAAGTTGGTGAAGGCGACCAGGATGTCATTGCCGATCTCCACAAAGCCGTCGCAGTTCACGTCGCCGATGTTGCAGGAAGACACAGCTGGTTCAAAGTCGACAATCAATTCAGGTCGGTAGACGACAGGCGTCACGCCGCCAACGCCGAAGGTGGCGTCGTTCCCGGCACCCCAGTTTGAACCGTCGCCGGTCCAGAATTCCATCGTGTCGGCCGTCGTCCCTCGAATAAACAGACCCTCATTGGCCACCACCGGCGTACAACCGGCTTCGAAACCGCCGTTGGCACACGTTAGCAGCCATGGCATGTTCTCGGAGTACCACGTCGAATTGATGCCGGTTCGCTCGAACCAGGCCGAATCGTCCACCGAGGCCCAGTCGGTGATCAGCGACGTCAGATCGGGCGTGACCCCACCGCCAAGTGGCCCGGCCGTGGGCTGAGCGTGCAGGGAGATATCGAATGGCGTCGGCGTTCCGATCGGATCGCCGTTGCCGTCCACGGCGTTTTGCACGGCACCGCTATTGGCCGCATGCCCCAGTCCCGCCAGCCCACCGATCGCGCCGTCGTTGCCGCTGGTGTCAAAGTCGACGCCCGGAAACGTCCCTCCCGCCACGTTGCCGGCCCACACGTTGCTGGGATTCGTGAAGATTCCAGAATTGGTGTTTCCCACACTGCTATGCCAGTTGGCACCCTGGGCGTTGCCGGGGCAGCAGACGATGCCGCCGAACGAGTCCCCCTCGATCCAGTTCGAGTTGAGGTCGGAGACGCGGTGCACCAGGGTGTTGCCGTTGCTGACTCCCCCGACGCGCGGGTAAAGACGCAGCGTGACGGAGTTGATTGTCGAGAACTTGCCGGCCAGCGCCGAGACATCGAAGCGGATCATGCTGGTCGCGTTTCCGCTGTTCGCCTGCATCATGCCTCCGCCACCGAAGTTCGAGATGGACGCCGAGCCGAACAGACCGACGTCGTAGGTCCCCTGGTAATCGGTAATGCTAATCCCCACCTCGGGCACGTCGATGTCCGTGCCATTCTTGAAGACAATCTGTAACGCGTGTACGGGACTTGCAAAGAGACCGGCCGTGGCCAGAACAAAGCCCACGAGCGTGATCGCGGCCCTCCGCCGCCAAGCCGAGTTCGTCATGAGAAACTCTCCTACCAGATGATCGAGCACCGCCGGTGCAGCACTCCGCCAGCGCGCGGGTCGCCGGCACGTCTTCGCCACCGTCGCGACGTCGAATTTGGAACGGGCACGCACCCTGCCGCCGCACGGCGGGCCACAAACCCCCGCCGCTGAAACTACTGGGCAAACGCACCCTCGCTGCCCAATATAACGCGGGCAACGCGTGGTGTCATGAGAAAGCGTCGGATCGACGTCGGCCCGTCAGTTGCCGCCTCCGTTCGACTGCGTGGCGCCGCGAGTTTTGCCGCTGCGGGGCTGTCTGGTGATGCCGAGCAGACCGGCCAGAGCCAGCACGGCCAGCGCCGCGGTCGTCGGCTCGGGCACGGCCGGGGCACCCGTCGGAGCGGGAATAACGAGAAGATCAAACGGCACCAGCGGAGCGCCCAACGACGATGCCCGCACGTCGCCCGCCTACACCCCTTCGAGCGATCCGTCCCAGCGGACAAAGCTCTCGATCGCCTCGTACTCCGCCAGCCCCAGCGCGTCGTACAGCTCGGCCGTCTCGCGATTGCGATCGGCTGCCCGCTCCCAAAACTCCCGCTTGTCGGGACCCGGAAAGAGGGCCCGATCCTTTTGCGACTCGTGCTTGAAGATGGCGGTCCGCTTCCGCATCGCCTCCTTGGGGCTCAGCGGCACCGCAATGTCGAGCTCGTCCGGGTCCCACTCGTGCCAGGCCCCGCGATAGAGATACACCTCGCACTCCTGATACCAGTCGGCCTCCTTGATCCGATCGCAGGCGTGCAGGATCGCGCTCAGGCAGGTGCGGTGGGTCCCGTGTGGATCGGAGAGATCGCCCGCGGCATAGATCTGATGCGGCCGAATTTCCTCCACCAGGTCGACGATCATCTGGATGTCCTGTTCGCTCAGCGGCCGCTTGCGCACGCGACCCGTCTCGTAGAACGGCATATCCAAAAAGTGCAACCGCTCGCCCGGCACACCACAGCACCGCGTCGCCGCGCGGGCCTCGCCGCGGCGGATCATCGATTTGATCTGCTGGACGACCTCGCTGTCGACCTGGCCTGCCTTCTTGTTGGTCAGGAACTCCTCGACGTGCGACTCGAGCTCACCGGTGCGCTCGGGATCGACGCCGAAGGCGCGGTTGAACTGGGCCACGAACTCGGCAAAGCGAATCGCGTCGTCGTCAAAGACGGCGATGTTGCCCGACGTCTGGTAGGCGACGTGCACCTCGTGTCCCTGATCGACGAGCCGAATGAGCGTGCCGCCCATCGAGATCACGTCGTCGTCGGGGTGGGGCGAAAAGATGAGGATCCGCTTCGGGAAGATATGGTCGAATGGCCCCGGTCGATCGCCCGGCTGTTTTGCCGCCTCCGGTTTGCCGCCCGGCCAGCCCGTAATCGTGGCGTGCAGGTGGCGAAACACGGCCAGGTTGATGTCGTAGGCCGGCCCATGATCGGCCAGCAAGTCCTGTAGGCCCTCTTCGTTGTAGTCCTCTTCGGTGAGCTTGAGGATCGGCTTGTCGAGATGACGGGCTAGCCAGATCGTGGCCTTGCGAATCTTGGCATCGTCCCACTCGACCGGCCCCAACTGCCACGGGCAGCGGCGCCGCGTGAGCGACTCGGCCGCCGCCTCGTCCAACAGCACCCGACCGTGCGGATGTTCCTGCAGAAAACTGGCCGCCACGGCCGAGCGGATCTCGCCCTCGACCGCCTCGGCCACGATCGGCGCCTTGTGCTCGCCCAGCGCCAGCAGAAACACCTTGCGGGCATCGAGAATCGTGCCCACGCCCATCGTGATCGCCCGTCGCGGCACGTTCTCTTCACCAAAGAAGTCGCTGGCCGCGTCGAGCCGCGTAACCCGATCGAGCGTGATCAGCCGCGTACGGCTGTTGCGACCCGAACCAGGCTCGTTGAAGCCGATGTGGCCGGTCCGCCCGATGCCGAGAATCTGAATGTCGATGCCGCCGGCCTGGACGATCTTCTCCTCGTACTGCCGGCAGTAGTCGTGCACGTCCTCTTCGGCAATCGTGCCGTCGGGAATATGGATGTTCTCGTCGGGAATATCGACGTGATCGAACAGGTACTCGCGCATGAAGCGGACGTAGCTCTGCAGCTCGTGCGGCTGCATCGGGTAGTACTCGTCCAGGTTGAAGGTGACCACATTTGCCAGCGAGAGATTCTCTTCACGGTGCAGTCGGATCAACTCTTCGTAGATGCCCACGGGCGTGCTGCCAGTAGCCAGCCCAAGCACCGCGTGGCGGCCCGCCTGAGCCCGCTCGCGAACCAGCTCGGCGATGTCCGCGGCGACCGCGCGGCTGAGCTCGCGCGAATGGGGAAAGATGCGGCAGTGGATCTTCTCCACCGCCGAGTAGTCCAGCACAGCTCCGTTCGTCGACATGGTTGCTTCCCAATCCCTGGAGTGTCGCGACTCGAGTTTCCCTAAATCTTCACGGGACGGCCCGCCACCAGGCTCTTCGTCTGCTGCTGACAGATCTTCAGGGCATCGCGGGCCAGGCTGCCGTCGAGAATTTTGGATTTCTTCTTGTTCTTCAGGCACGCCAGGGCGTGCTTCAGTTCGGCAACGAAACAATCGACCGGATCGCCGCCGGCCAGCTTCGGCTCGGTCGCGCCCCCTTGGCGATCGAACACCGTCAGCGGCATCAACGTCCGCGGCTCGTCGCCGACCATGGCAAACTCGAACGCCAGCGTCGCCCGTTCGAAGTGGATTTCGTAACCGTGCAGAAACCCGCGGCCCTGTTGCCCAATCGTACCGCTGGTCGCGGTGACCGAGAGTCGCGGATCGCGAAAGCGAAACTGCGAGTTGAAGTACTCGGCCACCTCGCCCCGCAGCCGACCAACCGTCGAGACGCCCGTCGGCATGCCGCACAGCAGTCGAATGAAGTGGGCGTCGTGTACGTGCAGGTCGAGCATCGGACCGCCGACCCGCTCCGGATCGTAAAAACCCTGGAGCCACTGCGGATCGGAGATGACCCGCTTGAAGTGACCGCCGAGCAGGCGACCGTAACGCTTGCTCGTCACCGCCTCGTAGGCGAAGTCGAACTCGGGAAAGAACGGCAACACGTGACCGATGAACAGCTTCTTCCGCGCGGCGCTCGCGGCACGAACCATCCGCGCCCCGTCGCTCGCCTTCAGCGCGATCGGCTTTTCGCAAAAGACGTGCTTGCCTGCCTTGAGCGCGGCGACCGTCACCTTCGCGTGCAGCGACGGCGGCAAACAGACGTCGACCATGTCGACCTTCTCATCGGCCAGAAAGTCCTTCATCGACTCGTAACGGGCGATGCCCGAGAGATCCATCATCTCGCCGGGCGGGCCGAAGTTGCCCTTAATTGATCGCCAGTCGCCGGCCAGACGCTTGGGATCGAGCTCCCACATCGCCACGACCTTCACCCCGCGCAGCCGCTGATAGGCAAGATAGTGAATCATGCCCATGAAGCCGAGGCCGGCGATGCCGATTTTGATCATGGCGAGTCGCTTCAGTGTTCGTTTGCGGGTCGATCGTTACGGAGGGTTCGCCGAAGGCAGCCGCGGACGTCGGGTGTGATTCGTTCGCCGCTCGCGCCGGGCTGTGCGTGACACGTACAGTGCGGCGTGTTCCGAGTGGCGTGTGGCCACCAACGTAACCCCGCGACAGCGGCCCGACAAGACGGAGCGACAACCCCCGCGAGTATCTCGCATCGATGTTTCTTGCTACGATAAGGCGGCGGATCGGACGCCGAAATCCCACTATCTTCTACGCCAACGCGGAGCGAACACGTGGCCCCTAATTTGACTCGACGAAGCTTCCTGCGTCGCGCCGGCGGCACCGCCGCGGCCCTGCCGCTGGTCGGCTATTTCGGCTCGCCGGCTCGCGCCGACAGCCCTTCGCCGAACGAGAAACTCAACGTCGCCTGCATCGGCGTGGCCCATCGTGGCGCGGCCAACGTCGGCGGCGTTGCCGGTGAGAACGTCGTCGCGCTCTGCGACGTCGACCAAAACTATCTCGCCAAGGCCGCTGCGAAGTTTCCGCAGGCCATCGGCTATCGCGATTATCGTCGGCTCTTCGAACGCCGGGATCTCGACGCCGTGGTCATCAGCACGGCCGATCATCATCACGCGCCAGCTACGTTGATGGCGCTGCGTCGCGGGCTGCACGTCTATTGCGAAAAGCCACTTACGCACACCGTTGCCGAAGCCCGTCGCGTGGCCAAGCTCGCCGCCGAGCAAAGGGTCGCCACACAGATGGGCACCCAGATCCACGCCGAAGAAAACTACCGCCGCGTCGTCGAGTTGATCCGCGCGGGCGCGATCGGTCGTGTGCGTGCCGTGCACTGCTGGGTCGCCAAGGCCTGGGGCGGGGGCGAGCGGCCCGCCGGCAGCGACGCGGTGCCGACCAACCTCGACTGGGACCTTTGGCTCGGACCGGCACCTCGGCGGCCCTACGCCACGGGACGTTATCATCCGGGCGAGTGGCGCCGCTGGTGGGACTTTGGCGGCGGAACGCTGGGCGACATGGCCTGCCATGTCTTGGACCTGCCGTTCTGGGCGCTCGAACTGCGGCATCCCACCAAGGTGCGCGCCGCGGGTCCGCCCGTTCACGCCGAGACCTGCCCCTTGGGAATTCACGTGCAGTGGGAGTTCGCACGGGCCACGTCCGGGCGAAGCAAGTCCGAGGCGAGCGACGCCGACACTAGCGAAGCGGCCGCGAAGTCCGCCGAGCCGCTCGTGCTTCACTGGTACGACGGCAACCAGGCACCCACGCAACTCGTCGGCGACCTGCTCGGCGTCGCGCAGCCGCCGGGGCTGGGCGTTCTCTTCATCGGCGAAGCGGGTCAACTGTTTGCCGACTACTCGCACTATCGCCTGTTGCCCGAGCAGCAGTTTGCCGACTTCGTGCCGCCGGCGAAGTCGATTCCGCCGTCCGTCGGGCATCATCGCGAATGGATCGACGCCTGCAAGACCGGCAGCTCGACGACGTGCAACTTCGCTTACTCGGGGGCGCTCACCGAGGCGGTCCTGCTCGGCAACGTCGCTTACCGCGCGGGCGAGGAGATCGTCTGGGACCCGGCGACGATGCAGGTCACCAATTCGCCGGCGGCCACGGCCCTCGTCAGCAAACCGTATCGCGACGGTTGGGAGATGTGAGATGCTGCAATCTATATCGTGCGGCAAAGGACGCGAGTTACCGTTAGCCCGAGGCGTGAGCAAGGGACCTCAGCGGCAAACCCGTCCCTCGCAGGCGCGTCGGGCTATTCTGTCGCGCATCGCAGTCCTGCGCGTGCCACTCGCCGCCGTGCTACTTGCTTGGTCGCTCGCCCCCCTGCCGCCGCACGCCGCGGCCGAGGATCCGCCCCAACTCAACGAGCCCCCCGAGGGCTTCGTCGCGCTGTTCAACGGAAAAAATCTCGACGGCTGGATCGGGCGCGGGCACTTCGATCCCCGCCGTCTGGCCACGATGAGCCCCGAGGAGCGGGCCGACTTCGACAAAGATAACGCCGCCAGTCTGGCCGCCCATTGGCGGGTCGAGGACGGCGAGATCGTCAACGACGGCCAAGGCGTCTACCTAACGACCGGGCGGGAATACGGCGACTTCGAGCTGCTGGTCGACTGGAAGATGGTCTCGCCCAACACCGACAGCGGCATCTACCTGCGGGGCTGTCCCCAGGTGCAGATCTGGGATCCCGACAATCCGCGCGAGGTGAAGAACGGCGCTCCGCGAGGCTCGGGTGCCCTGTGGAACAACAACGCCGACGCGCCGGGCCGCTTTCCCACGGTGAAGGCCGACCGACCGGTGGGCGAATGGAACACGTTTCGCATCCGCATGGTCGGCGACCGGGTCACTGTCCACTTCAACGGACAGCTGGTGGTCGACGACGCCGTGATGAACAATTTTTGGGACCGCGAGTCGCCGATGTTCGCGCGCGGCGTGATCCAACTGCAAACCCACGGCGGCGAGATGCGATTTCGCAATGTGTTCTTGCGGGAACTTGGCGACGAGAGCGAATAGTGCGAGGCGACGGCTCGCGTCGTGCTGTGGCTCGGCTGACGGCCAAGCTCTCCCGTTGCCTGGGGTAGCACCCCAGGTCGGAGTGCCTTCAAAAATGAGTCGATCCCTGCCGTGAAGGTCAACGGTCTTGAATTGCCCGACGCGCTCGTCGAGACATTGCAAGACGGTTCTTGGACGTGGGAAGGCGCGAAAGCCTATCGACACTGGAAAGTTCCCGCGCACATCGCCTTGTTCGGGTCGGTCTTCCCGCGCGTGCCGAACCCGGATCCCGAGTTGTATAGCTTCGAGTCGATGGTCCGTGAGAGCCGGTTCTGGCAAGACCCCGAGGACCACAAGTACTACCTGGGCTGCCCGAGCGATGCGTATCCGCCGGGAGACGTGGATCCCAAGAAGGCAGTTATTATCGGCGACACCGCGCCAGACGGGCCGATCGTCCTCGACTACCGTGTCGATCCGCCTCGCGTCATCTACCTTTGCGACGTCGGCCACGTACTCTTCTGGGTCACGGCTGCCCAGGACGTGGAAGCACTGATCGAAGCCCTGGAGTTGCGGCGCTGAGCGGAAGCTCACCGCCCCCCAGCGCGCGCCGGCGGCGGGTCAAGAAGATA
Organism: Planctomycetota bacterium; assembly: GCA_003389215.1. GTDB lineage: Bacteria > Planctomycetota > Planctomycetia > Pirellulales > UBA7805 > MB-PLM-2. The sequence continues at coordinate 102,640 of QQVP01000071.1, read as the reverse complement.
TGACGTCTTCGACTGGAGGCTGTTTCAGGGGGCGGTTTTCAACCCGTCACGAACTTCGGAGGTCTGTTTCACGAATGCGGTAGGGACCGTCATTTCTGGCGCCCCCGCGCAGATCCGTCTCGAAACAAGCCACAAACATCGCTGCGGTCGCGATCAACTCGTTCTGCTAGGCACCGTGCGGCCAGGCAGTCGCATACCCTTGGCGCAGGACGTCGCAGGCGTTGTCGTCCTACGTCTCGAACGGGTTGGGCTTGGACGACACATGCCACGCCCACATTACGCAGTTGGGAGCGATGCCGCTTCATGCATCGGCGTACTGCTACAACGCTGAAATGCGCGGACGATTGAATCGCCCGCAACCTGTTCATGATTCTGCAGGCACCGGTCGTGGAACGGCTTGACCACAACATGGACAATGATGGTGACTATGTAGCTCTATTGATGGCTGCGTTGTTAATGAGCCCTTCGCGGCGGCGGTGATGGCTGGAATACCGGCCTCCCGCTGGTCGGCCTGGTTCATTGGCTGCGCAGGGCTCAATAGAGCGTTTTTCATTCCCCTGTTTGCTTCTTCATCACCTTCGTGTCGGCCGACTTGGTCACACCCCGGTCCGCCAAGGGTTGGATCTTGGCCGTTCCGTCGAAATAGCTCTGGTACACGGGCCAGCTGTGGTTGGCCACCTTGCGGCCCAGTTCCAGGGCGGCGATGTTGTCCGCCTGGGGATGGTAGCCGCCCATCACACGCGAGATGCCGGCCATCTCGGCGACGGCGCTGAAGGATGGCAACTCCAGCAGCACCACCTCATCCATCGGTTCGTGGGTGATCGAGCCGGGGACGCGCGGGGCGCAGAAACCGAAGTAGTCGTCGCCCGTGAACAGCTTCAAGATCGTGGAAGCGCCGGCGCTCACCGTACTGTGGCCGGAGGGGTAGGAGGGGAACGGCGGGCAGACGAAGTAGTACGGCGAGTAGGGCTTCCACTCCTCGGCGGGAATCATGCCGACGCCCTCGCCGTAGCCCTTCCATCCCGGGATCATCTGGCCCTGGTAGTAGTACTTCACCAGTGCCTGCGGCCGCGGGCTGTCATACTCGTACTTGGCGTCCCAACAGGCGATGAACGTGTCGTGGCAGACGCCCGCGACGGCAAAGTACATCTTGACGTCCTGATCCAGGTCGTGCTTGTCGCGGCGTGACACGTCGGCCGCGAAGCGCAGCCAGTGGCCGGATTGACCCGTCGACCGGGGGCCGTCGCGCATGAACTCGACGATGGCTTTCTGCCGCGGCGTCAGGCTGGCGTTGTAGCGGATCACCTCATCGACTTCCTCCTTCATGCGCGGGTCGTCGAGGCCCGGCGGCGGGCCGGGACGGAACTGATCGCCGCTCTCGATCGCGATGGTCTTGACCCTGCCCCACTGCGGCGTCAGGCCACCCGGGGCGAAACGCTCGCCGTTGGGAAGCACAAACCACTTCGGCTGCCACCGCGACGGATTCTTGCAGACGTCGGCCGTGTTGGCGCACTCGTAGCCGGTCCAGTCCGCATAGGGCTTGCCGTCGCCGCCGGGCCAATCGCCGGCCTGATTCGCGCCGTCCTTCTCGTAGTAGGCGATCAGGGCGTCCGCGACCGTGTTGCCAATGCCGGCCGGGGTGGTGACGTCGCGGCTGTCGTTGGACGGGTCGTAGCCCATCCTCTTCATCTCGGCGTGAATCATCGACTGCAACTCGGGCTGCGGGAAGGCGTACAGCATCGCGCCGTGAATGGCGTAGGCGATGGCCTCTTCCTTGTTGGCCAACGTCCGCTCGGCCGGGGGCCGGCGCAGGGTGCCGCCGAGGCGTGTGCCAACCGCCTTGTCGTCGTAGGCCGCCCAGGCGTCGTACATCGCGGTCATCGAGATCGCCATCTGACGCGCAATAATGGTCGGCATCGCCAGCCGGGTCACCTTTTCGACATCGGTCGCAGCCACCTCCTGCATGATCTCCAGCCACTTGTACGCCGCAGACGCCTCGGGATGATCCGGGTAGACCGGGGAGCCGTCCCGGGTCGCCGCGAGATAGTGCATCCGGTCCGGATTCATCTTCATCCCGGCCAGGGGATGGTTGCCGAAACCCACGATGTTGGCGTCGGTGTTGGTCTCGGCGCTGCTACGGCAAAGCAGCAACGCCGGCAGGGCGAGCGCCATCATCACGGCGAGCGCACGCGAAATACGTATCGATGAAGAAACGGGCATGCTGAGCCTCCAAGAGCCAAAAAACGGTTCTCGACGTGATCCGGTGCCGAGCCCGCCCTACTGGACATACGGCACTGGACATACGGCAGCGAACGATGTCTACATCGTACCTTCAAAGGGCCAACGTCGCTGTCGCGGAAGTTACCATTTCCTTGTCGTATTTTTTGCTACAAATCGACGCCGGGTGCCGGGTGCCGTGGCCACGCTCGCGTGGCCATGCGCGTGCCAGGACACGCGATCTCGCAGCACTCACCTGACAAGCAGCCAGAAGTGGCACACAAACCGCGGAGCCGCGGCCACCCGGGGATCGACTCGCTCAATCGCGAGTCGCTGATGTTCGAGCGCGACGTGATCCAGCTGCAGACCGACGGCGGCGAAAGGCAACTTCGCAGTCTGCTTGCAGAGTCGCTAAAAGAGCAAGGTCTCGGACAGGAAGACTCCCTCGCGGCGGAACATGGGGTTCTCCGAGAAATTGGCCACGCCCTGCAGTTCGAAGAACGTCCGCGGCCCGGTCTTGCGCTGGTAACGGAGTCCGATACCAAAGACCGCGTCGCCAGCAGGCGAGTCGTAGGCGACCTCGGGAATGATCGACTCGTCTTCGTGGTGCCGGAAGAACTGGATGCCCATCGCCAGGCCCACATTGTCGTCAGGCGCCCGCGCCGCCGAGAGAGGAATCAGCGGATCGACGGCGAAGGCGGTACGGACGCGATCGAAGTTGCCGCCGCTGATCGACTGCCAACCTTCCGTGGCTCGAAACGCCGTGACGTAGAAGACGCTCTTTTCGATTGCCAGGAAATTGTGGGAGTAGAGCCGTGGCCGGTTGTACTCCAGCACGACGAGCTCGCCACTGCCGCCGCTGGCATCGGGCGCCATGCGGAACAGGGCGCGACCGGCCACGTTGTGGGGGCCGAAGAACTTGGTCACGCTGATGGCCGCATATTGAGCGTCGCGACCACGGAACCGACCATGCTGGACGTAGGCGTAGGTCGACTCGATGAACGCGTGACGGTAATCGGCGGTGGCGTTGAGCAGATAGAGATTGGCGGAGCCATCGCTAAACGCCTCCACATCGTCGAGCGCAATCACCGCCTGAACGTTGAGGTTGCTGAGCGTGCCCAGATAGATGGTGTTCTTATTGATGGCCAGGCCCAGGACATCGTCGTTGATGAGCAACTGGTTGTGGACCGCGAAGGGAAACTTGCCCACCACGACGTGATAGTCGCGCGGTACGAACTGGTTCTTGAGATAACCTCCCAGCACGCTGGCCAGTTCCCACTCCACCCAATAGCGGTCCGGAATGCCGGTGCTGTTGTCGATATAGCCCTCGGGATTGCTGAATCGATAGAACGATCCGCCCGTGTTTCGCTCGCCGAGTGGTCGCCACTGGGCGTGCAGACGTTCGGTTCCGGTCAACCGACAATCGAGATCGACCAACAGCTGATGCCCCAACAGATCCTGGCGCTGATCGTTCTCTTCGAGCGCCGTGGCGATGACCTCGTAGCTGCCGTAGAGCACCAGCCGCGGATCCCAATGGTAGCCGTCGTGGGGCCAGCGGAGATGTGGACGATGCGGGATCGGGCCGGTGCCGAGAAAGTCGTCGAATAGCGTAATCGGCTGGGGGGCGTACCAGTCTTCCGGGAGCCGTAAGAGCTGCACGTGGGCGTGCGGATCGTGGTGGGGCCAGTTGAGCCGATCGCCTTCCGGGGCGTACAGGTACGAGCCGCCGTGATACCACAACTCCTCTTCCAGAGGCGGCAGCGGTTCCGGGTCGATGAACTCGGGCGGCGAGGGCAGCTCCAGCGGCTGCTTTCTCAATTCCACAGGTGTGGATTGTGGATCGCCCTGCGGCGGTGGATTACGCAAGGTGGCAGTCGGCTTCTTACGCAAGTTCGCTGGGGGCTGCCGTGGCGACACGGTCGCCGAATCGGCGGACGGAGCTGGAAATGTCAAACCGCCTGGCAGAGGCGGTGGCGGGAACCGCATCTCGGTCGCGCGCTGCTCGTCTGTCGTGCGGCCCGGCGGAATCTCCGCGCTGGCCACCGGTGGCGCCAAGCAGAGCCCTGCCGCGGCAAACAGCAGGGCCACGACAATTCGAGTCGTCGGCGGATCCATGGGCCAGGGTGCCATCCAGGTTAGCGATGACGCACCCGGATGACGCGGTGGCATTCGTCCACCGTGACGATCTCAAGCTGGTGCTTCAGGTGGGGGGTGCCGATGTTGTCCAGCAGTACCGGAGGCAGATGGCGGAAGTTGAGCCGCACGTGAACGACGTAGTCTCCTTCCAGCGACGCCAATCGGAAGGGATACGTCCGACCCATGGTGGCCAGCGGCGGCAGGCTCGCTTTGGCAATACGAAACGCCGGAGGTCGACCAAAAGATGCCGAGACGCCGGTGGCGGGACGCAACACGTTCAAGGGCGCCAGGTGACGGTTGACCGAAAGCACGACGGTGCGATCGGTACCGACGGCCGTGGTGGCCACAAACTTGTTCTGAAAATTGAGCAGGTACCGATCGTGGCGGGCCTTCCCCTTCTCGACCGCGTGGCTGTGCTCGTCGCGGAGGTCGCCATTCTTGTCCAGATCGCCCGACGCAAAGATCGGCCGTCCCAGCGGGTCGTAGACCGTGACCTGAACCCACAACTGTCGTTCGGCGGTGAAACCGGTGGGGAACGAATGTCCGGCGACCAGGCTCTTGACGTCAACCCGCACGGCCGTCGCTTCGCCGGGGTACGCGTGCGGCGGGGCCTGCACCTTGAGCCGCGCGGCATTGCTGAGCAGCTCATAGCGTTTCGCACTGGCCAGCTTCAAGCGCCGGCGATTTCGTCGACGCAGCGATTCCAAAGTGCGGCGCTGATGCGGCGTCAGCAATTCGACGTGACGATAGTCGGTCTCGTACATCCAGTCGAGCTTCTCGGGAAACTCGGTGTCGGGCAGCAGGGAGTAGTCGGGACCGGCGAACGTGTGATCGCTGAGACGGCGCAAGGGCAGCCGCGAAGGGTCGACTCCCGGTACGACGGCCGCACGACCCAGCGGACGGTGATCGTCCGGGATCGGTAAACCCTGGACCGGACCCATGTGGCACGACTGGCAGGTGTGCCCCTGGCGGGCGGCCGGACTGTTTTGCCACTCGCTAAACGCTTCCTCGAGCCGCACCCCATCGGGGCTGGTCACGTCGTGGCAGGTACCGCAGAACGCCGAGGTCTTCAGGTAAGGCTTGCCGACCGATTGGTGACTCTCGAGCTCTTCCGAAACGGCATCTTCGAACGGGCCGAACATGCAGGTGTCCAACAGTTTTCCAGGCTGGAGCGCCACGCGGGCGTTGCTCTTATAGTGCTTGCCCTTCATGCGGTGGCAGGCCACGCAGGAGACACCTTCCAGGGAGAGCCGCGATCGGTGGACGTTGCGTACCAGTCCATTCTCTCCCAGGTCGGTGCCGACCGGGGTATGGCAGCGACTACAAAACGTGCCGAGCGTGCCACTGGTCCGCTCCAGCAGGGTCAGATTGAACGCCTCGAAGATGGGGCTCTGCTGGGCGTAGTGATGCATCGACCGCGACCATTCGTCGTACTGCTTCGGATGACAGCTGCGACATTGCTGTGCGGACGGAAAGTCGATCTCCATGAGCGGCCGGGGCGAACACGACTCGGGCAGCTTGTACTCCAGCGCGCCACGCTCGATCCACCGATAGAGGGTCGCGAGCTGCCCTTTGGTGAGCCACTCCATCTCGTCCTTGGGCATTTCCGGCTCGGCCGGATGCGGTGAGTTGGCCTGTCCGGTCGTATTCCAGACGACGTACTCCCACAGAGGCGAGTCCTCCGGCCGACCTGGCAGGACAACGCGGTCGCCTTCCAACGTAACCGCGTTCAGCACCTTCTCATACGAGGTGTAGTCGGCGACGTCCGTGCCGGGCCGATGACAACCCGAGCACTTGTTCATCAAGATCAGATGGACGTCCGGCCAGTCCGGATCGAAAGGATGGTCCGTCGTGCGGACCGCGGGAGGCACCGCGTGCAGCGGCGTCCCGACAATGGCCAGGGCGGACATCAAGAGCAGCGCGCTCATCGCGCGCAGAAGGACTGTTGCATTCCGGTTGCGAAGGGAAGACGGACGCGCCATCGTCGTCTGGGGCCTCATGCCAATGTCGCCTGCCGTGGCGGTCGGATGCCGGGGAGCGTGTCCGCGAACTTACTCCCCGGTCATCACCATCTTGAAGCTGACATCGACCGAGCTGCCACGAGAGGTACAAGCTTCGCGGCGCAGCACGAGCGTGACACACAACGGGAGCGACCGGCAGAACGCGAGAAACCCGCACAGCCCGAAAACGAGGGGCCTACGACCGTGAAGGTCGCTCGCTCGGCTGACTGCGAAATCGCCAGACCGGTACAGCCCGCACCACCAGTGCGATCCCGACAGGGGGTGTCACGCAATCCGACCATGGCCTGGCGCGAAGCGTGTATCTCCCGCGGGCCGGGTGCCATGGTCACGCTCGCGTGGCCATGCGCGTGCCAGGACACGCGTTCTCGCCGGATGCCCTGGCTGCTCGTCAGCCAGTGGAGATCGTCCCCCAAGCGTGCCCATCGGCCAGGCTAACCCGAAGCGGGTAACAGGCCCGCCGCCACGTCTTCGCCGCTGTCAGAAGATGCCGCCAAGAGAGGCTGCCAAGAGATCGCGCCTGACGCACTGGCGGAGCCCAATATTGTCTATTGTCCTGGAGTGTTTTTTACAATTTCTTCACTTGCGCGATCGGCTCCGATCGGTAACAATCCGCGCATGTCGAGAGCCAGCGCACGTCCGAACGATCGCGAGCAGCCGAAAAATCGGCCGGAAAAGGTCATCGGCGGCAAGTATGTTCGCTTGCTCGAGCGGCAGTTGCAGCAGTTGCGCGGCGAGGACGTGCATGGCAACCGCAAGCTGTTTCTCGACGATGTTTTCTGTGTTTACTTGTTGGCATGCTTCAATCCGACGGTGCGTTCGCCGTCCTCCTTACAGCGATGCACCTCGACGGTGACGTGGACGAGAGCGGTCTGGTCCGAAAGCAAGCTCTTGTAGTAGTCCGGTGGCTGCGGCTCGGGCGTCACGATGGAGATTTCTACGGCGTAGATCTGCGGACCTATCGCCCACAGGTGAAGATCGGCGACACGGTTGCGTTCGTGTTCTTCAATCGCGGTCACGATCGCATCGCGGATACGCTGCGGTCCCTGTCGATCGAGCAACACGGTGCTGGACGCTCTTAGCAGCCCAACCGACCAATGCGTAATCAAAGCGGCGCCGACGATGCCCATCGTCGGGTCCAACCAGTTCAGCCCGAAATACTTGCCCGCCAACAAGGCGAAGATTGCCAAGACGGAGGTTAGGGCATCGGCCAACACGTGCAGATAGGCGGCTCGCAGGTTGTGGTCCCCGTGCTGATGTTCCGCCGCATCATGGTCGTGGCCATGCTCGTGGTGGTGATCGCCATGCCCCAAGATGACAACCGAAGCACCATTCACGAGGAGACCAAGGACGGCGACAAGAATGGCCTGATTGAAGTAGATGTCTACCGGTGCAATGAGCCTATGGATACTCTCCCACACCATCATCAGTGCAAACACGCCCAAGAGCACCGCCCCGGTATAGCCTCCAAGCGAATTGACCTTGCCTGTCCCAAAACTGAAACGCTCGTCATGGGCGCGCCGTCGGGCATAGACATAAGCGAAAGCGGAGATGCTCAGGGCCGCCGCATGGGAGGCCATGTGCAATCCGTCCGCCAGCAGTGCCATCGACCCGTAGGCAATGCCTGCCACGACTTCCACGACCATCATCGTCGCCGTGACCGCGATCACGATCAGGGTGCGGACCTCGCCGGGCCGCTTCTCGTGCTGACCGAACGAGTGGTCGTGCTGCCACAGGTGAAGGTTGTCGTTGTTCATGGTGAGCTTCAGACGGCGAGGCCATCTCGATTCTCGCAGCCGGTGAGAATGGTCCCCCTAGCGCGGCCACAGCTTTGAGCAACCTGAGCGAGTAACCGGGTCCGCCACCACGCCTTCGCCGCCTTCAGATGATGCTGCCAAGAAATCGTGCCCCGCCAGGAAATGACAACGACCGGACAAGTCATTCGCTCACCTGCGAGTCGCGGCCGCCCTTGGTCGACTTGATGCTCACGCGGTACGGCCCCGCCCCTTCGACCAGCCAGCGGACGTACTTCACCGAGTTGCCGCCCAGCGTGGCGATCTCGACCGCCTGCGGATTTCGCTTCACGTCGCGCGGCTCGGGGAACCAGGCCGAATCGCTCACCAGCGCCGTGATCACGCGGAACGAGTCGTCGGCCTGCGGCCCCGATTCCGCCGCCTGCCCTGCCCCGTCTTGCTTCGCCTCGCCGGCCGCCGGCTCTGCCGCGGCCCGCTCGATCGACACCACATCCGGCGGCGAGATATTCCGCCGCACGTCGACCGCCAGTCGCGTCGGAATGATCCGATCGTTCTCTACCACGGCCGTGACCTGATAAAGCTCACCCTCGACCTGCGCAACGTCGATCGACTGCACCGAGACCTTCGGCATCTGATCGGCGTGATAAAGCGTAAAGGCCATGTTGCGATGGCAGGTCTCCTCCATCATGAACGAGGGCGGCTGCCGCCCAAAATTCTTCCGCAGGCCGCCGACCTCGACCTTGCCGAACTGCGGGTGGTCGATCTCCTGCCAATCGGAAAACGCATCGTCGAACAGCAGATACTTGTCGAACTCGTGCACGATGATCGGTCGCGGCATGATGTAGCCGGCGTCGGTGGTGCCGAAAAAGTTGAACGGCGCGAACGTCTCGTTCAGCAGCGACACGTGGCCCAGCATCTGATAACGCCAGGTGATCGTCTCACCATAGCTCTCATAGAGGCTGTTGCTCTGCGAGATGTACTTGTAGCCAGGCAACATTCGCTCGCCCTGCTTCGCCAGGCGATCGTAGATGGCGATGTCGGCTTTTTGAAACTTGTCGATCGCCGCCGCCGGTCCACGGACGATCAGCCCGCCGGTGTTGTGATAGTTCTGACTGCCGGAGATGTTGGGGTGGGCCATCAGAAAGTCGCCGAACACCCGCACTTCGTGCACGGAGAAGGGGTACCAATAGCCCCCTTTCTGCACGTACTCCGGCTCCCACAGCCAGGGCCAAAGTCGATTCGTGTCGTAATAGCCGTCGCCGTCTTCGTTGATTTCGCCGTCGCCGTCGTTGTCGATGCCCTCTTCGCCGACCATGCGATAGGTGCCCTTCTGGCCCGGCTTCGCCTCGATCATCAGACGCGGAAATTTGGGGTGGGGAAGGTGCGTCCCGTTCTCGTCGGCCACCCGCATCACGGTGATGTGGCCGTCGCCGTCCAGATCGTCGAAGCCGTCCTCGTCGAACAGCCCGTCGCCGTCGTCGTCCACCGGTCGCATGCCGCCGCGGGGCTTGTGGCGATTATTGGGCTGATAGAAGTGTGCCTCGCGCGAATCGGGATTCATCATCGGAGCCAGGTAGAACACCCGCTCGTCGACCATCCGCTTGATCTCCGGACTGATCGAGTACATTTCGGCCAGGTACCAGATCGAGTAGAGCACGATCTCGGTGACCTGGGTCTCGTTGGGATGCAGCCCGCCGTCGATCCACATCGCCGACTTGTGCAGCTCCGGCACGCCGTCCTGGTGATTCGTGATCGTGACGACCCACAGGTCGTGGCCGCCGTGGGTCTTGGCGATGCTCTCGAGCTTGACGATCTCCGGATACGCGGCCGCGAGCTTCTTGAGGATCTCGGTCATCTCGGCATAGTCGTAGAAACGATTCCAGCGGACCGGCACCTTGGGGTCCTTCGGCCCGCCAACCGCGCGATACGGCTCTCGGTTGGCCGCCGCGGCGTCGGCCCGCTCTTGCACCCGACGGGCCGCTTCTTCCCGCGACGAGGTGGGCGCCGGCGGCTCGTCCGGCTCGTCGGCCGGGGCGGGGCGTGCGATGAAGACGAAGGCAACGCCCACGAGCGCGGCGATCGCCAGCGCGAGGGCCCCGACCAGAAAGCGGCTGCGATACGTGTTGCTGGCGAAGCTCATTCGGTGGCGGCCTCCTCGAGCTGCAGTTCGACTTCGTCCTCGCCCACGACCGGAGTCCACGCACGGACGCGGACGCCCGCGGGCAAGTCGCTGTCGGCGCGGAACAGCCAGCTATGGGTCGCCGTGCCGCCGCTGCCGGCCAGCCTCGGCAAACGTCGCCGCTGCGGTCCGCGGATCAGCGCCGCGCCCTCGGGCAGGTCCAAGGCGATTTGCACCCGTTGGGCGAGCTTCGATCGATAGCCGATCACCGACGACGTCGGCAGAAAGCCGCGATTGATGGCGGTCGCCTCGACGCGAAACACGCCGCCCCCAAGTGCGGCCACTTCGGCTTCTTGGATCGCCAGCTGCGGCATCTTCCCGAGCACGTCGACAAGAAAATGGTAGTGGTGCTCGGCCAACTCTTCGAACTGCGCAGCGGGCGGGTTGTCGCGGACCAGCGGCAGGAAGCCGCCGACCTCGACCCGCTGGCCGGGAAAGTCCGGATGCTCGATCGGCGTCCAGTCGACAAAGCCGTCGATGTCGTGCGCCGCCAGGAAGTTGAGCGCGTTGATATCGTCGGCGCCACGATTTTCGTACGAGGGCGTCTTGGACGGCTCGTTGCCATTGCCGTTGTGATCGGCCGTGGCGTCGGCCTCCGCGGCCGGCGCATCGGTCTGGGGAATCCACCAGCCGGGCGAGGCCAGCGACCAGCGACCGTAGTGATAGTAGACCCATTCGGAGAACGAACCCGATCCGGCGGCCGCCTTGGGAAACTCTTGGCCGCCATGACGTTGGCGATACTGCTTCCCCAACACGCTCACATAGCGTAGGTCATCCGCGTCGATGTGCACCGGAATGTTGCGGGGGTTCTTGCCCGTCGTCCAGGTGTGCCGAAGGTTGTCGTCGGGCGTGAAGGCAAACACGGCCGCGACGTTCGTGCGCTCGAAGAGAAAGTCGGCGATCGCGCGGGTTTCGATTTCCGACACCTGGTGCGGGCCGGCTCCGGCGCTGAAGTAGCGATAGCGAAACGTGAAGTTGCGGTTGAAGGCCACGCCGTCGCCGGCGTCTTCGTTGAACTTGCCGTCCTTGTCGTTGTCGATGCCCTCGACATAGGTTCGCCACTGGCCCGACTCGCCCTTGGTCCGATCGGCCGCGAACATCACGCGCGGGTCGTCGGGGTGGCTGCGGAGCGGACCGGTCTCGTCGGCCACCCGCATCAGCGTGATCGCGCCGTCGCCGTTGAGGTCCTCGGGCGGATCCTCGCCGAACTGGTGATCGCGGTCGTCGTCGGTCTTGCGGGCGTTGCCCACCGGCCGGCGACGTGGCGTGGCGAAACACTTCTCGGCCGCATCGGGGCTGGGACGGGGAATGATGTAGATCGTGTAGCGATCGAGCAGGTCGTGGACCTTTTCTTGGTCCGCCTGCTGGGCGAACCGCTTGGCAATGCCGAGAGCCAGATGGGTCCCGAAGAGCTGCGCGGCCTCGACGTTGCCCACCACGACCAGGGCCGGCTTCTGATGTACCTCGCCGGTCCCCACGGTGAGCAACATTACGTCGCGACCCTCGAGCGTCTTCGCCAGCGACGTGGCGGTGATCAGCTCGCTCTGGTTCAGCTCCTCGACGCGGGCGCGAAACGCTTCGTAGTTGTCGTAGCCCTCGAGCGGCTGGGCCGCCTCGGCCGCCGAATCAACGGCGAACATCGATCCGGCCAGCATCGAACCGACGAGCAGAAAAGGCGCGAGCGCGCGGCGCGCTGGCGGGGCAACCTGGGGATGAAGACGGCAAATCATCACGAGGCAAGCGTGCTCTGGGGGGACTGCCCTCAGGGGGCCGGGCCGCTCGGGCGCAAGCGGAAGGTGGGAATCGCGATCATACCCGATTATAGTTCGCCGCGAGAGGGTCCGCCGGCCGCCGCCGCTCGGCCTGGTGCCCGCTCGCTCGCCCGCGAAACACCTATTCCGCCGTGGCGCTCGCGGTGGCCGCCTCTGACGTTTCCGGCCCCGGCACGCCATTCGAGGCACCGTGCTCGACGCGATAGGCCATGTCGAGCAACTGCATCGTGTGATAGACCGGCAGCGGACGCTCTTCCAATTCGAGATGCGTGGCCAGCTGCGTCATGCAACCGATGTTGCCCGTGGCCACCGCCTGGCAGCCGGTCCAGAGAATCGACCGCGCCTTTTCACTGCCGAGCTGGTGGGCAATCTCCGGCTGTTCGATGTTGTAGGTTCCGGCTGATCCACAGCAGAGCTCGCCCCGCGGGATCTCGACCAACTCGATGTTTCCAATCGACCGCAGCAACCGACGCGGCTGGTCGCGCACCCGCTGCGCGTGGGCCAGATGACAGGCATCGTGATAGGCAACCCGCAACGGCTCGGCCAGCGCCGGCGGCGGCTGCAGTCCCAGTTCGTCCAGAAACTTGGAGACATCCTGGCAGCGACCGGCAAATCTTCGGGCCGCGTCCTCCTCGGGCTGTCCGGCCAGCCACAGCGGATATTCGTGCATGCCCGAGCCGCAGCCGGCGGCGTTGGTAAGAATCGCGTCGACGTCGTCGGGAAAGGCCGCCAGGTTCGCGCGGGCGAATCGCCGAGCTTGCCAGGCCGCGCCGGTGTGGGCCGCCAAGGCCCCGCAGCACGTCTGGCCGCGCGGAATGACGACCTCCACGCCGTTGACCGACAGCACGCGGATGGTGGCCCAATTGATCTCCGGGGCCAGGACCTGCTGGGCACAACCGACGAGCAAGGCGACGCGCGCGCGCCGTTGTCCCTGATGCGGGAACACCTCGGGCAGACGTTCGCTGGGCGGGATGCGTGCCGGCAAGAGCCCCAACATATCGCCCATGCGCCCCGGCACGAGTCGTCGCAGCGGACGCGCGAGTCGCCCCAGCAACGCGGCGAGCCGAAAGCGACGCGGATAGGGCAGGGTCTCGAGCACAAAGCGACGCAGCAGACGATCGAACGGCGATCGTTTGCGCACCTGCTCGGCGGTCGCGCGGAACGGCGTGAGCAGCTCACCATATTCCACGCCGGAAGGACACGACGTCACGCAGCCGACGCAACCCAAACAGCGATCGATGTAGGGCACGGCCTCGTCGATCGGCAGATTGCCCTCGAGCACTTCTTTCATCAAGAAGATGCGGCCCCGCGGCGAGTCCATTTCCTCGCCCAGGGCGTCGTACGTGGGACACGTGGGCAGACAGAACCCGCAATGCACGCACGTTCCCACCGCATCGGCCATGACCTGGCCCGCGGGACCGATTCGTTCGACAGGAATTTCGTGCAGCATGGTGAGAGACGAACTCGCGAGTTACTCGAAAGGAACCTACTCGACGGAAACGAACCTACGAACCAGGTGGGGCCGCGACGGCCGCGGCGATAGCAAACTTGCCCTGCGGGTCGAGGGCCGCCGCGAGCCGGTCACTCATGGCGTTGTCGGTCGACGGCCCGAGCCGCGGATCGGGCCAGTCGCCCCACAGCGCCAACGAGGAACGATGTGCCGCGGCCAGCGTCGATTCCAGTCCCTCTCGCACCGTCGGCTCCGACCAGGCCAAATACGCGACCGTGCCACCGACGCCGTAGCGGCGCGTCACTTCGCCGTTCCAACGGGCAATGCGGGCCTCGAGCCGCGGTACTTCGCTCGGCACGAGCGGGATCTTGACCAGGTTGGCATTTTCGCGGGCCCAACGAAACTGGCTTACGTCTTGCCAGATTTCGGCGTCGTCGGCAAACATCCCAATCCGCGCGTCGGACATTTCCAACAGCGAGGTGAGCCGGGCCAACCGCGCGTGCAGCGCGTCGCCGATTCCGCCGATGCGAATCCAAAGGCGGTTCGGCGGCTCGACGTCCAGGCACATCAGGTCGAAGGGACTTGTCGCCATGCGGTCGACGGCCGCCATCGCGGTGTCTAGGTGGCCAAACTCCGCCAGGATCGTCGACGTCCGCTCCGGCGCGGGGAACACCTTGAACGACAGCTCGACCACCACGCCAAAGCGACCGAGGCTCCCGACCATCAACTTCGGCAAGTCGAACCCGGCGACGTTCTTCACCACATTGCCGCCGCCACGCACCAGCTCGCCTCGTCCGTCGACGAGACGCACGCCCAGCAAGAAATCGCGCACGCCGCCGTAGCGGTAGCGCGCCGAGCCGGAAAGACCGGCCGCCACGGTTCCGCCCAAGGTCGCGCCGTCGTCGGCCAGCGGCGGTTCGAAGGGAAGATACTGTCCGTGCCTGGCCAATTGCTCGGCGACCTCGCGGACGGGGGTGCCCGCCAGGGCCGTAAAGGTGAACTCGCTGGCGTCGTACTGCACCATGCCCGAGAGTCCCGCCAGCGACACGTTCGCCTCCGCGGCGAGGGCCGACTTGCTGCCGCCGCCGCGCACACGGATGCGCGACTGCGCGCGAACCAGCTCTTGCACGGCGGGAATGTCTTGCGGGCTTTCCATCGGGGCGTGGCTGCTTGCTCTTGGGGGTGGCGTTCTTCCCGAGTCTTCCAAATCTGGCGAGTGGGCACGACCGCGCCAGCGGGGGCGGAACTACATCCGCGAGATGACGCCTTGCTGTTCCAGGGGGTGGGCGCCGTGGCTGGCCAGTGCCGGCGCCTCGGCGTCGGGCAACATCTTGCCGCGATTGGCCAGGCTCTTCGGATCGATCGCATCGCGAATCGCAAACATCGTGCGGGTGTCGGCCGCTTCGTACATTTCTCCCAGGTAGGCCCGTTTTTCCAGGCCGACGCCATGCTCGCCGGTGATCGAGCCCCCCATGCGAATGCAGAGCCGCAGGATCTCGCCCGCCAGGCGTTCGGCGTTCTCCAGCGCCCCGGCCACGCGGCCGTCGTACATGATCAACGGATGCAGGTTGCCATCGCCGGCGTGAAACACGTTCGCCACGCGAATGCCAAACTCTTGCGAGAGCCGCTCGATCTCGCCGAGTGCCTCGCCGAGTCGGCTCCGCGGCACGACGCCGTCTTGCACGATGAAGTCGGGGCTGAGTCGTCCGACGGCCGAGAAGGCGCTCTTGCGACCCTTCCAAAACGTCAGCCGTTCGGCATCGTCCTTGGCCACGCGGATCTCGGTCGCGCCGGAGTCGTCGAGCAGCTTCATCAAGCGGACCTCTTCGGCCGCCACCTCTTCGCGCGGTCCTTCCAGCTCGACAAGGAACACCGCCTGGGCATCGGCCGGATAGCCCGCGTTGACGGCCGCCTCGGCCGCGTCGATGGCCAGACGATCCATAATCTCCATGGCCCCGGGCAGCAGTCCGCTGGCCACGACCATCGAGACCGCGTCGCCCGCCGCCGAGAGCGTGTCGTAAGCGGCCAGAAACGTGCGATAGACTTCCGGCCGCGGCAGCAACCGCAAGGTAATTTCCAGGGCGATGCCAAAGAGCCCCTCGGAACCGGCGAACATGCCGATCAGGTCCGGCCCCACGGTCTCCAAACTCTCGCCGCCCAAGGTGACCACCTCGCCGTCGGGCAGCACGCACTTGAGCCCCAACACATGGTTGGCCGTCATGCCGTACTTCAGACAGTGCACACCGCCGGAGTTGAACGCCACGTTGCCGCCGATTGTGCACACCGGTCCGCTCGACGGGTCGGGCGCGTAATAGAGTCCGTCCGCGGCGACGTGCTCGCTGACGCGCAGGTTGATCACACCCGGTTCCACGACGGCCACGCGATGCAGCGGATCGTAACGGAGGATGCGATTCAGGCGATTCAGCCCGATCACCAACCCGTCGGGCACGGGCACCGAACCGCCGCTCAGACTGGTGCCGCTGCCGCGGGCCATGAACGGGACGTCGTGGCGATGACAAAGTCGCACCGTCTCGACCACTTCGTCTGCGGTGACCGGCAGCACGACTCCGGAAGGCCGACCCCGAAAGGCGGTCAGCCCGTCCGATTCATACGGCATGATCTGAGCGGCCGCCGTCAACAGGCGATCGGACGGATAGAGCGCGGCGAGATCTGAGAGCAACTCGTTAAATGGCATGAAGTCGGTGGATTTGCGGTCGAGCTTTCTTTCTCACCAAGTCGGGTGGGGTTCCCCCCCTGGCAGCGGTCGCCGACGTTTGCTGCTCCTATTGTAGTGGCGAGCGTGTGCTTCACGCGACATTCCGCGAATCGCCGAGCGACACCGCAGGCAACGCAGCTAGGGACAATTCCTGCTCCCAAATCTGGTCAGGAACTGCTAAAATAAGGGCACGCGGTGGTCCCCGACCAGCGTGCCCGCCTGTTGCATCCCGCCTGACGCATCTATCCGGAGCCAGCCCCATGCTCGCTCGAGGTTCGCAGTCGATCCTCTGTTTGCTCCTGCTGCTTGGCCTTGCCGGCGCCGCGGATCGAGTTTCCGCCGCCGAGGCCGTCAACAAAGCCGCCGCCGAAGCCGTCACCGTCGACTTCACCCGTGACATTCGTCCGCTGCTGTCGAACTCGTGCTTCGCCTGCCACGGTCCCGACGAGGCCGACCGGCAGGCCGACCTGCGACTCGACGTCCGCGACGTGGCCGTCGACGAGATGGGTGTGATCGTGCCCGGCGATGCGGAGGGGAGTTCGCTCTTGGAACGGATCATGAGCACCGACCCTGACGAGCAGATGCCGCCGGCCGGCTCCTCCCAAGCGGCGCTCTCGCAGGACCAAATCGAAATGGTCCGACGCTGGATCGACGCGGGCGCCGAGTATGCCGAACATTGGGCCTACGAGAAGCCAACGCGTCCCGAGGTCCCCGAAGTCGCCGGCACGACAGGGGCCGCCGCGGCCGATCCCGTGAGTGAGATCGACGCCTTTGTCGCCCAGCGACTCGCCGGCGAAGGACTCGAGTTTTCTCCTGCGGCCGACCGTCGCACGCTGATCCGGCGGCTGAGCTTCGACCTGTTGGGATTGCCGCCGTCGCCCGAGGAGGTTCACGAGTTTGTGGCCGACGCGCGGCCCGATGCCTATGAGCGACTCGTCGATCGACTCTTGGCGTCGCCCCACTTCGGCGAACGGATGGCGATCGCCTGGCTCGATCTGGTTCGTTACGCCGACACCAACGGCATTCACGGCGACAATGTGCGACCGCACTCGCCCTATCGCGATTACGTCATCGCGGCCTTCAACGACAACAAGCCCTTCGATCGCTTTACGATCGAGCAACTGGCCGGCGACCTGCTTTCCGAGGCCACGATCGAAGAGAAGATCGCCTCGGGCTACAACCGTCTGAACATGACGACCCAGGAAGGCGGTGCCCAGCCGAAGGAATATCGTGCCAAGTACGCGGCCGATCGAGTGCGTAACGTGTCGAGCGTGTGGCTCGGTTCGACGCTGGCCTGCGCCGAGTGCCACGATCACAAGTACGATCCCTTCACCACGAAGGACTTTTACACGCTGGCCGCCTACTTCGCCGACATCAAGGAAACGGCCGTCGGCAAGCAGGAGCCGGTGCGTCTGCCGACGCCGGAGCAGCGGGTGGAAATCGATCGCCTCAACCAGCGCGTCGCCGAGGCCCGCAAGGTGCTCATGACGCAAACGCCCGAGCTCGACGCCGCTCAGGACGAATGGGAAGCGAAACTGGCCGCCCGCCGCGCCGACTGGCGGATTCTGCGGCCGACCCATGTCGCGTCGGCGGAGGGGGCCACGCTGACGGTGCAGAAAGACGGCTCGGTGTTGGCCAGCGGCACTTCGCCCGATGTCGACCTCTACACCGTCGAGTTCGAGACCGACCTGGCCGGCATCACCGCGTTTCGCTTCGAGATGCTCGCCGACGAGTCGCTGCCGAACAAGGGTCCCGGCCGTTCCTACAGCGGCAGCCTGGTGATCAACGAGATGGAAATGGTCGTCGTCCAGCACGACCCACGCGACAGGCAAGAACGGCACGAGCAACAGACCGCGGCGGACAGAGCGGTGACCGGAGCGGCGGACAGAGCGGTGACCGGAGCGGCGGACGGAGCGGCAGATGGCGAGGTGGAGCTGCCTCTCCAACTGCACAATCCCAGCGCCACGTACGAGGCGGGCGGCTACACGGCCGCGCACGCCATTGACGGCAAGGTCGAGGCGGTCGATCGCGGTTGGGCCATTGCCCCGCAGTTGAGCATCTCGCACGAGGGAGTCTTCCACACGCAAGGGCCGATCGGCGTCGACCTGGC
This sequence comes from Planctomycetota bacterium, assembly GCA_003389215.1. GTDB lineage: Bacteria > Planctomycetota > Planctomycetia > Pirellulales > UBA7805 > MB-PLM-2. The sequence continues at coordinate 84,288 of QQVP01000071.1, read as the reverse complement.
CGCAGGCGAGAAGCTGAAGCTTCGTGTGCGGATTCATCAGAATCACGGCACGGAGCGAACGCTGGGGCGTTTTCGTTTTGCCGCCACCACTTCCGACCCCACCGACAAGGCCGTCCATGCCGGCGGCGTCGAGAAGCTCGCCAAGAACCTGGCCGACGCGTTGGCCACGCCCCGCGCCGAGCGCGACGAAGCGGCCGCCAAGATCGTCTCCACCTATTTTCGCGAAAACACTCCGGTGCTGGACGAGGCCCGCGCCTTCGTCGAGAAGTGTGAAGCGGAGCGCGACCAGTTCCTCCGCCCGATTCCGCTGCTGCTGGTCAGCGAAGCGGTTGAGCCCCGCATGATGCGGGTCCTGCCGCGTGGCAATTGGCTCGACGACTCGGGCGAGGTTGTCTCGCCCGCGACGCCGGAGTTTCTCTTCTCGCTGGCTTCGCACGAGGCGGCTTCGGCGACGGACCCGCACGAAGTTTCAGGTGCGGAAGCTACCACGGAGCCTGGGTCCGACAATGACTCGGACGCCGAGAGCGAAGCGGCCCCGCCACGGGCGACGCGGCTCGACCTGGCGCGCTGGCTGGTGCACGGCGACAATCCGCTCGTGTCCCGCGTGATGGTGAATCGACTCTGGAAGATCGCCTTCGGCACGGGGCTCGTGAAGACGGGCGAGGATTTTGGTTCCCAGGGGGCGCTGCCCACGCACCCTGAACTCTTGGATTATCTGGCGGTCGAGTATCGCGAGAGCGGTTGGGACACGAAGGCGCTGCTCAAGCGGATCGTGATGAGCCGCACCTATCGCCAGGCCTCGCTGGCCGACGCCGAGGCGCGACGCCGCGATCCGTTCAATGAACTGTTGGCCCGTCAGAGCCGTTTTCGTCTGGAGGCCGAAATGGTCCGTGACAACGCCCTGGCCGTGAGCGGACTTCTGGTACGCAAGATCGGCGGCCGCAGCGTGCGACCCTATCAGCCGGCCGGCTACTACGAGCACCTCAATTTTCCCAAGCGCCGTTACGACGCCGACCAAGGCGAATCGCAGTATCGTCGCGGCGTCTACACGCACTGGCAGCGCACGTTCCTGCACCCCGCCCTGAAGGCCTTTGACGCCCCCACGCGTGAAGAGTGTACGGCGAATCGCCCCCGCAGCAACACGCCGTTGGCGGCCCTGGTGTTGCTCAACGACCCCACGCACGTCGAGGCGGCCCGCGCCCTGGCCACGCGAATGTTGCAGCAAGGCGGTTCGACCGCGGAAGATCGCATCGCCTTCGCATTCCGACAAGTGCTGCAACGCGAGCCGAGCGAGCGCGAACGCGAAGTCGTCGCCCGCGTGACGCAACGGCACCTGGACAAGTATCGCGGCGATGAGGCGGCGGCCCGCCAGTTGGTGTCGATCGGCGACACGCCGGTGGCCGAGGACCTCGACCCGGTCGAGTTGGCCGCCTACACGTCGGCGGCGCGGATCATCATGAACCTGCACGAGACGATTACGCGCAACTAGAATCGCGCCCCAACCCCGCCGAGGTTGCCCGATGACGCACCAGCAACTCCAGCAAGAAATCGCCCTGCGACTGGCCCGCCGCACGTTCTTGCGTCGCGGCACCATCGGCCTCGGCTCGGCCGCCCTGGCCGCGACCCTGGGATCGACGTTGCCGACCGGCACGTGCGTGGAGGCGGCCAGCAACGCCGCCGATCCGCTCCAACAGCCGCACTTCAAGCCGAAGGCGAAACGGATCATCTATCTCTGCATGGCCGGCGGACCCTCGCACCTGGAGACGTTCGACTACAAGCCGAAACTCGCCGAGATGCACGGCCAGCCGATGCCCGAGTCGTATACCAAGGGTCAGCCGATCGCGCAATTGCAAAACCAGAAGCTGGTCTGCTTCGGGCCGCAGCATCCCTTTCAGCGATACGGCGAGTCGGGCCAGCAGATCTGCCAGCTCTTTCCGCACCTCGGCGGCATCGCCGACAAGCTCTGCATCGTCAACTCGATGCGAACCGAGCAGATCAATCACGACCCGGCCCATACGTTCATGAACACCGGCACGTCGATTTCCGGCCGGCCGTCGTGGGGTTCGTGGATGCTCTACGGACTCGGCAGCGACAGCGACAACTTGCCCGGCTTCGTCGTGCTCACCTCGGTGGGGCAACACGGACAGGCCCAGCCGATCGCCGCGCGGCAGTGGCATAGCGGCTTTCTGCCGAGTCGGTATCAAGGCGTCGAATTTCGCTCCACAGGCGATCCGGTCCTCTACGTCGGCAATCCGCAGGGCGTCGACGCCGCGGCGCAGAACGACGTCGTCGAGGCGGTCAATGAACTGAACCGCGAGTACGATCAGGTCGTCGACGATCCGGAAATCGCCACCCGCATCGCCCAGTATGAACTGGCCTTCAAGATGCAAACGAGCGTGCCCGAGCTGATGGACGTCTCGGGCGAAACCCAGGCCACGCTCGACATGTACGGCACCGCGGGCGGAGACGGTTCGTTCGCGGCCAACTGTCTGCTGGCCCGACGACTCGCCGAGCGGGGTGTGCGTTTTATTCACCTTTATCATCGCGGTTGGGATCATCACGAAGGCATCAAGGGCAACGTCGCCGGCACGGCTCGCGAGGTCGATCAGGCCTCGGCGGCGCTGGTGAAGGATCTGGCCCAGCGCGGCATGCTCGACGAGACCCTGGTCATCTGGGGTGGCGAGTTCGGCCGCACCCCGATGGGCCAGGGCAGCGGTCGCGACCATCACATCAAGGGTTTCTCGATGTGGATGGCCGGCGGCGGCATCAAGCCGGGTGTCCGCTACGGAGCGACCGACGAGCTGGGCTACAATGCCGTCGACAACATCTTTCACGTGCACGACTTCCATGCCACGGCGTTGCACCTGATGGGGATCGATCACCTGCGCTTGACCTATCGCTTCCAGGGTCGCGACTTCCGTCTGACGGACGTCCACGGTAACGTGATCGAAGACGTCCTGGCCTGATCGTCCTGGCCGAATCGTCCTGGCCTGACGAGGGCCCGTCGCGCGACGCCTCCGTGCCCGCCCCGCCTGCTTACATTCACGCCCACTCGCACCCCCAGCACGCGCAGGACACCCGCCCCCATGGCCGAACCGATCCGCGGGATTTTCGTTCCGAATGTCGTGCCGCTCGACGAGGCGGGCCGCATCGACGAAGACGAACTCTGCCGCAGTGTCGATTGGCTCATCGAGCACGGCGTCCACGGCCTCTATCCCAACGGCTCGACGAGCGAGTTCACCCGCTTCACTCCGGAAGAGCGACGGCGAATCAACGAGCTGGTCTGTCGCCAGGCGGCGGGCCGCGCGACGGTGCTCGCCGGCGGGGCCGAAGCCAACGTTCGCGAGACGCTGGCCGCCTGCGAAGCCTGTGCGGGCTTCGGCGCGCGGGCGGTGGCCATCGTGGCGCCGTTCTACTATCGCCTCGGACAGGAGGCGATTTACGCCTACTTTCGCGAGATCGCCGAACAGACGCCGATCGACATCACGCTCTACAACATCCCGATCTTTGCCTCGCCGATCGAGATCGACACGATTCGCCGCCTCGCGCAGTTCGACCGCATCGTGGCCATCAAAGATTCCTCGGGCGACATCGCCGCGATGAGTCGCATGATTGCCGCTGTCCGCCCCGAGCGCGAGGACTTCGTCTTCCTGAGCGGGTGGGAGCCCGGTCTGCTGCCCAGCATGTTGCTCGGCGCGGTGGGTGGCACGCACGCGAGTGCCAATGTCGTTCCGGAATTGGTACGCCGCGTTTACGATCTGGCCGCCACGGGCGACTTCCAGGCCGCGCTGCCGGCGCACTTCGCCCTGGTCGAATTTTTCGACACGCTGCTCGCAGTTGGCGAGTTTCCTCACGGTTTTCGCGTCGCCGCGGAGCTACGCGGCCTGCGCATCGGACCGTCGCGTCAGCCGCAGGGAACTGCGATTGGTCCCCAAGAGCGCGAGCGACTCTCTCAGGCCATCGATCGGGCACTCACCGCGATCAGCTAGCCAGGGTGGGCAAGGCTAGTTCGCCCACTTTTACCCCTCTACCGTGCCGGCCCTTCTTTTCGCGTCGGTCGCGACACTCAGCCGTTTTGTGACGTATAATTCCGTGGGTCCGGGGCACGACGAGCCGAAGGCCGCGTTTCAACGCATAGGATTTGACAACATGAGGTTTGCTCCAGGCCTGGCGCGGGTCGCCGCGCTGGCGATCTGTCTGTTGGTTGGTTGCGAGGAGGAACAGCAGCCGACAACGAACAAGTACAGTGACGCCAAGGCAGAACGCCGCGTCCAAAACTATCTGCTCTCCCAGTCGAAACTCGGTGGTTGGCCGCGGGGGGTCGATCTTGGCCACAAGGCCTACACCGAGCGCGAGCGCGACATCTTCCGCCGACGCTATTCGTTGCGGGCCAAGCCCGGCTCGCGTCAGGAAGACACCAACGTCGACGCCACCTTGCTCGAACGGACGACGACCGACAAGATCCGCGAACTCGCCGCGCTCTACGTCGCCCTGGGAGAACAAGACGCCGACCTGGCGGGCGGTGTCGAGCGGGGAGTCGCTTACCTGCTCCGTGCCGAGAATCGCACCGGCTGCTTTCCGGCCTTCTATCCCGAGCCGTCGTTCACGCGCCGCTGGCACGAGAACGTCCTGCTCACCGAAGACGTCACCTTTGCCACGGTCGAGCTGCTCGAGGACGTAGCCGCCGGCCGCGAACCGTTCCAGTGGATGGACCAGTACTTCCGCAAGGTGGCCGGCGACGCGGTCGCGCGGTTTCGAACCGCTCTGGTCAAGATGCAGGTGAAGGTCCGTGGCGATCGCGTACTGCCCGTGATCGCTACCGAAGGGGAACGCACCGGCTGGTCCGATCGCCATCACCGCAAGACGCTTTCCCCGGCTTGGGGTCGCGATTTCCAGCCGCGCTCGCTCTCGCCAACCGCGACGCGCTTGGCCGTGCGTTGGCTGATGAAGCGTGACGACCCAACCGAATCGGAGAAGGAAGCCATTCGTGCCGCCGTCGCCTGGCTGCACGGACGTCAGACGCGACCGGCCACGCGCGAAGACGGCCCGCGCGACCACTGGGCGACCTGTGTCGAATTGGTCACGAACCGGCCTATCTTCGGCGACTACGTCGGTTATGCCGGCGATCAGTTCGAGCTGGTCGACCACGTCTTCTATCGCTGGGAGGACCTTTCGGAAGAAAGCCGGAAGGAACAAGTCTGGTTCGTCCCCGTCGACACGGAGCTCTTCACCACCGACTACCCCGCCTGGCGGGCCAAGCACGACCCGGAGGTCGACGTCCTGGCCGACGCCGATGCCGACGGACTGCTCGATCGTTGGGAAGCGATCTACGGGCTCGATCCGACCGATGCTTCCGACGGAACGGCCGATTCTGACGCCGACGGCATCTCGAACCTCGACGAGTACTACGCCGACACGCACCCCACGATTTCGATTCAGGCGCCCGAGAGTCGCTTCTTCCCCAACACGCAAGTCACGATTACCACGATCGGGGGCGACACGGCGGAGGTCTTCTACTCGGTCGACGGCAGCCCGCCGGGCCGCCAGACCCGCCGCTATCGCAAACCGATTCGCATCAACGACACCCTCGCATTTCGGGCCACGGCCTTCGTTGGGGAAAAGCAGCTACCGGTGGAGGAGGCCCAGTTCGAGCTCGTCCGCCGCATGCACCACTTGCCGCTCGACGGCAGCCACCCTTCGTCGCCCATCGCCGACATGGTCATGATGCAACAGGCTCACTTCGCCAGCAGCGAGCGACAGGAGCTCGAGTGGGTCCCCGGAGCCGTGGGCAACGCCCTGCAGCTCAACGGCCGCGAAGGCTACATCTCGTTCACCTCCGAGCTGCTCGACTCGCACGAGGGCGCGGTCGCCTTGTGGGTTCGCCTCGATCGACGCGACGGCAAGCGATACATCTTCAATGCCTTCCGCCTGCCGCGCAATCGAATCGAACTCTATTCGAGTAGCGGCAAGTTGGCCGTCCGCTTCGGCGAACTCGACCCCGCCTACCTGGGCGAGAAGCTCGATTCGAACGTCTGGACGCACCTGGTACTCAATTGGAACCGGGGCGACTTCGAGGTCTACCGCGACGGCGAGCTCGCCCATCGCGGCAAGTACAAGGACTTCCAGGCCAAGGGCGCCCTGATTGCCCTGGGCGGCTACTTCAAGGACAAGACGCAGACCTTCTCGGGCAGCCTCGACGACGTGCACATCTACAATCGTGCCGTCACGGCCGACGAGGTCCGCAAGCTCTACGAGCGTGCGCAGGCCGCCGGCGATGGCCGTCCCCAACGGCGGGCCGCGCGGCAGAATTATTGAGCCCTGCGCAGCCAATGAACCAGGCCGACCAGCGGGAGGCCGGCATTCCAACGATTACCGCCGCCGCGAAGGGTTCATCAACAACGCAGCCATCAATAACCCTGTTCTCCGGACGCCGCCTGCGCGCGTGTACTTTTTCGGCCTTTGCTGATACCATTTGGCGCTAGGGAATCCGCGCGTCGTCATTCGCCCCGGGCCGACGCCGGCACGACCTGCCGCCGCCAGGGGAACGAGCCACGGCCAGGCGGGGCAGCGCCGATTTCCGCGGAACAAGGTGTCCTGAGGAGGCCCGACCGATGAACCTCACGCGCAGCAAACGCGCCGCGAGTGCCTCGACCGGCTACACACTGGTCGAATTGTTGATCGTCATCTCCATCATCGGAATTTTGGTCACGATGGCGTTGCCGGCCGTGCTTGGGGCCATCGGGGCCTCGGAAAGTTCCACCTGCGGGCAGCGACTGAAGGACCAATTCGGCTTCTACCGCAGCGCGGCCGATAGCATGCCGCAGTACACGCGGGCCCACACCATACGGCTCCTCTCTCGTCGCTACGCACCGGCGGGATCGGCCGGCGAGGAGATCTGGGCCTGTCCGTCGAATGGAGATACCTCGGCCACCGCGGTCAGCTACGGCTTCAACATCGACCTGCATCGCATGATCGCCCCGCAGGACAACAAGCGGATCCTGGCCCTCGACTACAATCAGGAAGTCGTCGACGTCGTCGGCTGGGACAACGCCTCGCAGGCCAACGGCAATTGGCAGAGCGACCTCGCCCCGCGCCACAAAGGCATGGTCAACGTGCTCTTCTTCAGCGGCCGCGTCGAACTCATGGACCCTGCGGACATCGACCCCAATGTGGCCGCCAACCAGATGCTCTACTGGATCCCCAAGACGGAGCAGGCGCGGATTAGCGACCCCGACAATCCGCAAAAGCCCTCGACCGTGCTCTCGCCAGATCTTCGCACTCAGGTCGAAGAGTATATGGAGAGCGAGGGTTTTTGACATCATCATCACAGGGGGGCCATAAACGGGACAGGTCTAATTTCGCCGAGTATTGGACCTGTCCCGTTTATTGGCGATTGACGCTGTCACATTCTCGCGCCGAAGTCTGCGCAGATTCGCGCGCAGCTAACTTGCTTCGTCCCAACCACTTCGAGTTTTTTTCCGGTGAACCCGTTTTCGCCGATATCGGAAAAAAACTCTCCACGCACTGGCGGAGCCTGAAGTGCCACCCCTGGGAAACCTCTGCACACTGGCAGAGCCAGTGCCACGCTTGCCGTCGAGCCCGTGCCACGCGATCAAGCCGGGATCAAGAAGCACAGGATCAAGAAGTGCCGTCCCGCGGGCTGGCCAGCACGCCGTCGCAATCGGTCGGCCGCCAGTCGGGCGTCGCCACCCGCAGCTCGTGTCGCTTCCAGCCGCCGGCGAGCCGCGCGGCCGTTTCGTTCCAGGGACGCACGCCGCTGGTCGAGTCGGCCGCTTCGACGTTGCAGGCCCCCACCGCCACCGCGGCCGTAATCGCCGCTTCGGCTGGCTCACCCCGCAACAAAGCCGCGAGAAAGCCGGCAATCGTGGCGTCGCCGGAACCGGTCGTACCCACCACGTCGACGGCGAAGCAAGGTGTGATCAACTCGCGGCCTCGCCACGCATCGTCGCCCAGGGTCGCGTGAATGTTCGCCAATCGCGCCGGCGCGTCGTCGCCCGTTCGCAGGTACAAACCCTGATCGCCGAGTTTTAGGCCCACGACCGCGGCCCCCAGGTCGAGCAGTTCGTCGGCCACGTCGGCCAGCACCGACGCATCGACGTGCGAGGCGAGGTCGGCCGCGCCGCTGGCGGTCGCGGCATCGAAGCGCTGGCGACGGATCATGAACAGGATCTCTTCGGCGCTCGGCAGAAAGATGTCGACCTCCGGAAGCACTTCGGCGAGCCATGCCTTCCAGTCGAGTCGGCCCGCCTCCGATTGCGGATCGGGCATGGCCATGTCGAGCGAAGTCGCGACGCCGGCGGCTCGCACCTGGGAGAACACGCTTCGCAGCGGTCCGCCCCCTTCGGCAAACATCCGCCGCATCAGCGGAGGATAGCCAAAGTGAAAGATTTTGGCGCCGGCCAGTCGGTCGTACGGCACATCGTCGGCCGCAAAGGTGTCGTTCGCCCCGCTGCAATGCAGAAAACAACGATCGACGCCGGGCGGATTCATCACCAGCGTGTAACTGCTGTGCTCGCCGGCGATCACGAGCATGCCCGCTGCCAGCGATTCGCCGTGGCCGGAAAGGATGTCGAGCATGGCGTGGCCAAGCGCGTCGTCGCCGACCTTGCCCATCAAACTGACCGGCACGCCGAGCCGATGCAGCGACAAACCGGTGTTGGAAACCGGGCCCCCCATGGCCGCCACCGCCGGACCAATCGAGACAAGCTTGCCCGGCACGATCAGTTCATCGAGCCGGGTCTGATCGTCGGAGAAAGTGGGAATGATGTCGAGGCAAATGTGCCCCGCAACAATGATGTCGGCCGTGCTGTCCGTCATGGTGTTCCGCCGAGTTGGTGCCGTGGTGGTTTCCAATATCAGGCACGGGTGCGACCCTGGCAAGGCATTCGGCGGTGCGGGTCGCGAGTCGGTTGCTCACGTCGGATTCGGCACGTAGTCGCCGCCGCGACATTCCTGCAGATAGCGGAGTGCCCGCACCTGGCCGGTCATTTCCAAATCGCCGTGATAAACCGGATCGTGCCAACCCTCGATGTCGATGGCTCCTTGATAACCGCCCATGCGAAGCGTACTGATCACATCGGTCCAGTTGGTATCGCCAAAGCCGGGCGTGCGATGGTGGGCGAACGTAGCCGACCCGCCAATGCCCGATTCGCGCACCACATCCCACAGCACCGTGGCGTCCTTACCGTGAACGTGAAAGACCTTATCGACCCAGCGACGAAGCTGCGGCAGCGGATCGATCAACTGAACGAGCTGGTGGCACGGCTCCCACTCGAGCCCCACTGCCTCGCTCGGCACCGCGTCGAACATTTTCTCCCAGGCCGCCGGCGAAAGCGCGATGTTGCGATCGCCGCGCTGCCAGCTCCCTTCCATGGCACAGTTTTCGAAGGCGATTCGGACCCCGCGATCGGCCGCCCGCGCGGCAAGCGGCGCGAACACCTCGGCAAACCGCGGCAGCGAGGCGTCGATCGGCTCATCGGGCAGTCGCCCGGCAAAACCGCTGACCACGTCGCAGCCAAAGCCGGCGGCCCCGTCGATGAGTCGGGCGAAGTCGCGGGCGACCTGCTCGTCAATCAGCGGATTGCCGTAGACGCCGAGGGCACTGACGACGGGCCGTCCCTCGACCTGCATCAGGGACTCGCGGACCTCGAGTGCCAGCTTGGCCAGATCGCGGTCTCCGACTTGATTGCCAAAGGTGAGCTGAAAACTTTCGAAACCATAGCGGGCGATCTGGCGAATCGTGGCGGCCGCCGATTCCGCGAACACGATCGTCCCCAGGCGTATGTCGTCGTGACCGGGCATAGCGTCGTCGGTGCGGGACTCAGATGATGGAGCAAGGCAATGTCGAGCGGCAGGCAATTTTAGAGCAAAGCGCGGCACGATCGTAGCCGCCCGAGGGACGCATGAAAGCAAGTGATTACGCACCGCTACCGAACAACGCCGCCGCCGCGCGGCGATTACGCCTAGGCCGCCGAAGCGGCTCCGCCCGTGACGATCTCGGTCAAGGCCGTGTCGATCTGCGGATAGCGGAACTGGTAGCCGGTCGCTTCGGCCACTGCCGGCTTGATCTGCTGCGAAGAGAGCAGCACGTCGGCAAACCCGCCCAAACCCAGTCGCAACCCAAACGCCGGCACCGGAAAGATCGTGGGCCGATTGAGGGCTCGGCCCAGGGCCTTGGTGAACTCGGTGTTGGTCACGCACCCCGGGGCCACGCCGTTCATCGGGCCGCGAACACTTTCATTCGTCGCACCATGCAAGAGCAAGCCGACAACATCGTCGAGATGCACCCAGGGCATCCACTGCTTGCCGCTGGCCAGGCGCCCGCCCAGGCCGAGCTTGAACGGCAGCATCATCTTGCCCATGGCCCCGCCGCCGCGGCCGAGCACCACGCCGATCCGCAGACAAACGACCCGCAGGCCGAGCTCGGCGGCCTTCATCGCCTCGCGTTCCCACTCGATGCAGATGTTGGCCAGCAGGTCGTCGCCCGGCGGCGACGTCTCTTCCAGGATCTCGTCGGGGCGATCTCCGTAATAGCCAACCGCCGAAGCGGACACGAGCACCTTGGGCCGCTCGTCGAGCGTGGCGATCGAATCGACGAGATTCTGCGTGCCGACCACGCGACTGTCGCGGATGCGTTTCAGCTTGGCTTCGTTCCAACGACCCTCGGCCACCGACTCGCCCGCCAGATTGATTACCGCCTCGACGCCTTCGAACGCCTCGCGCGGAGGCGTCGCTTCGGTCGGCCGCCAGGTGAAGGCCTTCACCTTGTCCGAGGCGAGCTTCCGTTCGGCCGCCGCCGCGTCGCGGCTGAGCACGACGACGTCGTCGAGGCTTTCGATCAGGCGGGTGCCGACAAAGCCGGTGGCGCCGGTGATGAGTGTTCGCATGGGAGGTTCCTCTTCGCCTGGAATAACAAGCCCGAGGGCAGACCCGCCAGCGGGAGCCGGTCCCTCGAATCGGCTATGGCTAGTCTTGGAGCTAGGGGGCGATTTTTCCACCCCCAGGCAATGGAAAAACGGCCCTTGCAGGGCTGGGACGAGGCCCGGCGGAGGCGGATTGATGAATTCTGAAGCAATCGACGCCGGCAGCCTAATCGGTAAGTTTCCGCCACAGGATCGGCGCGTAGCCCAGGGCCATGCCGGCCACCAGCCCGCCCGCATGGGCACCGTTGGCAATGCGTTCGCCAAGAAAGCCAAATGTGCAGAGGCCAAACCACAGCAACAACCACACGACGAGATTGGGGGGAAGGAAGATCCCGGCAGACGGGTCAAAACGACTCTTCATCCAGGCATAGCCGAACAACCCGTAGACGACCCCCGACATGCCCAGGAAGTTCATGACATGCGGGCGAAACGGCCCGAAGTTCTGCCCCCAAAGATACTGGGTTACGTTGGCGGCGATGCCGGTGGCGACCACGATCAACAGGAATCGCCACGGCCCCCGACGCGTCTCCACCAAGCCTCCGAGCTGGTAGGTCATGTACATATTGAAGAACAAGTGCAGCCAGCCGCCATGCATGAACATGGGCGTCGCGAGCCGCCAAAACTCTCCGCTGGCAATCGTGCGAAACGCGTCGTCGGCAAGCAGAACCTCGAGCCCGCGGTCCGTTGCAACCGGCTCCAACGGCGCGAAGTTCAGCCAGTAGGAAAGCTGCTTTTCTTTGTCGCCGAACCAGACGGCGAGCGTGATCGCCACCGTGACCGCAATCAAACCGATCGTGAAAGGATGTGGTCCCACATGTCGTCCCTGCCAGCGACGGCGGACGTCGACAATGTTTCGGTTCAGTTGCTCGACCCGTTTCTTCTCTTCGCGGCGCAGATTCTCGGCCGGTTTGGCCGCGCCGCGATACTTGGCCGCCGCTGGGTCGATGCGAAAATCGGCCAACTCCGACCGGGCGGTCTCCAGATGTTCCTCGTCGATAATCCAGACGGCCCAAGTCGGAGTCTTCGCCGAGCCACCTCCGCCGCCGCTGGCCTCTTCCACGCGGCTGGGAATTCCCTGGGTCAGCAGATAGTCGGCAAATCGCTGTGCCTGCTCGCGATCGTCGATCGTGCCCGCGCGTCGCATGCCTTTCTCCCAGCCTTACTGCTGCGGGAGCATATCAGTTCGGCCAACCGATGTCCAATCGCGCCCGCGTTCTCATTATGTCGGTTCGCCGTGGCGAAGGACTCGCCATCAATCCAGCTGCAGCACGTCGGGCAAACGCCGCGCACTGCCCTGCCGCCCCACACAGGCGATCATGCTCTCGCCTTCGGCCACCAACTGATCGCCCAAGAACACCTCATACTGGTGACGCACACGGGCGCCGCGACTGGAGATCGTCGTGGTGACCAGGCGAAGTTCGTCGTCGAAGCGGACCGGAAGATGATAGTCGCAACGGACCTGTTTGACGACGAGCAAGATGCCTTGATCTTCCAAATCGCGATACGAGACGCCGGCAGCGCGGAGCATCTCGGTGCGCCCGAGTTCAAAGATGTTGAAAAAATTGGCGTGGTGCAAGCGCGCCTGCCCGTCGGTTTCGCTGTAGCGAACCCGCAGCGTGATTTCGTGTTTTCGCAGCGTTTCCATGACGTTGACTCTTGCGACTCTCGCCGTGGCGCTCTCTGTGAACGGTCCGCAGCGGGACCGCGTGCCCTGTGTCAATATGTTGGCGACGCCATGGTAACGCCCACGGCAGTCGGGCGGCAGTCACCCGGTCGCCTGAACGACGAAGGCAAGGAGCCCCGGCACGACTCCGCCGGCAGGCATCTCCGTAACGGATTGATTATTGACTGAACCTGGCCGATTCTCTAAAGTTACGTTCACAGACGTGGGTTATGGTCGGGCCGCAACCGCAGATGGCTCGCCAAGGGACCGGGGAAAACGGTCCGTCCGCAGCGCTCCCAAATCCCACCAGGAAATGATTCGATGAGCACAGGCGAGAGTGCCGGCACCGGTTTCTCGACGATGCGAGGGCGCGACTACCCTGCGATTCGCCAGTTTACGGTGTTCCTGGAGAATCGCGTCGGGCAGCTGCTTGAAGTGGTGCGACGCTTCGAAGGAAGTCAGGTCCGCATCTGCGCCCTTTCGATTAGCGATTCCTCCGAGTGCGCGTTCGCTCGCTTCTTGCTCAGCCATCCCGAACAGGGTCGCGAGATACTCGAGCGGGCCGGGCTGGCCCTGATCGAGAGCGATCTGATCGGCGTCGAGTTGCCCGAAGATTCCCAGCCGCTGCTGCGGGTCTGTACGGCCCTGCTGCAGGCCGAGGTGAACATCATTCAGGCCTATCCGATTCTCGATCGGCCGCACGATCGCCCCGCCGTCGCGCTGATGGTCGACAACATCGAGATGGCCCAAGAGACGCTGGCGTCGAAGGGCTTCACCATGCTCACCGAGCACGACCTGGTGGAAGAAGAGTAGCCCGACTCGTCGTCTGGTGGTCGGCGTATGGCCGGACGCCGTTGCTCGCCACGTTCGGCCGTTTCTCGCCACTACCGGAAAAAGTCGGGCACGTCGCCGATGTCGTCGACGGCGATGCGGACAATGGCAGTCCAGGCAATCGTCGTCATCGAGCGCTTACCGGAATCGTCGACCGTGGTGAAGACCGCATACTCACCGTTCGACATTTCCCGGGCGTAGTTCTCCGGCTCGACCACCTCACCATTGCTCAAATGCAGATGCAGGGTCGCGCCGCGCCGCTTGTAACCCCAGAAGCGATCGAACAGCACGGAGAGCGCTGCCGGGGCGCTGGCGGCACGTTCGGCGGCCGGCGGGGGAGAAACGCGCGACCAGTCGCCACGACTCACCCCGCTGGCGTCTTCGGGAAGCGGCTCGATCGCGTCGATCTCTTCGATTTCCTCATCCTCTTCCGCATCGTCGGCCCACAGCTCGGGCATCGCGTCTTCGGTGTCCAGCTCCTCGTCCTCATCGAGGTCGTCGAAGTCAGGGATCACGAATCGCGCGTTGCAGTGCGGGCACTGTCCGGGCTTGCCCTGCAGCGTCGAAGGACCGTTCAGCTTGTGTCCGTTGGGACAGAGAAAGACGATCAAGTCCGCGCTCGCCCCGTTCCCTCCGTTCGACGCCTCTGCCGCAGGGCGCGGATCGGGCACGCGAAACTTCGAACCGCACTTCGGACAGCGACCGGTCTGCCCGACCTTCTCGTCGGGACAGGTGACCGGATGACCTTCGGGACAGCGTAGTTTGATGACCATGGTAGGTAGTGGCGAAGAATCGCCGGACCGCTCAGGGCGTTTGCGCTCGATTCCTCGTCGTCTGCGGAGCCCACCGGTTCATCGTAATCGACCCCTCGGAAGTCGACAATGACGCGGACGAAAACGGGACGTTGCCGACTGCCGGCGAGGAGCTTCGACGCGCAGTGTGATCCCTTCGCTCTGCTTGACTTCGCCGAGGCTTTGCGGGACGATGGCACCGATTTGTTCCGACCTCTACCCCGTTTCGCGCCGTTCACGGCGTTCGCTTCCGATGGCTATCCTCGTCGTCTGCCGCAGTTGTCACAAGCGGTTCAAGGTCAGCGAGAAGTTCGCCGGGAAGAAGGGCCCCTGCCCCAACTGCAAAGAAATCATCACGATTCCGGGCGCGGACGAGAAGGTCGAGATCCACGCGCCCGAGCATTCCGAGGCGGGCGCGCGGAGCGTCACCGGCGAGTTGGTGCTCAAGCCGGTCTCGCGCGAAGATCATTCCTATCCGCTCTCGAAGATCCTGCTCATCAGCGGAGTCGCGCTGGGTGTCTTGCTGTTCGCCTTGGGATTGCGATTTCTCGATTCGTCGGCGCTGCGGTACATCTTCGGCGCCCTGGGGGCGGTGGCGTTGGCCCCACCGCTCGTCCTGGGCGGTTACTACTTCCTCCGCAACGACGAACTCGAGGCGTACGAAGGGCAATCGCTGACGATACGGGTCGGCGTCTGTGCCGCCGTCTACGCCGTCACTTGGGCAATCTTCTCGCTGATCCCGCCGGAATTCACGAACGAACTCTACCAGTGGTTCTATCTCGGCCCGATCTTCGCGGCCATCGGCATGACCGCGTCATTCTGCTGTTTCGACCTCGACCTGACCTCGGCCTTCTTTCACTACGCGTTCTATGTCATGATCACCGGTCTGTTGGCCGTGGCGATGGGTGTTCCCTTGCTCGCGGCATGAGCCCGGCCAGCGCGGCATGAGCCCGGCCAGCCAGGACGGCCCGCGGCGAAGCGAGCCTCAAGGAAGGACCATGTCCCACCTGCATGAGATTCCAGAAGTCGCCGGACTGGATGCCAACGTGGGGGCGATCCGCATCCCGCCCGAGATCGACGTACCGATGACGCGGCGCGTGCGGGCCCTGGTCGACACCCGCGAGTTCCGCCGGCTCGCCGAGATCAGCCAACTGGGCCTGGTGTCGCTGGTCTATCCGGCCGCCAACCACACCCGCTTCGAACATTCGCTCGGAGTCTATCGTCTCGCGCTTTGTTACCTGCGGCGGTTGGCCAGCGACTCACGCTTTACCGAAGTCGTGCGCAGCGAGGATGGCGAGCTCCTCTTGGTGGCGGCCCTGCTGCACGACTTGGGGCATTGGCCGTTTTGCCACGCCATTGAGGACATCCAGCTGCCAAGCGTGCCGCGGCACGAACTGTTTGCCAATAGCTTCTTGCTCGAGAGTGAGATTGGCGACGTGATCCGCGACGACTGGGGCATCAATCCGCGAGACGTCGTGATGCTCCTTTCGGAAAAGCCGCGCGAGCGAGTGCGGCGGATCTTGAGCACGATGCTCTCGGGTCCGGTGGACATCGACAAGATGGACTATCTGCGCCGCGATAGTCTTCACGCCGGCGTTCCCTACGGAAACAACTTCGACCAGAACCGTCTGATTGGAAGCCTCTGCCTGAACGAGGCGGGCGACGGGCTGGCGATCAGCCAAAAGGGCAAGACCGCCGCCGAGATGATGGTCTTCGCCCGCTACGTGATGTTCAGCGAAGTCTACTGGCACCACAGCGTCCGCAGCGCCACGGCGATGCTGCAACGGGCCTTCTATCAGCTGTGCGGTTCGCTCGATCTCGACCCGCTCTTCCGCATGACCGAGAGCGCCATGATCACCGAGCTGCTCGCCACCGCAGGCGAAACCGGCTCGGGCGAATTGCTGCTTGGCTTGTTCGGCCCCCGGCGACGACTCTACAAGCGGCTGGCCCAGTACAGCATCTTTCACGATCAAGACATCTACACCCGCCTGGCCCGCAAGCCGTACCCTTATCTCGTCGCCTGTGCGGAGAAGTTCGCCGACGTGGCCAGCACGCACCTGGGCCGTCGTATTCCGCCCCACGAAGTTCTCTTCGACGCGCCGCCGCAATCGCGCGAGGTCGAGTTCAACGTCGAGATCCACGACATCCGGACCGACACCTATCGACGCCTTGGTGATGTCTCGCCGGTGGTGCGAGCATTGGCTGAGCGGCAATTCGACGACTACGTCAAACGCGTGCGGATCTTCGTCCACCCCGAACTGGTTGGCGACTTGCGTGCTGTCGAGCAATTGGGCCGCCTGGTTCACGAGGCGATCGACGGCGTGGAAGAATGAGGCGGAGCCGAACGGCTGCGTCAGCCGATCTCGCTCGCGCGGCCGGCGTCAGAACATCTTGGCCGTATCGAGCTCGTAGAACTCGGTGAGGATCTCATAAAGCCGCGGATGACGCTCCTCCATCTCCTCGCCGCGGAGAAAGAAACACTCGGTCGCGACGGCAAAGAACTCGGCTTCGTCGCTCAGTCCGTACTGATCGAGCAGTGTGGGACGCCCGCTGCGGGCGTCGTCGTAGAGCTGCTCGTACTCGGCCGCCATGATCTCTTTCCAGGTGTGATACTGCTGGCGCGAACCGAGCCGCGGCACCCCGTCGGCAAAGCGGTCGGACATGTCCAGCTGATGGGCAAACTCGTGCAGCACCAGGTTCTCGCCCTCGTCGTCGCGAATGTTGTCGACCGTCGTGTTCCAGCTCAACACGATCGAGCCGTGCGACCACGACTCGCCGTGCCGCCAACCGATCGGCACCGGTTCCGAGCGCGGAAAGGCCGACTCGAGGGCCAGATACGAATCGGGGTAAACCAAGATCGTGTCGAGCCGGCTATAGACATCGATCGACTTGCGCAGAATCAACAGACAGGCATAGGCGGCGATCACCACCCGCATCTCGTCGTTCACTTCGAGCCCGTTGCAGCCGACCCAGTGCTTCTCGGCGATGAAGACCCGCAGGTCGTCGCGGAGCCTGCGTTGATCTTCCGGCGTCAGCTGTGGATAGAAGCGAACCGCCTTGTCGAGATAGAGCATCCACTCGTCGGGAAACGCCTCGTTGAGCAGACGGCGGCGGCGACGGCGTTTGAACCACGTATAGAGCATTGGCAGCAAGGGCGGCGGCAAGTTCCCGGGCGACGAGGTAACCCGACCAATTGGGCGACCCAGTCGACTAGGTACCCCAATCGCGGGCATAGCGGAAGTCGCGGTCGACGGTGCGGTGCGACAACTTGGCGATGATCGGCATGCGTCGCTTGTAATGATTACGTCGGACCAATTCGGCCACTCGTTCCACGAATTCTGCGTCGAAACCGGCCTCGACGACTTCGCTGGTCCGCCATCTTTCGTCGACCAGCAACATGAGCAGGCGATCGACCTCGGCGTAGGAGAAGCCCAGCTCTTCCTCGTCGGTTTGGCCAATCCAAAGGTCCCCGGTCGGCGGCTTCTGCAGAATCGAATCCGGCACGCCGAGGTGGCCTGCCAGCGACGCCAGCTGAGTCTTGTAGACATCGCCGATGGGATTGATGGCCGACGCCATGTCGCCAAACTGGGTTCCGTACCCGAGCAACAGTTCGCTCTTGTTGCTCGTACCCAGCACCAGGGCCTCGAACGCCGCGCTCTGGTCGTAGAGCACGGTCATCCGTTCGCGGGCACACTTATTCGCCCGGCGCAGTCGCGAGGCATCGGGAAACTGGGCGAAATAGGCGTCGACCTGATCGGTAATCGGCACGTCGACCGTTGCGACGCCGAGCCGCTCGATCACTTCGGCGCTATCGCGACGGGTCTCCTCGCTCGACGTCTTGTAAGGCATCGTGACGGCCAGGACGTTCTCCGGCCCGAGGGCTTTGGCCGCCAGGTAGACGACCGTCGTCGAGTCGACCCCGCCCGAAAGCCCGACGACGGCGCGCGAAAACCCCGCCCGCGTGATCTCGGTGCGAATGAAGCCGCACAGGATCTTCTCGACGAGCGGACAATTGATCGCCAGCGGATCGTTGTCGATGTGCGTGGCCATGATCTAGTCTCGATAGCGGTCGCGCTTGATGCGGTTGAGCTCCTCGATCGTGAGCAGCAGTTGCTCGTCACGACCGAGCGGAGTGGTGAGTCGCTGCCGCCGCAGATCAGCGGCGTTGAACTCGACGATCGTCAGCGACTCGTCCAGCAGCGGCGCCTCGCCGTGAATCTCGCCGTCGGAGCCGACGACCAGACTTCCACCCCAAAAGCAGAGTCCATCTTCGTAGCCGACCCGGTTGACCATCACCACCACACAGCCGATCAACTCCGCGTAGGTGCGACAGAGACGCTTATAGGTCGCGGCCGTGTCGATCTGATCGCCCGAGACACCCCGCGCGGGCGAGTTCGCCACGCAGATCAGCAGGTCGACCTGCTCTGCTTGCATGATCGCGGCGGCCGAGAGATGCCAAAAATCTTCGCAAACCAACAGTCCGACGCGTCCGAAGCGAGTGGTATCGAACGCCTCGATCCGCTCGCCGGCGGCGAAGTAGCGGCTCTCGTCGAAGAGCCCGTACGTGGGCAAGTAGACCTTGCGGTGGACATGAGCGATGACGCCGTTCTCGAGGTAGCAGGCGGAATTGTAGAAGCGATGTCGCGGCGACTCTTCCACAAAACCGGCGACCACCGCCGCTCCTTTGGCGGCCGAGGCCAACTCGCCCAGCTGCGGCGCATCGGCAGCCATCGCCACGTCGGGCACCATGTCGCGCAGGAAGTACCCGGTCAGCGACAGCTCGGGAAAGACGACAAGATCGGCCCGCGCGGCACGTGCGGCCGCGATCTTCTCCAAGTGATCGTGATGATTCGCGTCGACGACGCCGAGTGCCGGCGCCGTTTGGGCCAGGGCGATGCGATACGTGTCGGCGCGATCGTCCGCGGCCGGCGCCCGCTCGACATCGGTCCGGCCCTGCTCTTCGATCGCGTTTTCACCGACAATTGCCATCGGGCGTCGGGCGGCAATTGAGCCGCCACCATTTGGGTTCGACTGGTCCTGGGGAGACTCGCCGCGTGGCGCGGATATCGCGTCAGCGAACGCCGTGACCTTACCTATCTTCAGTATAGCCGTCCTCGGCGGGCCTCCGTAGACCGGCTATGGTAGCCTGACGTTGCTAGAAGCCCTGACCTCGCTGGGAGCGAGGTGCGTAAGCTCAACAACCTTGTCCGCCACAGGAAAGCGGCCCGCCGTCTATGGACACCTTCGCACCCGTTGACGACTGCTGGTTCCTGACCGGACCGACCGCGTCCGGCAAGACCGCGTTGAGTCTCGAACTGGCCGAACGGCTGGGCGCGGAGATCCTCTCGCTCGATTCGATGGCCGTCTACCGCCGCATGGAAATCGGCACGGCGAAGCCCGACACCGCGACTCGAGCCCGCGTCGCGCATCACCTGATCGATCTGGTCGAGCCGACCGAGGACTTCAGCATCTCGCAGTACCTCGAACACGCGCACCGCGCCGTCGACGACATCCGCAGCCGCGGTCGCGAAGCCCTCTTCGTTGGCGGCACTCCACTCTACCTGAAGGCCCTGCTGCGGGGCCTGGCCGATGGCCCCCCAGGCGACCCCGAACTTCGCGCCCAGTTGGAATCGGAGGCGGAGCAACAGGGAAGCGCCGAACTTCACGCGCGCCTCGCCGAAGTCGACCCCGAGGCCGCGCGACGCGTGCATCCGCACGACACCCGGCGCATCGTTCGGGCGCTGGAGGTCTTCGCGAAGACGGGCCAGCCGATGAGCGATTACCAGCAGCACTTTGCCCAGGGCCGCGCCGCGAAAGACTGTCGCGTGTTCGTCCTCGACTGGCCGCGCGATGTGCTTCACCAGCGGATCAACGCCCGCGTCGAGACGATGTTCGTGGAGGGGCTCGTCGAGGAAGTTCGCGGGCTGCTCGCCGACTATGGCCGGCTCGGCACAACCGCCGCTCAGGCCGTCGGCTATCGCGAGGTGATTCAGTATCTCGACGGAGCGCGGGCCCCGCATTCGCGCCGGTCGGCAACGGCCGACCTTTCGCCACCCGTAGATCTGCCGCAAACGATCGAGTTGACCAAAGCCCGCACGCGGCAATTCGCGCGTCGACAGCTGATCTGGTTTCGCGGTCTCTCGGAGTGCCGCTGGATCGGCATGTCCGATCAGACAAACGTGGCGGAATTGGCGGCTCGAATTGCGGCCGAGTGACGATGCGAAGCCTGGCGGCCGGCTTTGAAGTTCGCCCGGTTCCGTCTAAAATGCCCCGTTTGCACCGAGCCGGCGAGCCTTCGCAGGAAGCCACTGCCGCGGGCCAACCTGGTCGAGCTGACATCGACGTCGGCCGGGCCGCAGCTGCGAAATCCCAATCGAAGAATCCCCAATCGAACCGCGACCGCTAAGGAGCGAACTGTTGTTACGAAGCCACACTTGCGGCGAATTGCGAGCGGAGAACGTCGGCCAGCAGGTCACGCTCTGCGGTTGGGTCGATACCTATCGCGATCACGGCGAGGGTCTGCTCTTCATCGATCTACGCGATCGCTACGGCTACACGCAGGTCGTGGCCAGCCCCGAGAGTGGCGAGCAGGCTCAGCAACTCGCACGGCAAGTCCGCTCCGAATTCGTGTTGTCGGTCACCGGCACGGTCGCCCCGCGTCCCGAAGGCACCGTGAACCCGAAACTGGCGACCGGTGAGATCGAAGTCCGCATCAGCGAGCTGCAGATTCTCAATGAATGTGACAATCCCCCGTTTCAGCCCGGTGCCGTCGAACTGCCCGGCGAAGACCTGCGGTTGAAGTACCGGTTCATCGATCTGCGTCGGGAGGAGATGCAGCAGGCGTTGCTGCTCCGCAGCGCCATCGTCAAAGGGATGCGCGATCACTTCGAGGAGCACCAGTTCATCGACGTGGAAACGCCGGTGCTCGGGCGCAGCACGCCCGAGGGAGCCCGCGACTATCTGGTGCCGAGTCGCGTACATCCCGGCAAGTTCTTCGCCCTGCCCCAATCGCCGCAGCTGTACAAACAGATTTTGATGATCGCGGGATACGACCGCTACGTGCAGGTCGCCCGTTGTTTTCGCGACGAAGACCTGCGGGCCGATCGCCAGCCGGAATTCACCCAGCTCGACATGGAGATGGCGTTCGTCGAAATGGACGACGTCATGGGCATGATCGATCTGTTGGTCGCGCGGCTCGCAAAAGACCTGCTGGGATTGGACGTCCGCCTGCCGCTACCGCGGATGACCTATGACGAGGCGATGGAACGGTTTGGCCACGATGCCCCCGACTTGCGTTTTGGCATGGAGCTGATCGACCTGACGGACCTGGCCGCCAAGACCGAGTTCCGTGTCTTTCGTGGTGTGGCCGATGGCGGCGGTCGCGTCCGCGGTATCAACGCCAAGGGCGCTCGCGATAACTATTCGCGCAAGGGCATCGACGAGTTGACGACCTACGTTCAGCAGGATTTCGGGGCCAAGGGACTCGCCTGGTTCAAGGTCGAAGACGACGGCACGCTGGCCTCGCCGATCGCCAAGAATTTCGAGGACGAGCTGCTGGCCGCCATTCGCGATCGCATGCAGGCCGAACCAGGCGATCTACTGCTGTTCATCGCCGACGACTGGTCGGTCACCTGCAAGGCCCTCAATGGGCTACGCAATCGACTCGGCGCGGAATTGAAACTCTACGATCCGAAGACGATGAACTTCTCCTGGGTGATCGAGTTTCCCATGTTCGAGTTCGACGAGGAGACCGGCGGCTGGACCGCAATGCATCACCCCTTCACGGCGCCGCGCAAACAAGACCTGGAACTTCTCGAGACCGACCCGGCCAGGTGCCGCGCTCAGGCCTATGATTTGGTAATCAACGGCTCGGAAGCGGGCGGTGGCACGATCCGAATTCACGATCCCCAGACCCAACAGAAGGTGTTCGACATCCTCGGCATCGACGAGGCGACAGCGGCCGAGCGTTTCGGCTTTCTGATGGACGCCCTAAAATTCGGCGCGCCCCCCCACGGTGGCATCGCCCTGGGAATCGATCGCTTCGTGATGCTCTTTGGCGGATTGGCGAGCCTGCGCGACTGCATCGCCTTTCCGAAGACACAAAGAGCGACCGACCTGATGACACGGGCGCCCGACGAAGTCGAGTCGAAGCAGCTCAAGGAACTCTCGATCAAAATCAGCCGTTGACGTTGTTTCCGAGTTTCGATCAGAATAGACCTTCAGGGATGTCACACCAGGCGCTATTTATTCGTGGCTGAAGGAAGGAACTCGATGGCAAACAGGACGAGATGGGCACTGGCGCTCTCGACGCTCGTGGCAATTGCGGGCGGGTGCAATCAGGACACGGGACGAAACCCGACTTCACAGGCCGATCGATCGAGGCCCAGCAACGTCGCCGCGACCGGCACTCCCCAGAAGCCGGCGACGGCTGTCGACTCGGCCACCGGACCGGTGACCTCGCCGATCGCCCCGGAGGTGGCGGCCGCCATTCCGACGATCCAATCGTCGCCTCCCGTGTCTCCCGCTTCGCAGTCGAGCACGGGCAAGCAACAGAAATTCGACAAGGTCAGCGAGCTTCCTGAAGTGCTGCTGAGCGAACAGCATGAAGCGGCCTGTCGCGTCAAGGTTGGGGACGTCATGCCCGATCTCTCGCTGACCGATACGTCGGGCAATGCGAAGTCGCTGGCCGAGTTATTCGGCAGCAAGGTCACCGTCGTTTGCTTCTGGGACGCCGACAACCCGCTCTCGAATTGGCAGCTCGCCGATCTTGAGCCGGAGGTCGCGCAGAAGTTCGGCGAACATGGCGTCCGCGTGGTCGCGATCAACCGTGGACAATCGGCCGATGTCGCGCAGTCGGAGGCCGACAAGGCCGGCGCCTCGTTCCCGGTGCTGGTGGACGAAGACGGCCAGGCCTACGACCAGGTGGCAACCGCCTATCTGCCGCGAACCTATGTGCTCGACGCCGCGGGCAAGATCCTCTGGCTCGACCTCGAATACTCGTCCGCGACGCGCCGCCATCTGCAGCAGGCGATCTTGTTCGCGCTGACGAACTAGGCTTTGTCGAAAAAGGGAGGGCGAGCCTCCCGGCGAGCCGAGAACCACGATTGATTCTGCGGCTCAGCAGGAGCTTCGCCCTCTCGACGGACGTTCGGAAACGCGTCTTGCAACCGAGCCTAGACCGCCTCCGACAAGCCTGGAGCGACGCGGCCGGCAACGGCTTTGTCCGGCTACTTGCCCGCCGCTTTCTCCGCCTTCCAGGCGCGGGCCGCTTCCAAGTCATCGGCGTTGGGAACTCCGTCGTGGGGCAGCTTGCCCGACTCGATCAGTTCTCCGAACGTCGGCGACTCGTCGTCCTCGGGATCCGACTTCAGCGCGGCCACCTGTTCGAGCGCCTCGGCGATCTTCTCAGCGTCCTTTTCTTTCTCTTCGAGAAACTGGGAGAGCGCGAATCCGTAGTTGTTGCGAACCCGCTTGCCCAGTCCCTTTTCGGGCGGATCGAACTTCGACATGTTCACGTGGCAGAGCCAGCAGCGTCCGCCGACCTTTGCGTCGGCAACCTCTTTGTAGTCGGCATTGTCGTCGACGTACTTCTCGTAGAAGGCGTCCTTGTACTCCTTGCGTGCATCGACCGACGGCGCCGCGAGCAGCAAACCGACGACGGCAACGGACAGGACGAGAACGAAGGGACTGACTTTCTTCATGCCTGGTCTCCTCAAGACTAGGATGCCTGCCGCGCGGCGGGGGGCTGGGTGGGACGCCGCGCGAGCGTGTGACTTCGCGCGACGACAGGCAGGTGGGGGGGTGGGATCTTGCCGCGGTGTCGTTAGTAAAACCCGCCCGCGCCAGGCTGTCAAGCAAGGCGGCGACTGGTCGCGGGGCGCGTGAGCGATTGCGTCACGCGCGGTTGGCGGTGACGGCCGCGTCGACGTAATAGCTTTGCCAGCTTGTGTTTGGTTCAACGGTAGGCTACATTCGCCAGTCATCCCGGGAATCGCACCATGACCACCTCCCATCGCCACGAGCTGACGTTTCACGCGCTACTGCTCGGCGTGATTCTCTCGGTAGTGATGGGGGCGGCGAACGTCTATCTGGGCGTCAGGGTCGGCATGACGGTTTCCGCCTCGATTCCGGCCGCGGTGATCGCGACGGGCATTCTGCGGGGTATCTTTCGACGCAAGGGCGTGCTGGAAGCCAACATGGTCCAGACCGCCGCCTCGGCCGGCGAGTCGATCGCCGCGGGCATCGTCTTCACGATTCCGGCGCTCTTGATTGCAGAAGCCTGGGAGAATTTTAGCGACAACTACGTGACGATCGCCCTTGTGGCGCTCGGCGGTGGGATGCTTGGCATCATGTTCATGATCCCGATGCGCCGCGTTTTCGTGGTCGAGAGCCCGGAGTTGGCGTACCCCGAAGGGAAGGCGTGTGCCGAAGTACTTAGGGCCGCCACCGCCGAAGAAAACGTCGGCGCTGCCCGGGTGGGATTGCGTCTAATCGTCACCGGCTTGGGCATCGGTGTTATCTTCGAGGTTCTGGTGTCGCTCGTCGGAATCTTGGCTTCGAAGATCAACTTCGCGCGCATTCTGAACGGTCATACTTTCTTTGCCAGCTGTGGCCTGTCGCCCATGCTGATTGGCGTCGGTGTCATCGTGGGCCTTCCGATTGCGATTCAAGTGTTTCTGGGGGGTGCCATCGGATGGCTCGTTACGCTGCCCCTGCTGGAAACGGACGCAGCGGTTCTCCAGCAGGCCTATGCGGGATTGAAGCTGACCGACGCCGAACGCGAGGGCTTGACGGTCGCTACCGCCTTGGACGTACACAAACAGGCGATGGCGGAAGAGGCCGCAGGCATTCTCTGGTCGAACTACGTGCGCTATATGGGAGTGGGCGCTATGGTCGTCGGCGGATTGATCTCGCTGTGGCAAGTTCGCCGCGGTCTCGCTGCTGCGGTCGGCGAATTGCTCGGTCAGGTTGGCGCAGGCCGAAAAAGAACGGACGACAGTCCAACGAGTCGCGATATTCCCGGCGGAGCGATCGTTGCCTTGGCGGTGTTTTGCGTGCTTGTTATCGCGACGCTCTATTACACGGTACTGGCAAATGACATCCCGATCACGATCTTGACGACGGTGATGATGATCGTGATGGCCTTCTTCTTCACGGCCGTCGCCAGTTACATCGTCGGGCTGGTCGGCAACTCGAACAGCCCGGTCTCGGGCATGACGATCATGGCCCTCTTGAGCACCGGCCTGTTGATCTACCTGCTCGACTACAGCGGCACGCAGGCCGTGCTCGCGACGCTGGGCGTGGCGGGCGTCGTCTGTTGTGCGGCCTGCACGTCGGGCGATGTTTGCAACGACCTGAAGACGGGCTACCTTGTCGGCGCCTCGCCCCGCAGCCAACAAGTCATGCAAGTGATCGCCGTCCTGGTTGCGTGTTTCATCATGGGCCCGGTCCTGCAGACACTTCACGACGGCAGCCTCGCCAAGGACAAGGGCGGACTGGGAGTTGACGGGGACCTACCCGCACCGCAGGCGACTCTCATGGCCAGCATCACCACGGCGCTGTTTCCCGACGAGCCGGTGGACTCCGACGGCGGCTCGGCGGAAGATGTCGCAGACTTCGAATGGGGCCTGTTGCTGCCGACACGCTGGCAAGAACTCCCACCCAAGCCTCGAATGATGGCGATCGGCGCCACGCTGGGCATCGGCCTTTTTCTCGTTGGCCAGGTCATTCGCCTATCAGGATCAAACTATCGGCTTCACGTGATGCCGATTGCCGTCGGAATCTACTTGCCCCTCGGAACCGTCGTCGCGTTGGTTGTCGGGGGCGTGCTCGGAGTCCTGATCAAGCGAACTCTTAATCGACCGGGGCACGATGCGACGGGCCAGAGCGTCTTGGCCGCGTCTGGCCTGATCGCCGGCGAGGCGCTGGCGGGAATCGCCGGTGCGTTCATCGCGGTGATGGGCCTTGAATCTCAGCTACATGTCAGCAGCTGGATCAAGTACCCGCTTTCCGTCGCCGCTTTGCTGGGGGTCTGCTACTGGATCTACCACGTCTCGCAAGAACGGGGCGTCACGGACACTGCGTAGCGTCGCCCGCGGCTCAAGCGGCGCGTGAAGCTACTCGCCCCGCGGACCGCCGTCCCACGGCAGCGGCGGCAACTCGCCGGTCACCAGACCCATGTCGCTCATCCCGTCGGTCGCGCCACTGATCGCCGGGTTGTCGTCGTCGCGCAGCGTATAGTCCTTCGGCCGATGCCGCCAGATTGCCCCCGCGAGTCGTCCTGCATCTTGCCACCGGACCCCCACGAACGAATTTTCCGTGCCCCGCGGCCAGTAGTCCTGCCAGTCGGTCCATCGATAGCGGATCTTGGTCGACGCCAGACTCGGCTCCAGCTGCCAGAAGACTTCGAAGCCGTCGAAGCCGTTGTTGTGTCCGCTCCAACGAACCGCTTCCTGCAGCTGCTCGCGACTCTGCCAGCCGCGTTGCTCGATCAGCGGTGCACCATCCGAGATCAACAGACTGTCGACGGCACGCAGGTTGAGCCTGGGAAAATAACGAGCGTCGTCGCCCCCGCTCATCAGCACGAACCCGCGGCGGCAGTTCGCCGTGACGTGATCGAGGTGGACCCGCAGCTGACCGCGTGCCGACTCACTACCCGCGTCGGCGCCCATCAGGACGAAGCGATCGTCGATCGCCAACAGCCCGTTCTGCCAGTTCAGATCGACGGCCCCCACGGCGGCACCGCTGAGAAAGCTGGCCGGACCACGGACGACGCAATTCTTCAGCATCCATGCCAGCTCGCTCGCCGCCTCGCGAGGTCGCTCGTCGATCAACCCGCGGTACGGAGCGCGCGAGGCGCGGACGATCGTCGGACGATAGTCGAACTCGCGCAGATTCTCGCGCCGATCTCGGACCGTGATCGTACAGCCCTTCATCTCGATCCGCTCGGCGGCAATCGACTCGAACAGGGCATAGCGAACCGCCGAGCTGGCGGCCGGCAATTCCAATTCGAGGTGCAAATTGACCAGCGTCAACCTTCCCCCGCGCAACGCGATCATGACGGCATCGGTCCCGTTCGCAACGGCACGCGGTCGAAAACGCACGACCGGCGAATAGCCCTCGCCGCCGCGGATGGTAACCAGTCTTTGGTCGAGCTCGATCGCATCTTCGAAGGGTAGCCCGCGGCCGTCGTAGCGCAGCTCGATCGTGGCCGAGGTGTCCGCCGCGCGGAGCGCCGCGCCCAGGGAGCGATGATCGGCCGACTCGCCGACGCCTACGATGGTGGGCCGGGGACCATTCGACGTGCTAGGAGGTTTCGCGGCGTCAGTCGTCGAGCCGACGTCCTCGCCAGCCGGCAGCGAAGCGGCGTCGGCTCCATCCCCGTCGGCTCCATCTCCGTCGCTCTCGGGATCCAACGTCCGCCGGGGAGCTTCGGAGCGGTCGACAGCCAGATCGCGCGAACGGGCAGCGACACCGCCGCGACGATCGCCGCCAGGTTCGCCGCCGCTTGCGGCGCCCGACGGTGAGGTACCGGTGCCCCCGGTAGCCGGTCGCTCCGGCGAGCCTGGCTCGCCGGTCGCCGCCCGGTTCGAGGTTGCCGAAGGCCGCCTGGGCATATCGTCCCAAGGCGGCGGAATCTCCGCCCGCAGCAATTCCCGCGCGTAAACGAACACCACGACCAGCGCCAAAATGCCGACCGGAACGGCCCACGGCAGATGCCGATAGATGCTCCGCCGGCTGCGGGTCTTCTGCGGCACCCACGTCTCGCCGAGCTCTTGCGAGAGTGGGAATTCCAATTGCCGCGAGATCGCCACCAGTTCGTGAAAGAGTTCTAGCGGTCGCTGATAGCGATGGGCCGGGTCCTTGGCCAGCAGCTTGTTAGTCACCCGGCAAATCGCCTCCGGCACATCGGGTCGGAAGCGCCGCGGGTCGGGCGGCGCGTCGCCCTGATGCTGCAGCAGTTTTTGCAACACGGTTCCCTGCGGAAAGGGCGGACGCCCGGTGAGCATGAAGTAGACCGTGCAACCAAGCGAGTAGAGATCGCTCCGCACGTCGGCGTTGCGTGGATCGCGGGCTTGCTCCGGCGAGATGTAGTCGAAGGTACCCAGGGTTACGCCGCTGGCCGTCAAGTCATCTTCCGGATGCTCGACCTGATGCAGACGGGCCAATCCCATATCGACAAGCTTTGCTTGCTTGGCCTTCGTGATCAGTACGTTCGATGGTTTGATGTCGCGATGCACGACGTCGCGGCTGCTGGCGTGATCGAGCGCCTCGGTGATCTGCAGCGTGAAGCCAATCACATCGGCCAGGGGCAGCGGGCCTTCGATTGCCACCAGGTCGCGAAGGTTCTCCCCCTCGACGTACTCCAACACGATGTAGTGCCAGCCCCGGTCGACGCCGACGTAGTAGACCCGGGCGATATTCTCATGGTCGAGCCGGGCCGTCGATTGGGCCTCATGGCGAAAGCGGCGGGTCGTCTCTTCGTCCGCACCCTGATGCGGGGCCAGGACCTTGATCGCCACGGTGCGGCCGAGCATTTCGTCGGTGCCGCGAAACACGGCCCCCATGCCACCACCGCCGATGAACTCTTCGAGAAAGAAATGGCCGAGCCGCTCCCCCTCGAGCATCTTGCCCAAGTCGCCGCTGGTCGGCACCGTCGGCGGCAAGGCAGCGCCCGAACTGAGCGGATTGGCCCCCACCACGGTCGGCTCGTCGGGCGCGATGTTGGGGTCGGTCGAGAACTGGGCGGGCCCGGTTGTAGGCCGGCGACTGCCGACTGAAGAGCCAAGTGGCGACGGCGGCAGCGACGAACCCCGCGAGCCGGAGTCGTCGTCGGGCGGCAAGTAGCGTCGAGTGGTTTCGCTCATCAGGACCGACGACCGCTCTCGATTGCAAGCGAGGCGGTTGTGCACGAGCACCCCGTCAGCATGCAACCGTCAATGCGCCACGTCGTCGCCGCGGTAACCAGGGGAAACCATGCGAAGCACCCTCGATCGCAATGCTCCCCGAGAACGAGATTTCCGATCGGCACCGTCGGCCCGGCCGTGGCGAGAAAATCTAAACACGCAGAATAGCGTTTCGAACGAACCCGCGCAATGGCGAAAGCCGCGCAGGGGTGGATAGGACGTCCCCAGTTCATGCTATTTGAGGGCAACCTGTGAGTCAACGAATCGGCGACCGGAGGCGACGATTCTATGGCTCTATGGCGAGCGCAGTCTATGGCGAGCGCAGCGACTCGCGCCAGCGGTCAGCCAGCGGCCGTTGCAACTCGATGTCACGTTCCAGATCGGCCCGCAGCGCCGCCCGCTGCTGGTCGTCGGCCGAGGCCATCATCGTGCTGACCCGCACAGGGTCGCCGGCGGCCGCCTGGTCCCCGTCGACGATGTCGGCCCAAAAGAAGATGCGGTCCCCCGTCTCGTAGCGGGCGATCACGCGACAATCGAGCCAGGCCAGGGCGTTGGCGAGCCGTGGACTTCCGGTCTCGCCCGGCGAGAAGTCGAGCTCGGCGAGCTTGTCGCGGTCGCGTCCCGAGCCGAGCGCGAAAGGCCAGGCGAGGCCGATGTGATCTTCGGCCACCAGATGGGCCGCGAAGGCTCCGCTGGCCAAGACGAGTTCGGTCGTGAAGTGATTCGGGGCCAGGGCGATCGTGAGCACCGGAGTCTGCGTGTCGAGAGACGATTGCGAAACCCAGGTCGCCAGCAGTCCGCCACGTCGCTCGCCATCGGCGGCAGTGATGATCCAGACTTCGCGATCGACGAGCCGGAGCACGTCGTCGATTCGCTGTAATCTTGCACCGCGGTCGTCTGTGTTCCCCGCGCCTTCGTGGTCGGACGTATCTCGAGTCACCTAACTCAGCTCCTCGGCATAGGTCTGTTCGTGAAAGCCGACCAGCAGCTTCTTGCCCTTCCGCAACGTCGGTGCCCGCAGGTTACCCGACGGGCCGATGAGCAGCTTTTTCAGATCGGCGTCCGAAGGCTTGTCCTTCTTGAGGCTCAAGTGTTTCACCGATTTGCCTTTGGCAACGTAGAGTTGATCGACGCCACGGGCCAACTTGGCTGCGGCGGCTGGCCCGATCTTCTCTTTCTTCGCGTCGACCTGTTCGGCGACCTGCAATCCGGCATCGGCAAGGAACCCTTGCGCCTTCTTGCAGCTCGTTCATCCCCCGCGGTGATAGTACCAGTCGATTTTCTTGGCAGCCACGATTTTCTTCCTCCGTCTTTGGAACTCCGTGAATTAAAGCGGCCGCGATTTGCCGCGACTTTCCGGTAACATAGCGCGGCGACGGCCGGCGGACAAGCTGTCTACACCCGCACTCACCGCGAAGCGACACGCGTCGCCGTCCGTTGAAGCCCGACCGTGCGCCCCCTTATACTGCCCTGCCCCAATGCCTGGCCGATTCCGCGGCGTGAATGAGCTGCGTCGAGCCGGGCCACATGTCGCTCCTGGAGTATCACGTCGATGAGAGAACGCCACGACCGGCTCGACCGGCGACAGTTTCTGGCTCGTACCACGGCGGCGATCGCCGCGGCGGGACTGGTTCCCGCACTGGCTGGATGTCGACCGAGGCAACTCGTTACCCCCGTGCCATCGACGTTCGATATCTCGCTGGGCGAGTATTCGCTGCATCGCACGATCGCCTCGGGCGAGCTCGATCATCTCGACTTCGCGAAGCACACGATCAAGCAGTTCGGCATCGATGCGGTCGAGTACTGGAGCGGGCCGTTTCAGGACAAGGCTACCGACCAGAATTACCTGGCCGACATGAAGTCGCGGGCCGCGGACTCTGGGGTGAATAGTCTGCTGATCCTGGTCGATGGCGAGGGCCCTTTGGGCGACCCTGACGAGGCGACAAGGCGGAAGGCCGTGGAAAATCACTTCAAGTGGGTCGAGGCGGCCAAGACGCTGGGGTGCCACTCGATCCGGGTGAACGCCGCCAGTCGTGGCGAATTCGAAGAACAGAAGATGTTGGCGGCCGACGGGCTGCGGCAGCTTTCGGAATTTGCCGCGCCGCACGACATCGGGGTGATCGTGGAGAACCACGGGGGCCTCTCCTCGAACGGCAAGTGGCTGGCCGGGGTGATCGAGGAAGTTGGCCTGGACAACTGTGGCACTCTGCCTGACTTTGGCAACTTCGGCGACTACGACCGCTATCAGGGGGTCGCGGAGCTGATGCCGACGGCGAAGGCCGTCAGCGCGAAGAGCCATAAGTTCGATGCGGAGGGGAACGAGGTCTACACCGACTTCGGACGGATGATGCAGATCGTCGCGGCGGCCGGCTACACCGGCTATGTCGGCATCGAGTACGAGGGCAGCAAGCACACCGAGGCCGAAGGCATTCGGCTCACCAAGGCCCTGCTCGAGCGGTTCCGCAAAGAACCGGCGTGAGCCGCGGCATTTCTCCTTGCCCAACTTACTATTTGGGCCCTTTTTGCTGGACACTCCGACGATGTGAATCGTCGGAGTGCCTAAGAATTGGGCACGGCGGGGTTCGCCAGCTTTGCAGGCAGCGGTGCTGAATTAGCTGGCACCCTCCGTGCTGACGCTGTAAGTGCAAGCACTGCATCGACATCCGTGCTGGGCTTGACGCGATGGCGATTATTTCGTGTAGTACGCGGCCCGTGGA
This sequence comes from Planctomycetota bacterium, assembly GCA_003389215.1. Taxonomy (GTDB): domain Bacteria; phylum Planctomycetota; class Planctomycetia; order Pirellulales; family UBA7805; genus MB-PLM-2. The sequence continues at coordinate 52,437 of QQVP01000071.1, read as the reverse complement.
GGCCGTGTGAAAACGGAATTTCGCAACCCGCTTCTTTACAAGGAGGATTTAAAGATGGTCGACACCCAGGTCTACGATGGAACGCAGTACCAGCAGCAGCCCCCGCAGTCGGATAAGTCGCAGCAGGTCTATCAGCAGGCAGAGCGACTCTATCAGCAGCGTCCGGATTGGGTGACGTTCTTCCGCGAGGTGCTCGGCACCGAAGGCGTGGTGCGTCGCTGCTTCCCGGATCACAACTCGCTGGCCAACTTCGAAAAAACCGCTGAGTACAGCGGCATCCAGCAGATGGTCGCCAAGCTGCGTGAGCAATCGCGTTCGCAGACGACCGCCCAGGAGCCGACTCGCGTGATTACGGTCCGCATGCCCAAGAGCCTTCACGAGGCCCTGCGAGCTGAGGCCCACGATCGCCACACCAGCATGAACAAGCTCTGCATCTCGAAGCTCTTGCAGATGATTGACGAAGAGCTCGTGCCGAACGAGGTGTAAAGACGAGCGATGAAATCCAACTCTGCTTCGCCCGCGTCCCGATTTCGAGCCTTGGCGAGGAATCGGGCGCGGCGGCAGAGTTTGTAATTTCGCCCCCCAGAGAAACTTGCCGGGAAAGGGACCCTCCGAGAGAGCAGATTCTTCCCCGCGAAGAAAAAGGGCCCCGACACGAAAAAAGGCGGAGTGGACCGATAAGCCGGGTTTTGTCTCGGCATGGCGGACCATGCCACGGACAGCCATTTCTCTAGGACGGCAATTACTCACCGCCTCGAGCAGCCTACCCGGAAGTCGTAACGAGTCGGACCGACTCGCAGCCTGACGGCTTGCTTCCTATTTGGCCTTGCACCGGGTGGGGTTTACCTAGCCAGAACGGTCACCCGTTCTGCTGGTGCGCTCTTACCGCACCGTTTCACCCTTACCTCGCGCCGTGAAGCGCGAGGCGGTCTACTTTCTGCTGCACTTTCCCTGGCCTCGCGGCCGGTGGGCGTTACCCACCACCCTGTCCTGCGGTGCCCGGACTTTCCTCTTGCGCGACCGAGGCCGCCCAAGCGACTGCCTGGTCCACTCCGCGATACCCATATTGTATCGGATCGCGCTAGGAAAGGTTCGCGCCGAATTCGCGAAAAAGTCGGCTAGCGGGTCGCGGCCGCCGCGTTCGTAGCCGTGTCGGACGGTGCGGGATCGGATGGCACGGGCCCCCACAGTTTGCCCTGCCAGGTGTCACGACGCGAAAACTCGCCGTCGATGGCCCGCAGCACCGCCGGTTTGTCGAGGCACCAACTGGGCCCCTGAAAATAGTCGGGCGGGGCCTCGCCGCTGACCCGCTCGATGACGCACGTCGGGGGCAGCCGCTCGATGAAGTCGACGATGGTCTCGACGTACTCCTGCCGTTCCAAGAGTTGGACGCGACCGGCCAGGTAGTCGTCGGCCAGCGGCGTGTTCTTCACCACGTAGAGGTTGTGGATCTTCACCGCGTCAACCTGTAAGCGTGCCAGCTCGTCGGCCCCGGCGAGCATGTCCTCGCGCGTTTCTCCGGGCAGCCCCAGCATTACGTGGGCGCAAATCTGGAAACCCCGATTTCGGCTCCGCTCGACCGCGTCGACGAAGGCGTCGTGATGATGTCCGCGGTTCATCCAGTCGAGCGTGCGGTCGTGCATCGTCTCCATGCCGTATTCGACCGACAAGTAGGTCAAGGCGGCCACCTCTTCCAACAGTTCCAGCACCTCGTCCGGCACGCAGTCGGGACGGGTGCCGATGGCCATGCCGACAACCTGCGGGTGAGCGAGGGCGTCGAGGTAGAGCGACCGCAATCGTTCGACCGGGGCGTACGTGTTCGTGGCCGGCTGAAAATAGGCCATGAACTTATCGGCGTTGTAGCGGAGCTTGATGCGGCGGATGCCCTGATCGATCTGGCCTCGCACATCCGCCCGCGGCATGCGTCGCGAGGGACTGAAGCTGCGATTGTCGCAGAAGACGCAGCCCCCCTTCGCCACGGTTCCATCGACGTTGGGACAGGTGAAGCCCGCGTCGACGCTGACCTTCTGCACCCGCTCGCCGAACTTCTGCTTCAGATAGCAGCTATACGCAAAGTAGCGAAGGCCGTCGCGCCGCCACGAAGGCCAGGTCTCGATGGAAACGTCTTGGGGCATATGGGGAAGGCCCGCGCGATGTCTTACCGCACGCGCGTTTGACCGCCTCGCAGTCCGCGGATATAAGGAATTGCAGGGAGAGCCCTGGCTTCAGAGGCTACTATCGCGCATCGACACCGCCGTATCAAGACAGTTGCCGGCCGCCGGTCAAGGCCGAACGAGGATCCACTTGGCAAGCGAAAACTACGGTGAACTCGTTCCGCTGGGCGGGGGCGACACGATCCCCCTGGTCAAGAAGACCCTGCTCGTCGGTCGCCGCGAAAGCTGCGATATCGTCTTGCGGTTTGCCAACGTCTCGGCCCATCATTGCCAGCTGACGGTCAACGGCGGCTACTGGTTCGTCCGCGATTTGGACAGCCGCAACGGCACGAAGGTCAACGGCGCGCGGATCAGCGAAAAGCAGCTGAAGCCTCACGACCGTCTGAAGATTGCCCGACACGAGTACGAGATTCGCTACGCCCCGATCGACCTGGGCGCGGTTGGGCCTCCACTTCCCGACGAACCGGTCGACGACTTGATGAGTCGCCCGTTGCTCGATCAGGCCGGACTCGTGAACCGCAAGCGAAGCGGTTCACGTCGCTACGATATCTTGGACGATTCGGCGGGACAGTTGCAAAAGCGCAAGAACACCGAGTAAGGCGGACGGCCGACGCGCCGCAATGGCGAAGAAAAAAAAGAAGAAGAAAATCCGTGCCGAGTTTCGCAAGAATCGCGAGGTTCGCACCCGAGAACGGGGACTCGAGCAGCAGTTCGAAGAACACGGCTTCGCCGAAGACGACTCGAGCCGCGAAGAGCGGATCAGCGGCAAAGGGGAGCTTAGTCGCAAGCGGACCGTGGTCGGCGAAACGGTCGAGTCGGAAGAGGGTGGCGTCGAACTGCTGCCCGAGGTCGATCTCTCCGTCTGCCTGCCGGGGCGCGTCATGTCGGTCCGCGGGCTGATCAGCGACGTGATGGCCGACGACGGCAAGCTCTATGCCTGCGCGACGCGGCGGCTGCTGAAGACGCTCAGCACCGACCAGCGACACGTGGTTGCGGCGGGCGATCGCGTACTGTTTCGACCCGAGCACGACGAGGGCATCATCGAGCGCGTCGAGCCCCGCCGCGGGGTGCTCTCGCGAACCAGCCGCGGCCGCCAGCACATCATCGTCACCAACGTCGACCAGATCCTCATTGTGGCGAGCGCCGCCGAGCCCGATCTGAAGCCGCACCTCATCGATCGCTATCTGCTCACCGCCGAAAAGGCGGGCATCGAGCCGGTGATCTGCATCAACAAGGTCGATCTCGTCGACCTGGCCACGCTGCAGCCGGTGATCGGAGTGTTCGCCCAGCTGGGCTATTTCGTGCTGCCAGTCAGTGCCCAGACCGGCTTCAACATCGACCGCCTGCGGGCTCGGCTGCTGAATCGCGAAACCGTGCTCACCGGGCAAAGCGGCGTCGGCAAGTCGTCGCTGCTCAACGCGGTCGACCCGGAGTTCGATCTGAGGACCTCCCAGGTCAGCCGCCAAACCGACAAGGGTCGCCACACCACGACCACGGCGACGTTGCTGCCACTGCCGATGGGCGGCTATGTCGTCGACACGCCCGGCATCCGCCAGTTCCAGCTCTGGGACGTGATTCCGGAAGAAGTCGCCGGCTTCTTTCGCGACCTGCGTCCGCTGGTCAGCCACTGCCGGTTCCCCGATTGCACCCACACACACGAGAGTGACTGCGCGGTCCGCGACGCCGTGGGCGACGGGCGGATCGACCTGCGTCGTTACGAGAGTTATTGCCAACTCTTCGCGGGCGACGCGCATTGATTTGTTAACAAACGCGGTTCGACGTGCCCGTCGCACCACGAACCCGGCCGGCGCACCGCGTGTCCTGTAGCGCGTGTCCCGAAGTTCGACGTGGCGAGTTGCGGTCGGACGTTTCCGGCGCGGCCCCGACGAGACTTCGACAAGCCCTTGTCCGTGAAGGTCTTAGCGGCTCGCGGCGGCCGAATCGCCACAGGCGTGCTATATTTTTGCGGGTCGCGACCGGGCGGCTGGCGGCTACAATAGAGCCAGCAATCGCCGCGGTCCGGTGCCGCAGGTTGCCCGACAAGATCTCCTGGGAGGCCCCCAAGTACCGTGAAGGAAATGAACCGCATCGAGGGCGTTCGCAGCGAAGCGGCCGTGCTCGTTAAAGTGATTCTCCCCGAACACGCACTGCACGGCGACCCGCTCGAAGAGCTGGACGGACTTGCCAAGACCGTCGGTTCGCGGATCGTCGGCTCGCTCACCCAGCGTCGCGAACAGCCCGATTCGACGACGTATCTCGGCAAGGGAAAGCTGGAAGAGCTGACCCGGCTGGTGGCCGCCAAAGACGCGGACGTGATCCTCTTCGACAACGATCTGACGCCCGGCCAGACCCGCAACCTGGAGAAGGCGACCGACTGCAAGGTCATCGATCGCACCGAGCTGATCCTCGACATCTTCGCCACGCACGCCAAGACGCACGAAGCCCGCCTGGCGGTCGAGTTGGCCCAGCTGCAGTACTCGCTGCCGCGACTGAAGCGGATGTGGTCGCACCTCTCGCGTATCGAAGGCGGTATCGGCATGCGCGGCCCGGGCGAAAAGCAGTTGGAAGTCGACCGCCGCCTCGTCGAAAAGCGCATCAACGATCTGCGCAAATCGCTGCAGAAGATTGAGCGTCGCAAGGAACGGACCGTGGCCGCGCGGCGCGATTTCATGACCGTCTCGCTGGTCGGCTACACAAACGCCGGCAAGAGCACGCTGATGCGGCGGCTCACCGAGGCGGAGGTGTTGGTCCAGGACAAGCTGTTCGCCACGCTCGACACCCGCACGGCCCGTTGGCAGCTGCCCGACTGGGGTCCGGTGCTGTTGAGCGACACGGTCGGCTTCATCCGCGACCTGCCGCACGACTTGATCGCCAGCTTCAAGGCGACGCTGGAGGAAGCCCGCCAGGCGAACCTGCTGCTGCACGTGGCCGACGCCTCAAACCCGGCGGTGACCGAGCAGATCGCGTCGGTCTACGAGGTGCTCGAGCAGCTCGGCATCGAAGAGAAGGACACGGTGCTGGTTTTGAACAAGGTCGACGCCGTCGAAGATCGGGCCACGCTCGATGCGATCCGGCTCCGCTCCCCAAACGCGGTGTTCGTAAGCGCCCGCAGCGGCCAGGGCATCGAAGAGTTGGCACACGTCGTCGGCGAAGAACTGAGCCGCTCCTTCGTCGATGTCGACGTCGAGACAAGCGCCGCCAACGGCAAGCTGTTTGCCTACCTGGCCCGTCACGGCGAGATCCTCTCCCGCCGCTACAACGACAGCCGCGTGACGCTGCACTGCCGGCTGCCGCAACGCTACCTCGGCAAGATCGACGCGGCGGAGACGGTGATCCACTTTCGCGGTGCGGCCAGCGGCCCGCACGGGCGCGTCGACGCTGACGATCTCGCCGACCGTGAGCATACCGACGAGCCGGGGCCTGTCGGCGAGCCTGGACACGTCGGCGAGCCTGGACGTGTCGGCGAACCTGGACGTGTCGGCGAGCCTGGGCACGTCGGCGGCAGCGGCCGACTGGCTGCCGAGAGCGATCCGCTGGAAGAGCCGATCGACGGCGCGGCGTAGCGACACTCTACGGCGCCAGACTGCTCATCTTGCGCAGGCGCACGACCGCTTCGGCAACCATCTCGATCGCCGCGTCGACTTCCGCTTCCGTATTGAAGCGGCCCAGGCCGAATCGCAGGCTGCTCCGCACCTCGTCCTCCGACATGCCCAACGCCCGCAGCACGTGACTCGGCTCGGGATTGGCCGACGTACAGGCACTTCCCGAACTGACCGCCAGAGCGCCCATGCTCATCATCAACGCCTCGCCATCGACGTAGGCAAACGAGGTGTTCAAGTTGCCGGGCAGCCGCCGCGGTAAACCGTCGTCGGCCACCGCGTCGAGCGGCGGACCATTGAGCGTGACCTCGGTCAGTTCGCGCGTCAGGCCCGCGAAGAGCCGATCGCGCAGCTCAGCCAGCCGCGTCATCTCAGCGGGCATCTCCTCCAGGCAAACTTTAGCCGCCTTGGCCAGGCCGACGATTGCCGGCACATCGAGCGTGCCGCTACGCAGCCCCCCTTGTTGTCCGCCGCCGACAATCTGCGGATCGAGCCGCACATGGGGACGTTTGCGCCGCACGTAGAGAGCGCCGATGCCGCGCGGGCCGTAGACCTTGTGTCCGGAGAAGCTCAACAGGTCGACCTGCAAGGCGTTCACGTCGACCGGAATCTTGCCGACCGCCTGGGCGGCATCGCAGTGCAGCAGCACGCCGCGCTCCTTGCAGAGGTGGCCGATCTCGGCGAGCGGCTGGATCACGCCGATCTCGTTGTTGGCCAGCATCACCGAGACGAGGATCGTGTCGTCGCGAATCGCCGCGGCCACATCGTCGGCTGTCACCAGCCCCGGCACCTCGCTCTCGCGCGAGGCGACCGGCAGCAGCGTGATCTCGTAATCTCGCCTCCCCAGTCGGGCGAGCACATCGAGGACCGCCTTGTGTTCCGTGGCGAGGCTGACCAGGTGATTGCCACCACGATTGGCCCGCTCGGCGACACCGCGGATGGCCAGGTTGTTGCTCTCGGTCGCCCCACTGGTAAAGACGATTTCCTTGGGGCTGGCCCCGATCGACGCGGCGATCGATGCCGTGGCCCGCTCGACCGCCTCCTGGGCTTCCCAGCCAAAGGGATGCGAGACGCTGCCGGCGTTGCCGTACTGCTCGGTGAAGTACGGCAGCATTGCCTCGACCACCCGCGGATCGACCCGCGTGGTCGATTGGTTGTCCATGTAGATGACGTCGGAGGGCACGGCAGCGATGTCGGCATGAGGAACGGGAAAGGGGTTGCGTTAGGGCATTATACGCGGTCGGGCGTACCGCCGGCGGCGGGGACCCTGGACTCACTCCCTAGGTCGTGGGAACGTGAGATCACCCGGCTCGGCAGTGGCCTCGCCCTCCCGATCTTGCGCGGTCCTCCCGCAGGAGCTTCGCCCTCCCGATCACCACGCTACTTCTCGCCCGTGCCGAACAACGCCTGCATGCAGATTTGCGACCACGACTCGAAGTGCTCGAGCTCGGAGAGAATGTCGCCGACGGGACGAAACCCGTCCTCGAGAATGTCGTCTTCGCGGGAGTGGACCCGCGGCTCGGTAACGTCGAACAGGTGAACCACGCCGAGATGGACGCGGCCGACGGCCGTTTCGTCGTCGTTGATCAGGCCGACCTGTTGCTGTGTATAGGGCGTGTCGATCAGCACCTCCTCGGTCAGCTCGCGTCGCATGCCCTCGTCATACGGATGAATGTCGCCGTCGCCGTCCGCATCGACCGCCGAGATGTGTCCGCCGATGCCGACACTCCGCTTGGCGTGCAGACGTTTCTCGCCCTGTCCGCCGCCGCGGGTGTATTGAAACACCGTCTCCTGCTCATCTTCGCCGCGATAGCGAAATACGCAGTAGGGAATCAACTGCTTGTACGAGGGGTCTTCCTCGACTTCGCTGCGAGACCGATAGCTGGTGTTCTCGGGGCTGAAGAGCTCTTCGAGATAGCGATCCATCTCGCGAGAAAAGCCCTGGAAGTAACCGAGTCGATGAAACAACTCGGTCGACACGACCAGCACACGTTCGGTTTCGACTTGGACCATGGTGCATCCTTTCGGCTCGGTGGGCTTCCTGTCTCGGGGCACAGTCTCCGACAGACCGGGCGACAGCTGTCGTGCGACGCAGGGCCAGTATACGCGCCCCGGCCGCCATTTTGCAGGTACCGATTTACCCGCGTGCCCCTGCAGCCAATGGGGCCGCGTCGCTAAAGAATCAGCATCGCGTCGCCGTAGCTATAGAAGCGGTATTCGGCGTCGATCGCCTCTTGATACGCCCGCATGATCAGCTCATCGCCGCCGAAGGTGCGCACCAGCACGAGCAACGTCGTCCGCGGCAGGTGAAAGTTGGTCATCAAGGCGTCGACGGCTCGGTACTCGTAGGGTGGTCGGATAAACAGATCGGTCTGCCCCGTCCAGGCAGCCAGCTGCCCGTCGGCCGCGGCACTCTCCAGCACGCGAACCGAAGTCGTGCCCACCGCAACGATACGTCCGCCCCGCTCTCGGGCGGCGTTCAGTTCGGCCACCGTATCGGCACCGATGCTGCCCCACTCGGTATGCATCGTGTGCTGGTCGAGCGAGTCGCCGGTGATCGGACGAAATGTATCGAGCGAAACGTGCAGGGTGACGAACTGCTGCTCGATCCCGCCGGCCGTGAGCTTCTCCAGCAGCCCCTGCGTGAAGTGCAGACCAGCCGTCGGCGCCGCGACGGATCCCGCCTCGGAGGCATAGACGGTCTGATACCGTTCCTGGTCGTTGTCGATCATCTCGCCGCGCCGGATGTAGTGCGGAAGCGGCACGCGTCCCACACGATTGAGCACGTCGAGCACCGGCTCTTCCGGCTGCGGCAGCACGACCCAGGTGCGGTCGGGCATCTGCTGAACCAGGCTCAGCTGAATATCATCCTGCTCGCCGCGACCGAGGAGCGTGACTGTTTCGCCCGGCGCAACACGTCCGCGGGTCTTTGCCAACATCCGCCACAGGCCATGCTCGTCCGACTCGAGGTAGAGACCTTCCCAACGTCCCTCGGTCTTGTCGCGTCGTCCGATTAGTCGCGCCGGAATGACGCGCGTGTTGTTCAGGACGAGTCGATCGCCGGCGGCCAGCAACTCGGGCAAGTCGCGTACGTGGTGGTGCTCAATCGACTGCCGCCCGCGGTCCACGAGCATCAACCGCGCATCGCTACGCTGGGCCGCGGGGTACTGCGCAATCCGTTCGCGCGGTAGCTCGTAGTCGTAGCGATCGAGTTCCGATTCGAGTTCGTCCGCCGGGCTGCTCATGTTGGTATTCCGCGTTTCGGGACTTCAGGACGATAGAGCTTGTCCCGGGCGAGAAAAAGCCCCGCGGAGTGGTCGCCGTACTCGGACAATGTTTGCGTCGGCGGCCGATGGATGACGAGGCGCGAATGGAATGTGGCACAGGTCCCCGGGACAACCGCAGACAGGCCACGCCGCCGGCAAACACCCTATCTTGTACCCGGCCGGGCTACGACCACTACCGGTGGTGGGACGGCCAATATCCAGGACTCCCATCCGGTAATGGCAGACTCGTGGGATCCGAAACAGACCTTTTTTTCTCCTGGCTTCTTGTCGATTTCCGGAGCGTGCCGCAACCCTTTTGGTGGGCCGTAAATACGACAAGCGTGCCGCATAAAACTCGGCAAAAAACCGAGTTGACGAGGGGGAAGATCGCGATACATTTGGTCCTAAGTGGGAGTCAGTGGGAGATTTTGGAAGACGATGCTTCTCACCGGAACGTTTCATCGATCGATCGACGAGAAGCAGCGAATCGCGCTACCCAAGAGCGTCCGCGATTCGGTCGCGGCTGGCGCCTCGTCGCTTGTGTTTTACCTGACGCCGGGTACTGATGGCTCGATCTGCCTCTATGCCGAAAATAGCTTCGAGAAGCTCGCCAATCGACTGGCAGAAGCGTCTCCGGTCTCGGGCGACGTGCGGGCATTTGGACGGCTCTTCTACGCCAATGCCCGACGAGTGGAGCTGGACAGACAGGGCCGACTACGTGTTCCGCAGGAGTTGGTCGACCTGGCAAGCCTTGGTGGCGAAATCGTCCTCGTGGGTGTGGGCGATCACTTGGAGCTGTGGGAGGCGACGCGTTGGCGTACCTACCTGGAGGCCCAGCAGAACCAATACGACCAGCTCGCCGAGTCGGCGTTCGGGGAATCGATCAAACCGCGTTGAGAGCTCGTTTCGGTGCGTCCCGCTCGACGCACCTGCGAAGCAGGCAAGGACTTCAAACCGGGGATGGCCAGTCAACAATCTTCTTGGAGCGTCCGTCCGTTGGTTCGCCGCAGGGCGGCAGCAGAAGTGCCAGTTAGCGGCCACCAATTGGCATTTCGTCGTGCCCCTAGCGGGCACAGCTATCGTCTGTGCGAGGGCACGGAAGTCCCTCAGCGGCGAATCGTGGTGACAGCACTCATACCAAGAGTTGCTTGAGCCGCAGGCACCCTGCCCGTCACCAGCCACATGGATGCGGCTGGTGGCGGGTCTTTTCTTGACCGTGGCCGTCCCGGTCGCTACCATCCCGCGGTTCGATTCGGCTAGGCTGATCGGCTGCTAGGTCGCCGCGCGTCGCGTCGGCTTCCGTCGAACTCCCATCCACGCGGGTGTTTCCGTCCGCTGAGTTCCACAATCATGAGTGCATCGCCGCGGCACGTGCCGGTCATGGCGGCCGAGGTCGTCGCGCAACTTGCGCCGCCCGAGGGCGGAGTCGTTGTCGACGGTACGCTGGGCGGCGGAGGCCACACGCGAGAGCTTGCCAAGTGCGTCGGCGAAAGCGGCCTGGTGATCGCTTTGGATCGCGATCCGGCCGCGATTGCCGCCGCGGAGACGAACCTGAAGGGCCTGCCCGTCAAGCTGGTAGAGAGCAATTACGGAGACCTGCCCGAGATCCTCGCACAACTCAACGTCGCAGCGGTCACTGGCTGTGTGCTCGACTTGGGTCTTTCGAGCGATCAGCTGGACGATCGGGCACGCGGATTCAGCTTCGAGTCGGACGGCCCCCTCGACCTGCGATTCAATCCGCTCGAGGGCGAGCCGGCCTGGCGACTGCTCGAGCGACTGAGCCAAGACAACCTGGCCGATGTGATCTACCAGTATGGAGAAGAACGCTACAGTCGACGAATTGCCAAACAGATCGTGGAGCGACGGCGGGATAATCCGGTACGGACGGCCGCGGACCTCGCCGAACTGGTGCGTCGCTGCGTGCCACGTAGCCGCACCGGGCACCGCATCGATCCGGCAACGCGTACGTTTCAGGCCCTGCGACTTGCGGTTAACGAGGAGTTGAAATGGCTGGAAGTTGCCCTGCAACGAATCCCGGACTGCCTAACGAGGGGCGGACGGCTGGCGATTATCAGCTTTCACTCGCTGGAGGATCGGCGTGTGAAACACGCGTTTCGAGACGATCCACGGCTCGATTCGCTCACCAAGAAGCCGATCCTGCCCGGCGAAGCCGAACAACAACAAAATCCCCGGTCGCGCAGCGCCAAGCTGCGTGTGGCCGTGCGAAAGTGACCTTTCAATAGGTCTCAAGAATCACAACCGTCTCAGCATTCAAAACGGTCGAACTCTCGATCAAGGAGGATCGAACATGTCGCGCGAGGTGAATATCGGACTCGGAGTCTTGCTATCGTTGTCGACGGCCTTTGGCTACGTCGTCTATGACAGATTCTTCGCACCTCGCGTGCCGGGTGCCGTGGCGGCCAACATGGCCACTGCCAGCGCGTCGACGCCCGACTCGGCAACTCGCCACGTGATTGCCGCAGAGCCGGTAGCCGGCGACGCGCAGTCGACGAGTCGGCCCACGGTTCCCACCCAAGCGGTCGTGCCGGCCACGTTTCGTGAAGTCGAGAAGCCGGTGCTCGCATCGACTCCGGCAGACGAGTCGGAGGAGGTAGCGCCCACAAGTTCCCCCACGCCGAATGCGGCCACGCCCGGTCCGGTGCGGTCGGCCCAGGCCTACGAGCCGCCACCGCTGCCGGCCCAACCACTCGTGGCCCAGGACGTCGCCACCCCGTCAGACATGCCGACGCCGACTGCTCCGCAAGCCCCTGCCGCGATGCCCACCACCGGGTCCGCTTTGCCCGAATTCCCCGCGGCGCAGACGCCTCGCCCGCTGGACGAGGGAGTCGCCAGCCAGCCTTCGACGCCGATGCCGAGCGGGGCTCGAGCCCCCTCCACGGCTCAAGTCCCGGTGCCTCGCGGTTTCTCGTCCACCCCGGCACCGGCCACGAACTCGTATCCGCCTGTGCCGCAGACGGCTCAGATCGACTATCAACAACGCGCAACATCGAACTTCTCCGGCCGCGGCGCCGGAAGTCACACGGTGGGCCCGAACGACAACTTCTGGACGATCGCCCAACGGGTGTACGGCTCAGGGAGCTACTTCAAGGCCCTGGCGATGCACAATCGCGCTCGCTTTCCGGTGGCCGACCAACTCGCCCTCGGCGACGTGATCGAGACGCCCTCGGCCCAGGAGTTGATGCAGCGTTACCCGGAACTGTGCCCCAAACCACGTGCGGCGGCGCGCGGTCGGTTTGCCCCGACCAGTACGTCTGGTGCCCAGGTCGGCAATGGCCGCGCCTACGAGGTGCAGGACGGCGATACGCTGTTCGACATTGCCCGCTATGAGCTAGGCGACGGGTCACGGTGGGTCGAAATCTACCAGCTCAACCAGCATCTATTGACCGAGGACTTCGATTACCTGAAACCGGGCATGACGATCACCTTGCCCGGTCGCCGCGGACGTGGCTCGCGCGAGGCCGTGGCCAACGAGCCCGCCGGTCGTACGATCCGTTAGTGTCGGCTCGCACCGCGCCGAACTTCGATTGAGCGGGCGCACACCGACGCGCTATACTCGCGTCGTGAGTGAGCATTCCCTACGTCTCGTGCGAATCGTCTCCGGCGGCCAAACGGGCGTCGACCGGGCGGCACTCGACGTGGCGATCGAGTTGGGCCTCGAGCACGGTGGCTGGTGTCCGCAGGGGCGGCGGGCCGAAGACGGCGCGATTGCCGCGGAGTATCGACTGCGGGAGACGGAGTCGGCCGACTACTCGGTGCGCACCGAGGCCAACGTCCGCGACAGCGAGGCCACGCTGATTCTCACGTGGGGTGTTCCCAGCGGAGGCACGGCGCTCACGATCGAGCTTGCGCGCCGGCTGCATCGGCCGTCACGGGTCGTCGATCTAGCGGATCGGCCCGAACGGGAAGAGGCCGCCACCTGGCTAATCGAGACAGGAATCGCCACGCTGAACGTAGCCGGACCTCGGGAGAGTCGTTGTCCCGGCATCTACGCAGCGGCCCGCGCGTACTTGAGGAGGCTGCTCCTTCGCTTCGTCCCCACACCCTAGACGGCGTTGCTCGTCGACGGTCGTTCCCCGTGAACTCGGATCGCCACCCGTCCGACGCGGCTTCAGTCCGACGAGCGCGTCGTCAGCCCGCCCAGGAACTCGTTAAGCGCCAGGTAATACTCGTCCGGTTGCGCGTCGTTGTGGCCGCCGAAGGGCAACGTGAAGAACTCCTTGGGACCTACCGCCGCCTCGTGCAACGTGCGGCCGAACTCATACGGGATGAGTTGGTCGGCGTCGCCGTGGCTTTGAAAGAGCGGACCGCCGTAGCGCTCGATCTTGGCCAGCGAGTCAAAGCGATTTCGGATCAGCGTCCTCACCGGCAGGAAAGGAAAACGCAGGGCAGCGACCTCGGGGATCGAGGTAAACGTGCTTTCCAGGACCAGGGCGTGGGCTCCGTCTCCGGCGGCCAGGTCGACCATCACCGCTCCGCCCAACGAGCGACCGACCAGCACGATCTCTTGCTCCTCGACCCCCGCGCGTCGGGCAAGCCAGGCACGCGCGGCACGAGCATCCTGAAGAACCCCCGCTTCGTGCGGTCGCCCTTCGCTGCGCCCATAACCGCGATAGTCGAAGAGCATCACCGTGGCGTCGAGATAGTGCTGTAGTTTCCGCACCACGGGCGCACGATTGCTGAGATTGCCCGCGTTTCCATGTGCGAAGAGGATGACCGCACGCGGCTCTTCAACCGGGCAATACCAGCCGTGCAGCTGCGTGCCATCGGCCGCGGTGAAGAAGACGTCTTCGAAGTGCAGACCGTCCGGGTTCCAATTCGCACCGCCGTCGTAGCCGCGGGGAATAAAGATGAATCGCTCTTCGAAGATCATGGCCAACAGGAGGACGACCAGATAGGCAATTGCGAGACTTCGCGCCAGTCGCCAGATCGAGGATCGCATGGCTCGCCTTGGACCGCCACGGCCAGGAGGCCGCAGGGACGCCTCCAACACACCAGCCCTTTTCCACGTGCCGATGGGATCGCGACCGGAGCGCTCGCGAACTACTCGATCGTGAAGTCGGCGTCGGTAAAGCCGGGGTTAAGCTTCAAATTGGTGTACGTGTATTCCTCTTCCAGGACCGGCTTGCCACCTTCTTCGGTCGGCCACGACCACGACGCAAAGCGGATCGGAATGTCCAACTCGTCGTCGACGAAAATGCGGGCCCGATGAAAGCGGAACTCGTTTCGGGCCACCGGATGCACGACCTCGGTAACCGTACAGACACGATCGCCAATCTTGGCTCCCTTGAATGTGCGGACCTCACACTCGCCAAATTGGCGGTCGTGTTCGGCCACCGCGATAAGTTCTTCGGTCAGCCGAACAAAGCCAATGTGCGTGATCGGATAGCGCTGATCCTGCATCGCCAACGGTCCGTCGGGGCGAATCTTCACCGGGCCAAAGATCCCTTTGACGCCGACAGGGCGGACCACCATCTTGCCGTCGTTGCGACCTTCGATGTAGGCGACCTGCTGACCCTTGACGTTCTCGGGACTGAGGAACTCCAGAAAAACGCTAAACGGCTCGTGGCGGACCTTCATGTCGATGATCTCGCGCGGGCGCAGTTCCCCGCCGATGCGCTCCCGCTTGATCATGCGGCAGGAATACTCCTGCACGCGTGTCTTGAGCGCCTCCAGACGCCGTTTGGCACTGGCAATTTCCGGATCGAGCGGGTGCGCCTGCGCGGGTTCGGTCGCGGCCGCGGGGGCCACCGCACCGTCGGCGTCGCCGTCGGCCTCTCGAGCCGTTGCCGGCTCGGTTTCACCCTCTTCGGCCCACAGGGACGCGCCAACAAAAGCTGCGAACGCGACCAAGGCGAACTGCACTCCCAACTGTTTGATCCATCTCGACATGATAGGTTTCTCCTAAGACTTCCAACTCCTCGGTCCCGAATCGGGAATCCGAGCCTCGAGCCCGCTCTTCCCTCAAACCCACGCGAAGGCGATCGACCTGCCGCGGCGAACCGACGCGGCGCCAGGCGGGGCCCCGGGTCGCCCCAATTCTACGCATCTGCATCCACCAATGTAAACGGCCCGCCGTGGTAACGGTTACCACAACGGGCCGATTCTTTTGGCGAGGAAAGGGGAATCTGGTTTTTTCACGGAGTCCGCCGCCGTGCGACGGCCGCCGTGCCAGCATGATGCCGGCAACGACGCTAACGTCGCAAGATGCCGCGACGCTGGCCGTTGTCGCCAGCCGAGCGGAAGTTGGGGTGCTGATCGTCAAAATCGGCGTCCGTGAAGCCGTTGTTGATCTTCAGGTTGAGGTAGGTGTACTCCTCTTCCAAGACCGGCGCACCACCCTGTTGCTTGGGCCAGCTGTACGCGGCGTAGCGAATGGGCACGGTCAACTCTTCGTCGATGAAGATGCGAGCCACGTGATACTCGAACTGCTGACGCGGCGTCGGGTGCGTCACCTGAATGCACATGCAGGAGCGACCGTTGATCTTGGCGCCACGGAAGTACTTCACTTCACATTCACCGAACTGCATGTCTTTCGTGCCGACCTCAATCATTCGCTCGGTGAGCTTGCGAATGCCGGTCATTGTGATCGGGTAACGCTGCCCGTTCATCATCATGCGGGCGTTCGGATCGAGGGAGACCCAACCGACGAGCCGCTGAGGTCCCTTGCCGGTGCGGCAACGGGCCTTGCCGTTGTTGCGACCCTCGACGAACATCGCCTCGTTGGTGCGAACCGCCTCGGGAGCCTGGAAATAGAGGTACACGCTAAACGGCTCGTGGCGGACCTTGCAAAACGCGTACTGATGCTCGCCCAATTCGCCGTCCAGCCGCTCGCGTTTGACGAGGGTGCACGAGAAGTCCTTGACGTTTTGGTCGATGTGCTGCAAGCCGGCACTCGCGATCCGCATGGCCGGGGCCAAGGGATGCTCGCCGGGGGCGGCCTCGGTCTGCGTCAGATCGACCTGGCCATAGGCGATCGAACTACCAAAGAACGATAGCAGCAGCGCCGGCAACAGGCCACCGCGCAAGAATTCCCAGGCTCGTTTCATAACCACTCTCCTTGTTGGTCGTGGGAACGCGCCGTCAGAGATTCTGGGGCTTGCGCCGCAGATCCATGTGGCAATCTCTTCCCTGAGTTACCGCTAGATTGTGCAATTTTTGGGCCAGATCGGCCCCCCAATGCACGCTGGCGTAGGCCGGCAGCGTGAAAGGGCCAAGTATGCCGTGGCTTGCGCTCTCGTGTCTAGACGAACTTCCCTGCTAGCACCGCGCCACGACGCCCCGCCGTTGGTATGTATCGCCAAGCTGTCGCCCCAGAATTACAATCATCCCCGCGATAGCATTGGTTTCCTCGGGCCGTCGCGCTCGATTGCGTGCTTCCGCCCCGGTTCGCCTAATCCGATTATTTTCCACGTTCGGGAGAGTTTCGTGAGAGTCGACCATCCCCAGGCCGAACTCGAGATCATCGTTTCGGTCCCTTTCGACGAGAATACGCTGATTGCCCGCCTGGCAGACCGCCACGACTGTCTCGTCGTCGATCCCGGTCTCGAACCTGAAAAGATTCTCGATTTCCTGGAACCGCGGCAACTCGAGCCGGCGGCCATTCTGAATACGCACGGACACAGCGATCACATTGCCGGCAACGCGGCCCTGAAAGAGCGCTGGCCCGACGCCCCCCTGGTCATCGGACATGGAGACGAGGAAAAGCTGACCGATCCTCGGAAAAACCTCTCGGCCGCTTTCGGCCTGTCCTTGGTCAGTCCGCCGGCAGATCAATTGCTGCGCGAAGGCGAACCCTTTGCCGCGGCGGGATTCGAGCTGACCGTGCGCGAGATTCCGGGACACTCCGCCGGACACATCGTGTTGATCTGGGAAGCTCATCCGCCGGCGGTCGTCTTTGGCGGCGACGTGCTGTTCGCAGGCAGCATCGGCCGCACCGACTTTCCCGACGGCAGCCTGGAAGCCCTCACGAGCGGCATCCACACCAAGCTCTTCACGCTGCCGGACGACACGCTGGTGCTGCCGGGCCACGGACCGGTGACCACGATCGGCCGCGAGAAGGCCACCAACCCATTCGTCGGTGCGCCCGCGGGCTACCAGCTGTAGTTCTACTGTTCTCGAAGTGACCGCGCAACGCGGGCGATTCCGCGACTCCCCGTCTGCAATTCCCCGTCGGCTACTCCCCGGCACCGAAGCGCTCGCGCACCGATCCGCGCACCCGCTCGTCGGGATCGTCGCGCAGCCTCCAGACGTCGTCGGATTGCCCCAGGTAAAGATCGAGCGAGACGGTGTTCACCGCTTGAAATCGCAACTCCGGATCCTCGCTGGTCAGCAGCGATCGGATCACATAGGCGCGACAACGCTGCCGATCCTCGTGGCTGAAGGAGTTCTCGCCCAAGCGAAAGTGATCGGCCGGTCGCGACACCGGCCAGCCCAGAATCCGCACCTGACGTTTGACACTCAGCCACGAATCGTCCGCCTCGAACGCCGCGCTGCGGTCGGCTGCCAGATTCTCTCCGGGCACGACGCCCAGGACGTGATGTACGTAGACCTCCTTGCCGCCGAGATACCAGCTCGACCGCGTGCGCACCGCGGCAAACTGGCCGACATCGAGTGAGGAGGTTGAACTCACGTGCCGGATGGTAAACGCGGCCCAACCGAGCGCGCAGGAAATCGCCACCACACCGGCGACGCGATACAACCTGGAGCGGGCGAAGAATCCGAACGCCAGGAAGACGAGCCCCATGAATAGGGATGCCGCAACCGCGCCGAACAGTCCGGCCGCGGACGTGGCGGCGAAGAACACGCTCAAGGCCGTCACCGCGACGAGCAGCGTCGAGAGCCCGAACTGCCAGCGTGGTCGTTCCGAATCGCTCATCGCGCGGCATCCTCGGAAGTCGACGAGCGAGCCGCCCGGCCGACGTGGTACCGCACCCAAGCCAGATGGAGCCAGGGCAGCAACAACCCGATCCAGAAGCCGCCTGCGCCGCCGTTAAGCGACGTATTCACGACCACGATCGCGCGGACCTTGTCCGAGGGCGCGCTGCCAAAACGTCCGCCGAAGACGACATCGGCGTAGTAATTCGGAAAGAGATCGCAGGCCAGACGACCGACGACATTGCCGCCGATGAGACCGAGAAGCCCCAGACCGAGTGCGAGCCCGATCGACCACAGCAGGGTACGGAAGAACCGCGCAGAGGCCGCGCGACGGACACGCTCGTCAACGACCGACTCCGGTGCGGCGTAGGGATTGTTCATGGACGACCTCGTCGCGTGCATCGACTTGGCAAGCCGGTGTTCATGCCAGCTGAGGATAACGCCCGGGAAACACCACGTCTCAGATCGCCGCCATTATACAACGTCATTTTACAACCATGCCGCGAGACGGGCAAGCGCAGCACAAGCGGCAACGCTTGCCCGCGTCGCCGCGGCAGTTTGACAGGCCTGAGAGGAGGCGATACGCTCAGGGTCGCGTCGTCAAATGGCTCGGAGATCATGAGCGGGCTCGGGCAACACAGACCCGACGGCACGTACGCGACGGCACGAATGCGACGACACGAAATCGACGGCACGAAATCGACGGGGGGGGAAGCCGAACCGCCCTTTGCGCGGCGATCCGTCCAACGCGATGGCTCCAAGTCGTCGGCTTGTGGTTCGCTGGCAATAGACAATTGGGATCGGAGAGACTGCTATGAAGTCGGCCAACCTTCTCGTCGCGGTCGCACTGCCGTTGCTGCTCACCGGTGCCATGCCGACGGTGATCGACGGCGAGCTGACCGATGGCGACGCGCGGCATCCCGATCGCAAGAGCCCGATGGACATCCACGAGTTCGAGACGGAGGGCAATCAGCTGCTCACCGTCACGTTGCGCCCCGTCGGCGACACCTGGGACACCTACCTCTACCTCACCGGCCCTTCGGGTCAGCCGTACTCGAACGACGACTCGCCCGACGGCAACGGCGGCTCGCTGTTGCGGCTGGTGACCCCCGAGGGCGGACTCTGGGAGGCGGTCATTGCCGGCTACAGCGAAGACTCGCAAGGCGGCTATCAAATGACCGTGGTGCGCCAGGGCTTGAATCAGGTGCTCCGCGAAGACGGCGAGCTGACCAACGACGACCAGCTGCTGCTGAAGTACGGCGAACGGGCCGATGTGATGGACATGAAGGTCAAGGCGGGCCGCACCTACGTCGCGCAGATGCGGAGCGGCTCGTTCGACACGTTCATTTCGATTCACGTCGATGGGCAAGTCTACAGCAACGATGACACCGACGCGGTGAACGACGGCTCACAGCTGATCTTTACGGCCCAGGCCGACGGACCGGCGCGACTGATCGCCACCTCGAGCGGCCGCGACGGACGGGGCCGCTATAGCATCCGGGTCTTCGAGTCGGTGCCCGTCGCCGACGAATGACGATTAAGGCGGTTTCCCGACCGACACATCGCGTGTGCTTTCAGTGCAGCACCCCTCGCCCGTCTCGTGGGTGACGTGAAAGCTAACGAGGTCCGGTAGTCGATTCGGTCCTAAATGGGATCGGCGAGTCCACGCGTACTCCGTCGACGCCGCGAACCAACAGCGACGTTGGTGCGTAGGACGAGAGTCGCTATCTTCAAGGCCTAGGCGGACTTCAATCCGCCGCAAGACGCCCTCACGAAACGCCCCATCGTCCTCAGTTCCTCCTGTCCGCGCCCGAGTCGTTGCTATGGCCCGCGTCATGTTTGCTCTCGTCGTTCTCCTGGTTGCGGGCGGGGTGGTTGGCCTCACCGTCCTCGCCAGGCATTGGGTCTACGGCAGGCATGCGGTGGCCCACTACGACGACGCCAACTTTCCCTCGGCCGACCAACTGAAGACGCCGAAGTCAGGTTCGCGCGACGGCGCCCAGGACGCAAGCGGAGACTTGGCGGCGGCAGACGCCGGCGAGGCGGTGCGGGTGGCCAACTATCCGCCCGAGGGTCAGCTCGCCACGGCCACCTTTGGCTCGGGTTGCTTCTGGTGTGGCGAGGCGGTGTTCGAGCAGCTCGCAGGTGTCGCGTCGGTCGAGTCGGGCTATTCCGGCGGCGACACCAAGGATCCCACCTATTACGAAGTGGTCCGCGGCAACACGGGGCACGCCGAGGTGTTTCAAGTCCGCTATGATCCGCAGGTCATCAGTTATCCGAAGCTGCTGGAGGTCTTCTGGCGGACGCACGATCCTACCACGCCCAACCGTCAGGGAAACGACGTCGGCCCGCAGTATCGGTCGATTATTCTCTATCACGACGAAGAGCAACGCCGACTGGCTGCAAGCTATCTCGAAGAGCTCGACAAGTCGGGCGCGTTTCGCAACCCGATCGTGACCGAGATCAAAGAGTTCGAGACCTTCTACCCGGCCGAAGCGGACCACCAGGATTTCTATCGCCGCAACAAGCGGAATCGATATTGCCGCTACGTGATCGTGCCGAAGCTCAAGAAACTCGAGCAGGTATTCGCCGAGCAGCTCAAGCCAGCCGAGTAAGCGGTCGCCTACGACTGCCTCGTGTCGAGAATATCGGAGTCGTCGGGCGAAGGCAGATTGGGCATATCCGACCCCGTGGGTGGTTCTTCGATCAAAGGCAGCTCGAGAGCGAATCGGCTCCCCACGCCGACCTCGCTATCGACCAGGATGCGGCCTCCATGCTCGGTGAGGATCTTCTGACTCACCGGCAGTCCCAGCCCGGTTCCGCGACTCCCCTTCTTCGAAACGAAGATATTGAACATCTGCTTGATGTCTTCCGGCGCGATGCCGCCGCCGTTGTCGCAGATGACCACGCGCAGAAGGCGACCCGCTTCGTCGTACTCGGTCGACACGTCAACCTGACCGGCGTAGTCGGTTGCGTCGCGCGATCTCGATTCACAGGCGTCGATGGCGTTGGTCGCCACGTTCAGTATCGCCCGGTGCATGCCTTCGGGATCGAACATCGACTGCGGCAACCGCTCGCTGGGTTGCCAGTTGAGCTGCACCTGGTACTCCATCGCCCGCGATTCCATCAACTCGACGACGTCGTCGACCACCTGGTTCAAGTCGGACAGCACCAGGTCGGGCTCGCGCTCTTTGCTGAAGGAGAGCATGTCCATGACGAGATTGCTGATGCGGCCCTGGTTCTTCTCGACGATGCCCCAGCCCTTTTTGACGACTTCGTTGTCGTCGCTGGAGAGGCCCATCTCGATCAAGAAGCTGCCCCCGCGGATGCCCTGCAGAATGTTCTTGATGTGGTGCGAAAGCGTGGCGATCGTCTGTCCCACGGCGGCCAGTCGCTCGGCGTCGACCATGGCCGAATAGTAGGAGGTGTCTTCGACCGCCAGGGCCGCCTGATGCGCGATGGCGATCATCAACTTCAAATGCTCTTCGCTGAACTTGGTCGCCCCGCCCTGCTGAATGACGCGGTGCGGCTCGGTAAACGTATCGATGTAGATGGCCCCCACGACGCCGTAGCGGCCCCGCATCGGCGCACAAATCGCCTCGCGGACGCCCATCGAAACAATGCTCGCACCGGTGTCCCAGCGGCTGTCGTCACGGGCGTTGCTGGTCAGCACGCCCTCGTTGTTCTGCAGCACGTAGTCCAGGATCGTCTTGCTGATCGTGATCTTCTCGTCGATGTCCTTGCCGCTGCGATTGCGGCGCACCTTGGGCTCGAGCTCCTCCGTCTCGTTGTTCAGCAACATGATGCAGCCGCGATCGGCCTCGACCCACTCGAAGATCAGCAGCATGATCCGGTCGAGCAGCTCCTGGATGTCGAGCGTATGACTGACCGCCAGGGCCGTGCGGTACATCACTTCCAGGTTGCTCCGCGCCCGGGCAAGCCAAGGACTCTCTCCGTCCGCGGCGGCGGGGCTGAAGATGTCGCGGCTGCCCTCTTCGCGAGTCATCGTCCGCACGATTTGCGAGTCGTCGCGGTGGCCCTGCTTGACGATGTCGACGCTCGCGGTGGCCGAAGCACTGTCGGGATCGCCCCCGGTAAAGAGCATCAGTGTGCGACCGATGAGCACCTGGTCGCCGCTCTTCAACTCGTGTTGCGTCACCCGATCGCCGTTGACGAAGCTGCCGTTGCTGCTGCCGAGATCGAGCAGTTGGCAGCCGCTGCCGTTACGACGAATTTCGGCGTGACGCCGGGAGACCTCCGTGTCGTGCAAGCGAACGTCGCTATTGGCACCACGGCCGATGCTGATCGGACCATCCGCCAGGTTGTAGCGGTGGCCACGATCGCGTCCGCGAATCACAAACAAAGATGGCACGAGATGACCTAACGCACGAAGGGACTCGAGGTCGTATGAACACCACCGTTGGGCGGAGCCCGATAGCTTCGCCGACGCATCGGCCCAGTCGGCCTGGCCCCGTTCGTGGGACTCAGTCGGTCGGACCCCCGTCGGTTGGATTCGGTCGGCCACCTGCCGACCAGCTACCGCTCGAAAACACAACCGTTTGTGGCGACAAATCGGCGAAGTCTCACCGGGCTGCCTGCCGCACGAGTTCCTCAATTTTACGAATCACAGCCCCGTATTGGTAGGGTTTCGCGAAGGATTGCCGACCATGGGCGTCGGGCATCGTCGTATCCGCGATATTCGCGGCGGCCCTGCCCACCTGCCCCAACACGACCAGCTGACCCTCAGCCGCGTCGACTCGCCGCGAAATCTGCTCAAGCAGCTGCGGCTCGACCGCCACCTCGCGCTCCGGTTCCACGTCGAGCACGACGATGCGTGGGTGATACTGGTCCAACATATCCAGCCCCTGCTGGGCGTGGGTCGCCTCGAGAATCTTCCAGCCACAGTGCGCGAGAGCGGTCCGCAGGACCTCCCGCGAATCGGACGAGGGATCCACGATCAGCACGGCCGCGGTTTCAGTAGCGGACTCGGTCATCAGCAATTGGTCTCCGTGCAACTCGACGCCTCCCTGGCGACTGCCAGACGATGCTCGCGTACGCGCGTTCTCGACCTGACCCCGGCTTCTGGACATATACGCACAGGTGCCGCATTCGCGAAAACTCCGCGACGGCCTGGATGCAGCGCGTGCCCGGCGAGGTCTCTCGGTTGGCCCCGAGTCGGCGTGGCTCGTCGCCGTTCGCGGGCGGACAAATGGTTGGGGGTGCGGGGGCGAGATGCCTAGCAAGAGCGACGGCTTCTCGTGCGGGGGCGGGGAGAATAGCGACTCGTCGACGGCGTGTCAAAAGCGAAATCGCACCGTTGTCTTGGTCGCCGGCAACGGCAGCAATTGGGGCGATCGCGGTGCCATCAAGCTGCAATGCCCGCAGACTTGACGATTTCGGATTGCCCGCAGAGAATTCCCAGGACTGCTGTCATTTCCTCCGACTCTCCTGCACCTCACCCTACTTGAGCCCGCCTGTGTCCCGCCCAACTTTGGCCCTCGCCCCGCACCCGAATCGCCGCCCGCTAGCCATGCTCACGGCGCTGCTGCTGGCGCTGCTCGTCGCCACCCCGCTCGCCGCCGAAGACGCCGCCAGCGTTGAAGCCCGGATGTCGGGCGTGGTGGAGTTTCTCGCCTCCGACGAACTCGAAGGACGCGGCATCGACACCGCGGGACTGCCGCGGGCGGCTCGTTACCTGGCTGAAGAGTTCGAGGCAGCCGGACTGGAGACGGCGCTCTACGACGGTTCGCCTTTGCAGAAGTTTACGATCACCACCAGCGCCAAGCTGGGACCGGCGGCGGAGAATCACCTCGCCTTCGTGGGACCGCCGGCCGAGGTGGCGAGTCCGCAGGAAGCCCCGACCAAGACCGAAATCGTGCTGCAACTCGAGCGCGACTTCCGCACCATGGCAGCCGGTGGCTCCGCCCAGCTGGAAGACGTGCCCCTGGTCTTCGTCGGATACGGCATCACCGCGCCCGACATGGAATACGACGACTACGCCGACATCGACGTCGAGGGCAAGGCGGTCATCGTGCTGCGTCATCAGCCCCGCTGGGGCGATCCGCATAGCCCTTTCGGCTCCGGTCCGTCGCGACATGCCTTCTTTCGCACCAAGATCTCCAACGCCTTCGAACACGGTGCCAAGGCGGTGTTGCTTTGCACGACGGCTGCGGAAATCGATCGGCAGGTCGCCCAGCACCAGGAACGTTGGCAAGTCGCCGTCGATCGCCTGGCCCAAACGAATGCAGAGTTCAAGGCGATCGAGAACCCGACGGCCGAGCAACTCGCCGAGCACATCGAGCGCGTCCGTCGCCAGGCCCAGCTGATCCAGGAATTCGCCGAGCGGATCGATGAGCAACGCGACCCGGTGCTCGCCTTTCATCGTGCCGGCGAAGGAGGCAATCGCGAAGGAACGCCCGTATTCCACGTGCGACGCGCGGTGTTGGACGAGTTATTCGAGGCGTCGTTGGGCAAGCGCCTCGACCAGCTGGAGGAAGACCTCGACAAGACGCTCCGACCGAACAGTCAGGAACTGAAGGGCTGGTCGCTACGGGGCGAGGCGACGATCGAGCGGCGCAGGGTCGAGGTGAGCAACGTCGTCGGCGTCCTCGAAGGCGAAGGTCCGCTGGCCGATGAGACGATTGTCATCGGGGCGCACTACGATCATCTTGGGCGTGGCGAATCGGGGGCCTTCGATCCGGAGAACCGCGAAATTCACAACGGGGCCGACGACAACAGCAGCGGCGTGGCCGCGCTCTTGGAAATCGCCCGACAGCTGGTCGCTCACGAACAACTCGCCGGCCGGAAATTGGCCCGACGCGTGGTGTTCATCGCCTTTACCGGCGAGGAGCGTGGGCTACTGGGCAGTGCCCATTACATTCAAAATCCGCTCTTCCCGCTGGAGAAGACGGTGGCCATGTTGAACCTCGACATGGTGGGCCGGCTGACCGACAACAAGTTGATTGTGCACGGGACCGGCACCGCGAAACGTTTCGACGAGCTGGTCGACCGACTCAACGTGATTCACGAGTTCGAGATTACCAAGAGCCCCAGCGGCTTTGGGCCCAGCGACCACGCCTCGTTCTATGCCCGTCAGATTCCGGCGATGCACTTCTTTACCGGGGCCCACCGCGACTATCACCGGCCGAGCGACGATTTCGACAAGATCAACGTCCCGGGCATGCGGCGAGTCGCGCTGATGGTCGCCGACATGGCGGTCGCGATCAGCGACAACGAGTCGCGGCCCGAGTATCTGGCCACCCAACAGCCCACACGACGGCGAGGCGGGACGCGACCCTACTTCGGCAGCATTCCCGACTTTGCCGGCGACAAGGAAGGCTATGCAATCAGTGGGGCGTCGCCGGGCAGTCCCGCGGCGCGTGGCGGCCTCGAGGCGGGCGACGTCATCATCCGGTTTGGCGACAGCCGTATCGCCAATCTCGAAGACTTCGACAGCGCGCTGCGGAAGTACAAGTCGGGCGATACCGTCAAGGTCGTCGTGCGGCGAGGCGACGACGACGTGACGCTCGAAGTCACGCTCGACCCGCCGCGCTAGGCGGGTCCTCTTCACTGTCCGCTGCCGGACAGGCTCTCGGCATCTCTCTGTCCGCGGACGTACAGCCCGCGATTCGAACTGTCCGGATGCGGACAGGTGCGGTCTGCCGTCCGCGTCGTCGCTCTGTTCGCTTAGTCGCGATCCTCACTCGACTTGCAGCGCGAAGTGCCTGTTCGCTTAACCGATGGGCACTCGACTTGCATAGAGGCCGTGGGCGAACCGTGGAGTGAGCGTTCCACGGACAACGAGTCGGAACACCAAGAGCACGGAAACATGCACGTCAGAACTGCGCTTTGTCTCGTATTCTTCTTTCTCCTCACAGGTCCTGCGGCGGCCGTTCACCGAGTTACCCAGCTGACCGACACCCGAATTTCTGGCCCGGGGTTCAGCACGGTGGGAGTGACCGAGTCGCATCCAACGATTTCCGGCGCGAACATTGCGTGGCAGGGTCCGCTCGAAGCATCCAGCAGCGACGACCAGGAGATCTTCTTCTTTGATGGAGCGTCCATAACGCAGCTGACCGACGATGCACTGAATGATGTAGCTCCCCAACTCTCCGGAAGCAATTTGGTCTGGTATGGCGACGACGGTACCGATTCGGAGATCTTCTACTACGACGGCAGTGTGATTAGCCAGATCACCTCTAACTCGACAGACGATGCACATCCCCAGATCTCGGGCAACAACATCGTCTGGCACGGCTGGGACGGCAACGATTACGAGATCTTTCACTACGACGGCGTGACGACCACCCAAATCACCAACAACAACGTCGACGACGATTTCCCCAAGATTGCCGGAAGCGACATTACCTGGCGCGCGTGGGACGGAAACGACTATGAGCTGTTCTACTACGACGGACTCACGACAACTCAGATCACGAATAACAGCGTTGACGACAAAGAGTACCAGATCTCCAGCGGAACGGTCGTCTGGGAAGCCTCGGACGGCGATGACGAGATCTATTTCTTCGATGGCACAACGACCACGCAGCTCACGCAAAACTCGCGTCTCGATCAGGATCCGCAGATCTCTGGAAGCAACATCGTCTGGAATTCGTACGATGGCAGCGACTATCAGATCATGCTCTACGACGGAACGACGACGACGCAACTAGGCGGTGTCGATTCGTACAAGGCGACGCCGCAAGTCTCCGGCGACTACGTTGCCTGGCTGGAAGACGTCGGAGGCGGATCCAATCAGGTGTTTCTCTACGACGGCTCCACAACAACTCAGGTTAGTGACACTTCTACGATCATCGACACCCTCGTGCTTTCGGGAGATAGGCTCGCCTGGCGGGCCTGGGAGGGAACCGTGATCGAGGCGGAAATCTACATGGCGAGTCCCGTCGATTTCCCGTCGAACGCGTCGCTTGCTACCAGTGCCGACATCAATGAGCTCACGATCGACTTCGGCACGCTGTCGCCCTATGCCGCGGAGGCAGACCAGGACTTCGTGATTGCAAATCTTGTGGGCGGAGCAGGAATAACCGCGTTCATCGACCTGGTCAGCGTTAATGGCTCCGGCAACACCGATGCAATGACCACCAACGTCCATCTAAACCTGAGGGAATTGGATGGCGGCGAATCCCTGACCTACACCGCCACGTTTGTCGCGAGCGACCTGGGGCAATATCAAGCCAGTTACGATTTCGCGTTCGTCGACGAACTGGGAAACAACGAGGTGCTCACGCTCAACCTCACTGCCGAAGTTGGCTTTACGGACGACCCCAACATTCCCGACCTGATCTACAACGCGGCCACCGGCGAGGTGATCCTGGATCCCGACGACAGCTCGATCATCGGCTACGCATTGCAAAATACCGGCAACAGCTTCCTGCCGGGCAATCACACGCCGGTGCTCGGCGGCGTGGCCACCGCCACGACCATTCAAGTCGAGGAGGCATCGCTCGCCGCGCTCACGAGCTCGGCCAGCATTGGTAGTGTGTTTCCGACCGGCATGAACATTACGGAGCTGTTTGACCTCTTGAGCACAAACCAGGTCAGCCGTTCGCTCGGCTCGCCTCTGGTGCCGTTCGATCTGATCGTGATCCCGGTGCCCGTGCCAGAGCCCTCGACGCTCGTTCTGAGCGGACTGGCACTCGCCGCCCTGGCCGTCTACGGTTCGCGTTCCAAGATACCGAGGCGGAGCAGGAGCTGCTCCGCCTCGAACCAGTAGTACTCGTCGCGGCCTAGCTGGCGCCCGTCCTGTTCCCACATCAGATAGGCCATTCGCCGCACGTCGGCCCTCGTGAAGAGCGGCCGCTCCGCCGGCTCGGTCTTGGCGACTTCCTTCGTCGGCGGTGCCGGCTCGGCGGCACAACTCTTCGCATGTTGGACCACCGGCCCACGGTAGTTACCCGACAGCGGACGCCGCGGCGAGGGTGGGGTGACGGGCAGCGGCTTCTGCGGCACCGCCTCCAGCCCGGCCAATTCACAGGCCCCCGCCCAGATGAGATTCGTGAACCGCTGCGTGTCGCCGCCGTGCATGGCCGCTTGCAGCTGATGCAACTGTTCGCGGCAACGAGCCGTGTTCCAGTTGCCCGGCCGATTTCGCAGCAGCGTCTCCTTGCGATGCGGCAAGGGATAGACGACCGCCGGCCAGTAGGCACTGGTCGCCTCGAGGATCACGCGCCAGAAGAAGCGGTCGAGTTCCAGCTCACGTGGCGGGCGGTACACGGCCGCATCGAACGCGAGGGCCGACACGAGCGTCTCCAGCAACCGGGCATCGCTCCAAGGGCCCCGTTTGTGTTGTCGCAAAATGCCGCGGGCCACAAAGTGGTAGGCATGCACCCGCCCCTCGACGAGCTGCTGCCAGGGCGCCACGCCACGAGCGGCCAAGTAATCTTGCGGACGACGGGCATCGCCAAGCCCGCGGTGCGCCAAGGCGAACAGATGCGGCATGCGATGGGCTTGATGGGCGGTTTCAATGGCAGCGCGGGTCCGCTGATAGCCCGCGACATGGTCATGAAACGCCAGGGTGACATTGCGGACTCCGAAGTCGTGCAGCGTCTGCCATTGATCGGCGGTCGGGATGCGCCCGGCGCTGCCGAAGCTGGCCACATTCGCGACCCCACGGGCATGGAACAACAGCGCGGCGAGCTCGTCTTCGACGAGCACCAGGTTTTCGCAGCCGTCGGCCTCGCCGCTGAGGGCCACGTTCAAACCGAAGGGTTCGCTCAAATCGCCGCACTTCAGATACAGGCGACGAGGTTCGTCGCCCAAGTCTTCGGCACAACTGTGGGCGACCACCGACTGAATGTTGCCCCAGCGATCGCGCCAGGGAACGACGAGCCGACCGGCCAGCCGCGCATCGGTCATCGCGCGGGCTTGAAGAATTTCACGCTCGGAGAAGCCGACCCCGGTCAGGTAATCGACGACGTCGCGCCGCGAGGTATAGAAGCCGACGGGTAGCTCGTCGATTTCATCCGGCGTGAAGCCATAATGTTCGCACAGATACGCGGCCGCGGCGGCACCTGCCGGTCCGGTCAGGGCCAGGTGCGCGTAGGACGCAAAGGCCTCGAAGAGTTGCCGCGAGCGCTCGCGTCGTGTGGCGGCGGTCTTTTCGGCGGCGCTAAAGTCCTGTTCGAGCCCCAGGTCGTCGACCCCGGCCAGCCGCGCCAGTTTGCGCACGGTCTGAACGAAGGCTTCATCCATCGGCTCGCCACCGCCGTTGGCATACGCGAGCCAGCTTTGTGGTTCGCCTGTCTGGGTGACGAATCCCCAGGGTTGACGACAGAAGACGACCTGGTCCGGCTGGCGAGCGCCGGTGGCGAGTGAGCCGACCCAGCCGGTCGCATTTCGCTTCCAGCCAAACTCGGGAAAAGCCACGTCGAGCCGGTCGTAGAGCGCCGGCAACACGGAGCGCTCGCAGTAATCGGACAGACGAGATTGCGCCTGGACAAGCGTCGACATCGTCGGGGTTCCTCGTAACAAGGCGAAGGCAGGAAGCGGCCGCAGGCGAACGGATCCGCGGCGGCCGAACGCTATCAATAGCGGCAGTTATAGTCGGCCACCGCTCGGGCTCCCAAGGTCATTTCAGCCCCGGACTCGCTGGAACGCCGCGCGGGTAGAAACGCGCAGGGTGTGCGGAAGTGCCGAGAATGACGGCCAAAAACTGGTCTTTACGGGCTCGGGGTCTGTCGGCACAATACCGCCTCAAATTTCCCGTTCCGGTCATGGAAGACCCCTCTCTGTTCGGCAAAGGAGTGCTCAAGGTGAAATTTCCCCGCACGATTTCCCCGCGCCTCGTTCCCCTCGTTCTCTTAACGGCCACGGCTGCCGGCGCGCTTGGCGTGGCCCAGCCCGCCGTCGCCCAGGTTCGCGGCGGCGTGTTCGGCGTAAACATGAAGTACATCGTGGAGCAACACAATCGATACAACACGAACCTCGAAGCGCTCAAAGCGGAGTTCAAACCGAAGTCCGAACAACTGGCCGCCGAGCGAAGCAGGATCCAGCAGGCGCTGGATACGCTGAGAAATGGCGACCTCGATCCGAATTCGGAACCGTTCGGGCAGCAAGAAGAGAAACTTGCCCGCGAGATGGCCGACTGGAACATCCGCATGAAGACCCATCAGCGCGACATCCAGAAACGCAACGCCAAACTGCTACAGAGCGTCTACACCGAGATCAAGAGCACGGTCGAGCAGTATTCGACGCGTCACGGCATCGCCGTGGTCGTGCAGTTCGCCCCGCCGCCCATGTCCACGGACCTTGATGGTCGCATCACCTCCAACTTGCTCGTCCACCCGGTCGTTCACGTGAATCCTCAGTACGACATCACGCGGCCGATCCTCGAGATGCTCAATCGTGGACAACAGCCCGTCGTTCCGGGGCCGAACCGTAACGCCGACGGGGGAGTCCCGCCACGACCGCCGCGTCGCTAATTTTGGTCTGTCCGGTCTCTTCCGGAGCTGTGGTCGACAAGGATGTCGCCCGCGCCGCCGCCCGAGAGGCCAGTTTCAAGTTCGACCGAAATTCAGGGAGGCAAGGATGCCACCATCGATTGATGCCATCACACGAAAAGTCGTTTCGCGCGACGCGCGGTTGAGCGTTCCCGGCAACTCGCAGCACACGCTCGCCCAAGAGGCGGTCGTCGAAGGCTTCGGTTACTGGAGCGGCCGGGACGTGCGGGTCGAGTTTCGCCCCGCGGCTCCGGACACTGGCGTCGTCTTCGTGCGCGACGACCTGCAGCCGGCGGTACGCATTCCGGCCTCTCTCGAATCGCGTATCGAAACGCCGCTGCGGACGACCTTGACCGCTTCCGGCGTGACCGTCGAAATGGTCGAGCACGTGTTGGCGGCCTTATACGGACTGGGCATCGACAACTGCGAAGTGCACGTCGACGCCGCCGAGATGCCGGGCTGCGACGGCTCGAGCGCCCCATTCGTCGTGGTGCTGTTGGCCGCCGGCCGCGTTGCCCAGGCGACTCCCCGCGAGCAACTGGTCGTGCAGGAGAACGTCCGTGTCGGCAACGAGGAGAGCTGGATCGAGGCCCGCCCCGCGCGAGGTGGCGAGTTCTCTTTGCGCTACCGGCTCGACTATCCCGACAACCCGGCGATCGGACGACAAACCGTGCAGATGGAAGTCAGCGAGGAGCGGTTCGTCGAACAACTGGCCCCGGCGCGCACCTTCATGTTGCAGGCGGAAGCGGAGTGGCTGCTCTCACAGGGCAAGGGAACGCGGGTCTCGAAGTCCGACGTGCTGGTCTTCGACGAGGACGGTCCTGTGGAAAACGAATTGCGATTCGACGACGAATGCGCCCGGCACAAGATGCTCGACATCCTGGGAGACATCTCTCTGACGGGCTGCCGATTCGTCGGCCAGATCATCGCCCATCGCAGCGGCCATCGCCTCAATGCGGAGTTGGCTCGTGCGTTGATGAAGGAATTTCAAGTCACCACACCGGCCTTACGTCGCGCCTAGGGGAACTCGAGCCGATGCCGATCACTGTATCCAAACTGGCGGACGTCGATCCCCGCGCCGAGATCGGCGCCGACGTCGAAATCGGCCCCTTCTGCATCGTCGGTCCCGGCGTCACCATTGGCGAGGGAACGCGCCTCTTCGGTCACGTCACCTTGATGGGCCAGGTCGAGCTGGGTCGCCACAACCGTCTCTATCCCGGTGCGGTGATCGGGGCGGAGCCGCAAGACATCAGCTACCGCGGCAGCGACACCCGTGTGGTGATCGGCGACAACAACCTCATCCGCGAAGGCGTGACGATCAATCGGGCCACCGAGAAGGAAGACGGCGTCACGCTCATTGGCAGCGACAACTACTTCATGGCCAACGCCCACGTCGCTCACGACTGCAAGGTCGGCAATCGCATCGTGCTTGCGAACGGAGCCCTGCTGGGCGGCCACGTGCACGTCGACGACCACGCTTCGCTCTCGGGAAACGTGTGCGTGCACCACTTCGCCTCGATCGGCAGTTACTCGTTCGTGAGCGGACTGTCGCGCGTGCTGCACGACGTACCGCCCTACATGCTGGCCGATGGCATGCCGACCCGACCCCGCTGCATCAACGTGGTCGCGCTGAAACGCAATGACTTCTCGGCCGAAGCGATCAAGTGTCTGGCGGAAGCCCACCGGCTGATTTATCGCGCGAAGGTCGGACTCGATCACGCTCGCGAGATTCTCCGCGGCAATGAGCAGCTCGTGCCGCAGGTGAACCATCTGCTCTCGTTCGTACAGACGCAGCAGGAAGGTCGACACGGGCGCGCCCGCGAACGCCGGAGGGCGGCATGATTCGGCTGGCCGTTGTCGGCTGTGGTCACCTCGGCCGCATCCATGCTCGCCTGGCCGCTGCCGCCGAGGCGATCGAATTGGTCGCCTTGGTCGATCCCGTCGAGGCTGCGCGCAACGCGGTAGCGGCCGATCTTGGGGTTGCCGCGCTGGCCACCGTCGACGAACTTCCTGCCGATCTCGATGCGGCGATTCTCGCGGCTCCCACCTTTCTGCACGAAGAGCTGGGCCTGGCCCTGCTGGAGCGGGGACTGCACCTGCTGATCGAGAAGCCCCTGGCCACGCGAAGCGCCGAAGCCAACACGCTGGTGGCCGCCGCCCGGGCCGGCAGGCGCGTGTTGCAGGTCGGCCACGTCGAACGATTCAACCCGGCCCTGGACGCGGCGAGAGATCGATTGACCGATGCCAAGTACATCGAGGCTCGTCGCTACAGCGGCTACACGTTCCGGTCGACCGACATCGGCGTCGTTCTGGACATGATGATCCACGATCTCGACGTCGTCTTGTCTTTGGTCGACTCGGAGGTCGTGGACGTCGAGGCCCTGGGCGTCGCCGTGATGGGCGAACATGAAGACGCCGCCACGGCACGACTGAAGTTTGCGAATGGCTGCGTGGCGAATCTGAGCGCCTCGCGAATCAGTTACGAACGGATGCGGCGGATGCAAGTCTGGACGCCCGTCCGTTTCGCCGCGCTCGACTTCGACACGGGCACCACGAAGTTGGTTGAACCCGACGGCTCGCTGACGGACGGGTCTTTTGACAGCGAAGCGCTTTCGGCCGACGCCAAGGCCACCGCCCGCGACACACTCTTTGAGACGCTGTTGCCTCTGCGGGAAGTGAGTGGACCCGAGGTCAACGCGATTGTCGAGGAACAAGCCGACCTCGTGGCGGCCATCGAGACCGGATCGACACCGCGAGTCACCGGCGAAGCTGGCCGCGACGCGGTCGCCCTGGCGGAGCGCATCCTCGCCGCCATCGAACAACATCAGTGGGACGGCCATGCGGGCGGACCCACCGGAGCACGGCGTCACGTTCGCACGCCGATCGTGCCGGGGCCGCACTGGCATCTCGGCACCAGTGCGACGGACGTAACTGCCCAGTCGCCCCGCCGTGAAGCGGGCTAGGCCACGGCCTTCGCAGCCCCGCTGTGCCGGCGACTTCTCTCCTTTGCCGGCGACTTCCCTCGGCCCGGACGCGACGCACTTCGCGGCCGCTCTCTGCCGCCTGCCGCTAGGCCAGGTCGCGATCCTCGAACATGGCGAGGCCCAATAGCATGGCGATCGTGACGTAGATCAGCGCGTAGAGTCCCGTCAGGGCGACCAGCGAGAGCGGCATCGTCTGGCCGCTGGCAATCGCGCCGTAGTAGTTGAAGTACTCCAGCACCGGGAGCAAGGTCGCCATCAATCGCGACATGTAATGCACCAGGGCCAGGTCGCCGATCGTCGATTGCACCAGCAGCGGCAACAAGTGCCCCACCACGTAGATCGACACGCAGACGATCAGATTCGGAACCATCGCCAGGCGCGTCGAAAGGGCCACCACGATCGACGCCAACACAACCGTTTCCATGAATCCCAGCAACAACCCTGGGGCAAGCTGGGCCATCTCCTGGTAACACTCTTGCCAGGTGACCAGACTGCGACGTCCGACTTCGCCCGCCTCGTACATCGCCTTGTACGAGGTAAAGACCAGCAGGAGCGATCCGAGCAAGACAAAGATGATTGCGGCCGACGACGCCATCCCGAGAAACTTGCCGATGACGAATGACGGTCGACCCACCGGCTTGGAGAGCACGGACAGTGCCGTCCGCCCTTCAATCTCGGCCGCCAAGGACGTGCTCGAAGTCCAGAAGATGAAACCGAGACTGAGCACCACGATCAGCGTCAGGCCCGAGTCTTTGAATTGCTTCACATCCTCGCCGAACGTGAAGTAGGGCAGGTAGAGCAGGACCACCATCAGCGACGCCCCGATCGCCAAGATGATGTAGAACAGCGGTTGCGACACCGATTCCTTGCAGCCGGCCATGGCGATGGCTGAAGTCTTGCGAAAGCCGAAACGCAGGATCAGGAAGGACAGCACGTAGGCCAACAGGCCGAACGTCGTCATTGGAATCGCCCGTGCTTCGGGGACGGCCACTTCGGTGTTCGTCGTCAAGGTCAGGGTGGCCGGCTCGTCCGAGTTGTTCGAAACGTAGATCACGCGCAATTCGCCCATCAGGGGGCTGTCACTACCGGCGTGTCGCTTCCATTCGGCGCGGTCGGTGCCACTGACCTTCATCACCGCGAGCTCCTCCTCACGCTCGCTTTCCCGCGCGTTCAAGGTCAGACGCAGATCGCGGTCCGACACGAGCAGCAAGCGCTGCAATTCGCCACGCCGCACGTAGAGCTCGATCGGGTGCTCGACCGCATTGCCTTGAATCTCGAAGGAATACGACTTCTCCCCGACGAAGGGAATTCGCGCGACCGAAGCGAGCGCCGCCCCGCGCTCCTCGAAGAGACGGAATCCAAGCAGCTCGAAGTCGAAAGGGGCCGCGGCGGTGGCCAGCAACGACATCGTGGCAAAAAACGTCGCCACGATCAGCACAACTCGCAGCGCGGGGCGACCGGCCAGATCGAGCAACTCGGCAGCCGCATCGCGGCTCACCAGTCGGACCAACAACCAACCGCCAAGAAGAATCGCCAGAGCGAACAGGGCCCCCATGCCCACCAGCCAGAACGGGGCAATCGACATGGCAAGTCGCTCGACCATCGCTAGGGTAGCCGCCTCGTTTCGAAGCCTAGAAACCTCGGTGGGAAGAGCGGCCGCACATCGCTGCCGATTTCTCGCAGTAGCACCCCAGCCCCGTTGCTAGTGTACGCAGATCGGAATGCGGCGGTTCGTCAGACATCGATCCCGAAATCCTGGTATTCACCCGTCGCCTCCGATTTTCTCGTCCAATCCGCATGTCGGATATAGGCCCCCATCCGCTCCTCGATCGCCGCCACAAACTCCGCGATCTCACCGGCGACTCCCTCGACGACCAGGTGGACACGTCCGTCGGGCAGGTTCCTTACCCGGCCGGAAACCTTGTAATCGGCAGCGATTCGATTCGTCGTGTAACGAAAGCCGACGCCCTGCACTTGGCCGGAAAAGAACACCTCCTGTCGGATCGATTGACTGGCCTCACTCATCGGTCGCTCGCCAACGCATCCACGGTCGCCAATACGTATGCAGGTCCTGAAACGACATAGTGTGATTTCTGGGCGCGCGTTAAACTAGGGGCCAACTTCTAAGTTGTTGCATGATGCCGAGTTGTCTCGAAATTCCACCAGCGCACGGAGGCGTGGATGTCTGGTTGGCCCTTTCGCTTCGTTCACGCTAGCGATTTCCACCTCGAACTGCCGCTCTTTGGCGTGGCCCATGTGCCACCCCACTTACGCGACAAGTTCATCGAAGCCCCCTATCGAGCGGCCGAACGCGTCTTCGACACGGTCCTGGCGGAGGGTGCCCGCTTCTTGATTCTCTCGGGCGATGTGATCAATGCACCGCTCGCCGGGGCGCGGGGCGTCCTCTTCCTGCTGCAGCAGTTCGAGCGCCTGGCGGAGCGGGATGTCGCCGTCTACTGGGCGGCAGGACGTGTCGACCCCGCTTCGCGCTGGCCGGCGGCCATGCCGTTGCCGCCGAATGTCCACACCTTTCCCACCGGCCAGGTGGGCCACTTCGTCCATGCCGTCGACGAGGAGATCTCGGCCCTGTTGGTCGGCAGCGGTCGCGGACGGAGCGGCCGCTTCGACGCCGCCGCCCTGGCGGAAGTCGAGTCGGCCCACGGTCGCGAACACTATTCGATTGCCGTGGTGCATGGCGCCGAGGAGACGGCCGCGCTGCAGAACTCCGCGTTCAACTACTGGGCTCTTGGCGGTGAGCACGATCGCCAGACCCTCTTCAATTCTCCCGCGATTGCCCACTATCCCGGCAGCCCCCAGGGCCGCGAACCGGCGGAAGTCGGCACGCATGGCTGCACCGTCATCGAGGTCGATTCCCGCGGCGTCGCGCGAACCAATTCGATCGCGACGGACGTCTTGCGCTGGCAAGCGGAACGCGTCGTGGTGGGCGAAGACTGGACCGAGGAAACGCTACTCAAGCGATTGATCAATCGGGCCGAACACCTGCGCGACGGCAGCGGCGGAGTCGACCAACTGGTGGCTTGGACACTCGCCGGCGACAGCCCTCTGCTGCACGACCTGGGCGACACGAGGGCGACCCGACCGTTGGTCGAGCGGCTTCGTCAGCAATTCGGTTACGACAGCGACGACGCCAAGGAACCGCTGTTGTGGAGCTTGTCCTTGGACTTCGACACCTCGCAAAGTCTGCCGCTCGGCTGGTACGACGAAGAAACCCTGCGAGGAGAGTTCGTTCGTCAGGTTCAGGAACTCGAACAGGCGCCGCGAGAGCCGCTCGGCCTGGAGGCGTTCTTGCCGGCGGACTACGTCGACACGTCGCTCGGTGCCGAAATGGCGACCCCCTCGGGATCGTCGCGTGGCCAGGTCCTGCAACGGGCGTCGCGACTCGGGGCGGAGTTGCTCAGTGGAGATGGAGATTCGACCCCGCTGCCGACAACGCCGTAAGGGGCGCCACGCGGTACCTCCGCGTACCGACGATTCAGGCCAGCGGTGACACGCGAAATCAAGAAGCCCTCAGGGCAGTTGGACCAGGACGGAAGCCGGCCATGAAAATTGTTGACATCTCGGTAGACGGCTTTGGCGTGTGGCGCGACCTCGAGTTGGATGCGCTCTCCGACAAAGTGACCGTCTTCTACGGCCCCAACGAGGCCGGCAAGACGACGCTGATGAACTTCATCCGCGCCATGCTGTACGGTCACGCGACGGATACCCGACGACGATACCTGCCTCCGTTGCGCGGCGGGGAGCCGGGAGGTCGGCTGGTGATCGAAGCGGCCGGGAATCGCTACACCCTGGCGCGGCATCGTTATGAGGACCAAGATCGCGTCGCGCTGACCACCGACGACGGCGAGACGACCCAAAGACGCCTGCTCGGCGATCTCTTGTCCGGCTGCGACGAGACGATCTTTCGCAACGTCTACGCGATCGGGCTCCGCGAGATCCAGGAACTCGGCACACTCAGCGACACCGAAGCCGCCCGCCATCTCTACGACCTCAGCGTCGGCATCGACCGCGTTTCGTTGCCCGACGTCATGCGCGAACTCGGTACCGCTCGCGAGCAGCTCCTGGCGGGTCGCGATACGCCGTCCCGCGTCGGTCAGCTGATTCGACGCCGGGACGAGCTCCAGTTGCAGACGGAACACGACCAGCAACAGTATCACGAGTTTCTGCGGCTGGCCGATCAGCGAACCCAGCTAGAGCACTCGATCGAACAGGCCGAGACCCGCAAGCAGGAATTGACGAACGCGGCTCGACGGGCCGAGCTGGCGGTTTCGCTTCACGATCCGTGGCGCGAGCGCGAAAAGGTCGAGGACGAGATCGACGAGTTCCGCGACGTGCCTACGTTGCCCGAAGACGCCGTCGAGAAGCTCGAGGAACTGAATCGGCAGATCGAAGAAAATCAGCGGGATCGGGAAGCCCTTAAGGACGAACGCCGCCGACTTCGTGACGAGGCGGAAGCCCTGTCGATCAACGAACAGCTGTGGCGCGAGGCCCCTCGTATCGAAGCCCTCGGCCACCAGCGCGAGTGGATTGCCTCACTCGAGACCGAGATTAACGCGCTGGATGCCGACGCGGCGAAGCTCGAAACCCACGCGATCAGCGCGCGGCAAGGCTCGGGGCTCGAAGGCCTGCTCTCGGACGGCAGTTTTGACTTTTCGCCGCAAACGTTCGAACGGCTGCGGCGTCCGGCCCGCACGCTGCGTCAGCTGCGTGAGCGCCGCGAATTGCAGGAGAAGGAAAACGCCCAACACGAGGAAGAGGTTCGCCGGCTGAGCGGCCGGATCGAAACGAAGCTGGCCCGGCACGGGTCGACGCGACTCGATGAGGCGCTCGACGAGGCGGGAGCGGCCGCCGGCGAGCTCCGCCGTCGCATCCAGATCGACGAGCGACTCGAACAACTCGAGCGTCATCAGGCCGACCTGGAAGAACAGAACCACCTGCTCCTCGAACGGCAGCAAATCACACCGACCCGCACGTTGATGGGAATTGGTGCCGGGGTCGTGCTCGGCGTGCTGCTGATTCTCGTGGGCCTCTTCATGCCGGGCTCGCTCGTCGGCACCGTCGGTTGGGCCTTGGTCCTGTTGGGGGCGGCCTGTGCCGGGGCGGCAGTCGCTTTCAAGTTCCTGATGGAAAAGACCGCGGTCCGCGACCTCCAGCAGTGTCGCCAACAGCTCGAACTCGTCGACGCGCAGCGGGAAAAGATCGAGGCCGAGCGCGACGAACTCGACCGCACGCTGCCCAAGGCCGGGGGTCCGCTGGCGGTTCGGCTGCAGGCGGCGGAAAAGAAAGTCGGCGAGCTGGAAGAGCTGCTCCCGCTCGACGCGCAGCGCGAGACCGCCCAACAGCAGGTCGACGGCGGACGCCTTCAGCTACAGCAGCTCAACGACGAGTATCGCCAGGCGAAAGAGAAATGGAGCCGAGCCCTTTCTGCCCTGGGACTGCCGACCGATCTCTCGCCGCGCCAGGTCAAGGAACTCTCGGAGCGAGGCGCCGAGTTCGGCCGCTTGCACGATCGCTTCCAACAGCAGCGCGGCGCCGCCGACGAGCGCCGACGGCATCTGGCCAGCTGCGCCCAACGCGTCACCGAGTTGGTCCGCACGCTCAAGCTTCCCGAGGCGGGCAACACCACGCTCGAGCGACTCGATCACCTCATGGCGGCATTGGCACAGCAGCAACAGCGGATGTCCCGTCGTGACGAGTTGCAGGCCCAGGCCCGCGCGGCGCGACGCAAGCAACTGCAACACGCCGCGACGGTCGACAAGTTAACTACCAAGCGGCAGCGTCTGCTCCAGCGTGCCGGCGCCAACAGCGTGCGCGACTATCGCAAGTTGGCCCTGGCCTCGACCCGCAAGACGCTGCTCCTACGTCAGCACGAGACGCTCTCCAACGAGATCACCGCTTCGCTTGTGGGCATCTGTGACGAGGAAGCGCTGGCCGACCAGCTCGCGGGTCGCACGCTGGCCGACCTGGAAAAGCAGTGGGAACAATTCACGCAGCAGCTCGAGGAAAACGAAGCCCGTCTCCGCGAGTTGTTCCAGGAGCGTGGCCGCCTGGACGCCCAAAGCGACCGATATCGGGACGATCGCCAGCCGCTGGAGACGCGCTTCGAATTGGGCTGCGTCGAACAGGATCTTCAGGAAGCGACGGCGCGCTGGCAAGAGCTGGCGGTTACGAGTCAGGTACTCACAGGTATCTGCCGTCGCTACGAGCGTGACCAGCAACCGGCGACGCTCAAGGAGGCCTCGCGTTACCTGAATCAGATGACCGAGGGGCATTACCAGCGTGTCTGGACGCCGCTGGGTGAGAATCGGCTCATCGTCGATGATGCCGAGGGCAGGCCGCTTTCACCCGAGGTGCTCAGCCGGGGAACTCGTGAGCAACTCTTCTTGAGCTTGCGCCTGGCACTGGCCAGTCTCTACGTGCAACGCGGGGTCCGGCTGCCCCTGGTGCTCGACGACGTGCTGGTCAACTTCGACGCCGTGCGCGCCAAGGCGGCCGCCAAGGTCTTGCGCGAGTTCGCGGCGGCGGGCCACCAGGTGCTCATCTTCACATGTCACGAGCACATGGTGAAGATGTTCAAGTCGCTGCGCATCGACACGCGTATCTTGCCCGACAACGCGGCGGTGCCGCAGTTGGCAATCGCCCCGGTCGAGCCCGTCAAGGTCACGAAGCCCAAGCGTCGCCGTAAGAAGCCAGAAGTGCCGGTCGAGGTCGAAGAGGTGGAGCCGGTCGAAGTCGAGGAGCCGGTCGCGGAAGAGCCGGTCGCGGAAGAGCCGGTGATCGAAATAACGCCGCCGGCCAAGGAACCAGTCGAACTGGAAGGAGCCGACGAGTACGACGAAGCCGATTGGGAAGAAGTCGACGACGACGAGGCAGAATACGAAGAGGACGAGTACGAAGACGACGAGTACGAAGAAGTGGCCTATGAGGAGGGAGACTCGGACGCCGCTGAGGAAGCCGACGAGGAGGACGCCGAGTACGACGAGGGGGAAGAACTCGAGTACGAGGAGGATGAATATGAGGAGTCCGAATTGGAGGACGACGAGTCGGCCGACGTCGAGGATGACGAAGACGCCAACCTCGACGAGGACGAGTACGACGAATGGGAAGAGGACGAATACGACGAGGAGGATGACGACGAAGAGGACGACCGCGACGCCGAGGCTGCGTAGGTCTGTCTAGCGTGGCCTACGCTTGCGGAAAGCTGGCCGCGAAACCTCTCCCCCCGGACCAGAGCGCTCTAGGTCGCCAGCGGCGACTGTGCCAGCCGGGCTCGATCCAACATCGACCGCAGCCGCGTGCGGGCTTCCCAGGCGATCCAGACCAGGAACACGTTCGCCCCGATCGAGACGAACAACAGGAACCAGCTGCCAATCAGCAGCCACCAGGGGCGCTCGGCGCCCGCCTCGGACGTCGAGGCACTCGCTGGCGTGTTGCCGCTGGGCGACGAGGCAGCGGGTACCGCCGTTGCCGGAGTGGTCGCACGTTCTTCGACGAGATCTTCGCTCGCCCGACCTTCGACCGGGGTCACATTAGGATCGACCGTCAGCGGTGCCGGCGGCGTGGTGGCGCGATCGCCGGACTGTGGCCGCGGGCCCAGGGAGACGGCATCATCGGCACCCGTGGGACCGGTTGCCGCGGCCGATGACGTGTCCGGCGGGTCGGCCGCGGGCCAGGTGGAAATAGGAGGCCCCGCAGGTGGCGTGTAGGACGGTCGCCCATCGCGCGGCGCGGGCGATTCTTCGGTCGGCCGCGAAGGCAGCGGGGGAAACCCGTCGTCCGCGCCTGTTTCGCGATCGGCTTCCGCCGCCGGTGCCGAGGGCGCGGGCGGCGTCGAGTCCGCCTCGGAAGGATAGGTGGCCGGGGGCACCGCGGCGGGAAGATCGCTCGCAGGCGGTGCGCCATCGACGCCGGGCAAGTCGGAACCCAAGGGATCGGACGGCGGCGGACTGCCAGCCGGGGGCAACAGCGACGGCGCCGTCGGACGATTCTCGTCATCGAGCATTCCGGAACCGCGACCCGGCTCGCTGCCCGTGGCCGCGGGCGGCGCAGCGGCGGACGAGGTCGGCGTTGGTGGGCCGCCGGGGGTCGAGCCATCTTCGGCAGGCAGCGCCGGGATGGGTGAATTGCGGCCGGGCTGCGCCGGCGGCGATGCCGCCGTTGTTGCCGTCTCGCGCGGCAGCGGCTGGCGCCCGACGACGATCCGGTAGCGGCTCATGTTCCGCAGCACCGAGGGTCGTACGCCGGCGGTCAGCTCTTGGCCTTCCTTGAGGCGTTCCAACATCTCCGGCTCGATCTGGATGATGTACTCCAGGGAACCGTCCTCGACCGGCTGCCAACCGACATCGATACCAAGCGTGGCGGCGACGAACACCGCGGCCCATGACGCGTGCATGGATCAACCTCCATGTGGAATGAAGCTTCCTCGAGCAGCGGCCGTAGCCGACCGCCACAAGCACAATCGTATGCCCGGTGCCAGTCGCGGTAAACCCGATTTCGCGCTCATGCGACGCCGGCCTGGTACTCCGCCGGCACCACCTTGGGGGCCATCACCCCCAACGAAAAATAGATCTGCATGAGCTCATCGACCGACATTTCCAGCACGGTCACCTTCTCGACCGGCACGAAGACGATGCCCCCGGACATGGGCAGCGGCGAGGTCGGAATGTAGACCGCATAGCATTGGCGTGCGGCAAACTGGAACGTCTTCTCGGACGCCAACAAGGCCAAGAAGCCGCCGCCGTGGCGTTCGCCGAAATCGCAGTAGACGACCGACATGCCCTGCATCTGGCTCGTGTCGTCCTGCTTGAGCATGCCGACCACCTGGGAGACCGGCTTATAGATGGCGTTGATGACCGGGATCCGCTCGACGAGACCGTGGAACGCTTGTTCCAGCTGCTGACGGGCGGCCGCGCGGACGACGACCCCGACAAACCAGATGCCGAAAATCACAATCAACCAACCGAGCAGCGTGCCGAGCCAGGCGCTCGTTTCCTTGCTCAGCAACCCCAGGCCGACGAATCGCAGCGCGCTGCCAAAGGGACTGCTCGGCCCCAACCAGGCGACCAAGATCGAGGCGACCCAACCGATAATGGCCAGCGTGACCACGATCGGCAACACCACGAACAGTCCCGTCATGAAGGTCGCGACGATTCCATGGCGCCACAACCAGAGCATTGCGCGTCGCATGGCGAGAGCTCCTTTCTTCCGCCCCGTCAACTCCTATTGAGCCCTGTGCAGCCAAGGAACCAGGCCGACCAGCGGGAGGCCGGCATTTCAGCCATCACCGCCGCCGCGAAGGGCTCATTAACAACGCAGCCATCAATAGACAGCCTTCGCGCGCGAGCCATTTAAGCGGTTATTCGCCGTTGCGGCAATATGGTTGCATGCTTCAGCGATCGACGGGTCGGCGTGGTCGCCCTGTCGATTCACCTTGCCACTGATTTCCGCGGCGGCCAGAATAAGTCACCGCCTGCCTGGTACGCCTCTTGCAAGCGGCCTACGACCTCACCATTGGGAGTTCTTCTTGTCCGTGAATGCCGAGCCGGTCGACAATGCGCGAAGCGGCAGGAAGCACTGGCTCAAGCTGCTCTTCAATCTCGTCGTGCTCGCCCTGCTGTTCTATTTTGTGCGCGATTCGATTCGCAGCGCGATCGAACAACTGCGGGCACAAGAAGAGTCCGGCTTTCGCTGGCGGCTGCAATGGACCTGGGTGGTCGTGTCCGGAGGACTGTATCTATTGGGCAGTCTTCCCATGGGATGGTTTTGGTACCGGATTCTCCGCGCGTTGGGCCAGCACCCCCGTCCCGCCGAAGCCCTGCGGGCGTTCTACATCGGTCATCTCGGTAAGTACGTGCCGGGCAAGGCCCTGGTGATTATCCTTCGCGCCGGGCTGCTAAAGAGCGAACGCGTCAGTGCGGCGGTGGCGGCGGCCAGCGTCTTTCTGGAAACGTTAACCATGATGGCCGTGGGGGCGTTTCTCTCCGCCGGTATCCTGGCACTGCGTCCGCATGAAGACATGCGTCAGCACGGTTGGTTGCTGCCCTTGGCGCTCGGTCTGATGGTCGCCGCCGGATTGCCGACGGTGCCGCCGATCTTTCGCCGCCTGGTGCTGCGCCTCGGGGTCCCTAAAGGCGACCCCGGTATCGTCGACAAGATCAACAACGTCACCTGGCGGCTGGTCGGCACGGGTTGGCTGGCGATGATCGTCGGCTGGTTGCTGTTGGGTCTGAGCCTGTGGGCGACCCTGCAAGCACTCGGCGTGGAAGGCGTCGAACCGATCGCCCACCTCCACTACTACACGGCCGCGGTGGCGTTGGCGATGGTCGCAGGATTCCTCTCGCTCATTCCCGGAGGCGTGCTGGTTCGCGAGGTCATTTTGATGTCGATCATGGGCATCTATCTTGCCAAAGTGCTGAAAGTTGCCGAGGCCGACGCAATTGCTGTCGTTTCGGCCGTATTATTACGACTAATATGGTTAGTGTCGGAGCTGATCGCTTCGGGTATACTTTATGTAGGAGTTCGTGGCGCTCAGGCGGAGAACGTGGTGAGTTAACTCGTGCGAAGCTCGCTACTTCGTCCGGCGCGCCATCATGCCTACGCTCCTCCCCGCCCGACAACCTACCGCCAGCGAGGAATGAAATGATTTCTACGGTCATTCCTGTCTACAACGAAGCGGAGAGTTTGCCGCAACTCTACGACGAGTTGACCTCCGTCGCGGGAGCCCAGGGATACAAGCTCGACATCGTGTTTGTCGACGATGGTTCGACGGACAATTCCTGGCAGGTCATCGAGCGGTTGGCGGCCAACGATCGCCGCGTTCATGGCATTCGCTTTCGCCGCAACTTCGG
Source organism: Planctomycetota bacterium (assembly GCA_003389215.1). Classification (GTDB taxonomy): domain Bacteria; phylum Planctomycetota; class Planctomycetia; order Pirellulales; family UBA7805; genus MB-PLM-2. The sequence goes on along the minus strand of QQVP01000071.1, from coordinate 8,196 downwards.
CAAGGCCGCGGCGCTGAGCGCCGGCTTCGACGCGGTCAAGGGCGACCTGGTGATGACGCTCGACGCCGATCTGCAAGACGACCCTAAGGAAATTCCGCACTTCCTCGAGAAGCTCGGCGAAGGACTCGACGTCGTGAGCGGATGGAAGCAGGTCCGTCACGACCCCTGGCACAAAGTCTGGCCCTCGCGGGTTTTCAACGCCATGGTCAGTCGCATGACCGGCGTGAAGCTGCACGATCACAACTGTGGCATGAAATGCTATCGCCGCGAGGTGCTTAGCGAAGTTCGGCTGTACGGCGAGATGCATCGCTTCGTGCCGGTGCTGGCCGCCTCGCGGGGCTTCCGTGTCGGCGAGATTCCCATCGAGCACCGAGCCCGTCAGCACGGCGAGTCGAAGTACGGCGTCAAGCGATTCGTCAAAGGATTTCTCGATCTGTTGACCGTGGTCTTCCTCACCGGATTTGGACACCGGCCGCAGCATTTGCTCGGTTCGCTCGGTCTGATCGCCTTCATGGTGGGCGGTTTTCTGATGACCTGGTTGGCAGGCCGCTGGGCTTTCTCGCGATTGATCGACAGTTGGGAGGTCGTGCACTTGCATCAGACTCCCGTGCTGGCCTATTCGCTGGCCCTGCTGTTGCTCGGCGCGCAGATGCTCTCCATGGGCTTCTTAGCCGAGATGATTACGGCCAAGACGAGCCGTGACGCCGACACCTATTCCGTGCTGCAGCGGACCGACGGTGCCGGTGATGACTTGCCTTCGCACGAGGATCTCGAACCGCGCGAAGAAGCACAGTCGCCGCTGCCACGCACCTCGGCGTCGAGCCAGCGCGATCAATCGCTGACCGGCGAAGCATGACCGGCGCCGCTCCCGAGACAACCAGCGGGCTCCGCCGGGGAGTCTACGCGTTGTTGATTGCGCTGGCCGCGGGCAGCGCAACCGGTCGCATCCTGGCGGTCAATTCGGTCAACCTGACCGTCCACGAGCGGGAGCGCATCAAAGCGGCCACCGAGCGTCGCAAAGCGGATCTCATCAAGCAGGGTTTCGAGGGGGAGGCCCTGGAGAACCGCGTCGCCCGGATCCGCGCGGAGTATGAAGAGCGGCTTCAGCTGCAACGCCCTTTTCTGAGCGGCAACGACCGCAGCCGCTGGTGCACGATTCGCGCGTTGGTCGATGACGGCACCTATCAGATCGAGCAGATCGTCGCCAATGCCGAAGAGCGATCGATCTGGAATACGATCGATATGATCAAGCATCGCGGCTGGGACGGCCAGCCCCACCTTTATTCGACCAAGCCGCCCCTGTTCCCCACGCTGGTCGCCGGGGAGTATTGGCTAATCAAGCGGCTCACCGGCCTGACTCTGGCCGACCATACGTTCACGGTCGTGCGGATCATCTTGATCACCGTCAACGTCGGTTCGCTGATCGTCTTCTTGCTGGTGCTGGCGCGAATCGTCGAACGCTACGGCACGACCGACTGGGGGCGGCTTGTCGTGATGGCAACCGCCGCGGCCGGCACGTTTCTTTGCACCTTTGCGGTCGCACTCAACAATCACCTGGTGGCCGCCGTGGCGGTCATCGTGGCGCTCGACGCCACCTTGCGGATTCTCTACGAGGGCGAACGACGGTGGCGGTTTTTTGCTTTGGCGGTGGCGGCGGGCACCTTTGCGGCGGCGACGGAGTTGCCCGCGTTGCTGTTCCTCGCGCTCTTTGGCTTGGCCCTGCTTTGGAAGTGCCCACGAGAGACGCTGCTGGCCGGCGCGCCCGCGTTTGCAGTCGTGATGGTCGCGGCCTTGGGCACGAACTACCTGGCCCACGGCGGCGCGCTCCATGAAGATTCGAAGTGGCTCGACCCCATCAAGCCGCCCTACGCCTTCCGCGATCGCGGCGCCGACGAGGAAGGCAAACCGCGCGACTGGACCAACGGCAACTGGTACAACTACACGTACGAGATTCACGACCCACGTCGTCCGGACAGACCGCCACGCGTTGTGCAGAGCTATTGGAGTCGCGACGAGGAGAGCCTGGCCCGCCGCTCGCGCATCGATCTCGGTGAACCTTCACGGGCGACCTACGCCCTGCACATGCTCATCGGGCACCACGGCATCTTTTCGCTCACGCCGATTTGGCTGTTTAGCATGGCCGGCATGGTCGCACTCTGCTTGGGTCGCGGGGAATCTCCAACGCGACTGATCGGGGCGATCATTGCCGTGGTTACCGTCGTGGTGTTCACCTTCTACCTCATGCAGACGCAGGAAAACCGCAACTACGGCGGCATGACTTCGGGACTTCGCTGGACCTTCTGGCTGGCCCCCCTGTGGCTCTTGGCGTTGCTGCCGGCGGCCGATTGGTCGAGCGGCTCCCGCCTGCGGCGCGTGGTGATCGGCGTCTGTCTCGCCTTCTCGGTGATGTCGGCCAGCTATCCGACCTGGAACCCCTGGACGCATCCCTGGCTCGGCCAGCTCCTCGCACATCTGGGCTGGATCGAGCTGTAGATGGACCTCGTTGGCCCACAGAATGGCCGGCGCGTCCGGTCGACCTTTCGGTGTCCGGGCCTGTCCGCACGTCGTAAACGCCTCTGATGGCGGCGTTTATCGCGTGCAAACCAGTTTCAGCCGCCCCGCGTCTGTGTTAGAATCGCACGGTAGGGAGGGTCCGGCATGAATCCACAAGAATCGTCTCCCAAGACGCAGGTCCACCAAGAAGACTCGCAGGTCAAGCACGGCACCGCCGCGGGCAGCCCCTACGATCAGACGATCGACACCGCCTCGCCCATCTCGGAGACGAGCGCGATCGGGCAGTCGGTCGACGATTTCTCGGCCGTGCTAAACCAGGCCGGCTTGATGACCAACGAGGACGTCCAGACGTTCCTCTCGCGCGGCGTCCCCGAGGGGACGACGATCAACTCCGCCGAAGATCTCGCGGCCGCACTCGTCGACACGCAACGGCTCACGAAGTTCCAGTTGCAGCTGCTTCGCGAGGGCAAGACCTCGACCCTGGTGTTGGGCAACTACGTCGTGCTGGAAAAGCTCGGCGCGGGCGGCATGGGCGTCGTCTACAAGGCGCGCCAACGCCGCATGAAACGCGAGGTCGCGCTCAAGGTGTTGCCCGAGACGCTCACCGACTCGAAGGACGCCGTCGCCCGGTTCCATCGCGAAGTCGAGGCCGCCGCACGCCTGCAACACAACAACATCGCCGTGGCCTACGACGCCGACGAAGCCGGCGGCGTGCACTTCCTGGCCATGGAGTACGTCAACGGTCCGAACCTGTCGCAGTATGTCAAGCAACATGGCCCGCTGCCGCTGCCGTATGCCGTGGCGCTCTGCCTGCAGGCGGCCAAGGGTCTTCAGCACGCCCACAATCAGGGCATCGTGCACCGCGACATCAAGCCCGGCAACTTGATGGTCGACCAGAGCGGCACGCTGAAGATTCTCGACATGGGTCTCGCGCATCTCGGCGTCGAGGCGACCGACGGCGAAGACGTCTCGGAATTGACGCAGTCGGGACGCGTCATGGGCACCGTTGACTACATGGCTCCCGAGCAGGCGGTCGACGCCAAGCGCGCCGACAACCGCGCGGACATCTACAGCATCGGCTGTACGCTCTATTACCTGGTCACCGGAAAGCCGCTTTCGCCCGACGGGTCGATCACCCAGAAACTACTCTGGCACCAAACCGAAGAGATCCCGCCACTCTCGTCGCTCGCCGAGGGCGTGAGTGAGACGCTCGATGCCGTCGCCTTGAAGATGCTCGGCAAGAAGCCGGAGGATCGTCAGCAGTCGATGGACGAAGTCGTCGCGCAGCTCGACGCGGTGCTGTCGGAAATGCCCGTCGACACCAGCGAACTGCCCGAGTTGGCCGGTCCGCTGGCGGAAGTGAATATCTTGCCGAGTATCGGCAGTGCCACGGCCTTCGACCGGGCGACGCTGATGGATCGCACGCTTTACGGCGAGCCCGAGGCGAAGTCCTCGCGCGGTCGCTGGATTGTCGCGGCGGCGGTTCTGCTGCTACTCGCCGGCGGCGGCGCGGCGATGTTTGGCATGCTCGGCAATGACAATCACGAGGCCGGCGATGGCGACTCGGGCCAGGTCGCGCTCCTGCCCGACGATGGCAATGGTTCCGCCGGCGGCAGTTCGGCGGACGACGCGGCCACCCCTGCGGATGAGCCGTTTCGCAAACGCATTGAGTGGATCTTCGACCAGTCGGGCTCGGTTCAGGTCGTCGTCCCCGACGGCGCTGCTGCCGAAACGATCGGCCGACGAGAGGACTTGCCCGAGGGTCGCTTCGTCGTCCGTCGCGTCAAGCTCGAGCGAACGGCCCTGGCTGAAAACGATCTGGCCCGGCTACAGGAAATCGACGGGCTCGAGGAACTCTCTTTGCGCGAGACCAAGCTGCCGGACGGCTCGCTCGCAGCATTGGCCGAGCTGGAGCAGCTTTGGTCGCTGAACCTGTCTCGGACCGACGTCGACGACGCGATTGCCGAGTCACTCGCTTCGCTCGACCGCCTCCGCGATCTGAACCTAAGTGGCACCAAGATTACCGACGCGACGCTCACGCAGTTGGCCGGCTTGAGAAACTTGGAGAAGGTTTATCTGGCCGACACCACCGTGACCGACGCGGGAATTCAGCAACTCTACGGCTTGACCAAGCTGCGCTCCCTCTCGCTCAACGGCACGGACATTACTGCCACGGGCCATCGCGACCTGCGGGCCGCCCTGCCCCGTTTGGAAATCGCCTGGGACGGTGCCGACATTGACATGATCGTTGCCCGCAAGATTCTTAAGAAGGGTGCGGTCATTACGGTCGTCGACGTGGAAACGAACGAAACGGCCGAATACCAGCGTGACGTCGACCTGCCGGGGCGTCAGTTTCGCATCACCTCGATCGACATGAGCGGCAACCCGGTTATCAACAACGACGATCTCGCCTTGGTTCGCGAATTACGCAACGTCGAAATTCTCAAACTCGACGGCACGGCCGTAACCGATGATGCACTCGTCAGCCTCGGCTCGCTCTCTACGCTCAAGGAAGTCGATCTCGGTTCGATGCAGGTCGACGACGCGACCGTGGCGGCGATCAAGCGAGCTTTGCCCGACTGCGAGATCAAGCAGTCGCTCACCGATCAGCGTGCCACCGCCAATTGGGTAATCGCCCAGGGTGGAGCGGTCACCGTCACCACTCCCGACGGCGTGCTCTTGGAGGACCTGCGTGCGGAGGCCGATCTTCCCCGCGGACCGTTTACGATTCTCGGCGTTCGCCTTATCGAGAACGCCCGAGTCGACGACGAGGCCCTGGCCCAATTCCGCGGCCTGGCCAAACTCGAACGTCTGCTGCTGAGCAGCACGGACGTCAGTGACGCCGGTCTCGAACACCTCGCCGGCTGTACCGGACTTCGCGAGCTCGACCTGAGCGACACGAAGATTACGGACACCGGGGCCCGCCGCCTCGCCCGTTTGCGCTCGCTGAAGCAGCTTCGCCTGGCCGGGACCGAAGTTTCATCCGAAGGACTGCGAAGCCTGATCAACCTGCCCGACTTGACCCACCTGTCGTTGGCTCGTACCGGCGTGGCCGACGCCGATCTCGTGCATCTCAAGGGCATGGACCGACTGACCTGGCTATCGCTTTCCGGAACGCCGGCAACCGATGCCGCCCTGCCCCGCCTGGCTTCCTTGAGACAGCTACGTCAACTCTTCGTCGACGGGACTCAAATCACGGACGCCGGCGTCGAAGAACTCAAAGAGTCGCTGTCCAGCTGCCGTGTCGAGGCGGACGCCCCCGACCCGCAACGTCTGGCGGCACGTTGGGTCCTGCAGCAGAAGGGAACCGTCGGTCTACAGGATGGCGACGACGTGCTTGAATTGACTCGGATCACCGATTTACCCCGCGACGCCTGTGTGGTGCGGTCGGTCGACCTGTCTTCACTCGAGCGCTTACGAGCTGGTGAATTGACTCGCTTGAGTGCCTGCTCCGCCCTCACCGACCTGAAGCTCAGCAATACGCCGACTTCCGATCGTGAGCTGGAGGCAATTGCGCGGCTCGACGGCCTTCGACGGCTCTCGCTCTCGGGTACCCGCGTGACCGATCGCGGCATCGCCGCGCTCGCTGCGCTCGTGGGACTCGAATCGCTCGACGTCTCTCGTACTCGCGTGACGGGACGAACCTTGTCCGCTCTGTCGGGACTCACGTCTTTGCGGGTCTTGGGATTGAACGACTGCCGACTCACCGATCGCAGCATGCGGGCTTTGGCCGACTTTACCAATCTGGAAACCCTCGTGATGCGCAACGCCCCGCAGGTAAGTGACGTGGGTTTCGCGGAGTTGGCGCCCTTGACCAAGCTCGTGCGGCTGGAACTGGGCGGTTCCCGGGTGACGGACGCCATTGCCGAGCAGTTGGCAACCTACGAGAATCTGCAGCGGCTCGATCTCTCGCGGACGCAAGTCACCGACGCCTTGGTTCCGCAGCTCGCAGAGCTTGAGAATCTCCAGCGGCTCCGGCTGGACGGTACGGAGATCACCGACAGCACGCTCGCGGCCTTGACCCAGTTCGAGGCCCTTATCGACGTCGATGTCCGCAGCACGGAAGTCACCAAGGCAGCCGTCGACCAGCTTCGTGCGTCGCGCGAAGGGCTACGCGTGCAGTCGAACGCCCGCGAGGAAGACGACCAGTGATCGTTGTCGCCCCGTCGAGAGTTGCCAGCGCCATCGCGCTCTACTCGAATTCCACGTTCCGCGTGATCGGCGCGAAATAGGGATCGTTGTAGATGAAGCGGCGCTTCGCCTGATAGGCCTGTCGGCGATAGCGATTCCAGGCCCGCACGGTCGATCCCGCCTGGCGATATTCACGCCACAGGTCTTCCAGCTCTCGCACGTACGAGTTCCAGTTGCTCCGCCGGGCTTCGTCCTCGTCGCGACGCTCGAAGGTACGAATCGTCGGCTGCGTCGAGTGATACGGCTGCGAGTGATCGACGACCGGCTCATTCGGCGGAACCATAAGGGCCGTCGCAATGACGAGCGTTGCCAGATCCATGTCTTCGCTTTCCCAGATATACGGAGCCAGATTCGAAGATTGCGAGGCGGAGTTTCCCGCACGACCGCACAACTCCACCGCATGCCAGTATACCTCGCCCTGAAGCACGACGTCGGATCGCCGAGCACAGCGCGGACAAGATCGCCGGCAATGCGTGACGTCTGTAAGGAAGATAGGGGTCGATCGTGCCGCCGGCCCGACCTACTCTTCGCTCGCGTCCAACGACGGGAGCTGCAGGGCTGCCCAAGCCTCCGGTAGCGGGGCCGTCACGTCGACCGCCTCCTGGGTCATGGGGTGCTGAAGTCCGAGCTGCCGAGCGTGCAGGGCGATTGCCCGTAGCCGCTCGTCTTCGAAGGCCTCGCCAAAGGACACGGTGCTGCCATACATCGCATCGCCCAGTACGGCGTGCCCACGAGCGGCAGCCTGCACGCGAATCTGATGCATGCGACCTGTCTCCAATTCGATCGAGAGCCACGAGCCAAATTGCGTCTCGCCGATCACGCGATAATGCAACACGGCCTCCCGCCCGTCGGCCTGATCGGCGGCGACAATCTCGGCCTGCGGCTGCCCGGGAATCTTGCGAACGTAATCGTTCCAGGTACCCTCGCGGGGCTCAACATGGCCCGAGACACAGGCCCAGTAGACCTTCTTCACGGTGCGCGTTGCGAATTGGTCGGAGATGCGCCGCGATGCCCGCACATGGCGGGCAAAGACCATCGCCCCTGAGACCGGCCGGTCGAGTCGATGTGGCACGCCGAGGTAGATGTTCCCCGTCTTGCCGTCGCGAGCCTTCAAGAAGGACTTCAGACGCAGCTCCAGGCTGTCGATGCCGGGAGGAGCTTGGGTGAGCACGCCCGAGGGCTTGGCCACCACCAGGCAGGGGCCCACTTCATAAAGAATGTCGACGGGGTGTTCGGACATGCGGCCGATTCTAGCGGGCGATCGACTCTGCCGACCATGCCCGCCGTCGAGCCTTGCGACCTACCGAAAGACGCCGCCGAAGCCGCCGCCGAAGCCGGCTCCGCCGAAACCGCCGCCGAAGTTATTGAAGTTGCTGTTGTTGATCGTGCGGTAGTAGGCCGCCTCGCCCTCGGTCGCCGTAATCCCCTCGGGAAACGCCGCCGCGATGACCACCCGCTTCTCCGCATTCGTCACGCCCAGGCGAGCCAACT
>QQVP01000119.1 GCA_003389215.1 Planctomycetota bacterium | reverse complement strand
CCTGGCTGGCTCGCTACCGCCGCCACAGCAAAGACTACGAGAAGACCACCGCCTCCGCCGAAGCCTTCACCTACATCGCCATGATCAACCTGATGTCAAAGCGCCTCGCCAACCAATAAACACCTATCGGGACACGTTCTGAGGAAGAACAAGCGGTCGTCAATAAGAACGGTCGCTCGCGCGTTCGGAACCAAGTGAACTGGGCCAGATTGTATCTTGTGCGGGGGGGACTGCTCGATTCGTCGAAACATGGCGTCTGGAGCCTGACAAAGAAGGGCTATGAGATAGATCTCGACACGTTCGATTTCTATGCTCTGTTCAGGTCCGTTCAAGAAGAATACCGCGCGGAAAAGAAGAGCGAAGATGTTACAGACAACACCGGTGAGAACGAGGACGATCGGGTGGAGGAAGGCGAAGGCGAAAGCGATCTGCTCGCGACGCTGCACGGCCTGCCGCCGAGTGCTTTTGAGCGGCTCTGCCAGCGATTGCTACGTGAATGCGATTTCGAGCAAGTAACCGTGACGGGTAAGAGTGGTGATGGCGGCATTGACGGCATCGGAGTGTTGCAAGTCAATAAATTCGTCAGTTTCACGGTCCTCTTTCAGTGCAAGAGATACCAAGGATCAGTACGTGCTCCCCAGGTGCGCGACTTTCGCGGCGCCATGTCGGGTAGGGCGGACAAGGGCTTGATTATCACGACTGGGACATTCACCGTTGATGCTATGAGGGAAGCTCGACGCGACGGTGTGCCACCAATCGAACTTGTGAGTGGCGATGACCTAGTCGACCTTTTCGAGTCATTGGAGCTAGGATTGATACCGCGAACGACATACGATATCGACGACTCCTTCTTTGACGAATTTCGCAATGAGCGCGGCGCGCCGGTAAATTGAATCAACGGTCGACGTCCCTGCTTTGCCGTGGGCATGACTGATCGGATTACGTCGTCATGAATATCGTCATCGCAGGCGGCCACGGGCAGATCGCGATGCTGTTGCACCCACTGCTGACGGCCTGTGGTCATCAGGTGCGGGCCCTGATCCGCAACCCCGCCCAAGCCGACGAGGTCCGTCTGGCGGGAGCGGAGCCGGTGCTCTGTGATCTCGAAGCGGAGGAAGACATCGCCGAAGCCGTCGGATCCGCAGACGCGCTCGTCTTCGCCGCCGGTGCCGGACCCGGCAACGGTGCGGCCCGCAAGCTGACAGTCGACCGTGACGGGGCTATCCGGCTGATCGACGTCGCCCGGCAGAACGGGATCCGGCGGTACGTCATGATCAGCGCCATGAATGCCGAGGAGCCTCGTGGCGAGGAGGTGTTTCGCACCTACCTGCGGGCCAAGGCGGAGGCCGATGAGGCACTGCGGCAAAGTGGGCTCGACTGGACCATCGTCCGTCCAGGGCGCCTGACCAATGATCCGCCCACCGGGCTTGTTCGGTTGGCCGCTCAGCTGCCTCGCGCGGAGATCCCGCGAGCGGACGTGGCCGAGGTGCTCGCCTGCGTCCTGGAGGCGCCGAGGATGACCGGCTGGCAGTTTGATGTCACGTCTGGTGATGAGGAGGTTGCGGCGGCGTTAAGGCGGCTGGTCGTTGGCGATGGCGAAGCAAGGAGCGAATGAAGTGCTTCCAAGCGCGCTGATCGACACGTAACGATAGTCAGGATGCTGGGCCAGGATTACAGAGGATGCCGCTGATTACCTGGTGATCGAAGAATGACTTCATCCTCTTTCGATTTTCCGTAATACTTGGACTGCCATCGCTAGGAAAATCGTATGTGAGACGAACGCCACGCAGATGGATTTCAAGAGATTTAGCATCAGGCTTCGCAGCCTCGAACTCGATAGTGACTTCTTCGTCTCTCTCCGACTGCGGCTGATCGACAGACATGGTTAAAGGCTCTGGAAGCATCCCCGCTACGAGTCGCTCTATCTCCGTCTCATCGTGACTTATCAGGCATTCGGACGATGATTCATCTTCGCACCAAGCAACGACGTCTCTCCCCAATTGTTCAAGCTGCTCGGCGGTTGCTTTTTCGTTGACGACGAGTAGAAAGTGGATTGGGTGGACGCTCATGCCAATGCCTCTCTTTACAAGAAGAAAGGTTTCCCTTACGTCGTCGCACTCAGCATACAGCCACGGTCCTTCATGTCAACGATCTTGTAGGCCACCCTGCTATGCTTCGTCAAATGCTGGCACTGAGACTCGCCGCAGGAACCAACTCGATCCGTCCCGTTCCCTGTGGGAACGATCTTAGTTTCCGGAAACTGAAAGCTCCCTGCCCTGCCCCGGTGACAATGGACACATGATTTGCCGCTGTGTGGAACTTCGCCAGCAGCAATTTCTTTTGTACTGCGCATTTTGCAGCGCGGTTTCGCCCAACGGCCGTAATCGTCGGAAATCCGACCACCGGTTCGGTCCGCTCGTCGGCTACTTGCCAATCGTGGTCTAAGAGCAAAGCGCTCCCTCGCACTTCGCGAATTCGCCTTAGGTATCGAAGCTCCTGAGCGTTTCGTCCGCCGCGAGCCATTGCGTCGCGTTCACGAGTGCGTCTTCGGCGTGCTTGCCCTGGAAAGCGAGCCGGTCGATCCGCGGCTGTAGGAATTGCACCGTTCTTGCTTGCGGAAAAACGAGGGCTCGCAATTTCCGGTTCCCTTCCTTTCACGGCCCCTTCCGACGGGCTATCATAAGCGGCTGGATATTTGCGCATCTTCATGGGGCCTGGCTGTGTCAGAAGCACCGGATAAAAACGGATCGCCTGCGCTCAAGCCGCTGCCGCACCACGAGGGCATTCGCGACTTCCTCAAGGCGGAAGAGCCCCAGGTGTGGAACTGGTACGCCTCGAACAAGGTCCGCGATGAGCATGCCGAGTCGATCCGGTTCGATCTGCTCAAATCGACCTACCGCATCGAGCGCGAAACTCAGCCCGATCTCTATGAGGCGGCGGAGGAAGTGGCAGAGAAGCTGTCACTTCCTGTCCCCATCACGATCTACCAGGCACAAAACCCTGAAGGACTCAACGCTTCGATTGCGTCACTGCCGAACGAGGCGCATGTCATTTTCCACGGACCACTGACGTCGAAGCTCACGGACATGGAAGTACGAGCGCTGATCGCGCATGAGTTGAGTCATCTCTTGCTGTGGCGCGACTGGGACGGCGAATACATGATCGTCGATCAGATCCTCTCGGCATTGACCCACGACAGTCAGGCCGACGTTCCTCATTTCGCCAGCGCACGACTATTTCGTCTTTACACGGAGATCTTTTGCGACCGCGGCTCGCTGTGTGTCGTCGACAATCCGTTGGACGTCGTGTCGATGCTCGTGAAGATCCACACGGGGCTCGAAGAGGTCAGTGCCGAGAGCTACATCCGGCAGGCGGACGAGATCTTCAGCAAGGAGAAGCCGAAGACCGAGCAGCTTAGCCATCCCGAGGCGTTCATTCGTGCCCGCGCCATTTCGTTCTGGGCAGACGGCGATGAAGAAGCGAACAAGAAAATCGCCGCCATGATCGAAGGATCTCCCGCGTTGGAGGAGCTGGATCTTTTGGGGCAAACGCGCGTCGCGGCCCTCACGCGACGCTTGATCGATACCTTGCTTTCCCCAAAGTGGATGCAGACGGAATTGAACTTGGGCCACGCCCGCATGTTCTTCGACGGCTACGTCGCTCCAACAGAGAAGGCGGAAGATGCGACCTTTGTCGACGACATGGCAACCGATGACAAGCCGCTTTTGGACTACTATTGCTACGTCCTGCTCGACTTTGTGGCGGCTGACCGCGAATTGGAAGAACTACCGCTCGCAGCCGCCCTCGTATTGGCCGAGCGACTGGGCTTCAAGGAGCGGTTTTCCGAGATCGCCCGCAAGGAATTGCGACTGCGAAAGAAACAACTTGAGACGACGGATCGTGAGAAAAATGCACTCCTAGCAAAAGCCGGCGAGCGACTCGCGATACCATGATTGTCTTCTACGATTTTCTCACCGATCGCATCGAGACGGGCGGATTCTCGACCGAAGATACGCTGGCCAGCGTCTTGCCGCTGATGCGCGAGGTGATCGAGGCTCACGCAGCCGGCAAGGTCGCGCCACTTGAAGGGCTGGAGGAGCTGCACGTCGAAGATGGGCGCATCTGGTTTGAGGAGGCCAAGCGGTGCGATCTCCGCAACAAGTCGGCCGAATTGCGACGCGTCGAGGCGGCGAATCGGGCACGGGTCGATATCGTTGCCGAAACCCGTCGGACAACTGACGTCGATGACGGGACGGAAAAGGTCATCAATCTCACCATCGGCGATCGTGAGAAACCGATCACCCGTGCGGTCTATCTTCCAGGCTACGTCACCTGGGAACATCAGCTTGGACACCACGATCCGCTGACCGACATCTTTAGCCTGGGCATGATCCTGGCGAGCCTGGCCTGCGGGCTCGATCTGAACGATGAGGAGGACCTAGAAAGGTTTGTCACCGCTCGCCAGAACCTGTTCTTGCTTTCTCCCGATTTGCATCCAGTAGTCGCCCGCGCAGTCGTGCGGATGACGGAGGTTGATAGGCATCGCCGTGCCCAGGACTTGCCGGCACTGCTCCACAACCTGGAGAACTATCGCGATCAAGAGGTCGACTTCGATGACGATCTGGCGCGGATCGAGGGATTTCGTGACAAGGATCCGCGCACCAAGCAGCACGTGGTTCTCACCAAGCTCAAGGAGCGGCTCTTCGAGATCTCCCGGCGCAATCGGCTGCTTCACTTCCGCCCCACGATGCAGACGGTCAATCTGACTCACGCTTCGGTCCCACTCTCCTTTGACATCGAGAATATCCGAGCAGACCAGATTCTCGTTTGGAACGACAGCCTGCAGAAGACGCTCGCCAGTGGAACGTCCGTTTCGCTCAACAAATACCTGAATTTCTCGGAGGCGCTGTATCTTCCCAGTGTCCTCGATCGCATTATGGCCGACGCGCGACGCGATCAAGCGGAATTTGGGTTTGCCCAGCTACGGCTGGTGGCCTGTTTTCTGCACTGGGCCAATCTCAAGGAAAAACCGATCGAACAGTACGAGTCACCCCTGGTGCTCGTACCAGTGCGGCTCAAGAAGAAAAAGGGGATTCGTGACACCCATACGCTGGAACCACTGTCGAATGAAGCAGAGATCAATCCCGTTATTCGACATCAGTTCAAACAGCTGTATGACATCGATCTGCCCGAGTTGATCGATCTGTCGCAAACGAGTCTCGACAAGTTTCACGAGTATCTTTTGGCCAAGATTCAGGCGAGCGATGCGTCAATCACCTTGCAAAAGATTGATCGTCCCCGGATCGCGCTCATCCACGACAAGGCCCGGCGTAAGCTCGATCAATACCGTCGCCGCGCCAGAATTGCCGGTCGGGGCGTCCGAAAGTACTTGGATCTCGATTACAGCTACGATCCTGCGAATTATCACCCTCTGGGCATCACGCTGTTCTCGACGAAGGTCCGCCCGCCCAGCTCGCACCTACGTGAAATCATTGAGGAGAATCCTCGGCCGCGGAGTTTCGTGGCGCCGGAACCGGAAGCGCCGACAGCGGAGAAGGAACGGACCTTCTACAGCCTTCAGGAGGGTGGCGGCGACAATCCTTATACCTGGAGCTTTGACCTGTGCAGTGTGACGCTGGCGAACTTCAAGTACCGACGCATGTCGCTCGTGCGTGACTACGACGCGCTGCTGGAGGATCAACCGCCGAACCCCGCCTTTGACGCCACGTTTTCGCTCGTGCCGCGGCCCGTGGAACCGGATCTGGCCGAGCCTCCGGCGCTCGAGGACCGATATGACGTTGTTCCCTGCGATCCCACGCAGGCGACCGCCATCGCCGAGGCCCACGCGGGTAAAAGCTACATCGTGCAGGGTCCGCCCGGTACCGGCAAGTCGCAGACCATTACAAATCTGATCGCCGACTACGTCGCCCACGGAAAACGAGTCTTGTTCGTCTGTGAAAAGCGTGCGGCGATTGACGTCGTTTTCGCACGGTTGCGGCAATGTGGGCTGGCCGATCTTTGCTGCCTCATTCACGACTCTCAAACCGACAAGAAAGAGTTCGTGATGAACTTGAAGCAGACCTACGAGACGTTCCTCGGCGAGGTGGACGACGCGGAGTCGGACAATGTCAAACGGAAGGATCTGCTCCGTAGGCTTACCGGCGATCTGGAGCCGCTGGAACAATTCGACGCGGCCATACAACGCACGCACGACCACGTTGATCTGTCCGTCCGCGAACTACTCGATCGATGTGTCGAGCTGTTAAACGAGCGGCCACAGCTTTCTCCGGCGGAGCGGGAACGCATGCCGGACTACGCCCACTGGCATCGCCATCGGGAACGGATTGATCAATACTGCAGTTCGGTCAAGGAATTCCAGAAGGACGGGATTCTGGCCCATCACCCACTGCACACCTTGTCTCCAAGATTGGCAAGCGTTGATCGTCCTCTCGAACTGATTAGCACGAGTGTCGAAAGGGCGGCAAGACATCACGATGGAGTCGAGCAGACACTCGGCCGGTCCGGCGTTCCCCAAGATCAATGGGAACAGGTTGCGCGTGCCCGACAGCTCATTGAGTACGCCAAGAAAGTTCGTCCGATTGCCAGACTTGGCCAAATGGCGCTGCTCAACCCTAAGAGCGAGTGGGCCGGACAGTTTGCCAAATCGGTCAAAGAATATCGCGAGCAGCAAAAGGCCGTCCGAAGTGCAGAGGAAGCAAACAAGGCCTGGCGTCAGAAGTTTCCGGCCGACGAATTGCCGAACGCAATCGCTCAGGCGCAGGCATTTGAAGGTCGTGTTCTCTCGGTCATCCAGCCTTCCTGGTGGCGTCTACGTGGCGTGCTAAGGCGGGCGTACGACTTCAAATCGCACGTGGTGCGGCCCAGCTGGACTCAGGTGCTCGAAGGGCTCGAAAAAGAATACCAGCTCACCGACGAACTGGCGCGCCAGGTAGCGGAAATCGCGGAGACCTACCGGATCGACGGGAATGTCGAGGAATTGGTCGAACTCGTACTGACTCTGCGGGACGAGGCTCCGCAACTGCCCGAATGGTTGCAACGGATCCACGTCGCTCTGCTCAAATCCAAACAATCCAAGGAAATCGTCGAGAAGCTCGTCGAGGCTGACGAACATCTGTCTGGCTTGCTGACGGAGCTGAGTCGGATCCTGGACGATGTTGATGGTCTGACGCTGGAGGAACACCAATCCAGACTCGTACGTGTCACGGAAACACTCGACGATTTGCCCGACTACCTGCAGTGTCTTTCTGAAATTGCTGAGGTACCAAGCGAATTGAGTGCCACGGTCCGTACGTTGCCGCTCACGCCAACGCAGATCGAAGCGGCCATCGCGGATGTCAGTCTCGATAAGGTTTACCGCGCGGACCGGCCGCTGAGTCGCTTCGACGGTGCGATCCGTCGCCGCCACGCGCGACGGTTGGAAACACTGTATCGATCTTGGCTCGATGCCAACGCGCACGAGATCCGTACCCGCGTTCGGCATCGCTTCCAGCAGCATGTTCACGTCGCCGGCTTGCCTGCTGCACAGCTGGAGCCCGAACAAAAGGAATTCAAGAAGCGATACAACAAAGGCCGCCGCGAGTTGGAGCATGAGTTCGGCAAATCGATGCGCTATAAATCGATCCGCGATCTGGTTGCGGATGAGTCAGGCGACGTCGTGCGAGACTTGAAGCCCGTCTGGTTGATGAGTCCGTTGAGCGTATCGGACACGCTGCCACTGGACACGAACCACTTCGACGTGGTCATCTTCGACGAAGCGAGCCAGATCACGCTCGAAGAGTCCGTGCCGTCGCTTTTCCGCGCGACGCAGGCAATCGTCGTGGGCGACGAGATGCAACTGCCGCCGACCGATTTCTTCTCCGCCAAGCGGACCGATGAGGAAGAGGATCTTCTCGTCGAAGAAGCGGGCGAACTCGTGCAATACGATTTGGACAGCAATAGCTTCCTTAATCACGCGGCCAAGAATCTTTCCTCGACCATGCTCGGTTGGCATTATCGCAGTCGCAGCGAATCGCTCATCAGCTTCTCCAACTGGACGTTCTACGACGGTCGGCTGCTTACGGTGCCGGAGGAACATTTGCCACCGCCGAACCGAGCGCCGCTCGTCGCTCAAGAAGCCGCAGCCGCAGAAGCCCATGCCGACGAGTTGCTTAATCGGTCGGTGAGCTTCCACTTCATGGAGCATGGCGTCTACGACAAACGCCGAAATCGGGCCGAGGCCGACTACATTGCCGTCCTGGTTCGGCAGATGCTCCAGCGACAGGACGGAGTCAGTATCGGCATTGTGGCTTTCAGCGAAGCGCAGCAAGACGAAATCGAAGGAGCCCTCGATCGACTCGCGCAAGACGATAAGGAATTTCGCGATCTATTGGACCAGGAGCTAGAGCGAGAGGAAGATGGCCAGTTCGTCGGGCTGCTGGTCAAGAATCTGGAAAACATCCAGGGCGACGAGCGCGACGTCATCATCCTCAGCGTCTGCTATGGTTATGATTCCAACCGCAAGATGCGGATGAACTTTGGGCCGATCAACAAGAGCGGTGGCGAGAAGCGCCTCAACGTCGCCTTCTCGCGGGCCAAGCACCACATGGCCTTGGTCAGTTCGATCAACCACGCCGATATCAAGAATGACTATAACGATGGGGCCAACAGCCTGAAGAACTATCTTCGCTATGCCGAGGCTGTCTCGATCGGCGATTTGGAAACGGCGCAGCGGGTCCTGCGCGGCATGTCGCGCTGGCACGATGAAGAACGTGACGGCCAAGACGCAACGAGTAGCCCCGTTGCTGATCAGATCGCTGCCGCCCTCGGGGGGCATGGCTATGACGTCGACCACTCGGTCGGACAGTCCCACTTCCGCTGCGATCTGGCCGTCCGAGGGGACGGCGACACCAGGTACCGGCTGGGGATCCTCATCGACGGCGAAGCGTATTACGACCAGTCGGACTTGCTCGAGCGCGACATGATGCGTCCGAAGCTGCTGCGGGACTTCGGCTGGAGCATCGCGCACGTTTTGGCCAAGGACTGGTATGCGGACCGTGAAACGGTTGTCGATCGCCTGCTACGGCAAATCGAAGGTGAAGAAGAACCGGAAGAGGAAGGGCTCGATGATGAAGAGGCGCTGATGGAAGATCTCGCTTCCGATAACGCGCCGGCTGGACCCGAGTCATCCCCGGATCTGGAGATGTCGCTCGACCTGGCGGGCGTCACGACTGAAGAAGATGAGGATTCGTCGCCCGCGGATGACCCACCATCGCAGCCGCTCGACATCGCCTCTGAAGACGGGAACCCGGATACACCGATGGACGTCGAAGTGCTCGCGCCAGTCGCCGTGTCCGAAACAGGCGACTCGGTGGCCGGACGATACTTCGAGTTCGTCGACGGCAAGTCGAGTAAGTTCTGGGAAATCTCACGGACCGGCAACGAGCATACCGTTCGCTTTGGCCGCATTGGTACCAATGGCCAATCAAAGACCAAAGAGTTCGCCGATGGGGAGGTCGCGAAGCGTGACGCCGAGCGCCTGATTCGAGAGAAACTGCGCAAGGGCTATGAGGAGAAATAGGAGATTCGCCGCATTCGCTGTATTGGCAGCCGTGCGTCACCAACTCGGGCTGATGGTTCTCGGAACAGTCGGCCTCAGTTCGGTATCCTCGACGGCTAAGCCCATTGAATATCTCATCGGGCTCACGCGGCTCGCAGCGCGAAACGTCCGCTTTCCAGTCAAACGAGGAATAGGCGAAAGGAAAGCCCCCGGCCTGATGACTCGGGCCGAGGGCTCGGTTTCTACCGACTCGCCAGCTCAAATCGCAAACGGCTGGGCCGTCTGCCACTTGCTGTCGGCGAGCCACTTTTTCGTCACCGGTAGCGACGCGTAAACGATTCGCTCGCCCTGACGGATTACCTGTCCGGTGAAGCGGCCGTGTTCGACCGTTTCCACGTGCACACCGGCAATCGAGTCATCACGCGTAAGCGTCAGCGACTCGTCCAGCAGCTCGCGGACCGTCGTCTTGGCTCGCTCTTCTTCCTGGGCGGCAATCTCGGCGATCACCGATTCCAGTTCGTCGAGCGAACCGATGTCGTCCGGCAGGCCGACACGCGACGCTGGCGCCTCGGCACGCTCGCCCTTGAGCTGAGCTACTCGGATTGCCAGCGAACCGTAGCACTCGCGGATCAGGCATGGCCATACGCTTCGCCAGTAGTCGTGCGAAGGAGTTCGCTCGATCCCGACTACCTGATCATCGACCAGGATGACGGCACCGACTTGACCTGGCACGCACTCGAACTCGGCGACGAACTCGTCAAGCTCCTTGCGGAAGTGCTTGAGGAAGTGAACAAGATTTGCCTCTCCCTGCACACCCATATCCCGGTTGAACACCGAGATTGCGTTCCAGAGCTTGTTGTAGTTCGTCTCCTTCCGCACACTGAGTGCGTGTTCGCGCAGCGCGAGCGGCAAGATCAACATGCGGTAGTCACCGCGACGGATCAATCCACCTTGCGACTGCTGCACACACATCGCCGTGTCGAACGATCGCTCGCGGGCCGAGCGAATCACACCGGCGTGAGCCATGGCGTGATCCTGCGCAGCCTGCTTCACAACGTATCCGGCGTGGCACGGCACGATCATCACGCGGTTCGACGGGTTACGGAAGTTGAGCGTACCGTAGTCACTCGTGCCAACCTCCGCTTCCGCCTCAACCGGCGAAACGAATCGATCATCCGACAGGTCACTCACCAACGGAATGACCTGCATGTAACCCACGCTCTGGATGCGGCCCGGCGTGCAGCCAAGCAGCACATCCTTCACGTAAATGGTCTTCAGTCGATTACGAAACATCATGCGATACCTCCTCGATGCGTTGTGCATCACGAACATCCTTAATAGTGCGTCCGTTGTCGGCGAAATGCTCGATAACAGGACGAACCATTCCGAGTAGCGCAGCAACACCGCGCTCCACGTCAGCCTCGAACAGGACCT
Organism: Planctomycetota bacterium; assembly: GCA_003389215.1. Lineage (GTDB taxonomy): Bacteria > Planctomycetota > Planctomycetia > Pirellulales > UBA7805 > MB-PLM-2. Next base: position 433,251 of record QQVP01000119.1, on the reverse strand, counting down.
TGAGCAGACCCAGTCCGATCGCCTCCGGCTTGCTGACCGGCAGGCCTGGTACCGCGTCACACAGAGAACGCACTCCGCGCGACTCGGCTGCGAAAACGGGCGAGAACTGGTGGATCGGCGTCTCAACGCCCATCCGCCGTACTGCCCGCACCACTTCCGCGAATCGACCGGCCGGCGCGTTCTCGTAACCATCGGTCACAACGAACACGACATCCGGATCCTGCTTGAGCAGCGTTACCAATCCTGCCGCCAGCGACGTGTCGCCTACCGGCTCAATCAATTCGCCACCTGCCACCTCACGGCCATCGCTGGAAACCATCGTTACCCAGTCGGCCGTTTCAGCGAGCATGTCTCGCAGGGCGAGCGCCACCGAGATCGGTCGACGTGCCTGCGTTTCGTGGCCGACCATCGATGCCGAAACATCGAGAAGGACAGCCGCGTGCTCGAATCGAACTGGTAGACGACGGGCTGCATCGCGAGCCTTCTTGAGCAGCTCAGCGCGAATTGCGCCGGTCATGCCCATCTCGAAAGCGTACACGTACAACCGAACCGCGTCCTGACGGGCCGGATCGAAGGCAATCTGCACGTTCGACTCGCTCGCCTTACGCTGCACAGCCATCCGCTGCCCAGCGGTCAACTGCGACTTCGTCAGCTCCAAAACATCGGCGTTCGACTTGTCACGGTGGAACCGGCTGCGAAGACCTTCCATCGTTTCCAGTGGCAACGCACGTCCACGACGGAAATCTCGCTTTGCCTCGCGGTAAGCCACCAGGCGACGCATGGTCAAGCCGGACTCGTCACCAAGAACGAACCGCACACACTGCTCCACGCGGTCGCGGTCGTCGACGTCGACGAACCGATACGCGTTCCGCTGAACGATCTGTCGTTCCTTCGCGTCACGCTGCTCTACGGGCTTCGCCAGCACAGCACGCAACGTGCTCGCCGTGCGACGTCCCCAGGCGTGAACCAGGGCGGTCGCGATCTTGCGGCGGTACTTGACCGCCCAAAACTCCAGGTTGTCTGCTCCGAGCAAGACCGACAGGATCAGCTTGCGCGTACGGGCATTGTTCACGCGGCGCTGGCGCAGCATTCCAATCAACTTGAGCATCCGCTGCGGTGGCAACTGGTTCATCAGTCCCCGTAGTACGGAAGCCTCCTGCTCAGCCGTCAGCACGCCATCTCGGTACGGTGCGTCCAACAGGCGAATGGCGCCAATCTGACGGCTGTAATCCGTCATGCCTGGCAGCAACAAGGCGATCGCGTAGACGCCGCGGTCCATCTCGTAGAGATCACGATGAACGGCGTCGATCGCGGCTTCCTGCTCTGCCCGCGAGTTGTAGAACGTCGCGCGGGCAGTTGCCGTCGCGGCTGTGTCGAGGAAATCTCCGAAGGCCAGCGGCAGAAGCTCACGTTCGACGCTCGACAGATGCGTCATCCGAATAGCCGGCAACGCCTCATGGCGAATCAGTTCCTTCATTGCCCTTTCCTCCTAACGCCAACGCACCAATCAAATGAAAACAGAACCGGGATAGGTCACGGGTCGACGAACACCTGTCGCGTGTTTGCCATTTCACCACTCGCCCGAATGTGTAGAGCCTCAAAAGGGCGAGGAGAGAATCGAACTCTCAATGCCACGAGTTGGCGGCACGACACTGAATCGACGCGACAGATCTCGGTTGGGCAAGTAAGCGGTCGAATGCGATTCAAAGCCAGGGTAATTTGCAGGTCAGGTTTTGTTAGGGAGGAGTTGAACCTCCAACGGGTAACAGCCGTTGTCCTGAATTGACGTGCGAGTCCCTGGTAAATGATTGGGTCCGGGGCAGGTTGCGGGTCATGGTTAAAGCGAAGGACTCGAACCTTCGACTGCCAGATCCGTAGTCTGGTGCTCTGCCAACTGAGCTAGCTGTATTAACGCGCTAGTCCCCGGATGGACGGTTATCCAAAAGACGCCGGTGGGAGTCGAACCCACTTCAAGCTGCTTTGCAGGCAGCCGCCTAGCCGTTCGGCATCGACGTCAAGAAAGTATCCTCGCCAGGAATCGAACCTGGTCTTCGACCTTCGCACGGTCGCGTGCTAATCCGGCGCACTCCGAGGATAGACTTCGTAAATTCTGTTGAATGGTTAGACACATATGGTGCCTGTTGGTTCGCAAGCACCGAGTACCCCGCCGAGGAATCGAACCCCGTCTTGCGGTTCCGAAGACCGCCGTGCCGTCCATCACACTCGCAAGGCAAATTGTTGGGCCTACCTGAATTCAGGAATCGAGACAGCCGCTTTGGCGATTTTCAGGGCTCGATAACTCAAGAGCTTGTAAAGATCCGTCGTATCGGTTGCCTCGATTCTTAAGTCATCGTTATCAACATTGAATCCGTGCGGCAGTTTCTCAAGTGTCGCATTAACTCGTCCACCGTTGTGAACAAGTGCATTTCTTGTGAGCCGAGCGATTTCAATGGGCCGATCAGTCCAGCACTCGTGCATCAATTCTTGTGAGAAAATCTTTCTTAATTCCTTTCCAAAACTTTTGGCACCAATTACTGAGCGTTCCAGTTCCCCAGAGTGAATCCGTATACATTGCAGGAGAAACCATTCGTAGGCGTAATAGATCGCGCCGTAGCACATTCGTTCGGACGACCAGACACTTTTGCGAAACTCTTCGATTGAGACAAGTCTCTCCCAATGATCATGTGTGCCACGCAACTTTTCCTTCATGTACTCGGCGTATTGACTGTATTCTGTGCGAAGGTGATCGATGGTTTGTTCGATCTTCTTCTGTAACGGTGGCGTGATCTCCTCCTCAGACGTATTGACGTACTTCACTAACCTATCCTTTATGAAGCGCATTGCCAGGTCTGTCTCGCGTTCCCGTTCATCAAAACCAACGCCTCTAACCACTTGCAGGGATCGAGTCATTACGTAAGGTAAGGCGCGGGCGCTCGATGCGGCTTCCCAAAGGCGGACGAAGTCGTTTCCCGTATCAGCCAGCTTGGTGTCCTTGAGTACGCACGTGAATTCCGATGCCCACTTAGCATCAAAGAAGCCCTGGTAGACTTCCAGCTCGGGCTGGATGTAAGTCTCGCGGGGGACCTCCGCCATGATGTGTACCTTCATCTCAAGTTGCGATTGTCGAATCTCCAAGAAGAGCACTATCTAGTATCGCGACCTGGATTTGAACCAGGGCCCAGACCTTCGGAGGGTCCGATGCTATCCACTACACCATCGAGACATATTCATATATGGGGCCGACGACTGGATTCGCACCAGCATCATCCTGTTTACAAGACAGGCGCCTTTCTAGGTCGAGCCACGTCGGCATTAGCAGGAGTGCAAGGAATCGAACCCTGCTCACGCGGTTTTGGAGGCCGCTTGCTTCCCAGAAGCACACTCCTGTGTTTTGTTTGTCGAGGCGAAACGGAATGCAATGTTGACGCCGGTTGCGGCGTCGCTGCCACTCCGTACTCAACTCGTAAAGGGGTATCCGAAGGGAGTCGAACCCTCACTTCCTGCTTCACAGGCAGGCGTGCGTACCACGTACACCACGGACACCATAATTCCCGCCCGCCGTAGCCATTACTACGACGAGCGGGGTTCTCAGTCGATAAACGCCACGTGTCGCATGGCCACCGATTGAGTTTCGGTATTCATGAGCACCTGGTGCCATCCGTTCAAGACAATCGTCTTGTGATCCGAATGGCGGATCTTGCCGCGAACGTAAACCTGAGGATTACGCCGTTGCGCAACCCAGGCTACCTTCCGCAGCTCAGGTCGGCGATTGAGTAGCTTACGGTATTGCGCCTCAGTCAATCCGTTCGGATGTCGACCACTCACATAAACCAGCTCACCACCCTGGCGAACCAACTCCTCGCAGATATGCGGCTTTCCGCGTCCGCGCGAAATCGGTTCGTTACGGAAGATCAAACGCTCGTCGATACGGAACTGCTCCGGCAAGGGAACGAAGAACCATTCGCCCTGGCGGACGAACGCTTCGTTACGCCGTCGATTCCGCTTTCGTCGATTGACCTTCAGCTGCTCCTGGCGCTGCAGAACCGCTGCCGGCTTCAGCGCCTCAAATGCCGTCTGCACGCTCGACACCGTGATGCGCTCAGGCACCGCGGCGACAAACCAGTGCCGCTCGTCGTGACCGCACAGAAACTTGTGATTTCCGTCGTTCTGACGAGACACGAGCAACAGGTGCCGAATACGGGGTTGCGCGTCTGCCACGCACAGGTCACGCGTTCGACCGACACCAACGTCGAAGAACTCGCCTTGCCGGTCATGGCCGATATCGAGGCGAATCGCTCCGCCGAACCGCTGAGCGTCTGCATTGATCTTGGCGCGCGCACCGATCTTCTTGAACTGTCGTTCGATCACTTGCGCGTTCATGATCCTATCCTCCTGGTACGCTCCTCACATTGTCGCCGCAACACACGGCGAGCCCTTATCAGCGGAAGGAGCGGGAGTTGAACCCGCAAGGCTTTCGCTCGACCGGTTTCCAACCGGCTCCCGTCACCAATCGGGTAGCCCTTCCGTTTCTTTTCTATCTACCGCCCTCGGCCTCTCTCCTCGCTAATCGCTCGGCGGCCTCGGTTGCTAGTAGCTCGACCACGATTTGAACCTGGAACGCCGGGTTAGAAGCCCGGTATGATCGTCCGTTTCACCATCGAGCCCACCACTGTCATCCGGTGGCAAGCGGAAGGCATGGGATTTGAACCCATATCTCCGTGAGGAGGCACGCATTAGCAGTGCGGCCCGGCAAACCGTATCCGGCTACCTTCCGTATCTCAGTGGACCGACCGGGAGTCGAACCCGCCCTGTCTCCGACTCAACGGGGCCGCCACGCCAGGGCGGTGTCGTCCCGTTGGACCATCAGCCCGTTAGTGGACCTAATGGGAGTCGAACCCATCACAGTCAGGGTGCAAACCCGACTCGCCCCCATCGGCATGTAGGCCCTTCATCAAGAGGTCCGTCCGGGAATTGAACCCGGTCTTCCGCCTTACCACGGCGGCGTGCGGCCGCAACACTTACAGACCATCGTTGTCCGAGTGATCCCGGATGGAGTCGAACCATCACTCTCCTGCATGTCACACAGGCGTCTTCGCCGTTGGACCACGGGACCATTCCAAGGTGACCAGAATGGGGGTCGAACCCACAAATTCACAGGTTCTCGGCCTGCTCGCTTTGCCTGTTTGCGTACCTGGTCATGTCAATCGCGGGCACGGGAGTCGAACCCGTCCGCCGAGGCTTATGAGACCTCGCTGAGCGCCGGCCCGCCCGCAGTGTTTCTAGTGGCCAAGGGGAGAGTCGAACTCCCATGCCCGCAAGTGGCACGACGTTCTGAGCGTCGCGTGTATACCAGTTCCACCACTTGGCCATGAATCAAATCAGTGACCCGTATGGGACTCGAACCCATGCCGCGAGATTGAGGGTCTCGCATCCTGCCGCTAGACGAACGGGCCTCATTAGTGCGCCGGGACGGAGTCGAACCGCCACAGCCCGAAGGCGGGTGGGTTACAGCCACTGGGGCTCACCAATGCCCAGCCGACGCGTGTTCTGCTTCAAGTAGCACGGGTGGGAGTCGAACCCACAAAGTCACGAAGGTTTGAGCTTCGCCGCTTTGCCGGTTTGCGTACCGTGCCATGTTGTCGAGCGTCCCCGATGGGATTTGAACCCACGATCTCCTGCGTGACAGGCAGGCGAGCACTCCTGGCTGCTCCACGAGGACGTAATTTCATCGTTAGTGGCCCAGGTGGGGTTTGAACCCACAGCATCCCTGGTTCTAAGCCAAGGTGGTCTGCCAATTGCCTACCGAGCCGAATGTCTTGCCAGTACCCAGAGCAGGAGTCGAACCTGCAAACATCCGGGTTTAAGCCGGATCGCTCTGCCGATTGGCGTATCTGGGCGTAACGAAAATAGTCCCGGATGGAGTCGAACCATCGTTTCCTGTTTGTAAGACAGGTGTCGTCGCCATTGGACCACGGGACTGCGTTGTTGAGTGGACCCACCGGGAGTTGCACCCGGATCCTCGGCGTGCGGAGCCGACGTCTTTCTGTTGGACGATGAGCCCGTATCTTGTGAGCGGAAGCCGTGGGACTCGAACCCACAAGTCGCGTCAGCGACCGGCTGTTTTCAAGACAGCGTCCTCATCCAGCCGGATGACTTCCGTTCGGTAAGCTGCGGGGGCTGGAATCGAACCAACATCAAGGCGTTCAGAGCGCCCCGTCTTGCCGTTAGACGACCCCGCAGTATTTGTCGATGACACATCTGGTCATCAAAAGGCTCGGGGAGAAGGAATCGAACCTCCGTCTCCTGGTTCAAAGCCAGGCAGCGTACCGTTAGCCCATCCCCGATCTTTTTGGAGTGTCCTCGACCAACGCCGACCGCGACCGATTCGTGGTATCGCCCGCCATGCTCGGGTCAAAGCGAACTCCAAAAGTGTCCTGTGGGAGTCGAACCCACCTTGCCAGGTTGGAAGCCTGGAGCCTCTGCCGCTCGGCCAAGGACACACCAAGGCGGAAGGAGAGGGAGTCGAACCCTCAAGGCTTATCGCTCAACCGTTTTCGAGACGGCCGCCATCGCCAGTTGGCTTGCCCTTCCGTTGAAGCTGCGGAGGCAGGAATCGAACCTGCGACGTTGCGGTTAACAGCCGCCTTCCCGTGCCAACACAGGACCCACCGCATCAGTTAGTCAGGACGGCTGGATTTGAACCAGCGATCTCGTGTTTCCGGAACACGCTCACTTGCCAGACTCCCCCACGTCCTGATTAGCGGTGCGTGCAAGTCACACGAGCGGTGGTGTTACTGCGGGATTCGAACCCGCAACAACCAGATTAGCAGTCTGGTGCTCTAACCGTTTGAGCTAAGTTTGTATGCTCGTGCCATTGGGCACGCATCGCCAGAGCGCCCAGTGGGAGTCGAACCCACACTTCCGCCATGGCAAGGCAGTAGGCTGCCACTACATCATGGGCGCGAGTTGCTTTCTAAATTGTCAAAGATCGAAAGAGCACCGGGTGGGACTCGAACCCACGTCACCGCGTTACGACGGCGGTATCCTGCCGCTGGACGACCAGTGCATGTAAGTGGGACCACAGGGACTTGAACCCTGACCTCACCGGTTAAGAGCCGGGGATGCTGCCGCTAACACCTCGGTCCCGCGTGTTACTCGTTTGTTTCAAATCGGCGCGGAGGGAGTTGAACCCTCGACCTGCGTCTTATAAGGACGCCGCTCTCACCGCTGAGCTACGCGCCAGCGATAAGTGAGGCCGGTAGGATTTGAACCCACACCCACCTGGTTAAAAGCCAGGGATGCTGCCGTTACACCACGACCCCATTCTTGGTCGGGCGTATCTGTTTCAACCGCTGGAGATTCGACATGTCACCTTGCCGTTTGGTTCGCGTTTCTCTTGCCAGTGGTAGCCCTGAGAATTGAACTCAGCGCGGCCCGGTTATCAGCCGGGCATGGGCCACCAGCCCTCGACTACCGCTTCAAGTTGGGAAGGTGGGACTCGAACCCACGATCTCGTGTTCCCAAAACACGCGGGATCGCCACTACCCTACTTCCCAGTGTTCTCGTGTCAGTCAGAACGGCAGGATTTGAACCTCGGGCACCGACGCGAAGCGTTGGTCGCTCCTGGCCCCCGACCAGGCGCGATGCCAAACTTCGCTACGTTCTGTTGCAAGTATTCCGTAGGGGAATCAAACCCCTATCTGCGGAATGAAAGCCCGCTATCCTCGACCGTTAGACGAACGGGGCATGTTGTGCGCGTACTGTTTCTACTTCCCTACCGCCCTTGCCCTTTTTTCCTCGCTAATCGCTCGGCGGGCTCGGTTGCTAGTGGGCCGGGAGGCGCTCGAATCCTCGTCTCCGGTTTTTCAGACCGACGCTATGCCGTCTCAGCTACCAGCCCCCAAATCACTCTGTGAAAACTCAGTGTCGTAACTCCATTAAAAAAGGCCCGATGCCGTGTGACACCGAGCCTTGGAAAGGCGTAATTTCGAGTGTCACAAGCGCATAGGATCATACGGAGGCAGATTCACCGCTTGCGCGGCAAAGCCCGTTTCCGTAAGGCGTTCATGTATCAAACTGAATCGAAAGTAAGTCATCTGTTTGTCTCAGTTAGGAGGCGTGCGATTGGCATAATCCACAGTATCGGCCATTGTCCGCCGCCATCTATACACACAAAGACGCATCTCGGTTTCAGTTGGTTCAGGAAAATCTTAGGAATTTGTCAGTTTATTTGCTGTGTACTGCACCCGGATACACATTCGAGACAGACGATCAACCGGCATTTCGACCGCTGCGAAAGACGTTTCGCAGGCGCAAGCATCCACCGCTCTGGCTTTGTCGCAGTCGATGCGCGAACCCGTTGCCTTGAGTCTGAGTCAGACTCGGCATGAATCGTGACGCCAAGACACAACGATATAGTAGCCGGACGCAGGTGTGCGACAGGCTCAAGTTACATCTGCGATTGGTAAAGCTGTGCAGAGCGACGTTCCGCGTGGTCTCGCTTCGACCATATACGGGTGTGGCCTACAGCACGAACTACTTTCACGATACGTGGCACATTCTCAGTGACGCGCACGGCGCTCGACTGCTGGCTCGACTCATGTGGGGGCTTTCTTTTCAACGCAAGCCGGGCACCGTAGTGCTGATCCATGGCGAGCACATCAAGCCAACCCCCTTCGACGCCGAGCCTTCTGACCCGATCCTTCTCTTCCCGGCCCACCTTACGAGCCAGACCAAGGGTGCGCTGCGGACTCTTCGAGATCGGATTAGTCGATTGGGACCACCGTTATGTACCATTCGCTGGCACACGTTCAGTCTGGATGCCGCCATGACGCGGGAAAAAGCGAGGGGCCCGTACGATTCGACGCACGAGTTTCACGGCAATGACTGGCTGTGGTACGAGGACAGCAAGCCACTTTTCAAATCGGAGCAAATGTTCCGGCGCGGTGGGTTTGTCTGCTATGCGGCTCCCTCGGCCATCATGCGACAGCAGGCATTGACCGTTGCTCAAATGCAGCCTGGAAAGTATGGCATGGACTATCACTTCATCGCAGACAATGACACTTGCCACTGGGCGGACGGTGAAGTGCAGATCTTCGACGATTACCATGCCCGCCGTACGGCAGCAACTCAGGCTCGTCGCGAGGTTCTCAGACGAGGCAACGTCCCCAATGACCCGCAAGTGCTCTATGACATGATCGCCGCCCACCGGGACGAGATCCTTCGCCGTCGAAAAGCTGCGAGGCATTGAAGATCTCGATAGCGAACCTTTCTGCCAGCATGCGTGTCGTGATGATTGCCCGGGGCCGGCGGGCTCAACTTGACTTGGCGTCCGGTCGATACTAATCTTGCCGAGTACGAGTAGTGGCAATCTTTACCTCTTGCCCCAAAGGAGGCCGACGATGCAATCCCGAGCTTGCACATCTGTGTCGTTGAGCCTGCGCGCTCGTTTGGGGTAACTCTTCTGCTGGCCCAGCAGGGCCAGGCTCTCACTATCCGCTGACGTTTCTTTGGCGATCAGTTTGTCGGCGCTATCCATGCGCCGTCATCACCTTACCTGTGAGAGTAGATATGACACTCAGCAAGCGTATGCGCGAGCAGATGCTCGCGCACTGTGGCGAGATCCACGAAGACGACGGCGTGGACCCTCGCGAATTTTTCAAGACCAGACAATCGCGTGACAACAAGAACCGCAAAGCAATCCAGCTCTGCAATCAGGTGGCCGAGACGCTCGGTCTCGTGCTGGCGGGCGACTTCGACGACGAGCTGCTACACAACTTGCAGGTCGTCTCGGTCGTTCCTGCGCCGGACGCATCGCAGCTTGCCGTTGCATTGCGCGCCGATATACCTAGAGGACAGGTCCACGCCCAAAAAGTGCTTGACCGGTTGGCGATGGTCGCGGGCAGACTGAGGTGTGAGGTGGCCGCCGCTATCACGCGGAAACGGGCGCCGAAGCTCGTGTTTCATCTTATCGGTCCCGAAGGGGGTGAGGAGGTGCAGCCATGAGTGCGCTACATCCAAAAGCGAAGATTGCCGCGTGGCTCGCGGAACCGATGCCATCCGATGTCAACAAGTCGATCGAACGTCTGGCTTGCGCTGATGATGTGCAGCATGTCGCGGTCATGCCAGATGTCCATCTAGCAAAGGATGTCTGTATCGGCACGGTCATTGCCACGTCGCGGTTGATCTATCCGTCTGCTGTCGGTAGCGACATCGGCTGCGGCATGGCGGCCATCCGGTTCGATGCGGACGCCGATCTGCTGAGCGATGAAAGCGCAGCCGCTCGGGTACTCGCGGGCTTGTATCAGGGGGTACCTAGCAACAAGCATTCGGCGGCGACGATGCCCGAGCGGTTACCAGATGATCTGGACAGTGAACCACTGAGCGATTCCCGGCTCGATAAACGTAAACGGCGCGACGGTCGCGTTCAGCTTGGTACGCTCGGCCGGGGCAACCACTTCTTGGAGTTCCAAGCTGATCAGAATGGACAGCTCTGGCTCATGGTCCACAGCGGTTCTCGTGCCATGGGCCAAGCCATTACGGCTCATCATCTTGATCGGGTACAACGACCATCGGCAGGTCTTCCTCACTTTGATTCCGAGACGGACGAGGGTCGTGCCTACCTCGCCGATGTTGCTTGGGCAGAGCAGTACGCCGAGATGAATCGCCTCGCCATTATCGACGGCGTAGCGGGCTTGATGCTCGACCTCTTCGGAGTCGGCGTGGGTCGCGAATCTCTTATTCACGCCAACCACAACCACGTCCGGCGGGAAGACCACTTTGGCCAGCAGCTCTGGGTCCATCGAAAGGGTGCCCAGTCCGCTCAGCTCGATGACCCGGGCATCATTCCTGGCTCTATGGGCACGACGAGCTATCACGTCGCAGGCCGGGGCTGTGAGCAGTCGCTCTGCTCAAGCTCACATGGTGCCGGTCGCAGGCTAAGTCGTACCGAGGCCAAGAAGTCGGTCAGCAGGAAACAGCTTCGTCACCAACTCGACGGCATCTGGTACGATCACCGTCGCGCCGATGCGCTCCGCGATGAAGCCCCGGCGGCATACAAGGATATCCGCTTGGTCATGCGGGCACAGAAAGAACTGACGCGGATCATACGTGAGTTGCGACCGTTGTTGTGTTACAAAGGCGTGTGAATGTCGCTGTATTGGTAGGCGGCATTGAACAAACAGCCCGACACAAAGGATTTGGAGAACCGACCGTATCTCTGTGCTCAACCAGGAAAGCTCTCAGTTATGACCATGGACGGTAGACGAATTGAGTAGCGGCAAGATCAGCCGGAGTCGAACGGCCGGTCTTCAGCGAAGGTAGGCGCGAAGGCCGCCGGGCTTTGCCGTCTGCCGGTGTGCTTGTGGATCAACAGATGACTTTGGGAAGCTGGCGCCGTTATGGGTCCCACCGGTCCTAACGAACCGCAGCGCAGCGGGATAGAATGGCTCCTCCTGCACTGAAGAGCCCTTGAACCATGCACCGAGACGACGCCTACGCCCTGCTTTGCGAGTACACCGAGAGCGACAGCCTCCGGAAGCACATGCTGGCGGTCGAGGCGGCGATGCGGGCCTATGCGCGGAAATTCGGCGAGGACGAAGAGAAGTGGGGCATTGTCGGCCTGCTGCACGACTTCGACTACGAGCGCTGGCCGAATGCCCCGGACCACCCTCTCAAGGGCGCCGAGATCTTGGCCGCGCGCGGTTATCCCGAGGATGTGATCTACGCAATCAAGTCGCACGCCGACTACCTGGCGGACTGCCCACGGGTCTCGCTCATGGATAAGGCCCTGTACGCCTGCGACGAGCTGGCCGGCTTCTGCACGGCCGTGGCCATGGTCCGGCCCCAGGGGATAAGGGGGATGAAGGCCAAGAGCGTGAAGAAGAAGATGAAGCAGAAAAGTTTTGCCGCCAACGTCAGCCGGGAGGACATCGTGCGCGGGGCGGCGGATTTGGGCGTGGACTTGGACGAGCACATTCAGTTCGTCATCGACGCGATGATCGGGTTCGCCGTCGCGCTGGGACTGGCAAAGCGGTCTGTTGATTAGGCGTCTATTGACTGCTCGGCGAGGCTACGTGAATTTCAGTTCGAGCGACTTCAGCAGGTCCACTACCTGTTGTTCCGTAAGCTCGATCGGACAAAGCTCCAGCCATGCCTTGATTTTGACATCCAATTCGGGCGACAATCGGACGAGTGCAGCGCTTTTTGCAGCGCAATCGGCGTCGAAGGCGTTCTTCCTCAGGGAAAACGCCGATCGTTCGAGCCCCTCCTCGGCCATTGCCTACAAAAGGACTTGCGCCGATGAGGCGTAAGTCCTTTTTCTTTGGTCAATCGCCACCCCGCACAAATCCCGCACAGCGCACCTCTTGTATGTGCCTTGTCGGGAACGACGTGTAGTCGTTCGTCGATATAGCACATCAACGAACGGTGACATTCGAAGAATTGCTCGGCATCCTGCGGCAAAAGCTGCATCGTTATAATCTTCCATGCCGTACAAACGCGGACTTACATCAGTTGCCAAGCCGGTAGAATCGATATTGGCAAACAAGCCCACTCTGGTAACGGATGACAAATGCCTGCGAACCTTCTCCACATTGTCGAATCAACCACGCTCGATGCTGACGACATTGCGGCTCGCACGAAGCGAATTCACGCCCTCCTGTTGAGCAAATCGAAGTACATCGACAAACCCAACTTCACCAAGATTCATCCCACCGATTTGGCGTTGCTGTTCGCTGAATACGACAGGCAGTTCTTCGATGGACAGATTAAGAACACGCTGGGCACCATCCCGTTGCACTTCGGTCTCTCGAAGCGGATGACGAGTTCCGGTGGCAAGACGGTCCACTACATCGGCAAAAAGAACGAAAAAGAGTGCTACGAGATTAGTGTCTCGACAGCCATTCTATTTGGGTGTTTTGACGGAAAAGATCATCGTCCCATCTCTGGCAGTGGCATAGTCTGCCGTGATCGCCTGGATGCACTCCAACGGATCATGGAACACGAACTTGTCCACCTGATCGAGATGGTGGTGTGGGAGAAATCAAGCTGCTCAAAGCCTCGCTTTCACTCGATCACTCGTCGATTCTTCGGCCATACGGAGAACAAGCATCAACTCATCACACCGAAGGAAAAGGCGCTGGTTCAATTTGGCATCAAGCCAGGGATGGTGGTGCGATTCCGATTCGATGGAGAGGAGCACACGGGCGTCGTCAACAGAATTAACAAGCGGGCTACGGTGCTAGTCGAAGACCGCCGAGGCCAGCGGTACTCGGATGGGAAACATTACGCCAAGTTTTACGTGCCGGTGCAGATGTTGGAGGCGGTGGAGTGATTAATAGGCGTTAGCGCCCCCAGCATCATCGACAGGCATCAAGATCGCCGCGACACGGAAGGCCATCGACTGGTGGTCAAGAACGGCAGCCTGCCGGAGAGAGATCCTCACCGGCGCTGGCAGGCTGAAGGTCCAACAGGGCCGGGTCCGCGACAACTCGCCGAACCCGAGCGATCGCGTGCAGTTCACGCCCAGTGTGCTGCCCGCCTACCTGCGGCGCGCCGACGCGATCGAAGAGTCGATCCCCTGGCTGTACCTCAAAGGCGTCTCGACGGGCGACTCTCAAGAAGCCTTGCAAGCGATCGTAGGTGAGAAGGCCGTCGGCCTCAGCGCCAACGTCGTCGTGTGTCTCAAACAGCAGTGGGCCGACGAATACGACGAGTGGTGCCGACGCGACTTGAGCGAGAAGCAGTACGTCTACGTCTGGGCCGACGGCATCCATGTCAAAGTGCGATTGGAGGACGATGCCAATAAAAAGCAGAGTATTCTGGTCGTGATGGGAGCCACCGCCGATGGCCGCAAGGAGCTGATCGCCGGGGTGGAGAACCCATTACCTTTCTCCAGGAGTCTTTTCATGTCGCAACAGAATCTCCTGGGCCTCGTAGAACGAGAGCGTTCTAAACCAAGCGACGGTTCAAACGTAGCGACGGCACAATTAGCTTGACGACGGGGATCCCAAACTCCCGCCGAGTCAGGTCGCACCGCAAAACGGGACCATGACCGCAGCGGTGCAGCTCCGCCACCAGCCAATCGAATTCCTGCTTCAAATCGTCCGAGGGTTGGCGGGCCCGGGCCAGCAAATCGAGCCAATTTGTGGTGCATTTCAAATCGCGAAAGTACTGATAGGCACGACTCGACCGGACGCCGCTTCGCCCGTAGACCGGCTTGTTGATGATGTCCTCCCGAGCACCCTGGACTGCGGTTAGCCGCGACTGAACCGACTCTGTGACAGCGCGGGCCGCGGCAACCTCGAGGTTCGCGTGCGTTCCCAGTCCAATGTTCAGGCTCGTGACGGCGCAACTCGAATCGTGATTCAGCAAGACCGCCCAGAAGGTATGCACCGGAATCTGGCTGGGAAGATACATCAGAATGAGCCGATTGTCGGCCGTTTGGATCTTGTCGAGGATCTCTGCCAGGGTGGTATTGTCAACGGTTGTCGTGTCGATGGCCTGGCAACGCTCGGCGATCTTTAGTCGTCCGTTCTCGACGATGCCGGCGAGGACATCGCGTTCCAACAATTCGTAGAGCGCGTGCAGGGAGGCCTCAACCGGGTGATTGCCGCTGGCCAAGCCGTTCGTCGTGATCGAGTGAACGGTCGGATCGTCGCAAAGGTACACGGCCGCGGCGGGCACCCAGACACTTTCGCCACCCGGGATTGCCTCTGCCATCGTCCACTGGATGCGAAAGTCATGCGTGTAGAAGCCGGCGCGGAAACCGTCGGCCCGCATAGGCTCCAAAATCCGCCGTCCGGCGTCGATCATTTCGTTGCGACTCGCGCGGCAAAGCCGTTCCTCGGCCGGAGACTCCGCGTGATGGACTTCGATCGCCTCCATGAGCGCGGATGCCTTTGCGGCTGCTACAGAAATCCCCTTGCCGTTGGAGACCTGCAGCCACCGAGCGCCAGGTCGAATGGCACAGTAAGTCGGCACGCCCATGTCGGTATCGAGTCGCGTGACATCCGCGCAACGCGTAATCCCGATTGCCTCGAGGTGCGGCGAGATGCGCCGGAGTGTCCGCTCCGGGCAGACCAGTCGCTGCGTTCCGGTTCGATATTGCGCGACAAGGGACATCGGTCTGGCCTTACTTCACAACGCGCATGGATTGAATGCGTTGAGGGCACGCGGGAGCGGGCCGCGATCATCTCGAACAGGAACGGTTTGCATGTCGAAGTTCTGGGTTCTCGGAAGTGGCCTGATCGGCGAAGCCTGGGTTTGGACTGGGCGTTCGGGTCGGCGAGATCTTCTCGGCGTTCGCCGTGGTCGACGTCAGTTCTCTTCTCGTCGCCTCGCCGCTGACTCGGGGTGAGTGAGCCTCAGCCATTCCTGAAACTCGGGATGGGGCCACTCCACCTGATCACACGTCAGATCGGACTCCTTGGCCAAGGCCCGGATCGTTTCGTACCGATAGCCGCAACAAGACGGATAGTGCCACGCTTCGCCTAGGTGGTCGTGCTCGGCGGGCTGGAACGTGGCGAAAAACTGCCCCCCCGACGACAGGCAAGCGCTCACCTCTCGCAGGCACTGGCGGATCTGCCCCATCGTGGCGTGCGTAAAGATCGAGTGGGCAATCACAAACTCGAATGTCACCCTGAATCGAGACACCTGAAAGTCTTCGCCGTGGTAGAAGACGGGGCGCTTGATGCGCACCAGATCTTCTCCGCACTCTTTCTCGACACCCTCTTGAATCAACCACTCGTTGGGCTCGATACCGAAGTAGTTGCCAGGCAGCAGGAAGGGCATGAGGACACGACCCAGCCGCAGACTCCCGCAGCCGATGTCACACACGCGGTGATGCTCTCTCAAACCGTAGCTGGTCAGCAGGCCAAATTGCTGTCCTGTAAGCACGTCGTAACGGGACGGGTGTCCGACATAGGCACGGTAGTGCTTGTCGCCGGGGTGCAATCCCAGCCCTCGATCGTCGTCGTTCATCAAGTCACCTTGCCCCAGGTCTTCCGAGTTTGCAAGTCTCACACGCATTCTATCTGCCTCCGGGCGTTTCGCAGAATAACGTCCGCTGCAGGTTTCGGGTCCGGCACGGCAAGAGAAGGAGCAACACGTGCGCCTTCTCCAACCCGACCCTGCGTGGCAGCTGAATCACCGGTAGCCCGGGACCCGGAGGCTTGTCTTGAGTGCCCACGTTTCGGCTCAATCATCGGAACTCGGCAGCCAGGATTCCAGCGGGGACAGAAATCGCTCGTAGTTTTTCCAGCGGTCAATGGAGGACGTGTAGATAGGCTGTCGGACCTGGACGCGACTCCCGGTGCGAACCGTCCCTTCTCGCTTGAAAAAGTCACGGCATTGATCGTCCCAGGGTAGTTCACAGAAATCGAGCAAGCGGCGAGTGCCCGCATCCGGATTCCTCACCAAATCCTCGTAGCGAAGCTCCAGGCAGCGCAGCGGCAACACAGCCCGCCAGTGACGCATCAGTCGCTGATATTCTCGGTAGACCACTCCGATGTCCTGGAGCCGTGAGGCCCAGTGGATGGAACCGAAGCTGCAAAAATAGCAAGACAAACAGACGTCCTTGGGGTCACGCTGGCAGTGAATTACACGTGCCTGCGGAAACAGAATATGAATCAAGCCCAAGTAAATAAAATTCATGATCATCTTGTCGACGACCCTCTCGGCGCCACTACGACCCCAACCAAGACGGTCCAGGTATCGATGGGCGGCCGCTTGAATGGTTTGCCGATCGCAATCGGACAGACACTGCGGATAGGGGCGGTTCGATTTGGCGATGTGGGAGAGATCACTGGCAATCCGCGCGATCTCCGGTGACTCACCGGCGCCCGCAGCATGTGGATGGGCGGCCAGGATCTGTTCGACGAGCGAGGTACCACTGCGTGGCATGCCGATGACAAACACCGGAGTTTGTGAAGGGTCTCCCCAAGCACTCAGCTCATGCACGACGTCGGCCGTGAAATACTGGATATTCGCATCGACGAAACCACAAAACGGTTCGGCGTCGAATCGCAACCCTGCCTTCTGGAAGAGCGTCCGCTGAAGCTGATTTGCACGTTGGTACTGAGAAAAAGCTTCGGCATGGTGTTCCTGCGTTTCGAGAATTACCGCATGGGCAAACGCAAGCACACAGGCATCTTCCTGCGAGGTGCGTCTGTCCTCGATCAGCTCTACGATGCGGTCGAGCTCGCCGCGGCTGAACGAGTACAGACGCTGCGAAGCCAGGTCGGCCAGCATTTTGAATGCGGCCACTGAATCTGGATGATGATTCAAAACGGCTCTTAGATGGCGCAGCGCTTCGTCGAAGTGTCCCAGGTCGATGCATGACGACGCCAAGTGATTCCGCAGACCCGCGTGCCGGGAATCGAGACACAAGCCTCGCTGCGCGAGCTCCCGACTCCGCGTGAACTCACCGAGACTCTCGGCCGTTTCCGCCAGCGTGAGGTAATCCTCGGGGTCGGTTAATACGAGGCCCGCCGCAGCTTCCATTTGATGAATGGCCTGCTCACGATCTCCCTGACGGTCAAGAAGCTGGCAAAGCAGTGCCACGGCCTCCAAGTCATCGGGATTCTGTTGCAGGTGCGCACGACAGTCCGCCAAGGCTTTGGGCGCAGGGCCCAAGGCATTCAGCTGAAACACGTTGCGGAGCGGTCCGACCACCATGGTCAAGATTCCCGGAGCGATGGGAGCGAGTCCCTAATGCAGCCAGTCATCGAAGCGCATTTTGGGGATGATGATTTTGACAACGGGAATGTCGAGTTTCGGTTTCGTCAGATCGAAGCGTAGCACATGCTGGTATCCAGCGGCCGCCAGGGCGGCAAGCGTTTCCGTCGCGACGACGTCCAGACGGTCCGCCCCGAGCGCGGGCAGGCTTTGAAGCTGCTGCCAGGTGAGCTGCGGTTCGAGCTCGAGAAAAAAGGACACCACCTTCCGCCGCGCGGGGTAAGCGCCGTTGGGGGCTTTCACTCCGAACTCCTCGCGGGATGACTGGATGTGGGCCAAACGAGTCTGCGCCGCTTCCGTGACCGCGCGGCAAGCGGCGACTTCGAGGCTGGCATGCGATCCTGACCCGCTATGGAGAGGAGGACTCCCGTGGGGGTCCAGAATGATCGCCCAAAAGGTGTGGACAGGAATGGGGCTTTGCCGCCACAAGAGCACAAGTGTCGCGCCAGCCCGCGTGATACGGCCAATGAGATCTTGCAGATCTTCACTGTCAACCGAACCGAGGTCGACGCGGGCACAAGTCTCCCGCACTTGCAACCGACCGTTGACCGATACGCCGCTCATGGCTTCTCGTTCAACGATCTCAAAGAGGGCATGAAGCATCGCTTCCACAGGGTGATTGCCGCTTGCCAAACCGTTCGTCGTGGTCCAGGTAAGGGCCGGCTCCTGGCAATAGACGGAGCTGGCGGGAACGAACACTTCTTCATGTGCGAGCAGGTCCCAGCCCTTGACCCAAGGCAAACGCCTGCGGCTCGACGCCATCACCCCCCCTGGGTAGTTCGAGCGGGAACCGCCACTCCCGTCGAGGTGTCCCGGAAGCTCCGCGGCTGAAAACGTGCGGTAACCACGGGCACCAAGTTCGTCCCGACTGGCGTCGTGGAGGTCCTCCGGTTCGGGCGTCTCGGCGTGGTAGACCTCAATGCCCTCCATCAAGGCCGATGCCTTGGCGGCTGCTGTCGACAGACCTTTTCCCATCGAAGACTGTCGTAACTGCCCACCGGGTCGGACCGCGGAATAGGTGGGGATTCCTAGCGTGTCGAGCTGTGTCAGGTCGGCCAGGCGAGTTATGCCGCAGCGGCGCCAATGAGGCTCGATCCTCTCCAGGGTTTCCTGGGGACAGCAGAGCCTCTGCGTACCTTTCGAGAAACGTGGGACCAGCGCCGGCAAGCTAATCTCCTTGTACCAATTCCCTCACCAGGGAGGGCAGTTCTCCAGCGAATCGCAGCTCGTTCGCCACCGCTCCGTCCTCGCCCCAATGAACGTATCCGAAGTAAGACGGCCCTCGATGGAGCAGCCATTCGTAAAGCGCACCGTCCGCAAGCAGATCCTCCGGAACTTCGTTAGCGAGTGCTGAAGACCGCGACTGCCATTTGGACAGCGTTCGCTGGTAGCCCGGGTCTTCGTGCGCGGCTTGCCGGTTGATGCCACTATCTTCTGCCCAGGCCAGGAGAAAGGGGAGCGAGCGCAGGTGAACGTCAAAGGTCCCCTCGCAGGCCGGCTGGTCCACTTCTCGGATGCCGTGGAGTCTGCGGCGAAGCGTGCCGGCCCGGGGTACCTTTGATAGATCGCTACTTGGCGAGAGGGGACCCGCTGGCAGGTCGAACCGCGCCGGCCCCTGCTCGAGAATCCACGTCTCCAAGGCGCGCTGGCGCATTTCCTGCGAGAATTCGGCGGCCCTCAAGCCATTGTTGCGAAGCCAGTTGTCCAGCGAACCCTCGATCATCGTTTCCAGCCAGCGGGCCTGGAAGTCATCCTCCATGGCTGGCGGGCACGTTACCTTGCGGCGCTTGGCCCAGTCCCGCAAATAGAAGCGTCGTCGCGCCGTACTGACCATCCGAAATACGTGACGTGATCGCGGGCGTAGTCGGCGGAGAATGTCCTCCACACACACAATGGTTCCACTGTCTTCGGAGTACAGTCCGCGCCGCACCTGCGTAAACGGAAAGAGATGCGTCTCCGTTCTTGAATTTGCGAGCGCTCGTGGGGGCGCGGATGGCGATTCACGTTGCAGCCACGCCTTGGCAAATTTCAAGGCACTCAACGCGTCCTCTGCCTTCAGGCTGGCTGGTTTCGGGCCCGTAAAATCAGCCAGCGCTTCGGCCGTGGCTGTTTGATCTTGAGCACGCAGCGTTTCATACACCAACTGCCACGTTCGATCGCCGAAGTAGACGGACTTGAGCGCGCCGATCACTTCATCCGCAAGCGCGGCCTCGACAATTCCCGCTGCCACAGCCCGCTGCAACTGGTAGCGGATGTCGACGAGTGGGACCGACATGCCGCGATAGTCCAGCGATTCGTCGATGTGCAACAAGGCGACTTCATCATCGCCATCGATCACTCCCTCGCGATACCACTCAAAGATCTGACCATGACCGATCATGCCATGTGGGTACAACTCGGCGGCACGCAGCGCGCCCATACTGGACGCACCAACGATCGTCACGCCCATCTCCAACGCCTCGAGTAGTTCGCGCTGCCAAACCGCAAGGTGCTGATGAAAGACTCCATCAATGAGAACGATCAGCTCGACACCTGCGCCCAGCAGGCGATAGATATCCCCCATTCTCGCGGGCGGGTAGAAATTGGCATCCAGGATGCCGCGGGCATCTGCTTTCGACAGAGAAGGCCCGATGAACACCGACGCCGGCCGGTCAGGATCGTAAGCAAAGGAAGTCGTCGCGTCGTACATCGACCGTGCTGCGTCGCTGGGGATCAGGAAGCCGGCTCGACAGGACTCGCCACCGCTGTCGCTGGAGATCGGCGAGGCCGTTGCGGTCCCGTAAGCACAGGATCATCCGCTCGGAACCGGGGAAGCCATGTGTGCTAGGGCCGAGACAAGACACGGAATCATCCCGGAACCATGTTACCACGCTGCTGCCGACGTGGCGATCAGCGCAGCCCTCTCCGAGAATTGTCGCCGAGGCGTTCTGGTCGAACCCAGAGCGACAAGATAGGCATCGCGTCCGGCGATGACCATCCTTCCCCCCAGATGATCCGTCAACTCGAGCGCTCGCTCTCGCGGATCGCGGGGCCGCGGGGCCCAGTTAACGGGGCCCAATTAACTACCGAAAGCCACCCTTGCTCGGCCCCCCGCCACGGCGTCCGAGAATGGACTTGTAGACAAAGCAGCCAGAGTCCGCGGCCAGAAAGTACCCGCCGCCGGCCACTTGTTCCAGCTGTTCTTCGGATAACTCGACGTCGCCTCCGGACTGGGCCTGTTCCTGAAAGTAGCTCTTAGCTGTGTCCTCATCGAACGAGAAACCGGACTGCTTGCCGAGCGCCACGAGATCGGAGACGGACTTCACCTTTCGCACTTCTTCCTGCAGCGCGGCGTCCGATTCAACTTTGTCTAGGAAAGCCGTTAACTGTTCTTCGTTGGACATGATTCTCGAACTCCTATGGATATTCTCGCTGTGGGGGGCGAACGCGGCGCTTGCCCCTTGCCTCAGCTTCGCAGACCTGCCGACTCACGGACGCCGGGAAACCGGCGCTCGAAGAGCGATGGGCCATCAGCGCTTGCTGGCCTTGCCCAGTCTGCCGCCGCCGTCGCCGCCGCCGCGACGGCCGAGGATGGACTTGTAGATAAAGTTGCCGGAATCCGCAGCGTAGATCAAACCGCCGGCCACCTTCTCCAGTTCTTCCTCGGAGAGTTCTTGGTTTTCCTCAGAGGGTGCCAGCTCGGTTTCGAAGTACGACTTGACTTCGTCCTCGGTTACCTCGAAACCTGCCTCCGATGCCAGGGCCACGAGTTCGTCAACCGATTTGACGTTCTTGACACGTTCCAAAAGCTGCTCGTCGGATTCCAGCTTCGCGAAGAACGCCGCCACTTGTTCGTTACTCGACATCAACCCATCTCCCGTGCTCAAGACCATGTTGGCAATCGACAAGATGCCGCATCGTACCTCACCGGCAGGCGGGAAGTCAACCAATCGCCGGAAAAATGGCTTTCGCCATCTGGACGACGAAGACGAAGACGACAAATACCGGAAGCCACCTGAAGCGGTTACGGCGACACCCTTGTTCGTCGCCTCCGACCGTGGCAAGATCATCAGGACGTAGTCTTTGGGTTGCTCTGTTTGGTGGCGAACTTCGGATCTCTTCTCGCCGCCGTACTGGAATGTCTCCCTACACCCGCATCGCCCCCACGACGGCGCTGGATGCTTGCCATGAGCGACGCCCGATCACCTCGGCCACATCGCTATCGGGCCTTGGTTGGCATCCCCAGCTACGATGGCACGCTGGTCGGGGGAGCCGCCTTTGGAGCCTGCCTCTGGGCCACGCGCTATGAAGATGTTGAGCTCGTGAGCACGGATCCGGCGCCGGGCGGCCGCACGGGTCAGCTCGGCCGCGGCGAGGTGACGGTCCGGATCTCGCAGGGATCGTTAATCGGGGCCACGTTCAACGCGCTTTGGTGCGCTGCGTGTGATGCGTACGAGCGGGACGAGTGCGATTACTTCGCGATGTTGCACGCCGATGTAACGCCTGGACCGGAGTGGCTCGATACGCTCGTCGACGAACTTGTCCGCCTGGATGCCGACCTCGTGGCCTGCTGCGTGCCGATCAAATCGGACGAGGGCCTGACGAGCACCGCGATCGCCGACGTCGACGACCCCTGGAACATCGAAGGCAAATTGAATTTCGACGAACTGCGAGATCTGCCGCCGACGTTTTCGATTCGAGATACCCCCTGGCGCGGCGATCCAAAGAAATGCCTGTTGGTCAACACGGGCTGCTTTGTCGTCGATTTGGCGAAGGCCTGGACTCGCGAAACCGACGAGGATGGCATCGCCCGCTTTCGGTTTTCCGTCGAAGATCGGATTCGCGTTGTGGTCGATCCGAAGACGGGCCGATCGCAACGACAGGCCCAAGTTTGCAGCGAGGCCTGGGCCATGAGTCGGTACCTAGCCAAGATCGGTGCCCGGGTGTTCGCCACGACGAAAGTGGCGATCACCCATTGCGGCGATCACGCCTGGACCCTGGATCGGTCTGCGCACGCCGCTGCCAATCGCGAGGCATCCAGGTGAAGTACGAACATAGCGCCCCGCGGGATCCGCGATGATGTCCGGTCGCGGTGTGGGGACGATCCGCCACAAACGATGGCACGCATGATGAATAGCAAGCTCGACATCGGCGTCCTCGACCAATCGCCGATCCGTTGCGACGGCACCGCGGCTGAAGCCCTGCACGAATCGGTTCGCCTAGCCAAGCTTGCGGAAGAACTGGGCTACACGAGGTATTGGGTCGCCGAGCATCACAACGCGCAGGCACTGGCCTGCACGTCGCCGGAGATTCTGCTGGGGCAGATCGCCGCGCGGACTTCCACGATTCGCGTCGGCAGTGGCGGCGTGATGCTCTCGAACTACTCGGCGCTCAAGGTGGCTGAGCAGTTTCGCGTGCTCGACGCCCTGCATCCCGGCCGCGTCGAGCTGGGAATCGGTCGCGCCGCCGGAACCAATCCCGCGACTGCCAAGGCGCTGGCCCACCCGCGGCCTGTCAATGACGCGGACCGATTTCCCGAGATGGTGTCCGACTTACTGCGGCTTTTGCACGGCGAGTCGTGTGAGAAAGGAGCGCTGGCCGGGATCCGCTCCCAGCCTGGTCCGTGCCCCAGCAAGGTGCCGGAGGTTTGGCTGCTGGGCGCGACCGATTTCAGCGGAGAACTCGCCGCGCGGCTCGGCTTGCCGTTTGCGTTCGCGGATTTCTTCGGCAACACGCCGGTGTCAGGCCCTGAGGTCGCCCGTTCGTATCGCCAGCGATTCCAGCCCTCGAGCTATCATTCCACACCCCGAATCCGTGTCGCCTTGCAGGTGCTCTGCGCCCCGTCGGAAGCAGAAGCCCGCTTCCTCGCGTCGAGTCGGAATCTCAACACGGCGCGACGCTTCATCGAGCTGGGCGATGGACTGCGGTCGCCGGACGAGGCCGTTCGGTATCCGCTGCCCGACAAGGCCCGCAAGTACGTCGACCAGGTTGCCTCGACGTTCATCGACGGCGATCCGCGGCAGGTTCGCGATCGCATCATCGAGGTGGCCGATCGCTACCAGACGTGCGAGATCCTCGTCGTCACGAACTGCTACGACTTCGAACATCGCAGGCGCTCGTATGAATTGGTGGCCGAGGCGTGCGGACTGCGGGCCAGCCCGGGCCCCAATGCCGGTGTGACCTCGACGGCCGGTACGCCGTAATCTGGTCACTCCGTGTCGCCACCGCTTGTCGCATTGCTCGTTCCCACGTCGAGGTGGCCACCACCGCTCAAGGCACGCGTTTCGTGATCCGCGCGACGCGGATCCGACGACGGGAGGCGTCGGGCGAGCTCGCCATGCAAGAGGCCCGCCTCCACGGACATCTCCATCCCTTCGGCGGTGATTTGGCCGCGGCTCCAAGCCTTGATGGCGCTGCCGCGCCGGCCCGCGAGCCAGCGCTCGCGTCCCCGGCACAAGAGGGCCAGAGGACGGCCCAGCGGAAACGTGTGGGCATAGCGATCGAGCGCGGCACACGCGCGGCTGGCCTGTTGGCGGAGTGCGTCCGTTTTGTCCGCATCCGCCTGTTCCCACAAGAAGAGGAACACCGCGGCGACGTTGGCATACCCGTTCAAAGAGTAATATCCCGTCGGAGACCCCAGCTCGTCGGCCAATTCGAGACCGGCGGCTGCCGCCTGGTGGGCCGCGTCCCGTTTGCCCAGGCGGGCCTGTGCCACCGCCAACAGACCGTAGGAGCCGAACTTGGAGATCCGATCGACGTTGTTGGCGAAGATGCGCAAGGCCGTCTCCAGCAGTTCCACCGCTTGCTCGGCCCGCGCCGTTCCACCGCGGCGCAGGTTGGCCTCGGCCATTCCATTGCATCCCCAGGCCTGCTGAAGTTCGTCGCCCCGTTGCTGCGAGTCGTCGTGCAGCTGGCTCCACAGTGCCTCGCCTTCATCGAGCGGACCTTGAAAGTACGCCGCCTGGGCCATCGCCGCGACGCATTCCCCCTGGTGTTGCCGGTCGCCGAGTTGGCGATAGATGTCGATCGCTTGCTGGAGGGCCTCGCGGGAGCGGGGCAGGCGCCCCATACCCAGGTGGCGAATCCCCTCGACCTGAACCACCCAGGCGGTCGCGGAGGGATCGTCAACGAGTCGTGCGGTCGTCGCACCCGCCTGGGCGTAGTGACGGGCGACGCGATCGAGCCGTGCCAATCCGGCCGAGAAACTGGCATTGGCATAGGCCCGGGCGAGTTCCGCCGAAGGCCCCGCCTTCTCCGCCAGGTTGAGCGTGGCCAACAGCGACTGGACAAGGCGCGGCTTGTCATTGGCCAGGTAGAACACCTCGGCCAGCCGCTCGTAGGCTCGTGCCGCCTCGAGCGCTCGCGACAACGAGGCCGGCAACGGTTCTTCCACGGCTCGTCGCTGTCGTCGAAATACGCGACGGACGGTTTGCCGCAGCAGTTGACCTGCCACGTTGGCGAAGATGCCCAGTTGCGTGTGCGGGACACGGTGATCGAGCAGCGTCAATGCCTCCTCCAACTGCTGCTGGCCGGCGGCCAGCTTGCCCAGGCCGAGGTGCGCCTCGCCCCGTTGTCGCTGCCAGATCGCGCGGCGGAGGCGATCGTCCGACGTCTCTGGGGGTGCGGAAAGCTCGATACACGCGGTGAGGAACTCGGCCGCCTCGGCGTAGGCGCCATTGCGGAGGGCCGCCCGCCCGGCCGCCTCGTAGTGCACGACCGCCTTCTCCGCCTCCCCCGCCCGTTGCCAGTGCGTGGCGAGCGCCGCGTCACTCACCATGACGCCCTGTTCCCGCTGGGCTTGATGCCACTCGGCCAGGGTGCGGTGCAGTTGTCGACGCTGGTCGAACAGCAAGAGGTCGTAAGCCACCTGCTGGGTGATGACGTGCTGGAAGCGGTACGTCACCGGCGGCTCTGGCACGTCGACCTCGATCAGATCGGCATTCAGGCCCGCCACGAGATGCTCGCGCAAGTGCAAGCGGCTGTCAGAAATGGGAAAATTCGCCTCCAGTGCGTGATAGGGGAAGTGCCGTCCTATGACGCTGGCCACCTTGATCGCCAGTTGCGACGACGGTTCGAGTCGATCGATGCGACTGGTCACCGCCCCGTGCAAGGAATCGGGAAACTGGACGTTGCCAACGTCCGCCAGGCGGGTGCTGGCGGCAACATCCTCGCCGCCCTCCGCCTCCAGGATCGTCTCGCGGAGCACTTCCGCCAACTGTTCGGTGAAGAGCGGGTTGCCCTCGGCCTTGGTCTGAATCGCCTCGACTAATCTGTCGGGCACACTCTCGACACCCAGGCGCAGACAGAGGATGCGGCGCGTGTCCTCGGCTTGGAGCGGGCCCAGTTCCAGATGAACGGTCCGCGGAAGCTCGACCAGATAACGGTAGCGGTCGGGCGCACTCTCGGCCAAGGGCCGACTCACCAAGACCAACAGCAGGGAGTCGAGGTCCCGGCTGAGTTCCTCGACGAGCGCCCAAGAGGCCGAATCGATCCAATGAATGTCGTCCAGCACGATCAGGGTCGGCTGCCGCTCGGCGGCCCGCCCGATAAGTTGATGGAGCAACCAGCGCGTATTCTCGCCGCGGCTGCGGCCGGTCATGTGTCGCGTGTGCTCGTTATCGGCGAGCTCGACGGCCAAGACCTCCCCAAGCAACGGTCCGAATCGCGCCGCCTCCGAGTCCGCGCCCAGCACCGCGGCAAGGCGGTCGTCGAGCACGGCAGGGAGATCGCTGCTCAGATCGTACGCCAATAGCTGGGCGACGACGGGCCGCCAAACGTGGTAGAGGGTCGACGTCTCCAGAGAATCGGCACTGCCGAGGTAGGCAGGCACTTGTCGTTGCAAGGCGAGCCGCAGTAGTTCGGCGATCAGGCGACTCTTGCCGATGCCCGCCTGGCCCTCCATCAACACGACCGGAACGGCCTCCGGCGGCTGGGCCACTTCCTCGTCGGCAGCATGACGCTGCAGGAGCGCGTCGAGGCTCCGCGCGAGCGTCTCGCACTGCGACTCGCGGCCGACCAGTTCCGATTTGGTCACGCTGGCGATCCCCCGCCGCCCGGTCGGCGAGTAGACGGCCACCGGCTCTCGCTTGCCCTTGATGTTGATGTCGGCCAAGCGCCGAAACTCGACGTGCTCGGCGGCCAGATTCGTGGTCAACACGTCGCAGTGAATCTCGCCCAGCGCGGTCTGCATCAGCCGGGCCGAGAGATTGACCACGTCGCCCATGATCGTGTACTCCCGCCGCTGCCGACTGCCCACCGACCCGCAAAACACCCGCCCGGTGGCGATGCCGATTGAACTGCGCAGTCCCAACTCCAACAGCCGGCGCTGCATCGACATAGCCGCCAGCACGGCGCGCCGCGCATCGTCCTCGTGGGCCAGCGGCGGCAAGCCCAACGCCGCCAACAGGGACGTGCCCTTGTCGTCCACGTTCAGCTTGTTGATGCTCCCCTCGAACCGGTACAGTTCGAGCTGCAAGTACCGCATGATCGTCTGGGCCCGATCCAGCGGCGTGGCGTAGTTCAATTCCGGCAGATTGACGAACACGACGGTCACCACCCGCAGCTCCCCGATCCAGCCTTCCTGGCCGGCGGAGAGCCGGGCCGTCACGGTCCCGGGCACGTAGGCGGCGACGCGCTCGAACTCCAGACCATCGCAGGCGTCCGATTCCTCGAGTTCGTCGAGCGCGGTCGGCTGCGGCACCTGGTCGGTCGCGTCGCGCTCCAGTCGCACCGAGCCCATCTGCAACGGCGTGCCCTCCAGCTCCGCGTCGATGTGCGACCAGGTCTGCAGCGAGACCACCACCTCGCCCGCCTGGGCCTGGTCGAGGGCGGCGAAGGCCTGCACGAAGGCCAGTCCCGTGATCAGAATCTCCCAGCGTTGGAACTCGCCGCCCAGATGCATGGCCGCGAAGTCGCCGCAACCGATGCCAATCTTGATCGCCAGCGGCATGCCTGTGTCGGTCTTGTAGTCGTGCAGGTCACGCTGCAACGCGAGCGCGCAACGGGCGGTGGCCCGGGCGGTGTCGGGCAGTGCTTCGGAATCGTGCGCGGTCCAGACGGCCAGAATGGCGTCCCCGGCGAACCGCACAATGTCCCCGCCATGGGCCTCGATGCGGGCAATGATGCGCCCGAAATAGTCGTTCAGCAGGCGCGTGAGCTCCTCGGCGCCGACCGCCCCCTGCTCCGCCAGTTGCTCGGTGATCGTCGTGAAGCCGGAGACGTCGGCAATCAGAACCGAACCGCGGAACGGGTCCGCGATCGGTTGCTTTGTCTCGGGCGTTTCCTCGTGCAGTCTCTGCAGGACCAAACGGGGCACGTAACTGGCCACGGTCGAGACAAGCGCGTCGCTCTTCATGACGCTTATTATGTCAGAACGCACCGTGGCTGCCACGTAGCGATGGTAACGATTGTACCGGTTTGGCGGCGAGCGGCGGCGAAACAAACAGGCAAACCGCCGTCGCGTGCCGCTGATAACGGTGGCAGCGACCGTTCGCTGCCCGTCTTTCTTGACGCCCCGAAAATCGGCATCGAGAATAAAACCGGGTGGGTAGCTCGGCCGGCTGGCATGGTGGCCAGCTATCGTCGACCTGCGCGGCGGGGCGCGCGGAAAGCCAGCGCGACCGTCGCAGGCCGGAGGCGGATCACGGATCACAGTCTCGAGGGAGTTCACCAAGTCATGCGACGGGTCCTCTATATCCTGTCAATGCTGAGCGACGAAGACGTCGACTGGATGGTCAGCGCGGGCGAGAAGCAGGAGATCGCCGCCAACGAGGCGATCATTTCCGAAGGCGAGTCGCTCAATGCCATCTTTGTCGTGATCGGCGGTAGTTTTGCCGTGCGGGTCGGCGAGGAGCAACGCGCCGTGGAAACCCTCGGTTCCGGCGAAATGGTGGGTGAGATTTCGCTGCTCGACTCGCGACCCCCAACGGCCTCGGTGGTGGCGACCGAGCCAGGCACCGTCCTGCGGATCGCGCGCTCGGCCTTGAATGCCAAGCTGGCGATCGATCCGTCCTTCGCGGCGCGATTCTACAAGGCGCTGGCCACATTTCTGGCCCAGCGGCTGCGGAACAGCGTAGCGACGCTCGGCTACGGGGGCGATCTCGACGAAGAACTGGCCGCCCGCGATGAAATCGATCCGGAGCTGCTGGACTCCATCTCGATCGCCGGCGCCCGGTACAACGTGATACTTGACCGTTTGCGAAACCGCTAAGCCGCCCTTGTCGGCGAGTCACCCATGGCCGCTAAACAGATTTTTCGCCAGGAAGCCCTCGATCGCCTGCAGTCGCCGGACGAGCTGGATCGGCTGCTGGTCGTCGTAAATCGCAAATCGTGGTTGATGCTGCTGACCCTGTTGGCGCTCTGCGGCGCGGGACTCGCCTGGGCCATCCTGGGACGAATTCCGATCACGGTCGACGGCTTTGGCGTGCTCGTGAATCCGGGCAAGGTCCGTGGTCTGCAATCGCCGGCCAGTGGTCAGATCACCCGCGTGCAGGTTCGTGTCGGGCAGGAGGTAACGCGGGGCGATGTGTTGGCCCTGGTCGACCAGCCCGAACTCCGCAAGGAGCTGGAGCAACTGCGCGCCAGGCGTGCCGATACGGCGGCCTTTCAGGCCACGGCCGCGGCGATGGACGAGCAGCGGCGACAACTGGAGACCGCCTCCTATGAAAAGCAACGCGCCTTTATCGTCGACGAAATCGAGAAGACGACCGATCTGTCGCAGCGGCTGGACCGTCGCGGACAAGCGTTCAACGAAGAACAGCGCAAGAACATCGAGGAAACACGTCGCATGACGCAGGCCCTCAACGAATCGCTCAAGAAGCGACTGGCCACACTGCGGCAGCTGCGGCTGGAGGGTCTCAGTTCCCAGGATCTGGTGCTCAGCGCTGAAACGAGCGTCACCGACAGCGAGGTCCGGCTGGCCGACCTGGATGTGCAGTTGCAGCAACTGCAACTCAACGAGATTCAACGCGAACGGGCTCAATTGGAACAACGCAACCGGCTCTCGGACTTGGCCATGCAACTGACCCAGCTCGACATCGCCGCGCAACGTCTCGCTCAGGAACTGACGCAGAACCGCGAGAACCGCGAGAACGAGATCCAAGAACTCGACAATGCGATCGCGCGGCTGGAGATCCGCCTGGAGCGGGAGAGCCGTATCGTGTCCGACGCGGACGGCACCATTCTGGAAGTGACGGTGCAGCCCGGTCAGATCGTCGGCCTGGGGAGCCGCGTTGGGACGCTTCAATTGAGCGATCCCGAAGCGAAGCTGACCAACCTTTCCTACTTCAGCGTCAGCGACGGCAAGCGGATTTCGGTAGGCGACCCGGCCCGCGTGACGCCGTCGACGGTCCAGCGGGAGCGCGAGGGGAGTATCGTCGGCACGGTGCGCGAGGTTTCCGTGTTCCCCATCACGCAGGAAAGCGTCATCAACGAAGTCGGCAGCGCTGAGGTCGCGCAGATGCTGATGCAACAGGGCGGCGCCATCGAAGTGGAAATCGAACTCGAAGTCGACCCGGATTCGTTCAGCGGCTATCGCTGGACTTCGAGCGGACCGCAGAAGAAGTTCTCGGCCGGCACGACCAGCACGGTTCGCGTGACGATCGCCGAGCGAGCCCCGATCACCTATCTGTTGCCCATCTTGCGTACCTGGTTCTTCGGAGAGAAAGACACCCAGACGCCCACCTATTGAGCCCTTTCCCGCTGACGGGACCCTCGTCCCCACGTCGGTCCCCACCTCGCTTTCCAATTCTGTCGAGTCGACACCTTGAAATCCGCGTCGCGAAAACACACGCCCACGCTGCTACAAATGGAAGCCGTCGAGTGCGGCGCCGCGGCGCTGGGGATCGTTCTGGGCTATTTCGGCCGCTTCGTACCGCTGGCCGAGTTGCGCGAAAAATGCGGGGTTTCGCGTGACGGCAGCAAGGCCTCCAACGTGGTCAAAGCCGCCCGACTCTACGGGATGGAGGCCAAGGGCTTCAGCAAGACCCTCGAATCGGTCCGCGAGATGGCGACGCCCTTTATCGCTTTCTGGCAATTCAACCACTTTCTGGTCGTCGAGGGCCACGATCGCAAGAACGTCTATCTGAACGACCCGGCCTCGGGCCATCGAACCGTTTCCTGGGACGACTTCAACGCCTCGTTCACCGGCGTTGTCCTGGCGATGAGTCCTGGAAAAGACTTCCAACAGGCCGGTCGTCCGCCCGGCATCACGGGCCGACTCTGGCGGCGGATGCAAGGCAACCTGGCCACGCTGCTGTTCATCGCCATCGCCGGGCTGGCGATGATCCTGCCCGGCCTGGCCATTCCCGCCTTCTCCCGGGTCTTCATCGATTCGGTGATCGTCGACGCGCGCTTCGATTGGTATCGCCCGCTGTTGATCGCCATGGCCGGCACGGTGGCGATCAAGGTCCTGCTGGAAGCGGTGCAGCAGTTTCACGTCCGCCGGCTGCGTTTGAGCATGGCGGCCCGGATGAATAGCCAGTTTTTCCGGCACCTGTTGCGACTTCCCGTGAGTTTCTACACGCAGCGCTTTCCCGGCGAAATCGTCTCGCGGATGGAGCTCAACGACAAGCTGGCCTCGGTCGTCGCCGGACAACTCGCCTCGATTGTCATCAACCTGTTCACGATGATCGTCTATGGGGCAGTCCTGCTGTTGATCCATTGGCCGTTGACGCTGATCGCGACCGGCTTCGCCCTGGCGAATCTGGTTTACTTGCGGTGGGTGGGCCGACATCGCATCGAGGCCAATCTGCGCTACTCCCAGGAAGCCGGCAAGGCGAGCGGATTCGTGATCGCCGGGATCCAGTCGATCGAAACGATGAAGGCCTCCGGCATGGAGGACGACTTTTTCGGCAAGTGGATGGGGTACTACGCCAAGAGTTCCAACGCCGGTCAGGAGTTGCAGTACTCCGCCTTGCCAACGGGGAGCCTGCCGATCCTCGTCGATTCGCTGACCACGGTTCTGGTGCTCATCATCGGTGGCTATAGCGTCATCCAAGGGAACATGACGATCGGTACGCTGGTCGCGTTTCAGGGACTGATGGCCACCTATCTCGCCCCCGTGGCCAGCTTGACAGAGATGGGATCGACCCTGCAGGAGCTGCGGGGCGATCTGATGCGACTCGACGATGTGCTGGCAAACCCGACCAAGCCGACCACGAGACCCGCCGCCGGGCCGGACGGGAACGGGCGCGATGCTCGGGAGGACGCCGGGCAGCTCTCGAAGCACGTGGACGGCCAAGCGGACGGCGCTCTGCCTGCCAAGTTGCGGCTCGACGGACAGGTGGAACTGAGAAACGTCACCTTCGGCTACAGCCCGCTGGAACCGCCCTTGATCCAGGATCTCAGCCTCGTCATCCGACCGGGCGAGCGCGTTGCCCTGGTCGGCGGCAGTGGCTCCGGCAAATCGACCGTCGCCAAGCTCGTCTGCGGCCTCTACCAGCCGTGGTCGGGCGAAGTCCTCTTCGACGGCCAGCCGCGCGACACCCTAGCGCCCCACGTCCTCTCCCAGTCGCTGGCCCTGGTCGAACAGGACATCATGATGTTCGAGGCCTCGATTCGCGACAACCTGACCCTCTGGGACGCCACGGTCAAGGAAGCGAGTCTGGAGCGGGCCTGCGAGGATGCGCACATTCACGACGTCGTCGCCAATCTGCCCGGTACCTTCGCCGCAAAGCTTCAGGAGGGCGGCGCGAACTTGAGCGGCGGTCAGCGGCAGCGCCTGGAGATCGCCCGCGCACTGGTGAATGACCCCTCGATCCTGGTCATGGACGAAGGCACCAGCGCCCTCGATGCAGAGACGGAGGCAATCATCGACACGAATCTGCGCCGCCGCGGCTGTACCTGCGTGATCGTCGCGCACCGCTTGAGCACGATTCGCGACGCCAACGAGATTATCGTTCTCGAACGAGGCGCCGTCGTGGAGCGAGGGACCCACGAGCAACTCTGGGATTCCGGGGGCCACTACGCCGCGCTCTTGAAGCATCATGACGAGGTAGCCACAGCATCCTAGCGCAGCGCCATGGCATCCACATCCGACTACCCGACGAAACTCCACGATGTTCGGGGCAACATCACGTTGCTGCTGAGCGATCCGGACGTGGCCTGGAAGGTTCACGCGGGCAGCGTGGCGGTGTTCGCAGTGCGAACTACCAACGGCGTTCCCACCGGCGCGCGCCGGTACTTGTTCAGCTGCAACGAGGGGGACTTGTTGTTCGGCTGCCGGCCCGATGCCCGCGAGGGCGGGTTCGCGTTCCTGGTCGTGGGGCTGGAAGACTCGCAGCTCGCCGAATGTCCTCTGCGAACCCTGGCGGCGTCGAGCGAATATGCGGTCGACGAAGTCCGCACGCGCGCAGAAACCTGGATCCGTCGGCTGGGCGACCTGTTGGGCGACGCCGAACGGGCCGTGCATGCGGAGCGGGCGTCGACCGCCGGCCCCATTCCGCTGGCCGCCGAGCAGCACATCAAGGCCCCCGCCGACACGGTGCTGTGGCTCGAGGTCCTCGAAGGCCAACTCACGGTGGCGGGCATCGAAGCGCCGCGCATTGACGCCGGCTCACCGTCGCTTCCCGTGAGCGACGCCGTGCGACTGACCGCCACCCGCGAAAGCAAGGTCGTATTTCGCAGCGGCGACACCTTCAGCTCGCCGTCGGAAATGCTCGAAGGACTCGACCGGCTGCACCGGCTCTGCATGCGGCGGTTCGCCGAGCTCGAGCAGCGCGAAGTGGAGGAAGACCGCCAGCGACTCGAGCAGCGAACCCACCTCCAGGCCACCGACACCACGGAGGCCATGGATGAACTGAGCGAGGTATTGGATCGGCGCCCGGCCGGCGTCGAGGAAGCCGACGACTTGATGGGCGCCCTCAAGGCGATCGGCAAACGCCTGGGGATCACCTTTCGGCGACCCGCTCCGGGCATCGATCTCGGCCGCCTCGACGATCCACTCCAGGCGATCGCCCGGGCTTCGAGGGTGCGGGCACGCTTCGTCTTGTTGCGCGGCAAGTGGTGGCATGAGGACGCCGGCCCGATTCTCGGTGTCCTGGAAGAGGAAGAACGGGCCGTGGCGCTGTTACCGGAGCGCGGCGGTTACATCATGTTCGACGCCACTGATGGATCGAAACGGCGCGTCAACGAGCAGGTTGACGGTCGGCTGCTGCGCTCGGCGACCACGTTTGTCCGACCGCTGCCCGATCGAGCCAACTCGCTGGTGACGCTGGGTCGCTTCGCGCTGCAACCGATCCGCACCGACATATTGATCGTCGTCTTTCTGGCGCTGGCGGTCACGCTGCTGGGCATGTTGGTTCCCATCTCCACACGCCTGGTCATCGATCAGGCGATCCCGGACGCCAATCTGACGTTGTTGTATCAACTCGCTGCGGGCCTGTTGGCCATGGCCTTCGGCCAGGCCGCACTCACTTTTTCCCAGAACAATGTCCTGCTGCGGGCAGATGTTGGCACCACCGCCGGGCTGCAGGCGGCGGTCATCGATCGACTGATGCGTTTGCCGGCCCGCTTCTTCCGCAATTATTCCAGTGGCGACCTGCAGAATCGCGCGATGATGGTGACCGAAATCAGCCAGAACGTCGGGCATGCCGCCATCGGCGGAATCTTGGGGGGCGGCCTGGCCACGTTGAACTTGGTGCTGTGCTTCTTCTACAGCCCGTACCTGGCGATCATCGCCCTCGTCTCGGCGTTGGTCATCGCCGCGTACACCGCCGGACTGTCGATGACGATTCGCAACACGGCGCGGCGACTGGGGATCAGTCAGGGACGGCTGTTCGGGTTTCAGGTCCAGTTGATCTCGGGCGTGTCCAAGCTGCACGTCGCCGGGGCCGAACAGCGGGCCTTCAATCACTGGGCCCGTCAGCAAGCCAAGCAGCTACGCATGATCAGCACCATTCAACGGATCGAGCAGTGGGGCGAGGTGGTGAACACGGCCTTGCAATCGGCGAGCACGATCGTGCTGTATTTCTTTGCCGCCACCATGCTGGCCGCGGTCGCCTCGCCGGGCGGCGGCCTCCGCCCGGCGGCGCCGACATTGCTGACGATCGGCACGTTTCTCGCCTTCTACGCGGCGTTCCAGGCCTTGATCGGCGGCATGACCGGTTTCAGCGAGACGTTTGTCGAGGTGATGGACAGTCTCGCCAAGCGGAAAATGATCACCCCGCTGCTGGAGGCCAAACCGGAAAATGACGACACCAAGGTCGACCCTGGCCCTTTGCAGGGCGCAATCTCGGTCAACGAGGTTTCGTTTCGCTACCGCAATGACGGTCCGCAGATTCTCAGCGGGGTTAGCTGCCACGCCAATCCCGGCGAGTTCATCGCGCTCGTCGGCCCGTCCGGCTGTGGCAAGTCGACCTTGCTGCGCCTGATTCTGGGGTTCGAAACCCCGCGATCGGGATCCGTCTGCTTCGACGGACAGGATCTAGCTGGTCTGGACGGGACCGCGGTCCGTCGCCAGATCGGCGTCGTCCTGCAGTCCGGAGTCGTCAGCAGCGGTTCCATTTTCGACAACATCGCCGGCGCAGCCCGCATCAGTTTGGAGGAGGCCTGGGAGGCGGCCGAGGCGGCGGGATTGTCGGACGACATCCACCAGATGCCGATGGGTATGCACACCTATCTGAGCGAAGGGGGAGGCACCCTCTCCGGCGGTCAGCGGCAACGCCTGTTGATCGCGCGGGCCCTGTCCACGAAACCCAAGATCCTGATCTTCGACGAAGCAACCAGCGCCCTGGACAACCGCACCCAACAAATCGTCAGCGAGAGTATCGATCGGCTGCGGGTGACGCGGCTCGTGGTGGCCCATCGCTTGAGCACGATTCGTGACGCAAATCGAATCTATGTGTTGGAAGCCGGCAAGCTGACCCAGTCCGGATCGTTCGCCGAACTGGCCGCCGCGGAGGGACTCTTTCGCCGCATGATTGCCCGGCAGTTGGCCTGAGCCGTGCCGCGCCCTTGTAACGTGGCTATCGAGGGCCGAATGGAGCGGCTGCCGCCGGCGGCAGAGGCAATTCGCCCGGAGGGAGCGGTTCGGGGGTCAGACCCGGCCCGGCCGGATACTCGGTGGGGGGCGGCCCGTCGGCGCCCTGGTAGGGATTCCAATGCACCTGCCCGTAGCCGAGCATGGCCCCGGCTGCCAGGGCCAGATCGACCTTGGCCGTCTCGTAGTCCGTGATCGCCTGAACCGCTTGGGCCTGGGCATCGGCCAGGTTCGTCAGTGCGATGAAGACTTCGGTGCTGGTGCGTTGACCTGCCTGGTTCAGCCGCGACTCGCCCAGAAAGGTTTGTTCGGCCGCGATCGCCGCCGCGCGGGTGGCCAGAATTCGCTGCCAGTTCTGTTCGATGCGGTCGATCGCGTCGTAGACTTCCTGCACGATGGCGACGTCGAGCTGCTTCTGCTGGATCTGGGTCTGGATGCGGCGGAGCTCGGCCTCCCGCAAGCGGGCCGTCGCCGCCACGTTGCCCGCCAGGGGGACTTCCAGGGAGAGCCCCACCAGCCGATCCCCAAATTCCCCTTCCAACAGATTGTCGAGCGAACGGCGATAGGCACGGTCCTGGCCCAAGACGTCGATCTCCGCCGTCAGATCCAGGCGTGGCAGCTTGGAATTCTTCTCAACCAGGATCTCGATGTCGTTGCTCAACAGCTGCAGTCGGAGCTGCAGCGCCTCCATGCGGTTCTCCACGGCCCGCGCGGCCAGATTTTGGCGATCAAACCGTAGGCCCACCGGACGTGGCGACGTGACGACGATGATCTTGGTGATGCTCTCGACCGGCAGGTCGGGCCGCTGCATGATCCGCTTCAACTCGCGCTGGACCAAGCGAACATTCGTTTCGGCCGCGATGGCGGCATCCCTTCGCGCCAGCACGCCTGCCTGGGCGCGCAGCACCTCGACGTTGGAGAAGCGGCCCGCCTGGACCAAACGCTCGGCGGCCTCGAGTTGCCCCTTGGCCAGTTCGAGCTGCTGCTGCGCAATGTCGTAGAGCCGCTGCGCCGCGAACAGATTCCAGTACGCCGTCTCGACCTCGGCCAGCACGCGGATCGCCGTCAGCTTCGACTGGGCGTCGGCAATGCCGCTGTTCGCCCGCGCAATCTGAATTCCTGCCGTGTTGACCCGATAGCCGAAGTCCCGCAACAGAGGATGGGAAAACTCGACGCCCAAATCCGTGCCCGTGATGTTGGGAAGACCCGGAACGTGGATGTCCGACTTGGTGACGTCGTGCAGCAGACGATACACACCGCCGGTCGAAAGCGGCTGCGTGAAGGCCAGATCGAGATCGTCGAAGGTGGTGTCGGGAACCCCGCCCGCAGCAACCCCCGGCGGTGGATCCAAGCGACGGCGCTCGATCGAGGCGTTGAAGGTCGACTCGAAACGCGCCGCCTCCGCGGAAATTCCCTGGCGGGCGATGAGCGGATTCAACAACTCCACGCCAATGTCGAGGTTGGCGACCAAGGCCGCCGCCCGGGCTTCGCCGAGCGAGAGCGGTAGCTCAGCAGGCGGCTCCCGAGGCGGTTCCGCCTCGGGCTGGTAGCCGTTTTGCCCGTTCTCGGCGATCGCCTCTTCCAGCGGGACGGGTGCGATGACCGACTCCTGCTCGAGCACAATCCCGTCGATGGTGCGCAGCTCACGGCAATAGTCCGTGGAGGTCAACAGGGGCGGCGCGTCGTACCAGGGCAGCGGACAACCGGCGAGTAACGGCGCGCAGAGCCACACCGCCAGACAGACGGCTTTCACACCGACCGGGCTACGGACGTATCGATGGACGGGACGCGAGACCATCCGGCTGTGCTTGTCGAGACGTTGCGGACCAGGGAAGAGAAGTGGTGGTCACGGTTCGCGCGGCATCACGACGCAGTGCGAAGCACACGACTTCGCACCGCGATCGGGAACTCCGCGCTGACCACCCCCCTGTGCAAGCAGCCTGCATCCCATCGCTGAATTAAATCTACCGATTCGTCTTCGAACTTCGGCGCAAAACGCCTGCTTTCGTGAGTAATTTCTTCCCCCGCGGGCAACTTGCCGCGGTGCTGTCGCCAACCGGGCGTGATCAGACGCCCAAACCGGGCGAGCAGCCCGCGCCATCCCTCCCATTGTGACGAGGTTTGCGCACTCCCCACGCCCTCCCAAGCTTGGCTGGGCGTTTGCCACTCGCTCCCGCGACATCCCTACTGCAGGCAGCGCTAGCGGTTTGCCGCCACGGGCGTCGGCCATTCGTCCCGGCGGCCCGTCGTTGGTCCAGGCGTGCCATGACAGGCTGGCCCCGCGTCGCCAGGCGGGCGTCTTACTGGGCGTTGGCCCGTTCGACGCGATCCTTGTCGCGCTCGCGGTCCCCGCGCGGGTCGAGAGCCAGGGCCGCACGATAGTCGGCCAAGGCGGCGAAGTAATCGGCCCGCGCCGAGATCAAGAGCAGCTCGGCGTCGGTCACCGCCTGCTCGAAGATGTTCAACGTGACCAGGTCGATATCGCCCGCATCGAATTGAAGTCGGCCGATGTCGAGCGTCTGCCGCGAGAGGTCGACAGTCCTGCTCGCCTGCTCGATGCGGTCGGAAGCCGCCTCCAGCGCCGACACCGCGTCTTGCACCGCCGCAGTGACCTTGTCGACGACGAATTGCTCCTTCGCCTGCAACTGGGCCAGCTTGGCCCGGGCTTGCTCGATCTTGCCGCGGGCGGCACTCCGCTGCAGGGGCACCTCGCCGACAAAGGCCCCTTCCAGCTTGAAGGGGGTCTTATCGCCTTTCGAGCTCGTTTCGCCACCGACGTCCTGAGAAGCCAACAGACGGGCATCGAACTTCGGCAGCAGTTGATTCTCGGCGAGCTTCAGATCAAGCCGTACCTGTTCTCGCACAATCTCGATCTGTTCCAGAGCCGGCGAGGCCTCGATGGCCGTGGCAATGTCGTTCTTGATGCGATCGACCTGAGGAACCGTGTGGCTAGGAAACCCGTCAGGCACCTGCTGCGGATCGGGCACGATCGGCTTGCCGGCTGCGTCCCGCAAGAACAGCGACAGCTTGATCGCCGCCTGTTCCAGTTTTCGTTCCGCCTCGATCACCTTCGTTTCACGGGTGGCAATGAGTTGATCGTTGTTGATGCCGACGATCTTCTCCAGGTCGCCAGCCGCCATCCGCTTCTCGATCTGTTCGACACGAGCGCGGGCGTTCTCGAGCAGCTCCAGGTTGGCCTCGAGCGCCTGGCCCGCGGCGACCCAACCCCAATAGGTCTGGCTGGCGAGTCGCGTGAACTCGAGCAGTTGCAGGCGAATCTCGGGCTGCACGGCGAGCTGGTTCAACTCGGCCTGGAAGAGGGCCGTGCGACGTTTGTCGATCCGCCGGTTCTGCAACAGCGGCGCCTTCAACTCGACGGAAAACTCGCCGCCCTCGTTGGTCTCGCGTTCGCCGAACCACGGCTCGAAGTTGCCATCTCCGATGCGGTACTTGGCGGCCAGGCTTCCGCCGTGAAAGAGCGGTTTCTCGAGCGACAATCCGTTTCGATACGTCTGGTAAAAGCCGAGCGGCGTCGCAATCGCGTGCCCGCGACCCATGAGATCGAAGGCCCCCGCCGCGGAAAGGCGTCCGCCGGCGGCGACCTGTTGCTCGAGCACGATTTGTTCCAGCAAGGGATATGCCCGCTCGACCGATTCGATGACGTCGAGGAGTTCCAAGAAACCCGGCGGAATGAGCTCGCCCGGTTCGCCGTTAATGGTCGGCTGACCGGGGGCAATCGTCTCGCCTGCCGGCGGCTGTGGCGGGGCATCTGGCGGCACCAAGCGGAGGTCCTGGCCGTCCTTGGGCTGATTCGGCGGCGGCAGCGGTTGGCCATCGTCCAGGTAAGCGACCGGCACCACCGGTGGCAGCGTGGGCGCCGCGGAAATGTCGTTCGGCAGCGGTGCGTGAACCGGCGCCGGAGCCAGCGCGACGACGGGAGCAGCGCCCGGGGGCGCAGACGCGTTTGTCGCGGGCGGCAGGCGCACGGCCGACAGCGACGACATGGAGTGCGGCGGCGAGAGTGGCTGCGGCGGTGGGGCCGCTGGCTGCAGCGACGGGGCCAGATGCGGTGGCGGACGCCAGGCGGTCTGCTGCCAAACCGGTGGATGCGATGCCGTGTCGTGGGCGAGATCCGCCCTCGCGGTCACCGGTTCAGCCGACGTGAACACCTCGGGCGCGCGGCCCGAGCGGCACCCCACCAAGACGATGCAGCTGATTGAGAGTGTCAGGAATGATTGCCATCCTTGGCAGATCATTTCGGTAGCTTGACCTTCTTCGCGTCGTCGCCATACTTCTTGTCCGGCTGGCCGGAAATCGACGGCGGGAACCCGTTGAGCTGACGCCAAATCTCATATCCGAGCGTCACCTGGCTGAGCATCACCCAGCCGTTCGCGCGGACGCCTTGGCGCAAGTAGCGCTCGTCGGGCCAGTCCGATTGATCGTCGGGCTGGACCAAGATGCGGAAGGCACCGGTGCCGTCGTCGGTCGGATCGATCGTCATCACCTGGCCGCCAAATGTCCCCACGGCCACGGAAGGCCAGCCGGCAAACTGCACCGCGGGCCAACCTTCGAACTGCAGACGAACGTGATCGCCGGGGCTGACCAACGGCGTGTCGTTCCCCGACACCCACAGCTCGACGGCCCGCTCCGAGGTGTCCGGCACGATCGTGAAGAGCGGGTCGCCTTCCTTGAGCTGCTGTCCCCGTTCGAAGATGTTGACCCGGAAGAGCGTGCCGTCACGCGGCGCATAGATCTTCAGACGCTCCAGCTCGGAGAGCTTGATTTCGACGGCTCGCCTTTCTTTCTGGATCGTCGCTACCTGACCGAGCGCATCCTGCTGCATCGCCCGGGCGTAATCGACCTTCGTTTGGGCTTCTTGTTCTTTCTGGATACGCTCGTTCTGCTTGGCTTCCCATTCATCCTCGGCCGCCGCCATGTCGAGCCGGGCCGCTTGGAGCTCGGCCTCGGCGACGTCCAAGTCCTTGCGGAGTTTCTCGACTTCCTTGGCCGA
Source organism: Planctomycetota bacterium (assembly GCA_003389215.1). GTDB lineage: Bacteria > Planctomycetota > Planctomycetia > Pirellulales > UBA7805 > MB-PLM-2. Next base: position 392,548 of record QQVP01000119.1, on the reverse strand, counting down.
GCGGACCCCTTCGAGGAAAAGGGCCTGCTGGCGATCGTAGTTCTGCTTGGCTTGCAGCGCCTTCGCTTCGTAGCCCGGGACGAGCCGCTGTTTCGCATCGTACTTGGCTCGTGCCGCTTCGATGAGTTGATCGGCCGCGGCGACGGCGGCGTCTCTGGCCTCGGCAAAGGCACGGACATTCTGACCGTAAACTTCGGCCTTGGTTTGGGCGGTCGCCAGCTTGGTATCGAGGTCGCCGAGGGAAGCCTGCATCTGCGCAACGAGATTGGCCGCATTCGGCTCGATCTCGACAATAAAGTCCCCCCGCTTCACCTTCGCACCCTCGACCAGGCCCTCGCCGAGCCGGGCGGCAATGCCCTTGACCGGTGAAGTGACTGTTTGCTGACGTTCCTGAGGCACGTACGCCACGACTTTGCCGCTACCTCGCGCCGACTGCTGCCACGGCGCAAATATCATGGCCACCACGCTCAGTGCGAGGAGAACGAGCAACAACTTCGCCAGGCGTGCCGCCTTGCGCGACGATTGCACAAGTTTCAGCGCCGGCAGGCGGTCATTAACAGGACGTGCGGCAACGGTCGACATAGTTTCGCAACCCTAAGTGTATCGGGCGATGCCCTTACAATAGTTAAACTCGATCTAGCTTAACGCGGAGGTCGTATCATCCGCCCGCGACGGGACCGGTGCTGGCAATGCCGCGACGCGATTGCAAGCTTCGATGACGGCCCGCCGTCCCGTGGTCACCAAGACGGTCCAAGGCCGTTTCTCGTCTCCGATCAGGTTTTCGAGAACCGGACCAAGCTCGGCATCCGAGAGGGCATCGAGCGTGCCGTCGATCAGCAACAGGCGGGGGCGACCGACGATGGCTCGTGCCAACATCAAACGCACCGACTGGCTCGACGTGAGCGGAGCCCCGTTGGTTTGCAAAACCGTACCGAGACCTTCGGGCAATCGCTGGATTTCGCCGAGGAGTCCCACGGCCTGCAGGGCGTCGCAAACGTCACTCGATCGCACGTTCGGTCGGTTGAGGTGGACATTCTCGTCGATCGTCCCGTTGAAGACGTCAACCGATCGCGACACGGCCAGATGCTGGCGCAGCGAATCGGGCCGCAGATCGCGGAGATCGATGCCGTCCAGCTCGACGTGACCGGAATCGGGCGTCCGCAAACCGCACAACAGGTCGATCAACGTCGTCTTGCCCGAGCCCGATTGTCCCAACAGCGCGACCGAGTCGCCCGGCTGCAGCTCGAGATCGACCTCGCGGAGGACTTCGGTCTTGTCGTACTTGAAATTGACCCCGCGGGCGGTGATCGAGGCGGCCCCGTCTTCGCGGAGATGGAACAGCTTGTCGTGCGACTCGGTGCTCAGATCAAACAGCAAACCGAGTTTGTCGACCGACGCCAGGAGATCGTAAAAGCTCTCCATGTGCTTGCCCAGCTTGGCAAACGAGCCGACGATCATCATCACGATCAATTCCGCGGCCACCAACTGACCGAGTGTCAGCTCACCCTGGATGACGAGCCAGCCACCAAGACCCAACAGGGCCGTGCCGGCCAACGCCTGAAGGCCGAGGGCGAAGATGATCTGCCGCATCACAATGCGGAAGTGACGGCGACGCGCCTCGAGCCAGTCGATCGCCAGCTGATCGGCCCGCTCCAGGGCGAATTGATTGCCCGAGTGCAGCTTGAACGCGGTGACGTGGCGGGCCAATTCCTCGAGCCAGGCCGCCACGGCGAACTTGGCCTTCGACTCCTTGGTAGCAGTATTCACGGCCCCACGGCCCAGGACGAACACGATGAAGCTGATGATCAGCAACAACACGGCGTCGAAACCGAGCAGGAAGGGATGGTAGAAGGCGAGCACGATCATGCCGATTGCCGTCTGCAGCACGATCGCAATGCCATCGATGAGCAACGCCGAGGCGGCCTTTTGGACCGTCACCACGTCGAGGAATCGATTGACCAACTCCGGACCGTGTCGATTGTCGAACTCGCGCTGCTCGACGCGCGGCAAACGATAGGCGAGATCTTCGACCACGCGTACGAACAGCCGACGCTGCAGAATTTCGACGATGTAGGTCGTCAGGCCGCGAATCGCCGCGGCAAAGGCGAGAAACGTGAACAGGAACAGAGCCAGCACGACCACCGGCTGCAGGTAGCGACCGAAAGCCACCGTATTGACCAAAGCCTCGACAGCCACCGGCGTGGCCAGGGCCAACACCCCGACGATGAGCGAAAAGACCAGGATCACCCACAGATCGCTACGCTCGGGCCGCATCAGACCGATCAGGCGCATCAGCGGCGAGAGCTTTCCGCCGCTGGAGCGGTGCTTGGTGGGACGATCGCTGGCCTGGCAAGCGAGGGCCGCCTGGCCAATGACCCAGCGGGCCTTGCCGCCGGACTTCGACAGACCGAACGAGGAGCGCAACTGGCGCGGCGTGCACCAGAAGTCGCTTCCTTCCTCAGACGGCAAAGAGAGCCGGATCTTGCGACCGCTGACTTCGTGGAGAATGTACCAACGCAACCGGCCGTCGGCCTCTTCGTGGCAAAGGGCCACCGGCACGCCTTGACGCACGAAGTCCAGGACTTCCGCCAGCTCGCACTCGAGATTGCGAATACGCAGACTGAGACTCTCGCCCGCATCGACGAGCCACCGCGACCAGGCCTGCGCATCGTCCCCCGGCACCGCATGCTGCGCTTCCTGCAGCACGCGCCGGGCGAGAATGCGATCGAAGGTGACGCTGGCCGCTTCGGAGAACGTCTCCAGGACCGTCAGGGCACTCTCTTCGAGGACCGGACCAGATGGGGAAAGGGAACTCGTCGACATACGCTTCTATTTCATCTTTCCGGAAACGGCACCAACCGCCCCAATCGCCGCTTCTGGGGCGGAAATGTAGCGCCCAGACCTTTATCCGTTTTCGCCTATGAATAGCTTAAGGGCAGATCGACCCTTTGGTCTCATAGATTCATCGTGGATCAACCATAGAAAACATCTATGGTTCGGGGACCGCCTTCAGGGGCGTCCCGACCTCGCCGGGCGGCGACAGCAGCCCCACCCGCACCTCCCGGGCGATATTGATCGCTTCCCGGGTGGAATCGGCCAACACGGTGATATGCCCCATCTTACGCCCTGGCAGAGCGTCCCGCTTGCCATAGAGATGCAGTTTCACGCCCTTGCCGGCCAGTGCCGAAGCCCAATTCGGCTCGCCGAAAACCCAGCATTCGCCTAGTAGATTAACCATCGCGGCCGGGCTCAGCTGCTTGGTCGATCCGAGCGGCAATCCGCACACGGAACGGACCTGCTGCTCGAACTGGCAACTCTCGTGCGCGTCGATCGTCAGGTGCCCCGAGTTGTGCGGCCGGGGTGCCAGTTCGTTGACGAGCAGGCGACCGTCGCGGGTGAGGAACATCTCGACGCACAGCACGCCGACGACGTCCAGTTGCTCGAAGACTTCGCGCGTGATCTCGACTGCCTGTCGGCAGACGTCCGGCGAAAGCCCGCTCGGCGAAACCGACAGGTCCAAGATGTGGTTGCGGTGGATGTTGAGAATCGGCTGATAGTGGACGAACTGGCCATCCAGACCGCGGGCGGCGACCACGGACAGCTCGCACTCGAAGTCGACGAATCTCTCCAGAATCGCACAGTCCGAACCGACCGATTCCCAGGCCGTTTCGACCTCGCCGATCTCCCGAATCATACTCTGCCCCTTGCCGTCGTATCCCCAGGCAGCCGACTTGAGCACCGCCGGCAAACCGTCGGCACACAGCGAGCGCAACTCGGCCAAGGCCCGAACTTCGTGGAACTCGGTGACCGGCAAGCCAGCACGGCGGAGAAAGTTCTTCTCGCGAAGTCGATTCTGCGTCGTGTGCAGAACGTGCCCTCCCGGACGTACCGGGACCTGCGCTTCGACGATTTCGATGGTGGTCGTCGGTACGTTCTCGAACTCGAACGTCACGACGTCCACTCCACGGGCAAATTCCGTCACCTCGTCCACGTCGTCGTAGGGAGCGCGAATCTCCAGGTCGGCCACCTGGCCCGTGGGCGTGTCGTACTCCGTCGACAGCACGTGAACGCGATAGCCCATTCGCCGCGCGGCGATGGCAAACATCCGTCCCAGCTGTCCGCTGCCGAGAACGCCGATCGTCGCTCCGGGCAGGATGGGGGCATGGGTCATAGGGTCATCTCCGCAACCTTCTTCCGTTGCCGCTCGGCGTAGGCCTGGAGCTTCGTGGCCAGGGAGGGGTCGCCCGTGGCCAGGATTCGCGCCGCCAGCAGCCCCGCGTTCTTCGCGCCCGCGGTGCCAATGGCCAGCGTGCCGACCGGGACGCCGGCCGGCATTTGGGCGATCGAGAGCAGCGAGTCGAGTCCTGACAGGGCCTTGCTCTGGACCGGGACGCCCAGCACCGGCAAGGTCGTCAGCGAGGCCAACATGCCGGGCAAGTGGGCGGCCCCGCCCGCACCCGCGATCAGGACCTTCAAACCCCGCGTTTCCGCTTCGCGACCGTACTGGAACATCCGCTCCGGCGTCCGATGAGCCGAAACGACTTCCGCCTCGTGGGGGACTTCGAACTCTTCCAGGATTTCGACGGCACCACGCATCGTATCCCAGTCCGATTTGCTGCCCATCACGACGCCGACCAGCGGCTGCGCGGGTTTGGTCATCAAACTTAGCTCCAGGCTGTCTGTGTCCGGGAAGCTGGCACCCGATCGAATTGGTGAAAGCGGTCCACAGCCCGGGCCACCGCCCGCCCTGCACGATCGGCCGCCCGCGCGACACAGTTCTTCAGATCGACGTCGCGATTGGAAACGACGACGTCGCGCATGCGGCGCAACTGCACGGTGATCCGACAGTGCTGATCGACGCCACCGCGCGGGCCGTTGACGTCATTGACCACCACTTTGACGCGCTGAATCCGCGATTCGAAGCGGGCCAAGGCGAACATCAAACGCCGTTCGGCGAACTCACGCTGTTCTGCCGTTAAGGATTTCTCGCGATCAACAATGGTAAGCCGCATTAGGACCTCCGAGAGCCTGGGGAGCGAACGTTTTCACTATTCGATTTATACGGCACCAGGCTATGATAGGAGAAATAGAAAATGTAGCATCGATTCATTCAAAAAACAAATACCCCGGGTTGCTTGCCCTCAACGGAGTGCGAAATGGAGTGGCTCAACTATCACCATTTGCTCTACTTCTGGACGGTCGCGAAGGAGGGCGGCATCTCCCGCGCGGCCGAGCGGTTGCACCTCGCGCAGCCGACGCTGAGCAGTCAGATCAAGAAGTTGGAAAGCTCGCTCGGCTCTCCATTGTTCGATCGCGTGGGGCGTTCGCTCGAGCTGACCGAAACCGGCCAACTCGTCTATCGCTATGCCGACGAGATCTTTTCGCTGGGTCGGGAAATGGTCGACACCCTCAAGGGCCGGCCCTCCGACGACCGCTTACGCCTCACCGTCGGCGTGCCCGACGTCTTGCCGAAGCTGATCATCTACGAACTGCTCAGGCCGGCGCTCGGTTCCTCGGAAGAAGTGCGCCTCGTCTGTTTCGAGGGCAAGCTCAACGAGCTGCTGGCCGACCTGGCGCTGCACCGCCTCGACCTCGTACTGGCCGACTCCCCGCTCACCCCGGGGGCCCACGTGCGAGCGTTCAACCACTTGCTGGGCGAGTGCGGCGTCACAGTGCTCGGCACGCCCGTCTTGGCCAAACGCTTCAAGCGCGGATTTCCCAAGTCGCTCAACGGGGCCCCCATGTTGTTGCCCACGCAGAACACGACGCTGCGGCGGAGCCTCGAGTTGTGGTTCGATGCCGAGGACATTCGCCCGCAGATCATGCACGAATTCGAGGACAGCGCGGTGATGAAGGTCTTCGGCCAGGCAGGCGAGGGACTCTTCGTGTCGCCGAGTGCCGTGGAGAAAGAGGTGAAACGGCAATATGCCGTGCAGGCCGTCGGCCGCATCGCCGAAGTGACCGAGCGCTTCTATGCGATCTCGATCGAACGACGACTCAAGCACCCCGCCGTGCTGGCAATTTCCAAGGCCGCGAAGAGTACGCTGTTCGGCCAACAGTGAAACCGGCTCGGCCACGCGGAACGTCGTCCGCTCGTTGCTGGCGAGTTGTCGTCGTCGTCGTCGAGGTCTCGATGAGCGAAGGCTGACACGCGACGGGACGGCCGCCGTGGCGTTCCGTGGGTGGCCGCTTCACCGGCGTCGCGGCGTCCCCGCGATGCCGCCACGCCCGACTTTTGTGCGGCGAAAGTCGGCGGCGACGGGGACGTCGATCTCGACGACCTGCTGCTGATGTTCGGCGCCTTTACAGGACCCGGCGGATAGGTCCCATCTTGCCAGCAAGATCTGGCCGTGGACGACGATCCGCAGCCGGCGGCTCGCGGACGAGTCACACGCTAGTCGTCGTCGTCATCATCGTCATCATCGTCATCATCATCATCATCGTCATCGTCGTCATCGTCATCGTCGTCATCGTCGTCGCCATCGTTCGCGCCCGGGGTGTCGTTCGTCTCGCCGGTGTCGGCCGGCAGTGTGCAAACGCCGCTGATCGTCGCCCCGGAAAGATACGTCGGCGAGATCCAGGCCACCGACGAATAGGAGGCGGAAATTGAAACGGTCACCGGTTCCATGTGGGTGTCGATATCCGACTTGCTCGCGGGGCTGTAGACGACCGTGTACGTCTCGACGCCGGCCAGGTTCATGGCCGTGCTGATCAAGTCGTCGGCGTCCTGCTGCGTTGTGTCCCGCACCGAGTAGACGCGGCACGCCGCCTGGGCGGTCTCCTGCAGCGTATGCTCGACCATAATTCCCCGGCCCAACTCCAGCGACCCGAGGATCAGCAAAACCATCACCGGCAGGACCATCGCGAACTCGACGATGGCCGAGCCGCGTCGGGCTCGCCCGCGCGAGGTTCGCGTCGCTCTGTTTGCCGTTCGGTCCATCTTCGTATATCCGAGATTCGCGGTTGGGACGGTCTTCTTGTAATTCCGTCCTCAAGAGAACGTCGCGGGGGAAGGCCGCACGTGACTAGTCGTCGTCGTCGTCTCCGTGACGCATGTTGCCGTCGCCGCCGTGATCGTCGATCGAGAGATCGACCGCCGCCGGCGTGTCGTTTGCCACGCCCAGGTCGGCCGGCAAGGTACAGCTACCGGTGATGGTCGCGCCGCTGAGGTACAGCGGCGGCAGCCAGGCGACGGTGGAGAACGGGGTGGTCACGGTAACGGTGACCGCCTCCATGTGTGTGTCGATATCGCCCTTGCTGGGCGGATCGTACGTTGTCGCGTATTCTGCGACGGCCGCTCGCGTCATGGCGTTGGCCACCATGTCGGTGGCGTCCTGTTGAGTGGAATCGCGAATCGAGTAGACGCGGCAGGACGCGTGCGCCGCCTCCTGCAGGGCATGCTGAACCATGATTCCCCGGCCCAGGTCCAGGGCGCCCAGAATCAAGATCGCCAGAACCGGCAACACAATGGCAAACTCGACCAATGCCGAGCCACGCCGCTGCTTTGGCCCCTCTCCTGCTCTACCTCGGTTCTCGCGCATCACCTGCCTGCCTTCTCGTTCGGTCTGATTCCGTCTCGGACGCGGCACCTTACTGCACCAACTGCGTTCCCTTGATCGTGTTGGCGACGTTCTCGAAGGCGTCCGTCAACTTCGCCGAGAGTTCATCCGAGGAGCCCGAGGCATCGAAGTACTCCGCCCCCGTGATCGTGGCGATGTCCTGCATCAGACCCTTGTCGGCGCCGTTGCCGAGACTGATCGTGTAGACCTTGATGTCGAGCGACGCCGCCCAGCTTGCCATCTCACGGGCATAGCCGGGGCCGTTGTCTTCGGGTTTGTTCGCATGCCCATCGCTCATCAACACGATCACCTTGTTCACATCGTTGCGAGCGTTGACGTCGAGATAATGGGCCGAATCGCGGATCGCCGCACCGATCGGCGTCCAACCGTTGTACTTATTGTGCACCAAGGTGTCCGAGTCGAGCACGTTGTTGCGAAGGTGGCTGAAGTTCGAAGTCAGGTCGGCCTCCTTCACGGCACACCAGTCGCTGTCGCTCGGATACTGGGAGGCCGGAGCGCTGGTATAGGACGTTCCGTTGTGTCCCTGGGCAACCGGATCGTACTGATCGGGCAGCGCGCCGTAGCCCATCACGCCGATGCGGTCGTCGTCGCCCACCTCCTCGATCACGTCGACGAACTTGGGCGCGGCGTCGCGGAGGGCCTGGATGCGATTGTTGGAACCCATGGAGCCGGACAGGTCGAGCGTCATGATGATGTCGAGCTTGCCCGCACCGCCGCTGGCAATGGCCGAGCGGGGCACCGCAAAGCTCGAGTGACCGAAAATGCCGGCGAAGAAGAGCGGCTCGTCGTTGGCGTTGCCGGAAACCTCGACCGAGTTGGGGTTCGACCCGCCACTGCTGAAAGTCTGCGTCGCGGAATCCCACGTCCCCACGTTCACCGTCACCGCGTCTTCCGGAATCGTGACCAGCCAGCCAACGCGGTTGTACTGGATGAACTCGTTGGCAGCCGCCACCGCGGCGTCGATGTCGCTGCTGTCTTGACGCAGCTGCATCGTGGCTGCCAGCGCGCCCGAGTCGACGGCCGATTGCAGCTGCGAGCGAACAAGGAACATGCGTCCCACTTCAACCCCGAAGGCCACCAAACCGATCAGAATCGTCATGAAAAAGCAGATCATGACCAGGGTCGCGCCCTGTCGCGCAGAGCCTCGGTGCGAAGAGGCCTGTCGCGCAGGGCCCTGTCGCGGCGGTAAGTTGCAGGTCTTCCACATGGTGCTCATCTCCTCGATTCAGGTAGCCACGCGAGGTCGGGGCAGTTCGGCCAGCCTTACCGACGCTAGGCGTCGGGGGAACTCTCTTTGGGCATGACGCAGGAACCGGTAAAGGACAATCCGCCCAGGAAGCCGGGCATCGGCAACCAGCTCATATCGTCGAAGTTGGCGGACACGGTCACGGTAATCGGTTCCCAGCGGTCAATGGTCGTAAAATTGGCCGGCTCGATGGCGACGTCGTAGGTGACGATCCCGGCAAGCTGCATGACCTGCGCGACCTCGGCTTCGACGTCGGACGTCGTCGCGCTCTTGATGACGGAGATACGACAGCCGGCGCGGGCCGCCTCTTCCATCGTCTGCACGCACATCATGCCGCGGCCGAACTCGATACTGGCGAACAGGAACAGGAACAAGGGAATCGAAATCATGGCAAACTCGACCGCCGCCGCGCCACGCCGTCGGCGCGGATTGCGAGTCGTCGTTCGTCGCCGTCCGCGACGGCTACAAAGCGAGTGCCAAATTCCCATGTCGAGTTCCGTACGCTCTATTGAGCCCTGCGCAGCCAATAAACCAGGCCGACCAGCGGGAGGCCGGCATTCCAGCTATCACCGCCGCGGCGAAGGGCTCATTGACAACGCAGCCATCAATAGCTTCTCGTCACCCAAACGCACCGTGCTTCATGCGGACGGAGCGCACCCCGAGACCCGGGGTAACCTGCAACCTGCCTAAGGGGAAGTACCTTGCAACCCCTGCCGCGTCAAGCAAATCGAACCCACCGTAGCGGTTATACCGGCCGAAAAGTCGCAAGGCGTTGTGGTGTTTTGGCAACATCCGCCAGCCGACCGTCGGTCCCGTGCGACTTTTCCACAACGACCCGCGAAATTTGTGGCCACGCCGCGGTTCCGCGGGCTACGCTTCTCCAGGCAGTGTTAAATAGGCGCAATCTGAAAGTAAAGCCTTCAGAGAGAGGTCTCGACATGGCTAGGCGACGTCGAATATGGCTGGTCAATCGCCCCGTGCAGCTGGGCATTGTCCGCCGCATGGTGTTTCAATGGTTCGTCTTCTTCGTGACGGCGATCCTTACGCTGCCGATCTTTCGCATGGTGCTAACCGGCGACATCGATACGCCGCTGTCCGAGCGCCTCGCGGTGATGGCGGTCGACGCGACTGTCCTGGCCGCCGTGTTCCTGACCCTGATGCCGTACTTCGCCTACGACACGCTCCGCGCCAGCAATCGCTTCGCGGGTCCGATCTACCGCCTGCAGAAGTCGATTCGCGCCACGGGCTTCGACGCGCCATTTCAGCCGATCCGCTTCCGCGAGGGCGATCACTGGCTCGACCTGGCCGACGACTACAACGAGATGGTCGAGCGCCTGCAGCCAAAGCCCGACGTGATCGAGAGCGGCGACGCCTTCGAACGCGATGCCGCCGGTGCGGTGTAACGTCCTCGGCAACGTCGCTCGCTACTCGGTTGCCACAGCTTTCCCACCACTGGGCGATGCCGCGCGCACGCCGCTTCGACCCGCTTGAATTGGGGCGTTTTGACACGATTTGGAGCGCGCCACGGCGCGCCCCACGCGGCGATTCCAACCGCCGCGGTTTACGTGTAGCATAGGGACTATGAGACGCCCTCCTTTGCCCTCCCCCATGGCCCTCCTACTGGCCACGCTCGTCTCTGCGACCGCCCTCTCGGCTTCCGCCGCTGCAGACGAGATCGACTTCGGACGCGACATTCAGCCGATCCTGGCCGAGAAGTGCGCGCTATGCCACGGTCCGGACGAGGCCGGCCGCGAAGCCGACCTGCGGATCGACGTCCGCGACAGCGCCGTGGCGGCGGCGGCGATCGTCCCCGGTGACCCCGATTCGAGCGAACTGATGGTCCGCATCCTGTCGGAAGATCCCGACGAGGTGATGCCCCCGCCCGACCAACAGAAGCCGATCACGGCGGCCGAGCGTGAGCTGCTGCGACGCTGGATTGAGGAAGGCGCCCCCTACGAGCAGCACTGGGCCTTCGTGGCCCCGCGACGCGCCGAGATGCCAGAGGACGCGCATCCGGTCGACGCCTTCGTGCGGGCACGCCTGGACGAGGAAAACCTGAAGCCGGCCGCCCAGGCCGATCGGGCCACGCTGTTGCGCCGGCTGTCGCTCGACCTGACCGGGTTGCCGCCGACGCTCGAGGAACTTGACGCCTTTCTGGCGGACGAGTCGCCGGACGCCTATGAAAAGCAGGTCGAGCGCTTGCTCGCTTCGCCCCACTATGGCGAGCGCTGGGCCCGTTGGTGGATGGACGCGGCCCGTTACGCCGACAGCGACGGCTACGAAAAGGACCTGCCCCGGCAGCAGTGGGCGTGGCGCGACTGGGTCGTGGGCGCTCTGAATCGTGACCTGCCCTACGATCAATTCATCATCCAACAGATTGCCGGCGACCAGTTGCCCGACGCGGGACAGGACGAACGCATCGCCACCGGCTTCTTGCGGAATTCGATGGTCAACGAAGAGGGAGCCATCATTCCCGAAGAGTTTCGCATCGAGGGGATCATCGATCGCATCGACTGCATCGGCAAGGCCGTGCTCGGCATGTCCCTGGCCTGCGGGCAATGTCACGACCACAAGTACGACCCCCTCAGCCAGCGTGAGTACTATCAGCTGTTCGCTTACTTGAACAACGACTACGAGTCGATCGAGCGCGTCTATTCGCCGGCACATCGGCAGCGGATGACGAAGATCGACGAGCAGATCGTCAAGCACGTGAAGGAGATCAAGAAGGCCGTGCCCGACTGGGAGGCCAAGCTGCAAACCTGGGCCACGGCCGAGCGGGAAAAACAAACCGCCGACACCTGGACGCCGCTGCATCCCTCGAGTGCCGAAGTACCCGACGGCATTTGTCATCCCGAAATCCTCGACGACGGCACGGTGCTCAACCTCGGCTTCCGACCGACCAGCACCCGGCTGACCGTCATCGTCGATACGCAGGAAACCGAGGTCACCGCCTTGCGGCTCGACGCCCTGACGCATGGCGACCTGATCTTTGGCGGACCGGGCCGCAACTTCCGCGGCACCTTTGCGATCAGCGAAATCAAGGTCGACGCCGCACCGCTCTCCGACGCCGAGAACTTTAGCTACGTCAAAGTGGCGGAGGCGACCGCCAACGCCAACAAATCGGTCGGCTTGATCGATCCCTTCTTCCGCCGCAACAAGGACGATCGCCGCCTGACGGGCGGGGCCAACTTCCTGGTCGACGACGACCTGAACACTGCCTGGTGCCCCGATCGCGGACCGCGCTGGCGGAATGAAGACTGTCACGCCGTGCTCCGCTTCGAAAAGCCGCTCCGCAACGAAGGCGGCACACGCTTTCGCATCGCGATGGGCTTTCGCCACGGCGGTGGTGACGCCCACGGGCGCCGCAACAACTTCATCGGCCGCTTTCGCGTCAGCGTGACCGACCGGCCGGAGCCGCGAGCCGCGCAACTGCCGTCGGAGGTGGGTCGCGCCCTGGCCAAGCCGACGGAAGAGCTCACCGCCGAAGATCGACAGAACCTGATCATCGCCTGGGCCCGTAGCGAAGAAGACACGAAGATGCTCGCCGGCAAGATCGACGAACAGTGGTCCGCCTGGCCCGAGGGCGATTCGGTGCTCAACCTGGCGACGCGCGAGGCCAAATTCCAGCGCCGCACCTATATACTCGATCGCGGCAACTGGCAGAGCCCCACCACCCAGGTCGAGCCCGGTACGCCGGCTGCGTTTCACGCCTTGCCCGACGACGCCCCGGCCACGCGACTCACGCTGGCCCGTTGGCTCGTCGATCGACAGTCGCCCACCACGGCGCGGGTGATCGTCAATCGCGTTTGGCAAACCTATTTCGGACTCGGGCTGGTCACCACGCCCGAAGACTTTGGCACCCGGGCCGAGCGACCGACCCATCCGCAGCTATTGGACACGTTGGCCGTGGAGTTGATGGAGCCGACCGTGCCGACCGCGGCCGCCGAGCCGCCCCAGCCCTGGAGTCTCAAACACCTGCATCGGCTGATCGTGACCAGCGCGACGTATCGCCAATCGTCGCAGGTGTCGGCCGAGTTGCTCGAACGCGACCCCAACAACAAACTGCTCGCCCGCGGTCCGCGGTTCCGCCCTCACGCCGAGACGGTCCGCGACATCGCCCTGACGGCCTCCGGCCTGCTGAATCGCGAGATGGGCGGCCCCAGCGTGTTTCCGCCGGTTCCGGAAGGGCTGTTTGCGCTGAGTTTCGTGCATGTCGATTTCTGGAACACGGCCACCGGGCCCGATCGCTATCGCCGGTCGATCTACGTCTTCCGCCGGCGTTCGATTCCGGATCCGGTGCTCGCCAACTTCGACGCCCCCACGGGCGATCAATCGTGCGTGCGACGGGTCCGCTCGAACACGCCGCTGGCGGCGCTGACGAGCTTGAACGCCACGATCTTCAGCGAGGCGGCCCAGGCGCTCGCCCTGCGGGTTTTGCGCGAGGGAGGCTCGACCGATGCCGAGCGGATTCGCTACGCATTTCGGCTCTGCACGTCGCGGCCGCCACGCGAGACGGAAGTCGCCACGCTCAAACGCCTCCTCGACCGCAGCCGGAAGCGGCTGTTGGCCGGCGAGCTCGACGCGGCCCAGATCGCCTTCAACGAATTCACCAAGCCGGGCGACCTGCCCCCGACCGCCACCCCCAACGACGCGGCGGCCTGGACGATCGTGGCCCGCGTGCTGTTGAACCTGGACGCCACGCTGACCAAGAGATAACGCCTTGGCGTCTCCCTCGGTGAGCGCCTCGGCTGCCAACCTGCCGCACGGCGGCGAGCGAGTGCCGGAACACGAACGCCACGGAACCCACGAACGCCACGGAACGAACGAACGACGAGCAGGAAGAAGCAAGTCATGACCAATCCCCTCCGCGACGAAATGGCTCGACAGACCTCGCGACGCTGGTTCCTGCGCCAGTGTGGGGTCGGCATGGGTAGTCTGGCCCTGGCCTCGCTGTTGAATTCCGAGGTGCAGGCGGTCGAGGAGAATCCCCTGGCGCCACGCCAGCCGCCGCTCGCCCCCAAGGCGAAGCGCGTGATCTACATGTTCCACGCCGGCGCGCCGAGCCAGCTCGACTTGTTCGACTTCAAGCCCGAGTTGGCCAAGTGGAGCGGTAAAAAGCCACCCGCCGAATTGCTCGAGGGTTACCGGGCCGCCTTCATCAAACCCGACTCCGCCTTGTTGGGTCCGAAATTCAAGTTTGCCAGGCACGGACAGCTGGGCGTCGAGCTCTCCGAGCTGGTGCCGTACCTGGCCGGTGTCGCCGATGACGTGTGTTTTGTCCGCTCGATGAAGACCGACGCGGTCAATCATGCCCCGGCCCAGATTCTCATGAACACCGGGTCGCAAATCCTCGGTCGACCCAGCTTCGGCGCCTGGACCCTCTACGGACTCGGCAGCGAATCGAACAACCTGCCCGGCTACGTCGTGCTCAGCTCAGGCGGCGGCACCAGTGGCGGGGCTTCCAACTGGGGCTGCGGCTTCCTGCCCACCAGGTATGCCGGCGTGCCCTTCCGCAGCTCGGGCGATCCGATTCTCTACCTTTCCAATCCTCGCGGGATCGACGAAGTGGCCCAGCGCGAATCGCTCGACGCCCTCCGCGAGCTGAACGAGCAGGAGCTGGCCCAGTTCGGCGACCCCGAAATCCAGGCCCGCATCAACGCCTACGAACTGGCCTATCGCATGCAGACGAGCGGGCCGGAGTTGATGGATCTCTCGCAGGAAACGTCGACGACGCTCGAAATGTACGGCCTCGACGCCAAGAACCCGAAGCCGAGCTACGCCAAGAATTGCTTGTTGGCGCGACGGCTCATCGAGCGAGGCGTCCGCTTCGTACAACTCTTCCACGAAGCCTGGGACCATCACGGCAATTTGACCGCGGGGCTGAAGGGTCGCTGTCGCGATACCGATCAGGCCAGCGCGGCCCTGGTACGCGACCTGAAACAGCGCGGGCTGCTCGAAGATACGATCGTCATCTGGGGCGGTGAATTCGGCCGCACTCCGATGGTTCAGGGCGGCAGCGGCGACGGTCGCGACCACCACAACCGCAGCTTCACGATGTGGATGGCCGGCGGCGGACTCAAGTCCGGACACGTCCACGGCGAGACCGACGAATTTGGCTTCAACATCGCCCGCGATCCGGTACACGTCCACGATTTGCACGCGACACTGCTCCACTTGCTCGGTTTCGATCACACGCAGCTCACCTTCCGGTCGCAAGGTCGCGATTTCCGACTGACGGACATTCACGGCCATCTGGTCAAAGGCATTCTGGCCTAGAGCGTGTCTCGGATAGATGTAGCGTCGTTGGCGCCGGCGAGGCAAGTATGGCCACCAGACCGAAGCAGGCGAATTGGTAGATTCGTCGATGCACCCTCGACGTCGCCAAGCACAGCCGCAGCCAGCCAAGACGCTGGAGATAAACGAGACGCGCTCGAGATGCCGAACCGCTTGCGGACGAATTGCTCTCGAGACACGGCCCGCTTTCTCTTCGCGATCCCAAAAAAACGCGAGTACCCCCCGGCATGCTCCCTATTGCGCCATCGCTGCCTTTCGCGCCGCAGCTTCACCGTCTCGGTAGAATCTTGAGCCTGCTGCTGCTGCTCACGCTCGCCACGTCGGCCCAAGGAGATGAGCCCGCGCACCGTGACGAGCCCCAGCCGGCAGCGAGAACCGCCGCGGACAAGCCGGCCGAAGGTCCGCTCGAACCGTTCCTGGGTCATGCCCGTTTCGAAACCCAACAGCTCTTCGAGAGCCAGCGGTTTCCCAACGTGGTCGTGACCACCGACGGCACCGTGGTGGCGGTGTGGGGGCAGAAGAACGTGCGGGTTCGTCGCAGCGGCGACGGCGGTGCGACCTTCGAACCCGAGATCGTGGTCGCCGCCAGCGGCATTCACAGCGGCGGGGCCACCGTCGATGAGCAGCGAGGCGATCTGCTGGTCTTCGTCGAGGACCGGCACCCCCCTGCCCCGCTCACGCTGTACCGCAGTCGCGATCAGGGCCGCAGCTGGGCGGCCGAAAAGGTTACGATCGCGCCCGATCGCCACGGCAACGTGCCTTCGATGCACATGAACGAGCATGGCATCACGCTCCGCCGCGGTCCACAGGCAGGCCGTTTGTTGCGAGCTGCCCGCTACTACGCCGCCGGCAACCGGCGCGGCCAATGGTCGCAGCACTACACAACCGCCATCTACAGCGACGACGGCGGGGCCACCTGGAAAACGAGCGATCCATTTCCCGAGATGGGCACGGGCGAGGCGACGCTGGCCGAGCGTGCCGACGGTTCCGTGTACTACAACTCGCGGCTGCACTGGCCCCAGGCCCGACGGCCCACATCGCGCCGTCACGCGGTCAGTCGCGACAGCGGAGCGACTTGGGACGACTGGGCGATCGTCGACGTGCTGCCCGACGGACCGCAAACAACCGCCTACGGTTGCATGGGCGGGCTGGTCCGACTACCTGTGGAGGACCGTGATATTCTGCTCTTCAGCAACGTCGATACGAGGGGCGCACGCCGCGAGCGGACGACGGTGTGGGTCAGTTGCGACGGTGGGGCGACCTGGCCCCTGAAGCGACTCGTCGACGAAGGACCGGGCGGCTACTCGTCGCTGGCCGCCGGACGCCCCGAGACGGCGAGCGAAGGCTCGATCTACTTGCTCTACGAGGCGGGGGGCGGCCGCGCGCGACTGGCTCGCTCGAACCTTAGCTGGCTGCTCGCCGGCGAAGCCACTGGAGACGGCCAGTTGCCCGCGTGGTTGGCCCGGTCGAGCGAGTGACCCTCCTGACGCTCGGAGGCGACGAGCGCCCCAAGCGCGTAAAAAAGCCCCGCCTGACGACCCGGCGGGGCTAACCGTTGTTGTTCGGTTTTGTCGATTGTCGTAAAGGGCAATTCCCTTAGCAGGCGGCGTAGCTGTTAGGCGGCAGCCCGTCGACGTCGCCAGCTGTAAAGACCCAGGCCGACCATGCCAAGTCCGGTCAGCAGGAAGGTCGACGGCTCGGGGATGGGGGCAGTACCTCCGGTTGTCGTCGTCGACAACACCACCAAATCGAAGGGAACTAGGGGGGCACCCAACGCGACACTAACGGTGTTCACCGTCAACAGCGCCTGCAATCCTGCCAGGTCCAGGCCTGTCGGAAACACGTTGCCGATCGATCCCGAGCCGGGAGCGAGGGCCGCTTCCGCCAACTCGGACGTCAGTACCGTGGACACACCCACCAGAAGCGGAGTAAAGTTGCCGGGAATGAACGAGTTCGTTGCATTTTGCAGCGTATAGCCGATGAAGGGGCCCGACTCGGTACCATCGAGGGTTACATTCCCGGTGGCTGGGTCGTAAACCAAATCGGGAATGGCAGGATCTCCGGCGGATGCCGGAATGATTCCGGCCGCGGCCGGCTGCGCGAGGCAAGAAATCACGACGATTGCCACCAGCGTGGCGAGGGTCTGCTTCATGGGGAATCTCCTGGTTGCAGAAAAACGGTTTGTTCTTGTCACTAGACTCTCCTTCTTCGGAATGGGGATTCGAGATCAGGCCACTTCGGCGGCTCGGTTCATTGCCCTCGAACTTCACTGGCCCCAAAGAAAAAGCCGCCACGAAGCTCTCTCGGTCCGTACGGACGAGAGCTCCCTGGCGGCTCTTTGGTTTAGGTCGAGTTGGGTCGAAGACACTGGCCGGCTCCTGAAATAACGATGCTGAACTTGGACCGAAAACTGGGGCGGAACACACCACTTGTGTCCGCTCGCGTCCCATTAACTGCCCAAATTATCCGTGCGGACGGCTGCTGTCAAGCAATTTGAGCTTTTTTTTCGGAAATTTCCGACTGCTCGCCAGCGACGCCCTGTGGCCAACGCAAGTCGGTTCCGCCGGAACCTTTCTCGCCTCTTCGAAGAACCGCCCGGAAGCCGTTTAATTGCAGAGGCTTAGGACGACGGGACGCTAGGCTTTGTTTCAGAACGCGTTTCCGAACGTCCGTCGCCAGGGGCGAAGCTCCGCTCGGCTGAGCTCGCGACCGAAGCCTGCTGAGCCGCAGAATCATTCGTGCTCTCGGCTCGCCGGGAGGCTCGCCCTCCCTTCTGAAACGCCCTCCCTCTTGAAACAGAGCCTACTTGATCTCGATCCGATAGGGCAGAATCGTGGCCGCTCGTTGCTCGAAGAGCTGGCGCAGCCAGGCGGATGCCGCCAGCGGTTCGGTCACCTCGGGCAACACCTCCCGCAACTGCGTCGAGAGTTTCGCGGAGGTCTCGATCGACTCGCCTTCGAACAGCGTCTCGAAGAAGCTCTGCGGTTTGGGCAGCACCCACAGATCGACCTGTGTGTCTTTGTCGATTCCCGCCAGCTCCTTGGCGCCGACGATGGCGTCGCGGAGCGTTCCCAGTTCGTCGACCAGTCCGTTCTCTTTGGCCTGACGACCCGTAAAGACACGGCCCTCGGCCAACGACTTGAGCTGTTCGAGTTCCATGTTTCGTCCTTCGGCAGCCTTGCTCGTGAACTGTTCGTAGATGTCGAGCATCATCTGCTTCATCGCCGCGCGTTCCGTTTCGGAGAACACCTGCGTCGAGCTGAAGGCGCCGCTGTTCTTGCCACGCGCGATCACATCGACCGAGAGCCCGACCTTGTCGTAGAGTCCACTCAAGGCGAGCTTTCCACCGACGACGCCGATCGATCCGGTCAATGTTCCCGGGGCGGCGTAAATCTTGTCCGCCGCCATCGAGATGTAGTAGCCACCGCTGGCCGCCGTATCGCCCATGCTGGCCACCACCGGCTTGTCGATCCGAGCGACCTCGCGCCAAATCAAGTCGCTCGCCAGGGCCGAACCGCCGGGCGAATCGACACGAAGCACAATCGCCTTGACGCGCTTATGCTTGGCCGCCATGCGCAGGGCTTTGACAATCGTGTCGCCCCCCAGCGTCGCATTGCCAAACAGCCCCTGTTCACTCGCGCCGTCCATGATCGGACCAACGGCATAGATAATGGCGATGCGGTCGCCGCGGCTTCGCGAACGGGTCGGCTCGACTCCCATCATCAGCTGCATCAACTGCACCATGCCGCCGAAGCCGGAAAAGTCGGTTTGAACGTCTTTTTTGCCGTAGTTTCGCACCACCGCGAGCTTCTCGGCGTCGTTCTCCGTGCGGAGCCGTTCGCGCAGTTCATCCTCGTACATCACGTGATCGATCAGGCCCACCTCCTTCGCCTTGGCGGCCGAGAACATGCCTTCGTCGATCAATTCGCGCACGCGATCCGCCTCGAGATCACGTGCCTCGGCGATCCGCTCGATCATCTGGTCGTAGTAGTCGCCAATCAGACTTTCGAACTGCGCTCGCAACTCGTCACTCATCTCGCTGCGGACGAACGGCTCAGCAGCGCCCTTGAAGCGACCCACCTGGATGAAGTCGGCACGCACGCCAACCTTGTCCATGAGTCCCCTGTAGAACATGACCTCGGCCCGCACGCCGGCGAGGATCAGCGAGCCGGAGGGCGGCATCACGATCTCGTCGCAGGCAGAGGCGATCAGATAATCGGCCCCCTGAGCGCCCGTAATGTCGGCATAGACCTTCATTCCCTTGGCCTGGGCACGACGCACGGCCGCGCAAAGCTCCTCGACCTTGGCCCGTCCGATCAGGGGCGAGCGGATGCGGAGTACGAGCCCCTGGATATCGTCGTCTTCGGCCGCCTGGCCAATGCGCTTGATCGTCTCGCGGAGATTCTGTTCCATCTCGCCGAAGAGCCCGACCTGCTGGGTCGTCTCCGGAAAGGCACCGGCAATTGAAATCGAAGCCAGTTTGACGCGCTTGTTTGCGGCCGGCTTGGCATCCGCGGCGTCCTTCGCGGCTTCCTCCTCCGCCCGCAGCAGGCCGCCGAGCGACACGAACAAGAGAAGGAACAACAGTAGCGAGAGCGGCAGGCGGAAAAACGGATTGGCGAGCATCGATCGTTCCTTTGCAATAGGGACGGGGCAAGTCGACTCGAGCCCCGGACGAGCCAAGCGTGACGGGAAGTTCACAGCGGGGAAACCTAGGTAATTCGTAGGATCGACCGGTATTCTTGGCCTCGACGGGCGATTTCGTCAAGCAACTGGGCAACGCTGGCCACCGCACGCCCCGACGCCGGTGGTGTGCCCGTCACCGTTGGCGACCTTTCGCGGAGGCCCCTTGGGCCAGCTCAATCGTCTGCCAGCCGCACCTTGATCTCCTGTTTTCAGTGTAGCTGTTGCGAGCCGGAAATGGAGCGTCGCCAACGCGGCCGCGGCAGATCGCAGGGGGCCGCGAAGGCGGATTTGGCGGCCATCCCACGCAGCCAGGATCGGTTGACAATGCACAACCGTATATTGTATGTTTGCACAGGTACCCGTGGTTGTTACCGGTTCGGCGCTGGTTGTCGGCCGTCGGCGCTGTTGGTTGGCCGTCGACCTCCTCGGCGGGAGGTGGGCCCAGATACGCCAACGCAGATCAACCGCCGTCGCTCGAACGGAATGACTGAGGTAGACCCGATCAAGGAACCTGACGCATGACTTTGCTCGACAAGGCGACCAAGCGACAAAAGGCCGTCTACCTATTCATCCGCGACAAGATCCGCGGTCGTGGCTACGGGCCGACGGTGCGGGAAATCGGCGACGAATTCGACATCAGCTCGCCCAACGGCGTCATGTGCCACCTCAAGGCCCTGGAAAAGAAGGGCCTCATCGTGCGCGAGAAGAACATGTCGCGGGCTATCCAGCTCGCGCAGGAGCCGGCCGAAGATCGGGGCATTCCGCTGTACGGGGACGTCGCGGCCGGCGTGCTCCACGAGGCGATCGAGCAGGACGAGCGCGTCGACTTCGACTCCATGTTCAATCGCAAGAACATGTTTGCCCTGCATGTCCGCGGCGACTCGATGATCGAAGACGCCATCACCGACGGCGACTACGTCGTTTGTAAGCGAACCCGTTCGGCCCAGAAGGGACAGATCGTCGTCGCTCAAACCGAAGACGGCGAGGCGACGCTCAAGCGTTACTATCCCGAATCGCGACGGGTGCGACTGGAACCCTCGAATCGCCGCATGAAGCCGATCTACGTCAAGAACGTCAAGATTCTCGGCGTCGTCATCGGCGTGGTCCGCCAGGTCGCCTAGGCGGCCACCGGTCGCCTGCAATCAGGCCGACTCACGCAGTGAACTGGCCTGATTCAGCTTGTTGTACAGCGTCTTCAGGCTGATTCCCAGTTCCTCGGCCGCCGCTGGTTTGTTCCCCTCGTGGCGCTTCAGCGACTGCTCGATGGCCTGCATTTCCATTTCGCGCAGGCTCATCGGCCCCAGCGTGGCAACCGAGCCGGCGCTGCTGCCGCGGGCGGCAAAGTTGCCGGGCAAGTCACGCGGCGTCAGCGGCAGGGCATCGGCCAAGATCGAGGCGTGTTCGATCACGTTGGCCAACTCCCGCACGTTGCCCGGCCAGGTATGCTTGGCGAGCGTCTGCAAAAACTCCGCCGACACGAGCCCCCCCGGCGCATCGCGGCCCTTGGTAAATCGCTTCACGAGATGTTCGGCGAGCTCGGGCAGGTCGCCAAGCCGCGCGCGCAGCGGCGGCAAGTTGATCTCGAACGTATTGATGCGGAACATCAAGTCTTCGCGGAATTCACCTTCGGCAACCATCTCCGCCAGGTTGCGGTGCGTCGCGCAGATGACGCGGACGTCGACCACGATCGACTCGTTCTCGCCCACGCGACGAATCTCGCCGCTTTCCAGGAATCGCAGCAGCTTGGCCTGTAGCGACTTGGGCAATTCGCCAATCTCGTCGAGAAACAACGTGCCGCCGTTGGCCACCTCGAACAGACCGACCCGGGAGTCGTCGGCCCCGGTAAACGCTCCGCGGCGATGGCCGAACAGTTCGCTTTCGATCAGCGTTTCCGGCAGCGCACCGCAATTGACCGCCACGAACGGCATCTCCGCCCGCAAGCTCTGCGCGTGCACCGCCCGGGCGACCAGCTCCTTGCCGGTACCGGTTTCGCCGAGCACGAGCACGGTGGAATTGGTGGGGGCCACCTTGGAAATCAGGTTGTGCACCTGGTTCATCGACTCGCTCTGGCCGATCAGTCGCGGCGCGCCTTCCAGCCGTTCGACCCGATGTTCGAGCGCGCGGCACTTGTTGGTCAGTTCGCGCTTCGCGGCCACACGTTCCAGCAGGGCCTTCAGTTCGATCAGCTTGCACGGCTTCGTGAGATAGTCGAACGCCCCATGCCGCAGGGCGGCGACGGCGCTATCCTGCGACGCCTTGCCGGTAAGCACGACCGCCTCGGTGTCGGGCGAATGTTCTTTGGCCCGGGCGATCACCTCGATGCCATTGAGCCCCGGCATGTCGAGATCGACGAGGATGCAATCGTAGGTGTTCATCTCCAGGGCGGCAGCGGCCGTGGCCCCGTCGGGACAAACGGTCACTTCGTGCCCCATGCGTGGCAGTTCCAGGCCCATCAGCTCCTGCAACGACGGTTCGTCGTCGGCGAAGAGCAGCTTGAGTTTCTTAGGCGGCTTGGTAGCGATGATCGTTCTCCTTCTGCGATCCGGCCAGCGGCAAGGTCACGCGCATCCGCGACCCCAGGCCGGGTCCCTCACTCAGTGCTTCGATATGTCCGTCGTGGTCGGCCACAATGCGAAACACGATGGACAACCCCAGGCCGGTCCCCTGCCCCGAGCGACGACGGGTGAAAAACGGCTCGAAGAGATGTTCCTTCACCTCTTCCGTCATGCCGCAGCCATCATCGGCCACGATGATCTCGGCCATGTTGTCGCGAATCTGCAGGCTCACCGTGACCCGTCCGCCCGCGTCGGTGCTGTCGAGCCCGTTGGTGATCAGGTTCAGCACGACTTGTTTCATCTCCTGGGCGTTGACCGGCGCGATGACCGACTTGCAGTGGAGCAACTCGACGGTCTTGTCGCGGTAATTGCCCAGGTGCGAGACCATTTCAATGACGTCTTCGATGAGCTGTCGCAGATCGGTGTTGGCCTGTTCGACGTCGCCCATGCGGGAGAAGTCGAGCAGCTTCTCGGTGATTTCCTTACAACGAAACGCCTCGCGCTGAATCATCTGCAGATAGCGACGCGTGCTATCGGCGGCCTCGTCTTCGCCATCTGTCTCTTCGAGCTGCGACTCGAGCGATTCGGCACCCATCGCGATTGAGGCCAGCGGATTGTTAATCTCGTGGGCCACGCCCGCGGCCAGGAAGCCGACGCTGGCCAGTTGCTCGCTGCGGACCACCTCGCGGGTGCGATCCTGCACCTGGCGATCGAGTTCCGTGCAAATGACCTGGAAGCGTTCCGTCATGCCGTTCATCGCGGCACCAAGCTCGGCCATCTCGTCTTCGTTGGTGAGCTGTATGCGATGGTCGAAGTCACCGCCGGCGACGCGACGCGAACCTTCGAGCAGTACCTGAAAAGGTTGAAAGACCCAACGATACGTCAGTCGCAGCAACACGATCAGCAGCAACGCGGCCGCCCCGGCCGTGCCCCAGGTGACGAAGATCAACGAGCGATACTTGACCCGTACCTCGTCGGCGAAGTTGCGCATGCGGTCGTGGAGATAGGTCGGCAATTCGTAGGTCAGCCGCTCCAGCTGGACGACCTGATCCTGGACCGCGGCGAGTTGCTCTTCGTCGTGAATCCAGAGCTCGTCGCGGGTCGCCTTGTTGATCTCGTCCAAGACGCCGTCGATTTGGCGAACCGTCTGCTGCTCCTTCTCCGAGCTGCCCAAGCCGTCGCTACTCTCGTTCAACTTGAGCTGGCGGCGATACTGGTCGAGCACCGAACGATAGCTCTGGAGCATCAGGCCGAAATGCTCGCTCGTGTTGGCGTCGCGAAGCGGCGAAGGCCCGTCGATGAAGTAGCGAATCTCGTAGCTTTCGCGAGCCTTGTGCAGCTCGTCGTTGAGATCGTTCAGCCGCCAGGAGAGCCGCGTGGTGAGCGGAAACTCGGCCGACCGATTGCTGATGCTCTTGACCAGATTCCGGTAGGAATAGAGTCCTACCATACTCAGCGTCGTCAGCGCCGTGACAATCACGGCCAACAACGCGAATTTGAGCAACAGCTTGTAACGAATGGGCCAGGTGGAAAGCAACGACGACCTCCCTGTCGCGTTGGCTTCTTGTCGTCTTGACGAAGGCGGCCGGATCCTTGGCCGCCGAAGCCGGCGGGGTAACGGCAAGCAAGAGCGACGAGTCTATCGCGCGACGCGCAGGCGAACAAGAGAAGCTTGCCGAAGGTGAACAAACCGCGCAGCTTCGAGAAACTGGCAAGACGGGGGTTGCTAGCATCCACGTCCCGCGCCGGCGCCGGCTCGCGGACCCCAAGTGCCTCGCTCAGTAGCGAATCACCTTGCGCAGGGCCCAGCCTCCCCACAGCAGCAAGACGATGTTGCCGAGCCACACGCTCTGCGGCGGCAGATCGCCCGACTTGGCCTGGTCGACGCTCGACATCAGCAGCGGGTAATAGACCACCAGGATCGGCATGAAGCACATGAAGAAGACGGTCCAGAACTCGGCATTCCGCATCCGCAGCGCCAGGGGACAACCGACGACCACAAAACACAGACACGCGAAGCCGTTCGCCCAGCGACGGTGAGGCTCGGTCTTCAGGTGGTGCAGTCGGCGGCGGGCATTGTGCAGGGCGAACGCGTTCTGCTGCCACGACGGGTCGGCCAGCGAAGCGACGTCGCCGGTGAGCATCGCCAGGGCGGCCTGGGCCGAGAGATCCTCTTCCGTATCGGCAATCGTGCTGACCTGTTGGCGGATCTGGCTTGGAATGTCGCGCAGCGCGATGTGCGACGGACTCGGCTGCCGCTTCTCGCTGCGACTGGCATCCGTCAGCGGAATCTCGCGCTGGATCGTGCCGGGAAATCGTCCCTCGAAGGTACCGCCGCTGGCGTGTCCATTGTGAAAGGTGAGCGTCAGCGTCTCCTTCGCGATATTCGCCTGGAGTCGAGCCCACTGGGCCCGAATCATCATTTCCGGGGCGTCCGCGCCCGACTTGAACGTGACGGTCGGTTCGATCAGTTTCCGCGCCTCGACATCGCGGACGTTGATGGTCAGGTTGTCGGTGGTGTAGGACTTCTGCTTCTCGAGCCGCATGTAGGTCAGCTCTTCCAAACTCTCGAGCACGACGCGGCGCACGCCGTTGTGGCCCCAGGAGACGGCCACGTCGTTGAGCCATACGGCGACGTAGCTCAACAGGGCGACGGCGGCAAAGACCGGCCAGATCACAGCCCAGGGCGAGATGCCGAGCGACTTCACCGCCACCACCTCGTTGGCCGAGGCGAGCCGGCCATAAACGCTGCAGGTCGCAAACAGAATCGTGCCCGGCACCGAAAATCGCAGGGCTTCGGGCAACAAGTAAGGCAGAATGCGAAAGGTCTGTTCGTAGCCGAGGCCCTCTTTGCGCACGGCGAGCGCCACCAGCACGCTGATCATCAGGAGCGTGACGGCGGTCAACGAGATCAGGAACACCACCAACAATTGGCGGAGGATCGAACGCTGCAGCAGGGCCATGGCGTCGGTAGTTTCGAGGCCCACGCCGATAGCGTCAAGACGAAATCGGCGTCCGTCGAACTTGGCGCGGTCGACTCCGGCGGCATCGCCTTAGAGCACGTCGAACGCCGAGTCGGATCGGCTGCGGCGAACCGATTTGGCCTTGCGAAACTCGGCCACGACGGCACTCACCAGCAGCGCGTCTTCGCGAATGGCGTCGCCGCTGACCGCAGCGTCGGGGGCGTTTTCGAGTCGCGCCCGCAGTCGCTCGCCGACCTCTTCATCGAGGATCCCCGGTGCGTCGTCGGCCACCTGGCGTAGCTGCCCGAGGACCTCTGCTAGCAGCTCGGCCGTCTCGCTCTGTGGCGATCCGTCGAAGCTGGCGTAGGGCGCCTGGCCGAGCGGCCGCGGCGGCACCTCTTCGTGCTCCTCATCGCGACCAAACTTCACGACGATCGCCAGCACCGCCGCGACGATCGCTCCCACCGCGGCCAGCATCGACGGCACCGGATTCTTCATCACCCAGGTTACGATCGCCACCAACACCGCCAAGACGGCAAGAACCCACAGCAGGCGGCTCTTCAACCGGCGAGCCTGCGCGGGGTCCTCGACCGGCTGCTCGACGCGTTCGCCCACCTCAACCACGACGACCGTAATGTTGTCGGGTCCGCCGCGAAGGTTGGCCATATCGACCAGCGCACGCACCGCCTCCTCGGGCGGCAAACACGCCATGACGTTGCCCACCACGACGTCGGAAAGCGGTCCGGTGAGCCCGTCGCTGCAAAGCAGATACTTGTCACCCTCCTCGACCGGCAGCGGTCCCTCCAGGTCGACCTTCACCTGCGGACTGGGGCCGAGGCTGCGGGTGATAATGTTCTTGGGCAGGTTCAGGTCGAGTTGCTGATCGCCCGCCTCACTGGCGGCGCGGACCTCCCAGGCCAGGCTGTGATCGAACGTGAGCTGCTCGAGCCGCTGGCCCCGCCAGCGATAAACGCGAGAGTCGCCCACGTGTCCGATCATCGCCCCTTCCGGCAGCAGCACCATCGCGCTGCAGGTCGTGCCCATCCCTTGAAACTCGGGGTCGGCCCGACCCTTCTGATAGATCTGACGGTTGGCGTCCAGGATCGCCTTCCGCAGGGCGACCGCGGGCTCGGCCATCTCGTCCTTGTTATAGGTGTGCGGAATTCCGTCAGCCGCCATCTTGCTGGCAAGCTCGCCGGCGGCGTGGGCCCCCATGCCGTCGCAGACCATAAAGAGATGGCCGCGCTGCTCCCAGTAGTCCTCGTCGGCCGCCACGATGACGTTCATCGCGTCCTGGTTGTTCTGCCGACGCATGCCCACATCCGAGAGAGCCGCATACCGCAATTTCCAGCCGCACTGAGTCGATTGTGATTGCATGCTAGAGCTTTCCTGGCTTCCCATTCTATGCTTGCACGAAACCGCGAACCAGTCGCTCGGTGCCAGCACGGGACCTCGCCAAACGCCAAGTCCGGCTGTTCACCGGCCAGACGAACCTCTACACTCCGCGGTCCCTTCTTTGCGAGCTGGTCGATGCAACGCGCTCAACCGCCAAAGTGCCGTTTTGCCGCCTTCGGGCGGACCGTCGATGCTGCGCCTGCCGATCCTCGGCGCAGGGGCGATGTCACGCGCGGGCCCGGGCGATGCTCTCGGCAGTGGCGAGTTGGCACCGCGATGGTCCTGGCGACGCTAACCCTGCTCACCTCGACGGGCTGCGTGCAGCGGCGGCTCACCATCGTCAGCGACCCGCCCGGGGCGCTGGTGAAGGTCGACGACTACGAGATCGGTACCACGCCCGTCTCCACCAGCTTCGTCTATTACGGCACTCGCAAGATTCAACTCATCAAGGACGGGTACGAGACGCTGACCCTGCTGCAACCGGTGCCGACGCCGTGGTATCAGTACCCGGTGATCGAGTTCTTCAGCGACAACCTGGCGCTGCGCGAGATTCGCGACTCGCGGGTGTTGCGTTACCAGTTGCAACCGCAGATCGCCACGGCCAACGAGGACCTGCTGCGACGCGCCGACAATCTGAGACAGTCGGGCCGCCTCGGCCCAGGGGTCGTGCCGGCCGGCAATCTGCAACCGGTGCCGGAGACGCTGCCGGCACCACAGGGCTTGCCCCCGGCGGGTGCCTTGCCGCCGCCGCCAACGGTGATCCCACCGGGAACCATCGTGCCGCCGGGAATGAGCGCGCCACCGCCCGGAGCTTTCGCACCCCCTCCCCCTGCGGGCGCGCCGCTGACGCCGGGCGTTCCGCCCCCGGGCTTAGCGCCACGGGGGAGCAACTTGCCCTTCTGACGGGCGTTCGGAATGCCGCTCCGGCGGTTCGCGCCAATCGAGCGGCGGCGGTTGGACCTCGGGAAAGTTCGTGAACTTGGTGCGATCGCCGCGGCGAATTGCACCGCTCACGCCGAGCTGACTCGGGTCGCGGGCGATCTTGTCGGCAAACACCTCGAGCGATTTGATTGTGGGCTGTAGATCGGCGGTGATACGGTTGATTCGCTCGGCCGCGGCGGCAATCTGGTTGTACAACTCGGGATTGTTGATCAACTGGCCCAGCGTTCCTTCGCTGCTGTTGATGCCCTCGGTAAACTCGGCCAGCTGACTCATGACGGCCTCGAAGTCGCTCAGCGCGCCGTCGAGCTTCTCGGCAATCTCCTCGCCACGCTCGCCGAGCGGCTGGGTGAGCCCCTCGAGGTTCTCGAGATTGTTCTCGGCCCGCGTCATGGCACTTTGCACCGAGGAAACCGCCTGATCGACGTTTTTGACAAGCTCGGGCAGCTCCGCGATGCTCGTCTTCAGGTCTCGCTGCAGATCCTGGTCGCCGAGCAACTCGTGAACGTCGATCATCGCCGTGTTGAAGTTCTCCAGGGCCGTTTCGGTCTTGTTCATCAACTGATTCAGGCGTTGATCGTCGTCACCCTCGAGCAAGCGATTGATGTTGGCGGCCAGCTTCTCAATCTCCTCACCGGCTCCCGAAACGGATGTCAGGGTACCGCGCAGATCCGTTTCAACCGTCGAGAGAATATCGAGCGGGTTGCCGACGACGAGGCCTTCGAGCGGTTGATCGGCGTCGGCGATTTCGAAGAGCGACTTGTCGGCGCCCTCGCCGCTCTCGCGCAGGACAAACTCGAGCGTGGCGTCGCCGAGCAACGTGGCGCGGATCCGGCAGACCTCGTTCTGCCGCAAGTCGGCATCCGGGTTGGTGACCTCGAGCGTGACAATGACATCCGACGAGCCGGGAATGAAATCGACGCGCGTGACGCGGCCAATCAGCAAACCACTCTTACGCACCGGCGTTCCTTCGGTGACCCCCGGAGCCTGGGGAAAGCGAATCTTCAGCGGGCGCGCGGTCTGAAAGGGCGTCGGCACCTCGCTGAAGCGAACGATGAGAATGCCGGTGAGCAGTAATGCGGACAGCACGACCACCCCGACGCGCCACTGGAGACTTCGTTGATCCATCGCAATTTCGACTTTCGCTTGCTAGGAGGTAGTTTGCGGGGTTTGGTGCCCGTTGTTCTCACGCATCTCGAGCAATCGCTTGCCCGCCTCGCCGCGGACGAACTGAGTCACCCGTTCGTCCTTGGCCGTCATGATCTCGCTCGGGTCGCCGTCGTAAATCATCTGCGGTTCGTCGTCGCCGACACGCGATAGCGGGTAGAGCATCACGATGCGGTCGGCCACCTTCTGAGCGGTCCGCATGTCGTGCGTCACCACGATGCTGGTGACCAGATGCCGCGAGCGAGTCCGCAGAATCAGCTCGTTGATCACGTCGCTCATGATCGGGTCGAGTCCCGTGGTCGGCTCGTCGTAGAGCATGATCTCCGGATTGATGGCCAACGCCCGGGCCAGCCCCACCCGCTTGCGCATGCCGCCGGAAAGCTCGGCCGGCTTCTTGGTGACGATGCTCTCGGGCAGGCCGACTTCGGCCAGGCGGGCCAGCACGATCTCGCGAACCTCGTCGGTGCTGTAGTCGGAATGCTCGCGTAGCGGAAAGGCCACGTTCTGGCCCACCGACATGCTGTCGAACAGGGCGGCGTTCTGAAACACGAAGCCGAAGCGAACACGTTGCCGCGTCAGTTCCTTGTCGTTCAGCTCGGCCAGGTTGTGGCCGTCGAAGAGCACCTCGCCTTCGGTCGGTCGGACCAGCCCGATGATCGACTTCATCAGCACCGTCTTGCCGCAACCGCTTTCGCCGATCACGGCCAAGGTCTGGCCGCGTGGAATCTGCAGGTTGATCTCGCGCAGCACCGACTGACGTCCGAAGCGGACGCAGAGGTCGCGAACGTCAACCAGTGGCTCCGATTCGCTAAGGCTCATGACGGTCGAGGGCCGTGAGCTGCCCCTCGCGGTTGATTACAGGAACGGCTGGGCGTTGGGCCAGATCATCGTGTAGATGCTGTCCAGCAAGACGCCCAGGAAGAAATCGAGAATCAGGATAATCACGAACGAATGGACGAACGCGGCGGTGGCCGCCCGCCCCACGCCTTCGGCCCCCGGGTCGCAGTGGAAGCCGCGATGGCAACTGATCAGGGCAATCGTCGCCCCGAAAAAAAAGCTCTTGAAGATGCCGGTAAACAGGTCGTAGACGCCGACGAATCGCTGCGAGTTGTCCCAGTAGTGAAAGCTGTCGATGTCGAGCACGAAGATGCTGTAAAAGGCCCCGCCGACGACGCCCATGAAGTCGGCCATGATCGTCAACGCCGGAATCAGCAGCAGGCAGGCCAGGAAGCGCGGCACGACGAGGTACTGCAGCGGATTGGCCCCCATGCTCGACAAGGCATCGATCTGTTCGGTGACTCGCATCGTGCCGAGCTCGGCCGCGATGGCACTGCCCACGCGGCCAGCCAGCATGGTGGCCGCCAACACCGGGCCAAGCTCGCGCACCAAGGCCAGGTTGATCATCGTGCCCAACCGCGACTCGAACCCGAGTCCGCGAAACTGCGCGTAGCTTTGCACGGCCAGCACCATCCCGATGAACGTGCCGGTCAGGGCCACGACCGGAAGGCTCAACACCCCGACCTGGTAGAAGTTCGGCATCAGCGTCTCGCGACGCGGCCGCCGGGTGAGCATCCAGGACATCGTCCGCAGCGAGAAGATCGTGATCTCGCCGACGACAGCGACCCACTCGAGAAACACCGCGCCCAGGTCGGTGATCGAATCGACGATCGTCTGCAGCAGGCGCGCGAACAGTCCGCGACGGGGCGGCAGAGCGGCTTCCGGTGGGGCGGTCGACATGCGTGTGAGTTCGTCTTCTCGGTTCCGTGGTTCCCGGCGGGACTCCTGGGCAATCGTTCGGCGCGACCCGACGCCCGGGCAACCCGCTCGTTCGGTGCGCCGACACGCGAGCGGTGCGCGCACGCGCCGCCACGGCCAGGGAATCTCGTACCTTCATCTTCGACGGTCCGGCTGTACCGCTTGAGAGAAGGTTGCGGATACGGTCAACTGGAAAAGCCGGGCAACCTGCGGCGATGCCAGCAAAAAGCCCTCACCCCGACACGAGCGGGATGAGGGCTTTGCGATTTCAGAATGGATCGCGGTGACAGCGGTGCCGTCGCACGCGAGCGACGCGAGCTATTCGCCTTCCCCTTCGTGGCCTTCGCCCCCTTCGCCGGCCACGGCGCCGACCGGAGGTTCGGCCTCTTCGACTTCGACGACCTCGCCGCGGAAGTCGAGTCGGGTTACCTTGCCGTCGTCGTTCTTCTTGCCGTCGACGACGATGTGGTTCTGGCCGGAGAACTCACCGCGGAGCAACTCCTCGGAGAGTGGGTCTTCGATGAAGTTCTCGATCGCACGACGCAAAGGTCGGGCACCGTAGTCGGTGTTCGAACCCTTGCGAATCACAAACGACTTGGCGTCGTCGGTGAGCGTCAGCTTCAAGCCGCGTTCGGATAGCCGCTCGCGGACCTTGGCCAGTTCCAGATCGATGACGTCCTTCAGATCGTCCTTCGTCAGGTGACGGAAGATGATCAATTCGTCGACACGATTGAGGAACTCGGGGCGGAACACGCGCTCGATCTGATCGGTGACCCGCTTCTTCATGCTCTTGTACGAAGCGTCGCCTTCGCTGGTGCCCGGGAACCCGAACTCCGATTCGTTCTTGATCGCCTCGGCACCGGCGTTGGTCGTCATGATCATGATCGTGTTGCGGAAGTCGACGTTGCGACCGAAGCTGTCGGTCAGCCGTCCCTCTTCCATCACCTGCAACAACATGTTGAAGACGTCGGGGTGGGCCTTTTCGATTTCGTCGAGCAGCACCACGGCGTAGGGCCGGCGACGAATCTTCTCGGTGAGCTGGCCGCCCTCCTCGAAGCCGACGTAGCCCGGAGGCGCACCGATCAACCGGCTGACGTTGTGCTTCTCCATGTACTCGCTCATGTCGATCTGAATCAGCGCTTCGTCGTCGCCGAACATGAACTCGGCCAGCGCCTTGGCGAGCAAGGTTTTTCCCACACCGGTCGGGCCGGCGAAGATGAAGCAGCCGGTCGGTCGCTTCGGATCCTTCAAGCCGCTGCGGCTGCGGCGGACCGCCTTGGAGATGGCATGAATCGCCTCTTGCTGGCTGATCACCCGCTTGTGCAGATCCTTTTCCATTTCCATCAGCCGCATGCTGTCTTCGGTGCTCATGCGGGTGAGCGGAATGCCGGTCATCTTCGAGACGACCTCGGCGATCACCTCTTCGTCGACCACGCCGTCGGTCTCCTGCGACTTCTCGCGCCACTTGCGGGTGATGTCCTGCTTCTTTTTCTTCAGCTTGTCGGCCGAATCGCGCAGACCCGCGGCCTTTTCGAAGTCCTGGTTGGCGACCGCTTCCTCTTTTTCCTTGTTAAGCCGCTCGACTTCTTCGTCGATGTCCTTCAAATCGGGCGGTCGCGTCATCGCCTTCAGGCGAACGCGGGCACCCGCCTCGTCGATCACGTCGATCGCCTTGTCGGGCAGGCAGCGCCCGGTGATGTAGCGATCGGAGAATTCGACGGCCGCCTCGACCGCATCGTCAGTGATCTGCACACGGTGGTGCGTTTCGTAACGATCGCGCAGCCCCTTGAGAATCAGGACGGTCTCCTCCTTACTCGAAGGCTCGACCATCACGATCTGGAAGCGGCGATCGAGAGCGCTGTCCTTTTCGATGTACTTGCGGTACTCGTCGAGCGTGGTGGCACCGATGCACTGAATCTCGCCACGCGAGAGTGCCGGCTTGAGCACGTTCGAGGCGTCGATCGCGCCCTCGGCACCGCCGGCGCCGACCAGCGTGTGCAACTCGTCGATGAACAAGATCGTGTTCTTGGCACGGCGAACCTCGTTCATGACCGCCTTGATGCGCTCTTCGAACTGACCGCGATACTTCGTGCCGGCGACCATCATCGCCAGGTCGAGCACCACAATGCGGCGATCGCAAAGCAGCTCGGGCACGTTCCCCTCGACGACCCGCTGCGCGAATCCTTCGACGATGGCGGTCTTGCCAACGCCCGCTTCGCCCAGCAGCACGGGATTGTTCTTGGTGCGGCGGCAGAGAATCTGAATCGCCCGCTCGATTTCCTTCTCGCGTCCGATCACCGGGTCGAGCTTGTTCTGACGGGCCAGTTCGGTCAGATCGCGACCGAAGCTGTCGAGCGCCGGCGTCTTCGACTTGCTTCCCTTCGACGAGCCGGACGACTCGCTGCGGCCCTCGCCGCTGCCACCGCGCTCGGCCACCTCGCCGCCTTCCATGCCGTGTCCGAGCAGGTTGAGCACCTCCTCGCGGACGTCTTCCAGCTTGAGCCCCAGGTTCATCAACACCTGGGCCGCCACGCCTTCCTGCTCGCGGAGCAGGCCGAGCAAGATATGCTCGGTGCCGACGTAGTTGTGGTTCAGGTTGCGGGCTTCCTCCATCGAGTATTCGATGACCTTCTTGGCCCGGGGCGTCTGCGGCAGCTTGCCCATGGTGACCATGTCGGGGCCGCTTTGCACGAGCTTCTCGACCTCCAGACGGATCTTGCGCAGATCGACGTCCAGGTTCTTCAGCACGTTGGCGGCGACGCCGCTGCCTTCCTTAATCAGCCCCAGCAGCACGTGCTCGGTGCCGATGTATTCGTGGTTGAAGCGCTGCGCCTCCTGATTGGCAAGCTGCATCACTTTGCGGGCACGGTCGGTAAAACGTTCGTACATGATTACTCTCCAACGTTCCGCCCAAGGCTCCCGATTCCTGGCTTAGGCGGCGGTGTTTGTTCGCGAGGAGTCAAACTTCGTGCCGGGCTCTTCGACGTGTTCCTTGTTCTCTTGTTCGTTCTCTTTGTTCTCTTCTTGTCCGTTCGCCAGCGTGCGCTGAAGGATCCCTCGCTCGCGGGCGATTTCAACCTGCCACTTCGCGGCCCGTTCGCGACGACTAAGATCGTCCAGTCGTCGCCGGGCCTCGTCGAGCCGGCCCGTATGCCGGCACATCGTGGCCCACATCAAGCGGGCCTCGACGTCTTGTGCGTCGCGGCGGAGCAACTGATCGAGCAGCCGTTCCACCTCGTACCAATTCCCTTGCAAATACTCGTTCGTCGCGGCGACGAACGGGTCGGCCGCGGCATGCTCCGCGGGCGACCGGTTGGCCACCTCTTCGCGCTCGATTCGCCTGGCCGCCTCTGCGCGTAAACGTGACAAGGAGACCGCGCCGGCGGATATCCAGAAGAGCAGCACCACCGCCCAGGTGAGCACCTTGCCGGACGAACTCATTAGCCCGACCCAGCCGAAGCTGGCCACGAGCGCCAAGTTCAACAACAAGGTGAATCCCAACGCCAAGGCCAAGCCGGCCACCGCCCCGTTAAGCCAGAGCTGCGCCAAGCCGGGCCAGGCACACAGGATCCACTTCGTGCGCGCGATTCGTATCTCGGACATCCTTATCCGCTCCGCTGACGTTGCCGCCGGCGACCATCCTTGCGCACAGGGCGCCTATCTACCCGAATTTCCGCTAGGGAATTGTAACTCTCAGTTCCGCATGCGGCAAGGCAACTAGCGTTCTCAATTAGAGTTAGGTTGATTGACGTGGGTCTTTTTCCGCGCCATCTCGCACGACGCACAGATGTGCCGCAGCGGTAACACCTTACCTGGACCGAGTTCGCCGCGTCAGCCACGCCAGGGCCGGCCCAATTGATACGGAAACCGCTGCCGCCGAGGCCGGGGAATACCGCCGCCGAGGCCGGGGATTACCGCCATGATGCGATTAGGCAACACTACAGGGGAGTGCCGCCTGTGCCAAATTTGCTAGCAGCGGGATGCTCTCGCCCGTCGGCGAAGAGGCCGATCTGCTTCCCACTTGCCGTCCCTCGCCGTACGCTGCCGTCCTATGCACGACCTCTCGACCGACCTGCTGCCGCTGTGGCGGATTCTCGATGCCGCGACCAACCGGGCGGCCGAGGGGCTGCGTGTTGCGGAAGACTACGTCCGCTTCGGACTCGACGACGCCCACCTGACAGGGCAGTTCAAACAGCTGCGGCACGAACTCACGGGCCTCGTCGCCCGGCTCGAGGTAGCGCGTCGACATGCGGCCCGCAATACGCAGCTCGACGTCGGCACCCAGGAAACACTCGCCTCGGAAGCCAACCGGCGTTCGCTGCGCGACGTCTTTGCCGCCGCCGCCGCGCGGGCGCAACAGGCGATTCGTTCTCTGGAAGAATACAGCAAGCTGTTCGACGCCGAACTGTCCGCCCAGTTCGAAGCGCTGCGCTATCGGAGCTACACCCTGGCGTCGGCGACCATCAACACCACCGAGAGCCGGCGACGGCTCGAAGACGCACAGCTCTGCGTGCTGGTCGACGGGGCCAACTCGCTCGACGAGTTCACGCAGCGCGTCGAGGCCATCTGTGCCGCGGGCGCTCCCCTGATTCAGCTGCGGGACAAGCAGCTCGCGGACGTCGCTCTCTTGGCCCGCGCGCGGCGGCTTGTCGAAGTGGCCCATCGCCACGGTCGACTGGCCATTGTCAACGATCGACCCGACGTGGCGGCCGCCGCGCAGGCCGACGGCGTGCATCTCGGCCAGGACGACCTGACGGTGAAGGACGCCCGACAGGTGCTCGGACCGGACGCACTGGTCGGCGTCTCCACCCATTCGCTCGAGCAGGCGCGGACGGCCGTGTTGGACGGGGCCAGCTACATCGGCGTCGGACCGGTCTTCCCCTCCAGCACGAAGCCCTTCGAGGAGTTCGTGGGTGTGGAACTGGTAGGACAGGTCGCCGCCGAGATTCGCCTGCCCGCGTTTGCCATCGGGGGTGTCACGCGCGACCGC
Organism: Planctomycetota bacterium; assembly: GCA_003389215.1. Classification (GTDB taxonomy): domain Bacteria; phylum Planctomycetota; class Planctomycetia; order Pirellulales; family UBA7805; genus MB-PLM-2. The sequence continues at coordinate 356,978 of QQVP01000119.1, read as the reverse complement.
CTGGCGGAAATCCAACAGGCGGGTCTGGACCGCGTCGCCGTGAGCGGTGCGGTCGCCGCGGCGGTCGATCCCGCGGACGAGGTGCGACAACTCATCGCCCAACTGGCCGGCGAGGCGACGCTTCGCTAAGCCAAGAGAGCGACTTGGCCAGAAACGCTAACGCGCGGGCGCACCAACGGACAGCACGTCGTCGGTGGTCTCTTTATCCGCGACCTCTTTATCCGCGACCTCGGCGCGATTGTCCGACGTAGTCGCGTCGACCCCATTCGCGTCGACCCCATTCGCGTCGGCGCCATTCGCGTCGGCGCCATTCTTGTCAGCGCCATTCTTGTCAGCGATGGTCGCATCCGAATCGCGGCTGGGACTCTGCTCTTCCAGCAGCTCGCCGATCACATCGCCGAGCTGAAGGAGTGCGCCACGTTGATAGCCGGCGCAGACGGCATGAATCTCGCCGCGCGGACCAATCACCAGCGAAGTGGGAAATCCGAGCCCCCCTTCGTTCATCACCGCTTCCAGCCCGAACATTGTCAAGCCATCGACGTCCCTGTACGTGGCGAAGCCGACCCGTCTCGCCTCGAGACTCGCCCGCGTCGCTGCGCGCAGCTCGTCGGTCGTCGATTCGCCGCGGGGGTAGGAGATCGGGAGCATCACAAAATCGGGATGCGTGCGATACTTTGCTTCGATTTCCGCCAGGTCGGGAAGTTCCCGCAGGCAATAGCCGCACCAGGGACCCCAGATGTTGAGCAACACGACCTTGCCCCGCACGTCCGACAAAGCGACGGTCGCCGGTGGCGACTCCGAGCCACGACCGGTCAGACCCGTGACCAGCAACTCGGGCAGCGGCAGCCCCACCGCAGGATGATCGCGTGGATCGGGCGCCCCATCGAACCGCGTCTGCAGCCAGGTGAGTCCGACCACCCCGACCGCGAGCAGCAGCCACACGAAGATCGAAATCGAACTCTCGCGCCGCATCGACCACCTCTTCACTGTTCTGACACTTGGACAGAAGCCGCAAGCTTCCCGTCGGCGGCCAGCCGATCGTCAGCAAGTGCCAGCAGAGACACCGCGTGGCCCGAAGTGCCAACTGAGCCGTGTCTCGAGGATTGCCGCCGATCCCTCTGTTCCCGTCGCTTCGCGAGAAATATCCCCACGAAGGGCACGAAGTACATTTTACACTCCTGCGCTAACGATTATACTATCGGCCATAGGTCCGACCCTGCACCAATCTCTAGGGTGGTGCCATGCGATTCCGCTTCTTCTTCGCTTGCCTGACCTCGACCGTCTTGCTCTGTTTGCTCGGCTGTAGCGATGTGCCCCCGACCAGCGCGACCAGCGAAGAGATCGAGCTCGATCCCTCGGCCGACCTGAATCGCCGCTACACTGCGGACGACCTGGCCGGGTTCATCCGCGACCGTGACCTGACCGCGATGCGTACGGCGCTGGCTGGGGGTCTCGACCCCGATCTGCCCGGCTCCACCTATCTGCCCCCGCTCCACATCGCGGCCGAATTGGGATACCGCGCCGAGGGCGAATTGCTGCTGGACAGTGGGGCCGATGCGAATAAGGTCTGCGTGATTCCGGTGGCCAACTTCGCCGGCAAGACGACCTGGAAGCCGCTGACGACCCCGCTCCACCTGGCGGTGCAGAACGGCCATGTCGATTTCGTTCTGCTGTTGCTCGAACGGGGTGCGGACGCCAACGTCCAGAACGGCTACGGTGCCACGCCGCTCGACGTGGCTGGCGTGATCGCGGACCAGGCCCAGAACCGCGAGGAAGATCTCACCGAGTCGCTTACGCTGATCACGGACGAAGATCGTTTGGTCACCCTGCGTGAAATGCTCGCCAACACGAGCGAGCTCCGCGTCCATCTCACCCGCGTGATTGCGGTGCTCGGCCATCACGGCGGCAAGACCCGCGCCGACTTGGAGGCACAGCGCGTGCTCGACCATGCCGAGGAGGACACCACGCTCGAGGACGCGGCCCGGCTCGTTCAGCAGTCTCGCGAAGATCGCGAGCGGCGCAAGCGCGAACTCGCCGCGCAGGTCGAACGGGCGAAGGCCGCTTCGCAGGGCGAGTCGAACGACGCGGTCGAACCGATCGAACGGCTCCCATGAGCATCGAAGTCGAGCGGAAGTTCGCGCTCGGCGACGCGCATGCCGCTTTGCAGTTTCGCGAGGCCGTGGCGCGATGCGGCGGCGTCTGGCAGCCGCCGGTGACCCAGGTCGACGTCTACTACGCCCATCCGCAGCGCAACTTTGCCGTGACCGACGAGGCCTTGCGAATTCGCCAAGACGGCGAAGCCTCGGAGGCGACCTACAAAGGCCCCAAACTCGACGCCACGACCAAGACGCGTCGTGAAATCACGGTCGCCCTGGTCGACGACGTCGCCGCCGCCCAGCTGGCCGAGCTGTTCGAGGCACTCGGATTTCGGGCCGTCGCCGAGGTTCGCAAGACGCGTAGCAAGGCAGAGCTGACCTGGCGCGACTTCGCCCTGGAGATCGCCTGCGACGAGGTAGAGCCGCTGGGCTGGTTCGCCGAGATCGAAGTGGTCGTCGACGAGTCGGACGTCGAGACCGCCCGGCAGGCCCTCGCGGAACTGGTCGCTCAGTTGCAGCTCGCCGGCGACGAGCGCCGCAGTTACCTCGAACTGATGCTTGCCGCGGGCTCATAGACCTCCACGGCCCGGCCCGGTCGCGCACCCGCCAATCACTCGCGCCGCGTCGGCACAATCACTGCTCTAGTCGCCCTGTCGGGCTTCTGAGATACTCGCGTCGACCGCTAACTTGGTAACTTTGCGGCGCGGCCACCGGTCCGGCGCTTCACGAATCCGGCTCCGCACACCGCGGAGTGATTGCGACAGCCGATCCCCATGAAGATCTTCTTTTCCGTCGGCGAGCCCTCGGGCGATATTCACGGCGCCAACCTGATTCGCGACTTGCGGCAGCGGATTCCCGACGTCGAATGCGTCGGCTACGGGGGTCCGGCTATGGAGGCCGCCGGCTGTCAGCTGCACGCCGACCTCACCGAACTGGCCGTGATGTGGCTGTTCACGGTGGTGAAGAACATCCATCGCTTCCTGCGACTCGTTCGCGAGGCCGATCGCTACTTTCGCAATCATCGACCCGACGCGGTGGTGATGATCGACTATCCCGGCTTCAACTGGTGGATCGCCCGCCGGGCCAAGAACCACAAAATTCCCGTCTTCTACTACGGCACGCCCCAGCTCTGGGCGTGGGCCCCCTGGCGCGTGAAGAAGATGCGGCGGCTCGTCGATCACATTCTCTGCAAGTTACCCTTCGAGCCCGAGTGGTATCGCCAACGCGGCTGCCAGGCGACCTACGTCGGGCACCCCTTCTTCGACGAAGTGGCGCGGAAGGAGATCGACCGTGCGTTTGTCGCGGAACAAGCCCGTCGCGACGGCCGCCTGGTCACGATCCTGCCCGGCTCGCGAACCGCCGAGGTCACCAACAACCTACCCTGGCTCCTGAAGGCGGCGGCTCACATTCAAGAGCAGGTGGCCGACGTCCGCTTCGAGATCGCCAGCTATAAGGACTCCCAAGCTCAGCTCGCTCGCCAGATCATCGCCCACCAGCCGCGCGCAGCCGACCTGTCGATCGACCTGCACGTGGGACGCACCTCGGAGCTGATCGAGGCGGCCGAGTGCTGCATGGCCGTGTCGGGCTCCGTGTCGCTCGAGCTGATGCAACGCACCACGCCGACCGTCATTCTTTACTGGATGGATCGTCTCACCGTGTTCATGATGGGACGGGTGCTGGGCATGAAGATCAAATTCATCACGCTGGTAAACCTGATGTCGGTGGATGAACCGTTCGACGACAATCCGCAACCCTTCGACCCCGATGCCCCGGGAGCCGAGGCGGTGCCGATGCCCGAGTATCCGACCTGTGAAGACAAGTCGGAGCAAGTCGCCCGGCATATCATCGAGTGGCTCCGCGACGAAGACGTCCGGCAGATGAAGATCGGCCAGCTGGCGGCGCTGAAGGCGAAGTACGGCAAGACGGGCGCCTCGGAAAGGGCCGCCGACTACATTGCCGCGGCGCTCCGCGAGTTGCCCGGGCGAAGCTTGCCCGCCCCGCACTTCATTCCCGGGCGAACGTCCACGGCCGTTGCGCAGGCCGGGCGCGACGCCTCGTAGCAGCCGGCCGACGCTGCCGCGCGGTGGCCTTTCTGCTAGGCTTTGTCTCAAGAGGGGGGCGAGCCTTCCGGCGAGCCGAGAGCCACGAACGATTCTGCGGCTCAGCTGGAGCTTCGCCCTCCCGACGGACGTTCGGAAACGCGTTTTGAGACAAAGCCTAGTTGGACAGCGCCACTTTCAGTCGCCATACAAGCACGAAGCGCAAGCGAGTGAATGATTTACGTTCCAACACACTCGCTCGCGCGTCGTGCTTGTATTCTCGCGGAATTTCACCAAAGTGGCGTTGTCGAACTAGAATTCCGCGGGCAAGTTATTCCTTCAGGTGGCCTCGCCACCTCGTGCCCCCAAAGTGCAGCCGCCGACGCAGCGGCGCGAGATAGCCGCCGAGGTTTCGGCCCCAAGTGACCGCCGAGGCAGCGGCCAAGTTTGACCGCCGAGGCATCGGCCCAACTCCTCAGACACTGTCGTGATGACGCCGTTCGCGGAACCCCCGGCCACCCAGTACGACCTTCGTTTCAGCCTGCTCGGCGTCCCGGTGCGGATCCACCCGTTCTTCTGGCTGGTCGGCCTGCTATTGGGACTTCGTGGCGATCTGACGCATGTGAAAATCGAGGAGCTGTTGATCTGGATCGCCGTGCTCTTCGTGTCGATCCTGGTACACGAGTTCGGCCACGCGGCAGCCGTGATCTTCTATCGCGACCGACCCTGGATCATCCTCTACGGTTTCGGTGGGCTCTGTTGCCACCATCCTTCGCGTCACGATCCCTGGCGGCAGATTGTCATCTCTTTCGCCGGCCCTGCGGCCGGGTTCTTGCTGCTCGGCTTTGTCCTGTCCGCGATTCACGCGGCCGAGCATCAGGTCGGAACCGTCCAGCTTGGATTGGTTCCCTATCCTGTTTTCGAACCGTTCGAATCCGCCAATCTCAACTTTCTGATCGTGCAGCTGATTTGGATCAACTTCTTCTGGGGGTTGATCAATCTGTTGCCGATCTATCCGCTCGACGGCGGCCAGATCGCCCGCGAGGCGTTTCTGCTGAGCGACGCGGGCCGGGGTGTCGAGCGTTCGCTGTGGCTGTCGGTGATCGCGGCGGCGGGGGTGGCCGTCTTCGGAGTCGTGGTGCTCAACGAGATCTTCATCGCGCTCTTTTTTGGCTACCTGGCCTACAACAGTTGGACCATCCTGCAGCGCTATCGCGGCTTCGGGGGCGGTTTCGGCGGCGGCTTCTAACCATCGATCGGGAAGCGCGTCGTTCCCCCTACCTCATGATGCACGAGTCCTCCATCCCGACGAAGCAGCGCGTTGTCCTGCTGGGTGCGAGTAACGTGCGGATGTCTTTGGCCAGCGCCATTGCCACGGCGCGAGGCTACCTCGGCACGCCGCTCGATGTGCTGGTCGCCGCCGGACACGGTCGCTCGTACGGACAACCGACACGCGTGCTGGCCCGCACACTCTCCGGCATCTCCGAGTGCGAACTATGGGAACACCTGGACCAGTCCGGCGCGGCGGCCACCCATGCCTTGGTGACGGACATCGGCAACGACCTGCTCTATGGATCGACACCGCAACAGACGATCGACTGGGTCCGCACCTGCATCGACCGGCTCGCAGAGCACGGGACCGAGGTCGTCATTTCGCGACTGCCGATGGCGAGCATCGAATCGCTCTCGGCGGCCCGTTTCCGCGTCTTCCGTCGCCTGCTGTTTCCTGGCAACCGCATGAGCCTGAGCGACTTGCGCTCGCGGGCCCGCGAGCTCGATGACGGGCTTGAAGAGCTCGCCGACGGCCAGCGAATGCAGTTGGTTCGTCCGGAACATCAGTGGTACGGCCTCGATCCGATCCACCCCCGTTTTCGCCACTGGGACGCCAGCTACGAACGCTTCCTGGCGGGATGGAAGCGAGAGGGGAACCATGACAGCCCGCCGGGGCCCCGGCCATCGCCGCCAGTGAGCTGGGGAGACCACCTACGGGCGTCGTTGTGGACCTCTTCGCGCCGCCTCGTCTGGGGAAAAGTCCGCTCGACGGCCCAACCGTGCGCGCGCCTCCGCGACGAGACGCGCGTGTGGATGTTTTAGACGCGCGTGTCGTGGTCTTGAGTCGTCGCGCCGAGCGAGACAACGGCTCGCGAAGTCGCAATCAGGGGCTGAGAAGAGCAAACCGAGAAAAATTCTGAATTTTTTTCAATTTTTTTTTGCTCCTTCCCAAGTTCGCATCGCCACCGCTCGACGAGGTGTCCGCAGCGCGCCGATTTTGTGCGATTGCCTGCTCGATGCGGTCCGTGAACACAGACAAACCGCGCTCGAAAGAGAGCGCGACGGCGCAATCAGCGTAGCGTCGTTGTGCAAAAAACAGGCGTAAATGCCGCAGAAAACTCGCTTCTCTTGGTTTTCGCGCCGAACACCGTGGGTGCGCGTTGCCGCGCGACGCGACGCGGACCTTCTTACCAACGCGCAGCGCTCCACGGCGCGCTGGCGCGCTGTCGGAACACGAGCGAAGTGTTGTCGAACCGTCGCGTTCCCGCGCTTGCGCGGACCATGGCAAGGTCAAATTGGTGATTTTTTTTGAAGAAGGTCTTGACGCCCCGATTTTGATTTTGAACATTTACCAGAAGTTGAGTCATCAATTGCAGGCGATGGACTTTGCCTGGCGAGTATGACTTCGAGTTGTTTGAACTAGAGAGCTTTATCAGCGGCGGAGAATTTCGCCAGTCGAGTCGAAGACGAAGTTGATGGAGTGACCTGGTTCTTTTCTGCCAAGTGTGAGTCGAGAGGAGCCGACGACCGTTTGGAGAGTCGGCCATCGCGTGCTCACCGGTACCTTTTAACGGAGGACGTGTTGTGGCCAAAAAAAGGAAGAAGGCTGCGAAGAAGAAGGTAGCCAAGAAGAAGACGGCTAAGAAAAAGAAGAAGGCCGCCAAGAAGAGAAAGAAGGCTGGCAAGAAGAAGAAGGCCGCCAAGAAGAAAAAGAAGACGGCTAAGAAAAAGAAGAAGAAGGCCGCCAAGAAGAGAAAGAAGGCCACCAAGAAGAAGGCCGCCAAGAAGAAGAAAAAGAAGGCCGCCAAGAAGAGAAAGAAGGCCACCAAGAAGAAGAAGTAGTTGAAAACCCAGCGGTTTACTGGCGGATTACGAGGCCGCCTGCGAAGCCGCATTATCAACCGCTTTTCTTCACGTTTTCTTCGAGAAAGATACCAAGACGCCGTCAGGAGAGCTCTGCTCGCCTGACGGCTTTCTTGTTGCGCCCGCGCACCCCACGCCGTCCTCGCGACGGACTGCTAGCATCCTCCTGGGTGCCCACCGATTCCGTGGTGCCGCTCGTTCGCCCGGAGTTCGCCAGAACAGCGGAGTCTGCTACAGCACCGAAAGCGAAGGCAACGGTGGCTCGGCGCTGCGACGCTCGGCGAGTTGGGTCGCCAGGTTGAAACAGAGTTGCTCCAGGGGCGCGGCAATCTCGGCGTCTTCGAAATTCGCCAAGGTGCGACCTTCGTCGCCATGCACCCGCATCTGGATGTTGATCGGCACTTCGCCCAGGAACGGAATGCCGAGACTCTCCGCGCGGGTCTTGGCTCCGCCGTGGCCAAAGATGTCGTAGCGCTTGCCATTGTCGGGACACAGGAAGTAGCTCATGTTCTCGACCAGGCCCAGCACCGGAATCTTCACCTTCTCGTACATGGCAATCGCCTTCACGGCGTCCAACAGGGCCACGTCCTGAGGCGTGCAGACCACGACCGCCCCGGTCAGCGGCAGCAGCTGCGAGAGCGTCAGGGCGATGTCGCCTGTGCCCGGCGGCATGTCGATGATCAGGTAGTCGAGCGGTCCCCAGATCGTGTCGCGCAGAAACTGCGTGATGGCGCCGTGCAACATCGGTCCGCGCCAGATGACCGCCTCGTCGGGCGAGACCATAAAGCCCATCGACATGACCCGCATCCCATCGCAATCGACCGGAACGATGCCGCGCTTGACCACAGGATTGCCCTGTTCGTCGCGCTGATCGGTCGGCTCTTCACGAATCTCGGGCCGCCCCGAGAGTCCCAAGAGATGCGGAATACTCGGACCGTAGACGTCGGCGTCCATCAGGCCGACTTCGCACCCGGCGCGACGCAAACCAACGGCCAACGAAGCGGCGATCGTGCTCTTGCCGACGCCCCCTTTTCCCGAGGCAACGGCAATCACGCTCTTCGCTGTAACTCCAATCTGACCAAGTGGTTCGGGCGCTCGCTCTTGCACCGCCGGGCGAATCTCGACCTCGCCAAGGTCCGGCAAATTCTCGCGCAACCGATCGCTCAGCCGCTGCCGGGTCGTCTCCCACAGCGGCGCGCTATGCGTGGTCAGCGCCAACGTCAGCGAAAGTTTTCCGTCGCTCAGGTTCACGTCGCGAACCTGCCCCATCTCAACGATCCCCCGACCCGACTCGGGATCGGCAAAGTCGTTCAGTACGTCGTTGACCTTCGCCAACTGTTGCTCGTCACTCATCAGGGCTCTCCCCTCTGGGCCGCCGCAAACCGCGCGGCAAGCCACCTATCGAAATCTGCGAATCGTCAGGCTCCCACAACGACATGGTAGCGACAAGCCCCCGCCTGCCGAGGTGCATCACGAGATGTGTGGCGAACGCCCCCACGCGCCCCTCGCCCGGCTGCAACGAGAAGTCTTAACGACGTACCACCACGGGTCGTGGCGCGGAGTTCTGGGCCGCCTCGGGCGAAGCGGCGCTCGACACGGAATCGACCGCCCGCGGGCTCACCGCCCTGCTCCGCTGCACCAAGGTTCCCGGCAGGCAACCCAGCACGACAACCAGCAACATCGTGGCCCCCATGACGAACCCGGCCCCGCCACGGCCCGCCAGACTGGCGTCGGCCGGCAACGTCGCCGAAACGGTCGCGGAACGAAAGTAAAGAGTCGCCACGACACGCAGGTAATAGGCCGCGGCAATCGCGGCGTTCACCGCGGCGATCACCGTCAGGGCAATCAAGGCCGACCGCAGCGGCATTCCCAGCAGCGCCTGGTCGGAAGAGACCTCGACCGAAAGCGCGCTGTAGAACAGGCCCAGCTTGCCCCAGAAACCGACCAGCGGCGGAATGCCCGCCAGGCTGAACATGAACACGGAGAGCGCCACCGCGGCCACCGGATAACTTCGCCCCAGGCCGGCCAGGTCCTCGACCCGCTCCGGCGAGGGCCGCCGCGGACCCTCATCTTCGACCCCGCCCAGGTAAATCAGCGTGGCAAAGGTGCCCACCGAGGCGAGCGAGTAGACGGCCAGGTAGAGCAACAGCGCCGCCAGTCCGTCCGGCACCGCCTCGGCCCCGGCAGCCCGCAGCGAGAGGTAGACACAAAGCCCGATCAGCATATAGCCGGCATGGGCGATCGACGAATAGGCCAAGAGCCGCCGCAGATTATTCTGCCACAGGGCCACCACGTTGCCCAAGGTCATCGTCAGCACCGACAACCCCAGGCAAAGCTGCCAGCCGAGACTCGCCAGTTCGGCGGGCAACACCATCGCCACCAGCCGCACCAGGGCCACGATGCCGGCGATCTTTGGCACGACCGCCAGAAGGCCCGCGTTCAGATTCGACGTCCCCTCGTACACGTCCGGGGCGTAGAAGTGAAATGGAACCGCGGCGATCTTGAAAGCCAAGCCGGCCACGACCAGCAACACCGCCAACGCGGGCAGCGGCCCACTCACGTCGCTGGTGGCGAAGCTGCGGGCGATTTCATCGAATCGCATACTCCCGGTCAAGCCATAGAGAAAGCTGAACCCGTAGAGCAGCACCGCGCTGGCCAGCACGCTGAGATAGAAATACTTGCTCGTCGACTCGTGACCCGCGAGTCCGCCGCGTCCGAGATACAACAACAGATAGGTCGGAATCGATATCAGTTCGAGGGCCACGAACAGCATGACCAGTTCTTTGGCGACGCTGACCAACATCAACCCGGCGACGACCAACAACAAGGCACCCAGGGCCTCGGCACTGGCACCTTCGGCACGACTGCTCGTGAGCATCAGCGTGAAGAAAATCCCCAACGCCAGCGAGCCCAGGCGAAGCCAATAGCCCAGCTCGTCGGAACCGACCGGCCCGTAGAGGGCCTCACCCGGTCTCTCGTGGCTGGGCAGGTCGCCGAACAGCAAATGCCCACCCGCCAACAACAGGCCGAGTAGCGCAATCCAGGACCAGCCACGACGGTCGCCGACAAAGACGCCCGCCATAAAGATCCCGATCGCGGTCGCGATCACCAGGATCTCGGGCAGGAGCAGGCTGACGGTGGAGGGGCTGACCATAATTGTTCGCTTACTTCTTCAGTTCGCGTCGTTTGTCGTGTCTGGTTTCTCGTTTCGGCAGTTTCTCGTCTCAACCGGCTGCACAACTACCTTGGCGGACTTTCGGCTCGTTGCGGCGAATTCTGGCCGCGGTCCGCCAACTCGGCTGCATCGGTCCGGGCGGCCGCCTCGGCTTGTTGTTCCCAGGCCGCGGTCGCTCGCCCGGTCAGTCGGTCGAGCGTCGCGCTCATGGGCTTCAGGAACTGACCCGGAAAGAGCCCGATCCAAAGCACGAACACCGCCAAGGGTGCCAGCGAAAAGAACTCCGACCAGCCCATGTCACGGATCGGCTGGTCGTCGTGGGTCGGTTCCCGCAGCGGACCGAAAAAGACCCGCTGGACCAGCCACAGCATGTACCACGCCCCCAGCACGACACCGGAAACGGCAAGCACGGCGATTGCATAGAACTGAGTCGAGTAGGCGGCCGCCGTGGTGGCCGAGGCCCGCTGGAACATGCCGCAGAGCAGCAGGAACTCGCCAGCGAAGCCGTTCGTGCCCGGCAGGCCGATGCTCGAGAGCGTGAAGAACACCATGAAGGCCGCCAGCCAGGGCGTCCGCCGGGCCAGGCCGCCCAGCTCGCTGATCTCACGCGTGTGGTAGCGGCGATAGATCATGCCGACGATGGCGAACAAGCCGCCCGTCGAAATGCCGTGGTTGATCGACTGCAGCACGCCCCCCTGAATGCCCAACCGATTGAGCGCGAAGAGGCCCAGCATGCAGAAGCCAAGGTGGCTGACGCTGGAATAGGCGATCAGTCGCTTCAAGTCGCTCTGGGCCAGCGCGACCAGGGCTCCATAGACGATGCCCGCCACCGACAGCCATAACAGCCATGGCAGCAACGTCGCGGTCGCCTCGGGCAACAGCGGCACGCTGAACCGCAAGAAGCCGTAGGTGCCAATCTTCAACAGCACGCCCGCCAGCAACACGCTGCCGGCCGCGGGGGCTTCGACGTGGGCCAGCGGCAGCCAGGTGTGCAGCGGAAACAGAGGCACCTTGATGGCAAAGCCCGCGAAGAGCAGCAGAAAGATCGCCGTCTGCCACGCCGGGTCGAGCGGCGAGGCCATCGCGCGGGCCGTCAGCTCCGGAATCGAGAAGGTGTCGTACTGCAGCACCAACAGCAGCAGGCCCAGAAACGTCAACAAGCTGCCGGCCAGCGTGAACAGGAAGAACTTCACCGCGGCATAGCGGCGGCGGTCGCTCCCCCAGATACCGATCAAGACGAACAGCGGGATCAGCGTGAATTCGAAGAAGATGTAGAACAAAATCACGTCGCGGGCCATGAACACGCCCAGCATGCCACCCGCCAGCAGCAGCAACAGCCCGTAGTAGCCCGCCTCGCGCTCGCGGACGGTCGTCCAGCTGATCAACACGGCGGTCAGCACCAACAGGGCCGACAACCCGTAGAGCCACAGGCTCAGCCCGTCGACCGCCACGTCGAAACGGATGTCCAGACCGGTCGCCTCACCGAGCCAAGGCAGAGCGGCCGCGGCATAGTTGGCCTGCGCGGCGGGCTGGTCGGTGGGAAACTGCACCACGACCCCCGTGGCGGCCACCAACGTGGCCACGGCGAAGAACAACGCCAGCAACCGGGCCGAGGCGGCGTCGTTGCGACAGGTCAGCAGAATCACCAGCGCTCCCCACAGCGGCATGGCCAGCGAGACCAACAGCAAGAACGGCGGTGCGGCAATCGTTTCCCACATGGTCAGCGAACTCCCTCGCCGCGGAGCGGACGCGATGTGTGATCGGGCGATGGCAGTGTCGGCGGGCGATGGCCGACGCGAATCGGCGCGGGCGAAGGCTGCACGCTCGTCGCCTCCGACTCCGCCGGCTTCTCAGGCACCGGCAATCGCGGCAACACGACCGCCGCCGCGAGCAGCAGCAAGGCCACGATCATGCCCAACACGTAGAGCTGGAGCATGCCGTTCTGCACGCGACGCAAGACGCCGCCAAAGACCCGCGGCAGGTAGCCGACCAGGTTCACCAGCCCGTCGATCAGATAGCGATCGAGGAAATAGGCCAACTGGGCCAACAGCCAAAGCGGTCCCACAATGAGCAGCTGGTAGAGCGGATCGAACCAGAACTTGCCGTACGAAGCCACGTACAGCGGCCGCAGCCAACGGGCGATGCGGTCGATCTGCGTCAGCTCACCAAGATAGAAGTAGGCGGCCAGGCCGATGCCACCGACGGCCAGGATTGTACTCAACATGGCCACAAAGCTGTGCGAGCTGGAGTGACCCTCGTGATGCACCACCGCGGGGATGCCGGGCGTCTGGGCCAGCCAATGGGCAAAGGTCTCGTTGACGTGCAGCAGGTAGCCGCTGACGGCCGCTAACACCGCCAGGATCATCAGCGGTACGGTCATCACCGCCGGCGACTCGTGGGCGTGGTGGCCCGCCTCGGGCGGAATTCGCTCTTCGCCGTAGAACGTGCGGAAGAAGGCCCGAAACGTATAGAACGCCGTCAGAAAGGCCGTGAACGAGGCCACCAGGAACAGGTAGTTGAAGAACGTCGCGGCATGTTCCCAGTCGCCCGTGCCATGGGCGGCCGCCTCGTCGTACACGGCGGCCAGGATGGCGTCCTTGCTCCAAAAGCCGGCCAGGGGGAACAACCCGGCCAAGGCCAGACAACCAATTAAGAAGGTCCAATGCGTGACCGGCATCAGCCGGCGCAGGCCACCAAACCGCCGCATGTCGATCACCCCGCCCATCGCGTGCATCACGCTGCCCGCGCCGAGGAACAACAGGGCCTTGAAGAAGGCGTGCGTGATCAAGTGGAACATGCCCGCGGCGATGCCGGCCGCCGAACCGACGCCCAGGGCCAGAAACATGTAGCCGAGCTGGCTGACGGTCGAATAGGCCAACACGCGCTTCAGGTCGGTCTGCGTGACCGCGATCAGCCCCGCCAGCAGGGCCGTAAAACCGCCGATACCGGCTACGACATAGCCGGCGTAGCCTGAGGCGGCAAACAGCGGCGTGCAACGGGCCACCATGTAAATGCCCGCGGTGACCATCGTGGCGGCGTGAATCAGCGCGCTGACCGGCGTGGGCCCTTCCATGGCGTCGGGCAGCCAAACATGCAGCGGGAACTGGGCACTCTTGCCGCATGCGCCGACAAACAGCAACAGGCAGATCGCCGTCGCCACGATACCGGCTGGATAGGCGGCCGCTTCAATTCTGTTCAGGCCCAGCACGCCGTCGATGGCGCTCGTGTCGTGAAAGTTGAGCGTGCCGAACAGCGTCCAGATCAGGAAGATACCCAGGGCAAAGCCGAAGTCGCCAACGCGATTGACCAGAAACGCCTTCTTGCCCGCGGCGCTGGCCTCCGGCTTCTCATACCAGAAGCCGATGAGCAGGTAGCTGCAGACGCCGACCGCCTCCCAAAACACGTAGAGCAGTAAAAAGTTGCTCGACAGGACCAGCATCGTCATCGAAAAGACGAACAGTCCCACGTAGCTGAAGAATCGCCAATAGCCGCGATCGTCGTGCATGTAGCCGATCGAATAGATCGCCACCAGCAGCGAGACGAACGTAACCATTACCAGCATGATCGCCGTCAGGGCATCGGCCCGCAGCGTGATGTCGATCGTAAAGTCGAGCGGCTGCGACTCGGCGAAGGGCTCGCCGCCACTGCTGGCGTAGGTGGCGGCGCTGCTTGAGGTCGCTCCCTCGACCGCCGCCCAACGCCACAACGTCGTTTGCGGAATCTCAGCCGCTGTGGAATGCTCGTCGGCTTCGGGGCTCGCGGCCGCGGCCGCGTGGTTCTTGCCCGCGTGGTCCTCACCGTGCGCCCCCGCCGTGAGCACCTGACGGGCCAGCAGCACGCTGGCCACCAGTGAGCCCAACAGCGCCACCACGAGCAGAGCGTGGCATGACCGCTTCAAGACTCGCGGCCCCAGCAGCGCAATCGCCACCGCCGCCGCCAACGGCAGCGCGGGAATTACGCGCATCAAGAGCTGCGGTTCAAACATGGCTGCGGTAACGCACCTTCTCGGGGTCGAGTTCCGGTTCCACGCCTGCGGGGGTTAGCTCGGGCCACGGCTCGTGTTCGATTTCGGCCGCGGGCACCTCTTCGTCGAGCGTCGGCTCCTGACCCTCTTCGCGCAAGAGCTGCCAGAAGGCAATGTCCAGGTTCGAGCTGCGGCGAGCGAGCATGAGAATCAGCGACAGCGCGATTGCCGCTTCGCAGGCCGCCACCGCGATGATCATGATCACCAGCATCTGGCCGCTAAAGTCGTTGTGAAAGCGGCTCCAAGCGACGAGGCTGACCGCCACGCCCTGCATCATCATCTCCAGGGCGATGAACATGACGATCGTGTTGCGCCGGGTCATGAAGCCGACCAGGCCGATGGCGAACAGCAATCCGCCCACCACCAGGTAGTTCTGCAAGAGGGCGACTTCGTTCATGCGGTGCCCCCTTCCGCGGTCCGCGGCGGGGGCGAACGGCGACTTTGCGAGGCAATCGCGGCGGCCGCCACCAGGGCCACGAACAACAACACGCCCACCACCTGCACCGAGATCAGGTGTTCGCTGAACAGCCGCGCGCCGATGGCGGCCACGTGCGCTTCGGCCTCGACGCCCGGCAATCCGTCGGCGGCCCGGCCGTCCGCCCCGGCCTCGGCCAGGGGTGCCACACTCGGCAGCGTTCCGGGCGTGAGCAACGTGATCGTGAGCAGGAAGACCAGCACGCCTGAGGAGACGGAACACAACAGCGGCTCGAAGGCGAGCCGGTCGTAGAACGCCAGTCCCTCGGGCTGGGCCAGCATGAGCACGAACAGAAACATCACCACAATCGCCCCGGCATAGACGACCACCATCGCCACGCCGAGAAACTGGGCTCCGTTCACCAGGAACAAGCCGGCCGTGGCCAACACCGAAACGGCGAAGAAGATGGCCGAATAGACGGGGCTGCGAAAGGTCATCGCGCAAACGGCCGAAACGACGGTGACCGCGGCCAGCGCATAGAAGAGGATATTTGTGGTGAGCGCTCCGGGCGGGACGAGTCGGGTGCCGAGAATCGCCACCGCGGCGGTCATCAGCACGGCCCCGGCGGCGCGTCCGGCCGCGATGCGCCGCGGCAGTAACAGCCACATGCCCAGTCCGTAGAGCGTCGCAAAGATGGCCAGCCACATGGCAAGCGTCACGTCGTGGCCCTCCCCGAGCTCGCGCCCATGCTCGCCGAACGCATCGGCTCGCTATCCTTCGTCTGGTCGTAAACGCTGAGCAGCTTTTCCTTGTCGAAGACCATCTCTTCGCGGCTGCGACCGGTCAGATCGCAGAAGCTGGTCAACTCGATCGCGTCGACCGGACAGGCCTCTTCGCACATGCCGCAGTAGATGCAGCGCAGCTCGTCGATGGCAAAGTGCGCGGGATATTTCTCGCGATCGGGCCAAGGACTCTCGGCCGCGACGATGTCGATGCAGTGGGCCGGGCAGGCCGTCGCGCAGAGGAAACAGGCCACGCACTTCACGCGATCCTGTTCATCCTTGTTCAATCGGTGTACGCCGCGGTAGATCAGTGGATTGCCGATCTTCGGTCGCTCGTCCGGAAAGCTCACCGTCACCTTGCGGCTGACCAGGTGACGCGCCGTCGTGGTCAGACCTTGCACAAACAGCGGCAGGTACATCTTGCCGGCCAGGCCGAGCTTTGGCTCTTCCACCCAATGAATGTCGGGGTCGTCGGCTTTCACGCGAGATTCTCCGCCCGTCGGGGTCGATTGTCGGCCGCCAGTGGCTGCAACAGGGCCGTTACGATCCAGGCCACCGCGGCGACCGCCACGTTGATGAGCATGAAGACGAACATGCTGCCGCCGCCCAGATAGTTGGCGAACATCGGCTCGCGCAGCACCGCCACCACGGCCAGGTTGACCATGCCCAGCGGCAACATCACCTTCCAGGCCAGCGACATCAGTTGATCGAAGCGAAACCGCGGCCAGCTCCACCGCACCAGCATGAAAAACACGACCACGGCGAAGCTCTTGCCCAGCAGAATCACGATTCGCACGATGGCGTCGAACCAATTCTCGACCGGGCCCGACGTCAGCCCCCAGAAGTGCCAGCCGCCGAGGAACAGCAACGTAATCAAGACCGACGCCGTGATCATGTGCATGAACTCGCCAATGAGAAACAAGATCAGCCGCATGCCGGAATATTCCGTGTGGTAGCCGCCGATCAATTCCTGCTCGCACTCGGGCAGGTCGAATGGCAGCCGGGCCGCCTCGGCAAAGGCCGCCACCACGAAGACCACAAACGCCAGCGGCTGGGCAAACACATTCCAATAGCCGGTCGTCGCCTGGTGGGCCACGATCTCGTCGATCTGCAGGCTGCCGGTCATCAGCACCACGCCCAGAATGCCCAAGCCCAGGGGCAACTCGTAGGCGATCATCTGGGCACTGCTCCGCAGCGCGCCGAGGTAGCCGTATTTGTTGTTACTCGACCAGCCGCCCAGGATCACTCCGTAAACGGCCATGCTCGACAGGGCAAAGACATACAGCATGCCGACGTCGACCTGGGGGGCAACGATCAGCTGCAGATAGCTGTCGACCGAGTCGACCGCCGTGATACCCAGCTCCGGCAGCGCATCGCCAAAGGGGATCACCGCAAACGCCGCGAGCGCCGCACCCAGCAGCACGACGGGGGCCAAAGTGTAAAGCCACCAGTCGACGTGCTTGGGGACGAACTCTTCCTTGAACACGAACTTCAGACCGTCGGCCAGCGGCTGACCGAGACCGAACAGCCGCAACCCGGTCAGCGGCAGGCCGACGCGGTTGGGACCTTTGCGATCCTGCACCCAGGCCGCGATCCACCGCTCGAGCAGCACCAGATAGGCAGCCGCCGTCATCAGAAAGCCGACCAGGACGGCAATCTTCACGAGCGCGACGAGGAAGGATGTGGTCGAGTCCATGACGGGGTGATCATACCAGGAGGTTAACTTTCAAATCGACTCCCACGGCGGGGATCTCCTCGACCGCCGCCGAGAAGTAGCCGATCTCGCGCGCGATCTCGGCCAGCACCTCGCCCGCGCGGTACATGCCGGGCATGGCCGACATCTGCCACAGCAGGCTCCCCTCGGTGCGGACGCCCATCGGAGGTCGAATCGCCCAGCGGAACGACTGCAATCGGTCGGCCACGTTGACATAGGAGCCGTCGCGCTCGGCGAACGCCGCCGCCGGCAACTGGTAGTGGGCCCGCTGCATCAGCGGCGAGTCGAACAGATCCTGCACGACGAGCAGGTCGGCCGCGTCAAAGCTCTCCGCCGTGGCCTCGTCAATCCAGTCGTTGCGATAGCCGCCACTCACCCAGATCGCGTGCAGCTTGCCGGCGGCCACGTCCGGCAACAGATCGTCAAACGTGGCAACGCGGCCCGTGAAGTATTCGAGCACCGCCTCGACGCCGCGTCGATTGGGACATTTTTCGGCGCGAATCGTGAATCCCTGGGGAAACGACTCGTCTTCGCCTTCGACCGGCACAGGACCCAATACGAGCGTCGCCTCGGGGTCGACGCCGCGCAGGTACTTGGCCAACAGGTAGGCCTCTTCCACGGACAAATGCGGCGAGAGCACGCCGGCCACGGACCCCGGCCACCGCTTCGCGATGGCGGTGAACTTCTTGTCCAGCTCGGTGGGCAGCCGCGACCAGTCGGCGTTGACGTATTGCCTTGCTTCCGCGTCGAACTGCTGGGGCCCGGCGAGACGATGTTCGCTATGGACGTGGTGATAGCCGTAGCGGCCCTCGTCGCACATCCACCACTCGTTGATGTGCGGATTCTCGCGCGGCCGCAAGCGATACACGCGATCCTGATTCTCGTCGATCGTGATCGAGCAGCCGGTCGAACAGCCCGCGCAGACGCCGTCGTGGCTCTTCATGAACCAGACCCGCTGCGAATAGAGAAAGTCCTTGTCGCCCAGGGCACCGACGGGGCACAGATCGACCACGTTGCCCGCCATCTTGTTGGCCAGCGGAAAGCCGGGAAAGACGTCGATCTCTTCGCCCGCTCCGCGACCTTCGACATACAGCTCGCCCGTACCCGTGATCTCGCGGGTAAAGCGGACGCAGCGGCTGCACATCACACAGCGATCGACGAACAACGTCACCGTGTCGCCCAGCGAACGACGTCGACTGGTAAAGGGCCGCAAGTCGGCCCGCCGACTCCCCTGCCCGTGCTCGAAGTAGTAGTCCTGCAGACGGCACTCGCCCGCCTTGTCGCAGATCGGGCAATCGATCGGATGATTGATCAGCAGGCCCTCTTCGACCTGCGCCCGGGCCTGCTTGACCTTGTCGCTCTCGGTCACGAAGACGGTGCCGTCGGTGGCCGGAGTTTGGCAACCCGGCACCAGCTTCGGCATCATGCTGATCTCGCCCGACTCGGGATCGCGACGACCCGTTTCCACCAGGCACATGCGACAGCTGGCCACGACGCTCAGCCCCGGATGCCAGCAGTAGTGGGGAATGTCGTAGCCCAGTCGGGCGGCGGCCTGAATGCCGTTGAGCCGCTCGTCGTCGTCGAGCTCGAGTTCTTGTCCGTTGATAATGACCGTGGCCATGCTGTTTCCTTGCCGTCACCGCCGCACGTAGCGGTTGCTAATGAACCCCGATGATCTGCAGCGCCTCGACCGGCTCGGTCGTTTCGCAACCGTCGGGATTCGTGCGGCGAATGTACTCCTCGAACTCGCCGCGAAACTTGCGAATCGCGTTCTTCATCGGCCAGGCGGCGCCGTCCGCCAGGCCGCAAATCGTCGTGCCGGGCATGATGCCGATCGAGTCGCCGATTTCCAGCAACAGATCGAGATCCTGCAGACGACCCTTGCCCGCCTTGATGCGGTTGAGCATCGACAACGCCCAGGACGTCCCTTCGCGACAGGGCGTACACTGGCCGCAGCTTTCGTGGGCCATGAACCGCGTCGTATTGTGCAGGAAGTCGACGATCGAAACGGTCTCGTCGACGACCGTCACGGCCGCGGTCCCCAGACCCAGGCAGTCGTACTTGCCCGGTCCGGAGAAATCGAGCGGACAGTCGAGCTCGTCGGCCGACAGCAAACCCATGCTGATGCCGCCGGGCACGGCCGCCTTGCACTGGCGACCCTTCCAGACGCCGCCCCCCTGATTTTCGATCAACTCCCGCACCGTCAGGCCCAGCGGGGCCTCGTAACAGCCAGGGCGGTTGACGTGACCGCTGATGCAGTAGAGCTTCGGACCGTAGCTGCCGGCATCGCGGGGATTGTCCGGGTCGGCCGGCACGCCGATCGACTTGAACCAGTCGGCACCCCGATCGCAGATGTGCGTAACGCAGCACAGCGTCTCGACGTTGTTCACCACGGTCGGCTTCTGGAACAAACCCTTGACGGCCGGAAACGGCGGCTTGATGCGCGGCCAGGCCCGCTTGCCTTCGAGACTCTCGATCAGTCCGGTCTCTTCGCCGCAGATGTAGGCCGCCGCCCCGCGGTGCAGGTAAATGTCGAGCGAGAAATCGTGGGCCAGAATGTTCTTGCCGAGGTAGCCCTTGTCGTAGCACTCGTCGATGGCCTGCTGCAGTCGGGCCAAAGCGTGCGGATATTCGTAGCGGAGATAGATGTAGGCGGTCGAAGCCCGAGTCGCGTAGCAGGCCAGGATCGTGCCTTCGATCAACTGATGCGGATCCTCCTCCATGAGTATCCGATTGTTGAAGGTGGCCGGCTCGCTCTCGTCGGCGTTGACGCACATGTAGATCGGCCCGGGATGATCCTTGGGCAAGAAGGACCACTTCAACCCGGTGGGGAAGCCGGCTCCGCCCCGGCCGCGCAGGTTGCTCGACTGCACCAGCTCGACGACCTCGGCGGGCGACTTGTCGGCCAAGATGCGCTTGAGCGCACGATAGCCGCCGGCCGCCTCGTACGCGGCGAGCGTATGACTATCTTCGTTGCTGATGTTGGCCAGCAGTACCGGCTCGAACTCTGCCACGTCTGGCTTCTCCCGCTTCGTGTTTCGGTTCGTTCTGGTCTCGGTTGGTTGTTGCCGGCCGGCACTCGATTCACTCGGCGGCGGCCGCCACCGTTTTCGACCAGGTCTTCGATTACATTACTAGGTCGACGCCTCGCCCTGATGCGAGCGCACGAAGGCCTCGACCTTCTCGTCGTCCAGGTCGCCGTGCAGCGTGTCGCCGGCCAGCATGCAGGGTGCCTGTTCACAGGCACCCAGACACTCGCCAAACTCGATCGTCAATTTGCCGTCGGCCGTCGTTCCGCCCGGCACGATGCCCGTCCTCTCGCAGAGCTTCTCGAGCACCTCTTCACCGCCCCGCAGGGCACAGCTAATCGAACGACAAACCCAGGCCCGCGTCTGGCCGTGAGGGGCGTCCTGCTTGAAGAAGCCGTAAAACGACAGCGTGTCCTGCACGTCGGCCGGGACCAGCTCCAGCAGTTCGGCAATCTCGACGACCGCCGCGCGCGGCACGTACCGCAAGTGCGCATTGACCACGTGCAACGCCGGTAGTGTCACCGCCTGCCGCGTCGGATAGCGCGGAAAGTACGCGCGGATCTCCTCGATCATCTCGGGCGTGAGCAGCTTCTCGTCCGTCGCGCTGCCGGCGGCGTCGGGGGTGACTTCGTCGGTCGTGGCCATGGTGGGTGTTGGATGCGGTGGGTGCGGTGGGTGTTGGACGCAGTTGGTGTTGTTCGTGGTGGATGTTGGCGGCAGCGGCTCGAGGTTCGCTCCGTCGTACTAACGATCGAGTTCCGCGGCGATGATGTTCAGACTACCCAGCACCGCGACAACGTCGGACAGGGTATGACCGCGAATCAGGTGCGGGAAGACGGCAAAGTGGATGTACGACGGGGGACGACAGCGGGCCCGATAGGCGACCGCACTGCCATCGCCGACCAGGTAAAAGCCGAGCTCGCCGTTGGGGGCTTCGATCGCCGCGTAGATCTCCTCCTCGGGCGTTTCAAAGCCGCGGTTGCTCATCACCAACTCGAAGTGGGCAATCGTGCCTTCGATCGAGTTGTAGACTTGCTCCTTCGTCGGCAGCGCGATCCGCTCGTCCATGCCGACGTCGACCGGTCCGGAGGGAAGATTCTCGACTGCCTGTTCGACCAGCCGCAGGCTTTCGCGCATCTCGGCCATCCGCACCAGGTAGCGGGCAAAGCAGTCGCCCTCGGTCGCGCAGCAAACCTTGAAATCCAAGTCGGCATAGGCCAGGTAGGGATCGTCCTTGCGCACGTCGCGTGTCACGCCGCTGGCCCGGGCGACCGGCCCCGTGCAGCTGCGGTTGATTGCTTCTTCCTTCGTCAGCACGCCCACACCCTTGGTGCGATCGACGAAGATACGGTTGCGATTCAGCAGCCGCTCCATGTCGTCGAGCGTCTTGGGAAAGGTCCGCACGAAGTTGCGGATCTTCTCGATGACCATCGGCGTCATGTCGTGCATCACACCGCCGGTCCGGGTGTAGCTATTCGTGAAGCGAGCCCCGCAAAGCGTCTCGAAGATGTCGTAGATCACTTCGCGCTGGTAGAACGCGTAGAGGAAAAAGGTGAACGCGCCGACGTCGAGACCGACCGCCCCGTTAGAAAGCAAGTGGTCGCTGATGCGGGCCAGTTCGGCAATGATCGTCCGCACGTAGACGCAACGCGGCGTGATCTCGATGCCCAACAGCTTCTCGACCGCATGATGCCAGGCCACGTTGTTGGCCATCGGCGAGATGTAGTTCATGCGGTCGGTGACCGTCACGTACTGGTTGAAGTCGAGCTTCTCGCCAATCTTCTCGAAGCCCGAGTGCAGGTAGCCGATATCGGGCACGGCGTCGACCACGCGTTCGCCGTCGAGCTTGAGCAACAGGCGCAGCGTCGTGTGGGTGGCGGGATGCTGCGGACCGAAGTTGAGTGTCCACAGATAGTCCTCGTCGCGCACGCCCGCGGCCGGGTCGCTCGCCGCCAGGCGTTCGTCGCCAAGGGTGCCGTGGGCCATGGTCATGCACTCCCCCGCGTGATCGTGGGAAAGTTGTGCCGCTCGCCCCGACCCTGTAGCGGATAATCTTTGCGCAGTGGAAACGCCGTGAACTCTTCGGGCATCAGAATGCGGCGCAAGTCGGGATGGCCGTCGAACTCGATGCCGAACATGTCGAAGACTTCGCGCTCCAGCCAGTTGGCCCCCTCCCACAGCGGAACGACCGACGGCACGTGCAAGTCGGGCTCGTTCAGAAAGGTCCGCACGATCAACCGCTCGCCGCTTTCCGTCCCGGCCAAGGCATAGACCATACCGAAGCGGTCGGTGGCATCGCGAAAGTTGAGATAGTCGACACACGTGATGTCGACCAACATGTCGAAGCCGAAGTCGGCGTGCAGGGTCGAGAGCACCTCGAAGACCAGGTCGCGCGGCACGGCGATGCGCGTCTGCCCACGGAACTCGCTCGGCTCGAGCTCTCCAAATCGCTCTTTGAGTCGTTCGACGGTGTCGGTCATCGGGCTGCGGCGGAACTCCGTGGCGGAAGCGAACTCGAACCTTGGACAGCGTCGGGCTATCGGGTGAATTGCGGTGACTGGCCGATAATCGGCAGCTCGATCAGGGCACGTTTCGTTTGTTGACGACGGGCCGTGTCGAACTCGGCGCCGTCGAGCGTCCCCTCGTGCTGAATCTTGTCTTGTAGGTCGATGATCGCCTGGATCAATTGTTCCGGCCGCGGCGGACAACCGGGCACGTACATGTCGACCGGAATGAAGCGATCGATTCCCTGCACGACGCAGTAGGTGTCGAACACGCCGCCGGTCGAGGCACAGGCCCCCATCGAGATGCACCACTTCGGCTCGTGCATCTGCTGCCAGATCCGCTGCAACACGGGCAGCATCTTCATCACCACGCGGCCGGCCACGATCATCAGATCGCACTGTCGCGGGCTGAAGCGCATGACCTCCGCACCGAAGCGGGCCAGGTCGTGCTTGCTGGCCCCGGTGGCCATCAGCTCGATGCCGCAGCAAGCCGTGGCAAACGGCATCGGCCAGAGGCTGTTCTTGCGGCACCAGCTGGCCAATTCGTCCAGTCGGCTCACCACCACATTTTCAGGAACGTCGATCGCCATGGTCTCTTCTCACTCACGGGCCGCCCCACTGGTACTTTAGGGAACGACCGCTAACGCCAACGGAACACGCCCTTGCGCCAGTCGTAAACCAGCCCCAGGACCAACAATAGGAAGAACACCGCGATGCCGGCGAACACCAATTCGCGGCTGGAAACCAGGTTCGCCTGGACCGCCGCGTCGACCCCCGCGACCTCTTCGCCGGTGCCACCGCTGGCCACGGCCCAGGGATAAAGGAACAACAGTTCGACGTCGAACACCAGGAAGGCGATCGCCACCAGATAGAAGCCGATGTCGAAGCGACGTCGGGCATCGTGTATCGGGTCCATGCCGCTTTCGTAGGGCATCTCCTTCACGGCGCTGGTGCGCTTCGGCCCTAACAGCCAGCCGACGAAGAGCATGCCAACCGCCAGTCCGCCCGAGGCAAGCACAAACAAGAAGATCGGCAGGGCGTCCATGAGCATCTTCCACACGAAGCTGCCGGATGCGGGGGCGGCAAGGACGAGCCCGCGCCGCCGCAAACCTACGGTCAGTTCGTGAAAGTTGTCACAAAGTGGGGCAAATAGAGAACCCGACCGCGCCGGAGGCCACGACCGAGTTCAGCTGCGAATCGTAACAGAGCCCTTTCCAAACGGTCAAGATAACCCGGCCGAGCGCAATCGTTGGCCTGCCTTGATTTTGCCGCCACTGCCGCGGCCAACTACGGCGCCGTCGGAGGCCAATCAACGGGTCCTATCATCAGCAGGAAATCAACCGCCGCGTCGGCCGCCCGCGGAGTCGCCGGCTTGCGAGAACCCGGCCTGCTCTGCCACTGCCATGACGTCTGGGCGAGCGCAAAAAAAAATCCCTCCACAGGTGGGGCAGAACCTGTGGAGGGGATACGAGGGCCTTAGATACCCTCGACACATGTGTATCGCATGTGCGTTGATTTCTATGTCTATTCTTAACCCAAACGCGAGCGATGGCAATAGCCTGAAGCAAGAATTCTGAGAGATGCACGCCCGACGGGTCCTCATCGCGACGAAGACACAAACCCTGCGGGCGGTACTCGCCTTGCCCTTTTTTTCGAGGCCAAAGGGGAATCCCATTCCTGGGGTAGCCGCTCACTCGGTGGGTTCTGCAATACGTTGACAGGCTAGACACCAAACTGGCGGAGCACGAAGTCGGCGACCTGCGTATCGGCCGTCGCTCGATCGAGCAGCACGCCAACCTCGGACGAGATCAGCACGCCTTCGGCATCCTCGGTCGAGACGGGGGCACCGTGCGAACCTTTGACCAACGTGGCATCCAACGGAATGCTCTTCGTCGCCATGTCGAAGTGCAGTTCGACCGGGTCGTAACCCGGTTTGCGATGGATGTCGACCGTGCGGGCAAAACTCGGTGCACGGGCATCGTCGAGCCAATAGTAATAGGCCTGCCAACTGTTCGCGTCCGATATCAAAACGACGTCGCCACTGTTCGGGTGACTGACGTCGAACTCAGCCCGCTCGTCACCGGCCAACACCTGGGCAAAGCCGGATCGTCCGCGAAACAGCTCGGCAGCCCGCGCCACAATCGCTGGATCGCTGTCACGCACGTAGACGTGCGACAGCTGATGATCGGCCAGGGCCCAGGCATCGCTGGCCGCAAAATCGATTAGCTCGCCGTCGCCCTCCGCTTCATTACGGACCGACAACAGGCCCGCCTCGCGCAGCACACGATTCGGATACGTCACCTGATCGACGGGCGAAATCGTGTACTCGCTGGCCACGAGCCACAGCAGCCGCTCGCCAGCAAAGACCTCTTCGAACGCGGGCAACATGCGACCCAAGAGCTCGTCCAACTCCGCGACGGCCGCCGCGGCCGCGCGACTGTCGGGCCCCGACTTCTGAGCCGCGTAGTCCAAGTGCGTCAGATAGATATAGAAGAAATTGGGGCGGAACTTCCGCGCGGCGTAGGCCGCCGAATCGGCGATCCAGGCGGACGACTGGATGCCCGCCAGCGGTCCCCAAAAGTGCTGCAGCGGAAAGTGGCCGAACTCGTCTCGCAGCTCGCCGTAGAGTTCCGTCGGTTTGGTATAGCACCAGAGCGACTCGCTGCCGTCGGGATTATGGATCGGGGCCGGCATGCAAACATAGTCGGCCGCGCACTGTTTGCTCAGCATCGGGAACCACACGGCACTGGTCAGCGACGGGTCGTGCCGATGCAGATAGTCCCAAATCTGCGGGGCACCGACCTTGTCGTTCGTGGCGGTCCACATCTCCACTTCGAGCTGGTCGCGCCAATAGAACCCGTTGGCCACCACGCCGTGTTCGGCGGGGCCCTTGCCCGTAAGCAGATTCGCCTGCACCGGCCAGGTCACCGCGGGAAAGCTCGGCACCAGGGTCACCTGTTCGCCCGCCGTAGCGAGCCGACCCAGATTCGGCATTGCCGCGAGATCGCGGGCACGCAGCCCCGGGATCGACAACAGCACAACGTGGTCGGACATGTTCAAAATCTTTCCTGCAGTTTCGCTGGTAGTTTCGCGCCCTCACGTCGAGCTGACGGGCGGCTGACAAATGGCGGCAACCCACTTCAAACAGCGTGCCCGCCACACCGTCAGGCAATCAGCACGTCATCAAGTTTTCACAATCGAGTTATCAAGTCGAGTAGATCCAACGTCCCAGGTACATCGCCGGCAACATCAGCACCAGGATGCCCAAGGCCGGCAGGCGTCCCTGCATCATGTAGCAAATGGCGGCGTTCATGGGAATCAGCGCCAGGATGTAGATCCGCACGGCCGCCTGAACCTTGGCCGGCACCGGGTCCAGAATGGCGCGGGCGGCGAGAACGCCAATCAACATGCCGAGCGCCACCCACGACCCGTTCCAAGCGGTCAACTCGGTAACATGCACCTGCGTCGCCAGGGGGGGACGCACATTGTGCGGAAAGATCGCCAGCGCGAACAGCGCCGCCATCATCAACAGGGCGCTCAGATCGAGTCGCAACCGACTGCTCACCTTGGCCTCCGTGCGGGCAAACCAGGTCACACCTGCCACGTACAAGCCCATCGCCGCAGCGACCTGATAGTTCACCGGCTGCCAGGCGAAGTCCGCCCCGGCCGCCGACATGCCGAGCAGCACATTCAGTCCGCGGCAGCCGCCCATGGCGATGCCGCCGAACCAAGTCCGCTTGAGCACCGAGTCGTAGGCCACCACCAGGCCAGCGAGCACCAGCGCAACCGCCGCGGCCTTGACGCTGCCGGTGGCGAAACTGGCCAACACCGCGAAGGCCACCCCGAACAGCAATAGCTCGATGCCGAGCAGCCGGGCCGCCTGCGGCGACACGCGACCCGAGGGAATCGGCCGCTGCGGCCGCTCCTCGGCGTCTTGATCGCGATCGAAGTAATCGTTGAGCACCATCCCGGCCAGATACAGGCCGGCCGATGCCGCCAACAGCGCGGCCAACACCTCCGCACGTAGCGGAGGCAGGTCGCCCGAGCGGCTCGAGTAGCTGACGAACCACGCGCCCATAAAGACGTCGGCCAACGCGGTAAACACGTTCGGCAGCCGCAGCAATTCGAGATAGGCTCGCAGACGCTCGTTCACAACGTTGTTCCGTCACCCCGGGGCCACGCATCGGCGATCCTAGCTGCTCGCACTGCGGTAGGAAAGCAAGGCCCGCTTGAACACCCAGCGCGAGACAACCAGGCTCAGCACCGTCGCCACAATCGCCACCAAGGCGAACAGCCAGTTGCCGGCCTTCAGCGGTTGTGCCATCCAGCGGGCCGGCACGTTGACCGCCAGCAGAATCGGTATCGCGAAGCTGAACACCAACCGCAACACCGTGCCGACCGGCGATCCGCCGTAGATCTCCATCGGATAGCGGGAAAAGTTCGTGATGTAGAACCAGAAGTTGTAGAGCGTTTGATTGCGGCCCAGCCAGATGCTGGTCGACGAGAGCACGAGCATCAGGCTGTAGAGAATCGCCACGCCGCAGAGGACGTAGCCGACGTACAACAGCAAGGTCAGCGGCGAGAGGAACCAGTCGCTGTCGGCTTGTCCCGAAAGCTGCCACACCGAATAGCTGAGCAGTCCCAGCCCAAACAGCGTGTTGGCAAACGCCGACCAGGTGACGCGATGCAGCGAGATGAGAAACTGCGTATCGATCGGCTTGAGCAGCGCGAAGTCGAGATTGCCCGTGCGAATCAACTCGCTGAACTCTTCGAAATTCCGCATGAAGAAGGCCTGCACGAGGCTGTTCACGAGAATCGTCGTGGCGAAGAAGACATAGAACTGGTACTCGCCCCAGCCGGTGTTGGTCCCGATCGAATCGGTGTAGATGAAAATCAGGTTGTAGAACAACTGATTCATCAGCGTCCAACTCGGGGCCGAAATCGCCTCGATCAGAAAATTGCCGCGAAACATCATGTCCCGCACCAGGCTATTGCGGGCGAACATGAAGAAGACGTTGCGGTAAGACGGTTGTGGCGACTGCATGGAAGTTCGTTACGGGACTCGTTCCGGCGGCCGCGCGGCGGCGGCACCCCTGCTCCTATCCTCCGAAACCGCTGTAGCGCTTCACGCCCCGCGCCCAAAGAACGCGGCAGAGCACGATGAAGAACACCACCCAGGCCAATTGAATCGCCAGACCCCAGGCCAGGTCGGCGCCCTGGATCTTGCCCAACCAGACGGCCGCGGGAAAGTAAGCCATGTATTGCAGCGGGGTTGCCCGCACGATCTCCTGCCACGGCGAAGGCAGAAAGTCGAGCGGAAACATGTGCCCCGAACAGAAGAAGTTGAACAGCATGTAGACGAAGAACAGCGAACTGACCTCGAGAAACCAGAACGAAATCATCCCCATCGAGGCTTCCAGGAAGAAGCCAAGCAGGAACGACATCACCAGCGAGGCCACAAAGGCGGCGATCGTCGTCGCGTCGGGCGTCGGCGGAAAGTAATCGCGGCAGAGCCAAAAGACGAAGCCGAACGGCAACGCCGCCACCCCGTAGTACACGAACTTGTGGGCGATCCGGTTGAGCAGCAGGAATCCGATCATGTCGATCGGCTGAATCAGGAACTTCTTGACCGTTCCTTCCCGTACTTCGCGGGCAACGCCGGAGGCGAGCCCCGGCATGCTGGAAAATGCCCGACCGACGAACACCAACAAGTAATAGGCGATCATGTCACGATACGTGAAGTTGCGAATCAGGACTTCGCCGCCGCTCGCTTCCCCCGCCATGGCGGCGAAGATCGCCCCCCACAGAAAGATCTGCGTGACGATCGGCAGGAACCGCATCAGCGTTCCCAAGGCAAAGTCGCCGCGGTAGACGAGCCGCTCGGCGAAGCAAATCTTGAGAATGAACCACCAGGTTTCCAATCGGGCGATCATGGGGGAGCGGGTCTCTCGTCCGTTCTCGTCGCGGTTACTGTCTCGCGTTTCTCGTCGCCTGCCACAGGAGGGCTCGTCGTCCGGCCCTACGGCACCGTGGTCGTCTGCGAATCGACGACCCCTTGCGCTTCGTTGCGCTGTACGAGCGAGAACATTTCGGCAATCACTTCTTCCAGCGGCAGGTCTTCGACCGTGATGTCTTCAATCGTGTGGTCGCGGAGAATGCCGGCCATCATGTCGGGCACCTCGCGGCGCGGCACCCGCAACTTCGCGCGGGGCGCCTCGCGCTCCAGCACCTCGCCATATCGATCGAGATCGAGCGGCAGTCGGTCGTCGGCAAACTGCAGCGAGACGACCTTGTGCGAGCTGAACTGATCGACGATGCCGGCCAGCGATCCGTCGTACATGATCTTGCCCTGGGCGATGATCACGATTCGCTGGCAGAGCGCCGCCACGTCTTTCATGTAATGACTTGTGAGCAGGATCGTGATCTTGCGCAGCTCCTGATAGTGCTTCAAGAATTCCTGCACGCTGTGCTGGGCAACGACGTCGAGTCCGATCGTCGGCTCGTCGAGGAACAACACCTGCGGAGAGTGTAGCAGGGCCGCGATCAACTCCATCTTCATCCGCTCGCCCAGCGACAATTCGCGAACCGGTTGACCGAGCAACTGCCGCACACCCAACAGGTCGACCAGCTCGTCGTGCGTGCGGTCGAATTCCCGGCCGTCGATGCGGTAGATTTGCTGATGCAGGCGAAACGATTCCTGCGCCGGCAGATCCCACCACAACTGGTTTTTCTGCCCCATCACCAGTGCGAACCGCCGGCGATAGGCGTTCTCGCGCCGCCACGGCACATGCCCCATCACGGTCGCTGTGCCACTGGTCGGGTTGATTACGCCCGAGAGCAGCTTGAGCGTGGTCGTCTTGCCCGCCCCGTTCGGCCCCAGAAAGGCCACGAACTCGCCCTCTTCGACCCGCAGGTCGATCTCCTGCACCGCCCGCACTTCCTTGTACTCGCGGGTGAAGAGTCCGGCGATTGACGCCCACAGACCTTCCTTCTTTTGGTAGATGCGGTAGGTCTTGGTCAGCTTCGCCAGCTCAATGATCGCCATAGTAGCCGCTATTATAGGTGGCGCTTTTGGTGACGAGTAGCCAAGCGTCTCGACGGCCCGCGAGCGGGGCGCGAAGTTCCCTTTGTCGCCGTTTTGCCCTCGCGGTATAATCGATGCGTTCGTCGCAAGTGCCCTATGGGAGACGTCGTCACGAAGTCGCCGCGCGTTGGAATCGGACACGATACCCATCGGCTCGAGCCGGGCGGACCGTTGCGTTTGGGCGGGGTCGATATCGATCACGATCGCCACCTGGTCGGACACAGCGACGCCGATGTCCTGTTGCACGCGGTGACCGATGCCCTGCTGGGGGCAGCGGCGCTGGACGACATCGGCGCGATGTTTCCCGACACGGACGCGGCGAACGCGAATCGCGACTCGGCCGACATGCTCCACCGCGCCTGGCGGCGTGTGGCCGCCGCCGGCTACCAAATCGAAAACCTCGACTGCGTGGTGTTGGCCCAACGACCGAAGCTCGCCTCGCATCGTCAACGAATCGCCACGCGGATCGCCGAAATACTGGACATCGCGGCCGATCGCGTCGGACTGAAGGCCAAGACCGGCGAGGGCGTCGGACCGATCGGCCGAGAAGAGGCCATCACGGCCCAGTGCGTCGCCCTCGTTACCCAGGTTTCCCGCCGCTAAAGGCTTGCTCACCGCTAAACGCTTTTGCCTCACGCCCTGCGACATCAAGGATCGATCTAACTCGCCGTTACGGATGGAAGGATTCTTCATGAGCACCACCATGTCCGCCGCCCAAGCCACCGCCGACGCCACCGGTCGTCCCACGATTCAGGTCTACAACTCGCTGACGCGCAGCAAGGCGCCGCTCGAGCCGGTCACCCCGGGTCACGTCGGCATTTATCTCTGTGGACCGACCGTCTACGACAAGGCCCACATCGGCCACATGGTCGGGCCGGTCATCTTCGACACGATCAAACGCTATCTCACCTATTGCGGTTACCAGGTCACTTGGGTCGTCAACGTGACCGACGTCGACGACAAACTGATCAAGCGCTCGGCCGAGCGCGGCATCTCGATGTCGCAGCTTGCCGAGGAGATGACCCAGGACTACCTCGACAATCTGGCCGGCATGGGCGTCGACGGCATCGATCACATGCCCAAGGCGACCGAATCGATGGACGCGATCATCGCCTTCACGGCCGGCCTGATCGACAAGGGCTTCGCCTATGAGGTCGAAGGCGACGTCTTCTTCGACGTGGCCAAGGATCCGCAATACGGCAAGCTCACCAATCGCAGCGTCGACGAACTGCAGGGCGAAGGGGGCGGCGCCGCCGCCAAGAAACGCTCCGCAGCCGACTTCGCGCTGTGGAAGGCTGCCAAACAAGGCGAACCCGCCTGGGAAAGTCCCTGGGGCGCCGGGCGACCCGGCTGGCACATCGAGTGCTCAGCCATGAGCAAGCTGCTGCTGGGCGAGACCTTCGACATCCACGGCGGCGGACTCGATCTCGTCTTTCCGCATCACGAAAACGAAGTCGCCCAAAGCGAGTGCCTGCACGGGGCGCCCATGGCCAAAGTCTGGATGCACAACGGACTCCTGCGCGCCTCGGCTGCCGCCGGCAAAGTCGGCGGGCGGGCCGAACGCGAAGCGGGCGAGGCTGGCGACCAAGGTGCCGCCGACGATGCCGGTGCGGACATTGCCGCCGCCACAGCCCAAAAAATGAGCCGCTCCAAAGGTGCCGGCGGGCTGGCCGATCAAATCGCCAAGTTCGGCGGCGAGAAGATCCGCTTTTGCCTGTTGCGTACCCATTACCGCAGTACCGTTCTGTTCGGCGAAGAAGCCCTCGAAGAATCGGGCACCGGCCTGGAAACCTTCTATCGCTTCTTCAAACGTTTCGAGCGCGTCACCGGCGGCAGCTTCTACGAACTGGCCCCCGCCACCACCCGCGCGGCCGGCGCTTTCGACGCGGGCGACGATGCCCTCTTGGCGACGGTGGCCGATTGCCGGCAGCGCTTCCTTGCGGCAATGGACGACGATTTCAACACCGGCAGCGCCATCGGCGATCTGTTCGAACTGGTCCGCACGCTCAACAAGTTCGTCGATCAGGAGAACCTCGAAGGCGCCGGCAAGAGCGACGCCGCCAAGTTGGCGACCCTCACCCAGGGCGCGACGACGCTCCGCGAACTGGCCGGCATCCTCGGCCTGTTCAGGGCCCCGGTCGACGCCGGCGGAGGTGCCAGCGACGAACTGGTCGGCAAGCTGATGGAGCTGTTCATCGAGCTTCGCACTGCCGCCCGCAAGAACAAGGACTTCGCCATGGCCGACAAGATTCGCGACGACCTGGCGAATCTTGGCGTCACGCTGGAAGATCGCCCCGACGGCACCGATTGGACCATCGGCTGAAAACGATCGTGCCTGCCCCGACGACAAATCGCATTCTCGGCGTCGACCCGGGCCTGAACACCACCGGCTACGCGGTGGTGGAAACCGACGGCAGGCAGCTCGACGTGGTCGAAGCCGGCATCGTCCGCAGTCGCGAGCGGGACGAGCTGGCCGCCAAGGTTCAGGCCATCTACGACGGCCTGGCCGATGTGATCCGCTCGCTGCAACCGACCGTGATGGCGATCGAAGAGCTCTACAGCCACTACGACCGACCGCGGACGTCGATTCTGATGGGCCACGCCCGCGGCGTGATCTGCCTGGCCGCCACGCAGGCCGACATCGCCGTGGTCAACTACAGCGCCACGCAGGTGAAGAAGATCCTCACCGGCAGCGGCCGCGCGCCGAAGTTGCAGATCCAGGAGGCGATTCAGCGCGAACTGCAGCTCGATCAGTTGCCCGAGCCGGCCGACGTGGCCGACGCCTTGGCCATCGCCCTGACCCATCACTACCTGGGCGGCAAGTTGGCGGGCGTGTGAGCGGCCGGATGGCACTGGCTTTGCCAATGCATGGTGATGGTTGGCACCGGCTCGCCCGTGGATAGTGACGGGTGGCACTCGCCCGCCAGTGCGCGGCCCACATGTCCACGCGAGTGTGGGCATGGCATCCAGGCGCCGCGCCTGTTCTCGCGCTCGTAGTTTTTTGCGCGAAAGTCCAAAATTCGGGCCGACCGCACAAAAACTCCATCTCCTCGTCGCGCAACGAGTTAGGAATCGACGCCCAACCCGGCAGCGTGCGCGCAACACCTGGGCTCGCTTGGCGCTAGGGTATTTACCAGCCTTCCGCGGGTCGGGGGTCAAAAACTCCCCGCCCTGTCGCCACCGCCCAACCGCAGCAGTCCAGTCGCGCAGCCTGGCAGCGGCGGCCAGCAGCCCGCCGTGTTGTTCGAGTATCTCTACGACGCCCTCGGCTCGACGAGCCACCTGCTCGGCACGCAAGAGGTGATGGGCACGCCGATGACGTTTACCACCGTGGCCACGCGGCGCGACGCCTTTGGCGATTTCATTCTCGGTCCGTTCGGCGGCCTGGGCGGCCTGCCGCACCGCTACTACGTGGCCGAGTGGGGCTACTATCCCGACCTCCGCTTCAGCGGTTCTGGCGCCGGCCTGACGGCCCACCTGGTCGACAACTACGTGCGGGCGCGGACCTACGACCCCGTCATCGCCAGATGGCTCTCGCGCGATCCCTTGGGCTTCGCAGCTGGTGACTACAACCTGTATCGGTATGTAGGCAATCGGGTGGTGATTGCCATTGATCCCAGTGGGCTGCAAGATTCTGGGAACAGCCAACTTGATGAACTTGGATTTGATGACGGGAGTATTATCGATGACAGTCCGCGATCGTGGGATCCCCAAAAACCACCGCGCCTAAAACCATTTGGGGTGATAAGTCGCGAGATGTGGAATACAAGACTCAGGCAAATCAGATCCCAGCATGAAGGGTATGCGTACGGCTCCATTACGGGAATCCTCCAGTTCATTGACCGCCTGACAGCAGATGTCACACCGCACCTGTATTTTGATATCGGCGGAGCGAAGGGCACAACTGGCTCCGCCCGTTACCAATGGTGGATCGATACGGTTCAGACGACCTACTCCATTCCGAATACGCCGCTTGGAGACGTATTGCACGAATCCGTGCACGCCTATAACGACTTCCGATATAAGATCCAAATGACTCAAGACAAGGATGAGGCACTTGCAACTGCACTTGAACAGATGATCGAGCGTCCCTTTGGAATGCGATCGCTCCAGCTGTTTGAAGAAGCGATCGAGAAGGGTGAGTACGGAAGCCCTGTTCAATGCTGCAAATTCGGTTTGACCCTGCAGGGCGAGTGGGACAAGATCTGGGATAGAACTCTCAGTACAAGTATCCCGGCAATGGCTCACCCTAACCACGCCCCAACCTCGAGGGTTGCTGCCACGGAGCAAACGCGCAGAGTGAACAATAATGATTTTCTGAATGTCACAACCGAAACTGGAGTCAAAGTGTCGTGCAGTGAACTGGCGAAGATATACTCAAGTATGACGAACTGCGTGTTAATCTGTCCAAACCTGGCCAATGCCAGCGCGTTTGCGTGACCATTCTTCGCTTCGGCATTCGATCGATCTTCGCGGCCACACTTTGGTTCGCCCTTTACTTTGCGATTGCACGAGTAAATGGCTGGCATCGTGCGCTCAACTTAATGGGGGTGATGACGTGGATAATCGCTCTCGTAGTTCTTGCGTTATTGCCCGGTCCTAAGAAGTTGGGGATCTCCTCCGTTCTTGCGATTCTCGCCTTCTTTGCCATGCGGCCGCTCGCCTATCCATCAGAGCAGGCTCTACAAGTCCTGATCTGCGTCGGTCTTGAAGTTACCGCGTTCGTACTCTGGGTGTATCTTGCGATTCGCGCCGTCTTGGCGGGCAACTCGTCGAACATACGTCTCGGCATTTTGTCGTTGCTCGGCTTGTTGTCTCCGATGGGCCTGACCATGCTGCTCCGAATCTGGGCCGCGATTGCGATTCAGCTGGGTCTTTCCAGCGACATCCGCTACAACCCGTTCTATTGGCTGCTCTCCATCCTATGGTATTGAGGTCCCCGAGATTGCCAGTGCGTCGCCCGTGCGAAGGGCAGGTCACGTGAGCAATTCTGAGAAGTATGTTCAGAGCGAGGTGGTATCAGTACCGGTTGAGGACGCTATTAGCGATTGTCGCTCTCCTGGCGATTCCTCTCGCCTGGCTGGCGGCGCAGCGAGCTGCTGTTCGAGCCGAACAGGCCGCCATGGCGTGGGTGATCGAACGTGGCGGCGAATTCCGGACCCTTGAAGAACCGCAACCGAGCGCGTGGTATCACTTTTTCGACCGGTGGTTTCGTCTCCGAGTGTACAACTTGGAGATTCTTGGGGCGGAGGACGGCGATCTGGAAAAGCTGGCTTCGTTTCGCGCGTTGTCGGATCTCCACTTGTCGGGACCCGGGCTCACAAAGATCGACACGATTGGCGGTTTGACCAATCTTCTCTACCTGGAACTCCTTGGCACGAATGTTGATGATGTTTCATCGCTCCGCGAACTGAAGCGACTACAGACCTTCGACGTGGGCGGTTCGCCGGTTCGTGACCTGTCTGTATTGACGAACTTTCAGGATTTGCGGCATGTTGACATATCGGGTACGCAGGCGAAGGATCTTTCTTCTTTGCAAGGGCTCAAGAAGCTTGAGTTTCTGTTCCTGAGGCATGTGCCGGTTGACGATATTTCGCCGCTGGCCCGGCTCTCCAACTTGGAACAACTCCACGCGACAAATGCACCGATTCGCACTCTTCCAGAGACTGTTGAATGGGTCAGGCTCAAGGAACTGTGGTTGAATTCTACCCAAATCCGTGACATCTCGTGCCTCTCAACGCTGGCTGAACTGGAAGAGCTCAGAATCAACGGTACTCAGGTACGCGACTTAACGCCACTCGCGAACTTGCCAAATCTAACGAACCTGAATGCCAGTTTTACCCCCGTTCGAGATCTCAGTCCCCTGGCGAATCTCCCCAAATTGGCGGTCTTGAACGCCTCTTGGACGGAAGTCACGGATCTGGAGGGTCTTTCGCGCGGCAGCGTCACGAAGACGCTCTCGACGCTCGACTTGTCCTCCACAAAGATTGAAGACTTGGCACCCTTGTCAGAATTCAAAGAACTCGAGGTCCTGAACTTGAGCCTCACTCCCGTCTCGGATCTTTCCCCGCTGGTTGGACTGGAGAAGCTCCTGTGGCTTCGCCTCGCCCGCACGCCGGTCACCGACTTGACACCTTTTGCCGAACTGGTGAGTCTGCAGGAACTTCGCCTGGACTTGACCCCGTCGATGGATCTGACGCCGCTTCTCGAGTTGAAGAACCTGCAAGATCTTCAGTTAGGCGACTCAGCGGTGAGTGATGAGCAACTCAGAATGCTGAAGGAAGCACTGCCCGAGTGCAAGATTAGCCAGTAGGTTGTCAATTGGCGGTACGTCCTAACACCATGCGGTAGTGCCAGGTCACATCTTCCGTACGCTGCCGCTTGCCAGCACCTACACCTACGACGGGGCGGGCAATCGCACGGTCAAGCACCTCACCCGCGACGGGGGTCCGAGTACGCGGACCACCTGCGTCTACGACGGGGCCAATCAGCTCGATTACTGTCTCG
Organism: Planctomycetota bacterium; assembly: GCA_003389215.1. Taxonomy (GTDB): domain Bacteria; phylum Planctomycetota; class Planctomycetia; order Pirellulales; family UBA7805; genus MB-PLM-2. The sequence continues at coordinate 320,474 of QQVP01000119.1, read as the reverse complement.
AGGGAAGCGACCGCACGACCTACAGCTACGACCCGGCGGGCAACCTGGAAAAGGTCGAGGACCCCAGCGGGGCCCTCACGACCCACACCTGGGACGACGAGAATCGTCGCCTTACGATCGCCCAGGACAACGGCTACGCGCACACCGCCACCTACAACGCGGACGGTCTGCGGATCGAGAAGCGGGCGCCCAGCGACACCTCGGGCGTGGTCGATTTTCGCTACTTCTGGGACGGCCAGGATCTGCTGGCCGAGTACATGGACAAGGGTGTCCGTTCGGCGAAGCTTTCAATTACCCACAAGTGCTTTACTCATCTCGACTCCGAAATGAATGTCGGTCAGCCGCGCCAAGCCGCGCCAGAGGACAGTATTCCCCGGCGGTCCATCGTTCTTGCGATTGAGGTAGCCGCCGAGTTGGGCGACCACCAGCAGGTAATGGGCCACGTTCTTGGCAGCAGGTTGCTCCGACTCGCCAGACAGGTGATTCAGGATCGCGATTTCCGTCTCCGTAAACACCGCTTCGGCTGAAGTATTCGGACTGGTCCGATTCACCATCGTCAGCCAGAACACGCGCCAGGCGATGATACAGAACACGGCAGTCCTGGCAAGCGGTAGGCAGCGACTCGCCGATCTTCGCGCCTAGCTGGCCGAGCAACTTGCCGAAACGCGTTTTCAAACGTTGATCGGGAAACTCACACCCTTCAATCTCTCGTTCGACCCAGACTTCCATGTCGATGGCCTCCGAAGGTTCTGACGGCAGCAAGCAACGCTCGCGCCACCAAATCAGCTTAGCCTCGACTCAAAGCCAGGGATACGGCAATGCTTGTGGGTAATTGAAAGCTTGGCCGAACGGACACCAACTGGACAAGCGGGCCGTGGCACCTTTAGGTTTACGTGCTGGGTGGCACTCAGGCACGGTCAGTGCGCGGCCAACATGCCCACGCGAGCGTGGGCCTGGCACCCCCGGCGCGCAACCTCGCTCACCCGGTCGAACTCACAACACACGGAAGGCCCGCCTTGATCACCAAAGTCACGGGACGACTGCTCACGCTCGGCGAAGGGACGCTCACGCTCGAGGTCGGCGCGTTTGAGCATCAGGTTTTCATCCCCGAGTTCGCCCGGCGACAGTTGCAGTCGCAGCTCGGCACGGAGATTTCGCTCTACACGATCGAGTATCTCGAAGGCGATCCGCAGCGGGGCCGCCTCACGCCCCGCATGGTCGGCTTCTTGAGCGAGCCGGAGCGCGAGTTCTTCGAGCTGTTCTGCTCGGTCGACGGGGTTGGCGTGAAGAAGGCCCTGCGGGCGATGGTCCGCCCGGTCCGCGAAGTAGCCACCGCCATCGAAGAGCAGGACACGAAGAGTCTTTCGGCCCTGCCCGGCATCGGCGCGGCGACCGCCGAACGGGTGGTGGCCAAGCTGCGTCGCAAGGTGCCGAAGTTTGCCCTGATCGCGCTGCGCGACGAACCGCGCGAGGCCGAGGCCGATCACGATGTGGTAAGTGAGACGTTCGAGGTACTGCGTTCGCTGGGGCACAGCGAGGCGGATGCCCGCCGGCTGCTCGATGCGGCGCTCGAGAAAAAGAAGAAGTACAAGGACGTCGAAGCCCTGCTGCAGACGGTCTACGACCAGCGGGGCGAGTGAGGGGTGTCGAGCACTGGCGGAGCCCGTGCCACCCGGAATGAGATGCACTGGCGGAGCCGGTGCCACCCGTTGCCCTCTACCAAGTGCCGGCTAGGCGGCGTCACGCTGCGGCGGCAAGGCGTCACGCTGCGGCGGCAAGGCGTCACGCTGCGGCGGCCAAGCGGCGGCGGGCGCGACGTCGATGCGGAAGGTCATTGCGTCGGCCAAGATCACCTCAGGCGTTGTCTCGCCCGTTGCCATCGTGCCCGTTGCCATCGTGCCGGTTGCCATCGTGCCGGTTGCCATCGTGCCGGTTACGAACGTGCCGGTTTCGGTGACCGGCCCGGCCGAGGCACGTCGACGCCAGACGAACGGCAACAGCCACCCCAACGACGGCCACAAGATTCGCATCCGCAGCCGTTCGTGAAAGACGCCGAAGAAGCCGGCGATGAACCAGTTGCCCAGCGGCAAGGCCGCGAACGCGCGGACCTCGCGGGCGACCGCGTTGCGTAGCCAGGGGTGAAACACCTCGGCCTCGACGACCGAAACGCCGTCGTCGCGGGTCGGCAGCGACGGCAGATCGACCGCGATGACCAGTTCTTCGGAGGCGGCGTCCGGGCCGGCCAGCGAAGGGCGACGCGACTGATGGTTCGGCACCGTATTGCCGACGAAGTTGGACGGCACGGTCAAGTGAATTTTGGCGTGATTGTCGAGCGCGCAGCCGGCGGGCAGGTCGTCCTGTTGAAGCACTTCCAGGTAATTGGAGCTGCGAAAGGCGAACCACGATTGTTCGACCGGTGCGGTACGCCGGCGGACGGCCGTCAATTGACCATCCGTTTGCGATTCGATCTGCCAGCCGAGCTGCTCGAGGTGTGTGGCCAGTTGCCGCCAATGTTCGCGCGTCGCGTCGGCCGGTTCGATCACCTCGGTCTCGCCGGCGATGACCTGCTGGTGCCACCTCTCCATGCGCTCGCGCTGGGCCCGCCAGCCTTCGCGAAGCTCCACGCGGTCGGCAATCTGCCAGGTCTCTCCGTCGGGGTCGAGGTGGACCTCGGCCGAGTAGTCGGCTTCGAAGGCACGATCGCCACGTGCGCCGCGGTTCTCGATGAGGCTGGGAATCGCCAGCATTGCCACGACACAGGTGATCAACATCAAGGCGACGACGTTGACCAAGATCAGCCAACGCCAACGGGCAGCGCGGAGCCGACGCAAGGCGGCCGTGATCACGTATCCAACCGCCACCCCGGCCGCCGCAAACGCCGCCCAGGCGGGCGCGAACACGACGGCGACCAGTCCGAACAGGATCAGCGCGGCGAGGCCCAGGCGGGAGACGCCGCGGTTGGCGGTAGGAGCGCCGGTGGCGGGAATTGTCGAGGCATTCATGGCGGCGGATTGTGCCGAGCCGGCCAGAACGCAACAAGGTCAACTCGGTCGGGGGCAACTCGGTCGCGACAAGCACCATGGCTGCGGTGCCAGCAGGATTGCCCGGCTCGGAAGGAGCCTCGCCCTCCCGACCAATGCACTGGCGGAGCCGGTGCCACCCAGGCGTTGGCCGGTGCCCCACAGGAGCACCGCCGACATAGCCGCCCGCTGGCATCGCTGGTATACTCCAGCGCAGGTTCACGCCTGTTCATTGTCGCAGCGGGCGAACCGCCGCTACGAAGCACGAAGTCCACAGGGACGCCCGAAGGACACGGAGGGAACGGGGACGCGAAACGTCCCTGCCTCGGCATGGCTCGCGAGCCGATCTTGCAGCGCGATGGGCAAAGTCGCCCGGAAGGCGGAGCGCCCCCCGAGCGCGAAGCCGACAGCGACCGCGCGCGGCGCATCGCCGTGCACGAAGAAGACGACCGCGCCCTGCGTCCGCAACGGATGGACGAGATGGTCGGGCAGCGGGCCGTCTACGAGCGGCTGGCCATCGCCGTCGATGCTTCGCGAAAGCGGGCCGAGACGCTCGGGCATATTCTCTTCGACGGTCCGCCGGGCCTGGGCAAGACGACCTTTGCCACCTGCATTCCCCGCGATCTGGGCGTGCCGCTGCAGATTGCCAGCGGGGCGGCCCTGGCCGCGCCGAAGGACCTGGTGCCCTATCTGACCAACGCCGAAGAAGGCTCGGTGTTGTTCATCGACGAGATTCACCGCGTGCCCAAGGCGGTCGAAGAGTTTCTCTATCCGGCGATGGAGGATTTTCGCATCGACATCACGCTCGGCGAAGGGGTCAACGCGCGGACGCTGAACATGCGGCTCCGACCGTTCACGCTGATCGGCGCCACGACCCGCACAGGTTTGCTTTCCGCGCCGCTGCGCGATCGCTTTGTGATGCGTGAACACTTGGACTTCTACGCGCTGGTCGAGCTGGCCGAGATCGTGCGGCGCAGCGCGGCGAAGTTGAATGTGGCCATCGACGACGAGGCGGCCGACGAGATCGCCGTCCGTTCGCGCGGCACGCCACGAATCGCCAACAATCGCCTGCGCTGGGTGCGCGACTACGTGACCGCGCGGGCCGATGGCTCGATCGACCGGCAGTTGGCCATGGACGCCCTCGACATGCAGGGGGTCGACGTACTGGGACTCGATCGCCAGGACCGCAAGTATCTGAGCACGATCTATCAACCTTTTGGCGGGGGACCGGTCGGCGTCGAGGCGGTGGCCCACACGATGAACATTCCGACCGACACGCTGATCGACGAAGTCGAGCCGTTTCTGCTCCGCAGCGAGTTGGTGATTCGCACGCCCCGCGGTCGCAAGCTGACCGACAAGGCGTACGAACATCTGGGCGTCGAGCGGCCGCTCAACGCGCCCGGCCCCGCGTCCGAAGAGGACGGCGGCCAGCCAAAATTGTTCGAATAGGTCGGGTTTGCCGCCGCAGTCGGCGCCGAAATCTCCACCGCAGCAACGGTTGACACTCTTTCGCCGGCGTCCGTAGGATGGTCCGTTTGCCCCGGCCCGGTGTCGTGGTCACGCGGGGCGAAAAGGGGACTGGTCCAATTCTCGGCTCGACGGTTTTCCCCTTGCCTTTCCGCTTGCCGGGGGGGGCTGTCCGAGAACTTGGACCAGTCCCCGATCAGCCACCCGGTCGCCATGGCAGGGTGCCATGGTCACGTGGGCGTCGTCTCCATTGCCGAACACCACATCGCCGATCACACCTCACACCAGCGGAGCCAGAGCGTTGAGTAAAGTTGCCTTTCTCTTTCCCGGTCAGGGGGCCCAAACCGTCGGCATGGGTCAGCAGCTGGCCGCCGAAGTGCCCGCGGCCAAGGCCCTGATGGATCAGGCATGCGAGATCCTCGGCTACGACCTGGCGAAGATCTGCTACGAGGGACCACAGGAAGAGCTGAATGCCACCGTGCATAGCCAGCCGGCGCTCTTTGTGACCAGCCTGATGGCGGTCGAGGCCCTGCGGGCGAAGTCGCCCGAGGTCGTCGACTCGGCGGCGGTCGCGGCCGGCTTGAGCTTGGGCGAGTACACGGCGCTCGTCTTCGCCGGCGCGATGACCTTCGAAGACGGCCTGCGACTGGTGCAGGTGCGGGCGACCGGCATGCAGGCGGCGGCCGACGCGGTGGAAAGCGGCATGGTCAGCATCTTGGGGCTCGAACGAGAACAAGTCGAATCGCTGGTCGATCAGGCCCGCGGCGAGGACGTGCTGCAAGTGGCCAACCTGCTCGGCCCAGGCAACATTGCCGTGTCGGGACACCTAAGTGCCTGTGCCCGGGTGACCGAGGCGGCCGAGGCGGCCGGCGCGATGAAGGTCGTTCCGCTGGCCGTGGCGGGGGCGTTTCATACGCCGCTGATGCAGCCGGCGGTCGAGAAGCTGGCCGCGGCGGTCGCCGAAGTGCCGATGGCCGAAGCCCGCATTCCGGTGGTCATGAACGTCGACGGGAGCGAGCACACCAGCGCCGACGAGATCCGCGAGTTGCTGGTCCTTCAGGTCGTCAGCCCCGTGCTGTGGGAAGCGACGCAGCGACACTTGCTTTCCGGCGACTACGAGCAATTTTACGAATTGGGTGCCGGCCGCGTGCTGCGGGGTCTGCTGCGGCGGATCGAACGGAAGGTGAACTGCGAGAACGTCAGCGCGTAGGCCCGCCGCACTCCCACGAGCAAACAAATCAACTAACCGAGCGACGCGAGGGATGTCGAGATGAGCGAACATGAGTGCAACATGAAGGTCGACCTGGGCGGTCAGGTCGCGCTGGTGACGGGTGCCTCGCAGGGCTTGGGCCGCGCCATGGCGGTGCGGCTGGGTGCCGCGGGTGCGAAGGTCGCCTGCCTGGCCCGCAATGCCGAGAAGCTGGCCGAGACGGTCGCCGCCGTGGCCGCTGCCGGTGGTGAGGCCGAAGCGCTGCCGTGCGACGTGAAGAGCGGCGAGGACGTCGAGAAGATCGTCGAGCAAGTGGCCGAGAATTGGGGACGACTCGACATCGTCGTCAACAATGCCGGCATCACCCGCGACACGCTGGTGCCCCGGATGAGCGACGATGACTGGGACGATGTGATCAGCACGAATCTCCGCGGACCGTTCCTTTTTACCCGCGCGGCCACCCGGCCGATGATGTCCCAGCGTTACGGCCGCATCATCAACATTTCGAGCGTTTCGGGCCTGATGGGCAATCCGGGCCAGGCCAACTACTCGGCTTCCAAGGCGGGCCTGATCGGGTTTACCCGCACGGTGGCGCGCGAACTGGCCAAGCGGAAGATCACGGTGAACGCCATTTGCCCCGGCTTCATCGAGTCGGAGATGTCGGCGGCCCTGGGGGACAAGATCCTGGACGAGGCCAAGAAACGCATACCAGCTAACAGGTTAGGAACGCCGGAGGAGGTGGCCGACGTGGTCCTCTTCCTGGCCAGCGACGCCGGTTCGTATATTACCGGCCAGGTGATCACGATCGACGGCGGCATGACCTGCTAGGGAAAAGTTGTGGGCCGGCCCGAGCGGTGACGCCGACTCCGCCACCGGCAACCAAATGCGTAGAATTGCCGGGCGATGCGAGCCGGCGGTCGTATGGACAGGTTCGCGAAAAGACGGTATATGTTGTGCTGCCTTGCGGAGCTTGCCAGTCTTCGCAGGGCCCTACCATCGCCCAAGAGCCATTGCTTTACATAAGAACGCGGGCATGCTCTGCTCCGACCCTCGGGCGGCGGCAGCCCGGCCCGAACCACTGCGTTTACAGGAGGACCGAAGAGGTGGCCACTGTTTTAGAGAGAGTTGTGGACATCGTCTCCGAGCAACTCGGCGCGGACAAGGAGAAGATCACGGAAGAGACCCATTTCGTGAACGACCTGGGCGCCGATTCGCTGGACACCGTCGAGTTGGTCATGGAACTGGAAGAAGAGTTCGACATCAACATTCCCGATGATGCCGCTGAGAAAATTCAGACCATCGGCGAGGCGGTCAAACATATCGAGGAACACGCGAACGCGTAGCGAGCCTGTAGCATGAAACGGCGTGTCGTCGTGACAGGGCTCGGCACCGTCACTTCTCTCAGCTGCCAGGTTGAGGATCTCTGGAAGCGCATCCTGGACGGCCAGAGCGGCATCCATGCGCTATCCGTCTTCGATACGTCGGACTACAAAGTCACGTTCGGCGGCGATATCAAGAACTGGGATCCGGCTCCGTATATCGATCCCCGTGAGCAAAAACGGATCGATCGCTTTGCGCAGTTTGCCCTCGTCGCCGGCATCGATGCGATGACCGATTCGGGCATCGACATGGAGAAGGAAGACCCCTTCCGCTGTGGAGCGATCGTCGGTTCCGGCGTGGGCGGGCTCAACGAGATGGAAGAACAGGTGGCCCGGCTGATCGCCAAGGGGCCCCACAAGGTCTCGGCCTTCACGATCCCCAAGCTGATGGTGAACGCCGGCAGCGGCCACATCTCGATTCAGTACGGCATGAAGGGCCCCAACTCGGCCTGTGCGACCGCCTGTGCCAGCGCGGTCAACGCCATCGGCGACGCCCTGCGGACCATCCAATATGACGAGGCCGACGTGATGGTCACCGGCGGCAGCGAGGCCGCCATCACGCCGATGGGCATCAGCGCCTTTTCGAACATGCGGGCGCTCTCCACGCGGAACGACGATCCGCCGGCGGCCAGTCGGCCGTTCGATGCCGATCGCGACGGCTTCGTGCTCAGCGAGGGAGCGGGCATTCTGATCTTCGAAGAGCTGGAACACGCCAAGGCCCGCGGGGCCAAGATCTACGCCGAGGTGCTCGGCTACGGATTCAGCGGCGACGGCACGCACATCACCCAGCCCGACGAACAGGGCACCGGCGCGGCCAAGGCGATGCAGTGGGCCCTGGAAGATGCCGAGATGAACCCCGACCAGGTCGATTACATCAACGCCCACGGCACCAGCACGCCGCTGGGCGATGCGGCCGAAACGGCGGCGATCAAGAACGTCTACGGCAGCCATGCCCAGGCGCTGAGCGTGTCGAGCACGAAGAGCCAGCTCGGCCATCTCTTGGGGGCCAGCGGCGGTGTCGAGCTGGTGTTCACCGTGCTCGCGCTGCGTGACCGCCTGGTACCGCCGACGATCAACTACGAGACGCCCGACCCCAAGTGCGACTTGGACTACACGCCGAATCAGGCGAAAGAGCGGCCGCTACGGGCCGCGATGTCAAACAGTTTTGGGTTCGGCGGGCACAACGGCTCGGTCGTCGTGGGGCAGGTGCAGTAGCGGCGAGCTCGCCCTTTCGATTTCTTTGGCGCACGAATAAGCAAAAGACCCCGCCGGGCGCTCGAGCCCGACGGGGTCTTTTCGTTGGGGAGCGGCCGCGGCCCGAAAAACCGCCGCACCGCGGCCCGCTCAGAGCTGCTTCGTTAGAAGCTGGCCACCTCGATCCGCGTCATCTGCACGGTGGCGGGCACCGGCTCGGCACCGGCTTCGACGATCACCTCGAGTTCGAGGAGCCCGTCGACCGAGGTCGCGATCGCTTCGGCCAACGTGGCGGTGTCGAGGATCTCGACGCCGTTGACCTTCGTGATCACCATGCCGGTGGCCAGACCGGCGGCTTCGGCGGGCGAGCCCGCTTCAACCGACTCGATCCCAAAGCCCTTGCCGTCGAGCATCAGGCCCGACACGCCGAGGTACCACTTCGTCGCCACCGCATCCTCGGCCGGGACGTCGACGTAGTTGATCGAGTAGCTGACACAGTCTTGCGGTTGGCAGTGACGAATCCGCGGGCACCAGTCGTACCACCAGTGGCAACGAGGCGGACGGGGTCGGCACCAATCGGGTCGCGGACAAATCGGGGGTAGCGGCCGGACGATCGGGGGTAGCGGCCGGACGATCGGGGGCAGCGGCCGAGGCTTCACAACCGGGGGCAGCGGCTTGACGATCGGCGGACGTGGCTTCACAACCGGAGGCAGCGGCTTGGTGATCGGCGGGGTCGGTCGGGCACCCGGACGACCCGGCAGGTTCGGCATCTCGGGCAGGTTCGGTCGCGTACCGGGACGCTGGATGTCGGGACGACCTGGCAAGCGCGGCTTCTGCAAACCGGGATTCCGAGGGACGTTCGGACGCAGGTTTCCGGGCTTCTGCAGGCCGGGCTGGCGAGGGAAGTTCGGTCGCAACTTGCCAGGCTTCTGCAAACCACCCTGTCGAGGCTGAATTCGCGGCTTCTGCTGGGCCGTGGGGAAGTTCCGCTTCTGGTTCGTACGCTGATTGCGGGCGAAATCGCCCTTCTTCGGAGCCATCTTCAGGTTGCGGGCTTGGCCGCCCTTCTTGCCGGCGAAGTTGGCACGGTGCGAAGTGGCCTTCTTGCCGCGAGCTGCCTGGGAGGTCTTCATCCGCGGGGCGCTACGACGCTGCGGGGCGCTGCGACGTTGCATCGAGGTGCTACGAGCACGGTTTCCGCCGCTGTTGAAGCTGCGGCCGCCTTTGCCGCCCTTTTTGGCGGCCAGCAAGTCGCTGCTGGCGACGATGCTGAGGGTGAGGGTAAGAACGACGACGACGGTGTACTTGAGCGAGGTCTTCATTTTCGTGTCTCCTGTGTGAGGGGTTTGAAGGGAACCAACTCTCGCTACGTTCCCAAGCGAAGGCCCCCGCGGTTTGTGACACGAAAAATCCAAAAATCCCCAAGTGCTTGTTTTGAAGGGTTTTGGGGCGTGATAGCGGGGCCCCGCCGCGCCCACGCGGAGGCGGCCGCCGGGCCTCCATCGACCTTGTGGCACCCGAGCGGCGTCCCTATACTCCCGCCCCGCGCCCCGCGCGCGGCCCGCTTTTCGACATTCGCGACTCCCGGTTCAGCAAGGAGGCTGACCCATGTCCGCCCGGCTCGTAGCGTTCGCCCTCGTCGTGTTCCTGTTGGCCGACTCGGCCGCCGCCCAAACCAGCAGCCGCGCTCGTGGCTCGGTCCGCTGGCGACCGCCGGGCGAAAAGTCGACCGCTCGTGCGACCGACTCCACCGACAGCCGTTCGGCTACTCGCGCCGACGATGACAAATCGAGCGGCCGCGCAAGCGTGCTGGTGACCGCCGACGACGCCGGTTCGCAGGTCGTGCCGGCCGCGGCCGAGGACCCGATCGCCCCCCGCGACGGTGTTCGCACCGCTCAAGCCACCGGCGGCCCGACCGCACGCCCCCCGATTGCCCGCGTGACCAAAGGCAGCGGCACCCTGCCCAACGACCAAGGCCAGGTGTGGCGCGAGTACGACATCTCGCCCTACACGCTGCGGGTGACCTCGACGAACCAGCCCGAACAGGCGATCGTCGACTGGATTCTCCGCGAGACCGGCTACGAAGCCTGGCACGGTGAAGAGGTCGCCGTGTTGAACGCCACGCGAGGCACACTGCGGGTCTATCACACACCCGAAAAGCAGGCGATTGTCGGCGAAATTGTTGACCGCTTCGTCAACACCGAGGCGGAAACCCAGGCCATGACCGTCCGCGTGGCCACGGTCGGGCATCCCAACTGGCGAGCCCGCGCTTCGCAGATGCTGCGGCCGGTGCCGACGCAAACGCAGGGCATTCAGGCCTGGCTGCTGGCCAAGGAGGACGCCACGCTGCTGCTCACCGAGTTGGGCCGCCGCAGCGATTATCAGCAGCACAGTTCGCCACACCTGCTGGTGAACAACGGACAAACGACGATTCTCAACGGCACCCGCTCACGGCAATATGTCCGCGGGGTGTTGGCCAGTGCCAACGGCCTGGCTGGCTACACGCCCGACGTGGCCCAGCTGACCGAAGGCTACACGCTGGAGCTGAGCCCCCTGCTCTCGCTCGACGGCTCGACGATCGACGCGGTGCTGAAGTTTCACAACGACCAGGTCGAGAAGATGGTTGCGGTCCAGCTGCAGGCCCCCGGCACGGCCCAGCAATGGGTGAACACGGAAGTCCCGCAGCTGAGTAGTTGCCGGCTGCAGGAGCGGTTCCGCTGGCCTTCGGACAAGGTGTTGCTCGTCTCGCTGGGCATGGTCGCCAGCCCCGTGCCGCAAATGAAGAGCCCGCTCTCGCTGCCACTGACCAGTCCGGCGCCGCCCCGGGCCGACACGCTGATCTTCATCGAGAACAAGGGGGCCGCGGTCCGCAACGTGACCCCGGCCGGCACGGCCAGCGCCCCGGCGACGAAGTACCACGGCCGCTATTGATTTGCCGCGGGATCGCCGCAAGTCCACTGCGAGTTCCCTGGGGCCGCGGCGGCGCGACGGACTGGCGAGCCTGCGACTCGGCTGGCGGTCAATTCGACGTCATCTCGCTGTCATCTCGCTGTCATCTCGCTGTCATCTCGCTGTCATCTCGACTGGGCCCGGCGGCAGGGCTAGAATTTAGAGCGTGTTTGGTATAGGTGTAGCGTCGTTGGCGTGGGCGAGGCAAGTTTGGCAAGGAGACCGAAGCAGGCGAATCCAGGAGATTCGTCGATGCAGGTCGACGTCGCCAAGCACAGCCGCAGCTAGCCAAGACGCGATAGATAAACGAAACGCGCTCTAGCCCCTCTTAACGGCCTCACCCGCCCGGCCTTGCCAGGCGAATTCCCTCCCCGCGGAGCGTCACTTCGATGCGCCCCACCCAACCGCGCCGCGTGGCAATCACCGGCATCGGCGTCGTCAGCCCGCTCGGCCAATCGTCGGCCACGCTGTGGGACAATCTCTCTGCCGGCCACAGCGGCGTGCGTCCGCTCGAAGCGCTGGCAGCCTTCGTCGGCGAAACCCGCTTTGGCGCCCCGGCCGCCGAGTTCACCGGGCATATCGACGAGTTTGGCGAGCTGGCCAAGGATCAGAAAAAGCTGATCCGCAAAGGCACCAAGCTGATGTGCCGCGAAACGATGATGGGCGTGGCCGCCTCGCAACGAGCGCTGCAAGACGCCGGCCTGGCGATGGGCGACTACGACCCCGAGCGGACCGGCTGCGTGTTCGGTTCCGACTATATGCTCACCATGCCCGAGGACTTCGTCGACGGGGCGAAGCAGTGTGTCGACGACAAGGGCGACTTCGCCTATGAGCAGTGGGGATCCCAGGGCTTGCCCCGGGTAAGTCCCCTGTGGCTGTTGTTCTACTTGCCGAACATGCCGGCCAGTCACGTGGCGATTTACAACGACCTGCGCGGCCCGAGCAACTCGCTCACCCAGCGCGAAGCAGCCTCGAACCTGGCGGTGGGCGAAGCGGCCCAGATCATCGGCCGCGGCACGGCCGACGTGATGGTGGCCGGCGCGACCGGTACGCGGCTACATCCGATGAACATGCTGCACGCCCTGCAGCACGAGGAGGTGGCCGGCAACCACGTGGCCCCCGCCGAGGCCTCGCGGCCCTTCGATCGCGACCGCACCGGCATGGTGCTGGGCGAGGGTTCGGGGGCCGTGATTCTGGAAGAACTGGAAGCGGCTCGCGCCCGCGGTGCGAGAATCTACGGGGAAGTGGTGGGCGTCGGATCGTCCTCCGTAACGCGGGCCCCCTCGATCGCCGACCGTCGGCGGGCGATTGCCAACGCCCTGGCAGCGGCCCTCCGCCAGGCATCGCTAGCGCGGAACGAAGTGGGGCACGTGCACGCTCATGGTCTGGCGACGCGGGCCTGCGACGCCGACGAGGCCGCCGCGATCGCGACCGTCTTTGGAGACCGCGGAGGGCAGCCTCCGGTGGTGGCGGCCAAGAGTCACCTGGGCAACCTGGGGGCCGGTGGCGGGATGATCGAGCTGGCCGCTTCGCTGCTCGCCCAGCAGCAAGGCCGGCTGTTCCGCGTGCTGAACTACGAGACGCCCGACGAGGCGTGCGACGTCAACGTGGTGCGGCATGACGAAGCGGCCGCCGGCAAGAGCTTTGTGAATATCAACGTCACGCCGCAGGGGCAGGCCAGCGTGCTCGCGGTTCGAGCGGCCGAGTAGCTGCCGCGTGTTGGCGGTGTGTCTGCTGCCGCGCGAATCGGGGGTCTGGGGAGCGAGTGGTCGCGGCGTCCCGCGCTTCCGCCGCTGGAGGGAGATCCTCGTCGGCACGGGTCTCATCGGGTCGGTTGACAGTTCGCGGGGACGGCGGGTATCCTAAACCGATTACGGATGCACTAAGTCGTGAGCGGAAAACGATTTCCGCCGCGGTGCCAGACGTGCCCCGTCGGTCGCGTTGTGTCGATGCGCCGGTCGAGGCCGGGGATGGTCTATGAACTCTACGGAAGTACTGCGGATCGTCGACGCGATTCACCGCGATAAGAACATCGACAAAGAGATCGTCTTCACCGCCATCGAGCAGGCACTCATCACCGGTGCCAAGAAGCACTTTGGCGAGGAAGAGGATGTCGTGGTGACGATCGATCGTGAGTCGGGCGAGATCGGCGGGACGCACAACGAACAACCGTTGCACGAAGACCAGATCGGCCGCATCGGGGCCCAAACGGCCAAGCAGGTCATCATTCAGAAGATCCGCGAGGCGGAGCGGGACGCGCTCTACGACGAGTACACCGAGCTGATCGGCCAGATGGTGACCGGTGTCGTGCAGCGCTACGAAGGCGGCGCCGCCACGGTGCAGTTGCCCAGCGGGCACGAGTCGATCCTGCCCCGCAGCGAACAGATTCCCGGCGAAACGCATCATGCCAACGAGCGGGTGCGGGCCACCGTGTTCGAGGTCCGCAAACAGGGCAGCCGCGTCAAAATCATTCTCAGCCGAATTCGACCGCACCTGGTACAGCGGCTGTTCGAACAAGAAATTCCCGAAATCGCCGAGGGCGTGATCGTCATCCGCGCCATGGCTCGCGAGCCGGGCTACCGCAGCAAGGTCGCCGTGAGCAGCTTCGATCAGCGCGTCGATTGTGTCGGTGCCTGCGTCGGGGTGCGGGGCAATCGCATCAAGAACATCGTCGACGAATTGGCCGGCGAGCGAATCGACATCGTCCGCTGGGACGAAGACCTACAGGTGCTGATTCCCAACGCCCTGCAGCCTTCCGAGGTGGACGACGTCATCCTCTGCCAGATGCTCGGTCGGGCGATCGTGCTGGTTCGCGAAGACCAGCTCTCGCTGGCCATCGGTCGCCGCGGTCAAAACGTCCGCCTGGCCAGTAAGCTGTCGGGCTGGGATATCGAAATCATGACGCCCGAGGAGCTCGGCGAGCAGATCGATCGGGCCGTTGCCGGCTTCAGCGAGTTGGACGGACTCGAGGAGGAACTGGCCGTAAAATTGGTGGAACAAGGCTTCATGTCGTACGACGACCTCTCGGTCATCGAGCCCGACGCCCTGATGGAGATGGGCTCGCTGAGCGAAGAGGCGGTCAACAAGATCGTGGAGCAGGCGGAAGTTCGTGCCGAAGAAGCCGAGCAATTGGCGGCCGAAGCGCGACGACGCCAGAAGGAACAGGAGCGACTCGAAGCGGCCACCGCCGCCGCCGAAGCGGCCGAAGCGGCTGCCCGCGCGGCAGCTGGCGAGTCGGCCGAGTCGAGTGGTGAGGAAGCGGCAGCGGCCGAGACCGCAGCTGCGGAAACGAGTGGCGATGAGGCGCCGGCCGCGGACGAAACGTCCGAGGCCACCGGTGGCGAGGCGAGCACGCCCCTCGCCGCGGAGGAAGCCGTGTCGGAGGAAACCAAGACAAACTAGTATCGGACCGTATCGCAGGCGCGCGGAGGCCCTCGTCATGATTTAGGTCGGTCAGCACGTCGCACACCCGAAAGGGTCGCGACCAACGAAAGGAACGTGAAACTTGCCCGTTCGCATCTACGAACTCGCAAAGGAACTCAAACTTGACAGCGGCGAACTTTCGGACATCTGTACGAAAGCCGGTGTTACAGGCAAGGGTTCTGCGCTGGCAAGTCTGACCGACGACGAGGCGGACAAGGTACGCGACTACATCAGCGGGCGCGGCAAAGCAGCCAAGCCCGCCGCTCCGGCCGACGCGAGCGGCTCGACCGCCCAGCAAATCGCCGCGCAAGGCGGCTCCGGCGGCGCCATCCGACGCGAAGATTACGTCGCCCCCGCTGGCACCGAAACGCAAGGGCGTCCGCGTGTCCTCAAGCCGGCCACCCCGGCCGATGCGGACAAGCCGGAAAAGCCCGAGACGCCCAAGACGCCTAAACCGGTGCCGCCGCCGGCCATCAAGCTGGCGCCGATGCCCGAGGCACCCACCCCGGCGGATCCGACGCCGGAGGAAATCAGCGGCGCGCAGAAGCCCGACATGAAGTTGCCGGTCGAGGCGATGCGGGCCAGTCGCTCGGGCGCGACTCCCCTTTCGGAGCATCTGAAGAAACACGAACGCCGCCGTAGCGAAGGTGATGAGCCGGCCCCGCCCAGCGGCAAGGCACCATCCGGCCCCGCAGCCCCGGCCGCTCCTGGAAAAGACCCGCGCGGCGGCCGCCGCAAGGGCAAAGAGGCGCCCGCCTCGCTGCAAGACGACGACCGCGCCCTGCTGGGTGGTCGCGAAGCCCGCCAGATCCAGCGCAAACGGGTCGCCACGAAGAGCCGCGGCGACGACGATGACCGACCACGACGGCGGCTCGGCACACGTCGCATTCGCCACACGGGCGTGAACACGGCCGCCCCGCGGAAGGGCAAAGTCACGGTCGAGCTTCCCTGCACCGTGCGGAGTTTCTCTGAGGCGATCGGGGTTTCGGCCCGCGACATTCAGCGCCAGCTGATGCAGATGGAGCAGATGGTCACGATCAATTCGCAGATTGAACCGGAAACCGCCGAGCTGTTGGCCCTGGAACTGGGGGCCGATGTCGAGTTCAAGCAGCCGGTCACGCTGGAAGATGAATTGCTCAGCCGCGTGGCCGAGCAAGAGGACGACCCGGCCTCGCTGACGTTGCGGCCGCCGGTCGTGACCTTCCTGGGCCACGTCGACCACGGCAAGACGTCGCTGCTGGATCGCATCATCGGCATCGACGTGGTCAGCGGCGAGAGCGGCGGCATCACCCAGCATATTCGCGCCTACGAGGTGACCAAGGACGATCGGCAGATCGCCTTCGTCGACACGCCGGGCCACGAGGCCTTCACCGAAATGCGAGCTCGCGGGGCGAACGTGACCGACATCGCCGTACTCGTCGTGGCGGCCGACGACGGGGTCATGCCGCAGACCGAAGAAGCCATCAGCCACGCCCGGGCGGCCGAGGTGCCGATCGTCGTGGCGCTGAACAAGATCGATCTGCCGGGCGTCGACGAGAATCGCATCATGCAGGAGCTGGCGGCCAACGAGCTGCTGCCGACCGCCTGGGGCGGCGACGTCGAAGTCATTCGCACCAGCGCCATCACCGGCGACGGCATCGACGAGCTGCTGGAAATGCTGCTCTTCATCGCCGAAGACAAGCAGTACCAGGCAAATCCCTCGCGGGCGGCGTTGGGAACCTGCCTCGAGGCGCAGCTGCACGAAGGTCGCGGCGTCGTCTCCAAGTTCATCGTCCAGAACGGCACGCTGAAGATCGGCGACTGCATCGTCTGCGGCAGCGCCTACGGCCGCATCAAGACGATGTACAACACCCTGCACACCAAGCACCAACTCCAGGAAGCAGGGCCTTCGACACCGGTCGACATCACCGGTCTCGACGTCGCCCCGGCGGCCGGCGAACGCTTCTATGTTCTCGAAGACATCGCCGAAGCACGTCGCATCGCCGAGCAGCGCGATCATCTGGAGCGGACCTCCACGCTCGGCACGCCGGTCCACGTCACCTTGGAAGGCTTGTTCGATCGACTCGGCCAGGACGAACCGCAGACGTTGAACCTGATCTTGCGGGCGGACGTCCGCGGCTCGATCGAAGCGATTCAACAGGAGCTGGAGAAGCTCGTCCATCCCGAGGTGAAGTTCAAGATCCTGCAGGCCTCGGTCGGCGGCATCACCGAGGCGGACGTCTACCTGGCCGATGCTTCCGATGCGATTATCTGCGGCTTCAACGTCGTTCCGGACGAAGGAGCCCGGGCCCTGGCCGATGCCCGCGGCATTCAGATTCGCCGCTACGACATCATCTACAACCTTACCGACGACTTGAAGAAAGCCCTCGAGGGTATGCTTAAGCCGGAAGAGCGCGAGGCGGAATTGGGTCGGGCCCTGGTGCAGCAGACGTTCAAAATCAGTCGCGTCGGTACGGTGGCCGGCTGTCGCGTGCTCAGCGGAATCGTGCAGCGCGGCGCCCGAGTGCGGGTGGTGCGCGAGCAGACGATCATCGGCGACTATCCGCTGGAGGTGCTCAAGCGGATCAAGGACGACGTGAAAGAGGTCCGCGAGGGACTCGAGTGCGGCATCAAGCTCGGGGGGTTCAACGACGTCAAGGAAGGCGACATTCTGGAAGTTTACAAGATCGAGGAGATCGCGCGGACGCTCGATAGCGCGATGGTCCCCGCCGCCGATTAGGCCGCGGCCGCACCGGCAAGATCGTCACCGGAACCATTGGTTTTCGCCCGCGGGCAACCCTCGATCGCGAGATTCCCGATGTCGAGTCGACGCGTTCTCAAAGCCGCCGAAGCCATCCGCGAGGTCGTCAGCACGGCGATCTTGATGGAGCTGCAGGACCCCCGTATCCAAAACGTCACGGTCACCTACGTCGAAGTGGCCAAGGACATGCGAACCGCCAAGGTCCGCGTCTCGGTGATGGGTGACGAAGCGACGCAGAAGTTGAGTCTGCACGGTTTACAAAGTGCCGCCGGCTATCTGCAATCCAAGATCGCCAAGCGGATCGACACCCGCTACACGCCGCGGCTGCGGTTCGAGCTCGATCAGGGGGTCAAACACTCCATCGAGGTCGCCCGCATCTTGAAAGAAGTGCTGCCCGAGGACGAAAATTCCGAGGCGGCGAGTCCGAGCGACGACGTCGACGCCTCGGCCAGCGAGCCGACCTGACTCGGCGGTCACGACGACGATTCCGCGGTCGCCCCCTTTCCCGGCGACATTCGCGACCCACCCGCAATCACGAGTAAGCCACCCCGCAATCACGAGCCAGTCAGAGGACAGACGCAAATCATGCCCCGCGCCAATCGCAGCGAGCTGTTGACGAAGACCCACCGCGTTCTGAAGAAGCAATACAAGACGCAGCCGCCCAGCCTGAAGTTGCCGCTACTCGAGCAGCTGGTGTTTGCCTGCTGCCTGGAAGAGGCGCCGGTCGAAGCGGCCCAGAAGGCCTACGCCGCCCTCGAAGAACAATATTTCGACTGGAACGAGGTGCGGGTTTCCACCGTGGCCGAACTGGCCGAGACGCTCTCGATGCTGCCCGACCCAGCCGCCGCCGCCGCCCGGGTGCGCGGGGCGCTGCAATCGGTCTTCGAAGCGCACTACGCCTTCGACCTGGAACCGCTCAAGAAACAGAACATCGGGGTGGCCGTCAAGCAACTGGAGAAACACCAGGGCGTTTCCAGCTTCGGCGTCTCCTTCCTTACCCAGACATCTCTCGGGGGGCACGACATCCCCGTCAGCGCCGGCGGACTGCAGGTGCTCTACATCATCGGCGTGATCGACGAGAAGGAACGCGACGCCAAGAAGGTGCCGGGCCTGGAGCGTGCCATCCCCAAGAACAAAGGTTTGGAGTTCGGCGCGCTGTTGAATCAGCTGGCCTATGAATTTGTGAAGAGCCCCTACTCGCCCACGATCAAGAAGCTTCTGCTCTCGATCGCGGCCGACGCCAAGGATCGCCTGCCCAAGCGGAAAACGAAGGCCCAGATCGCCAAGGAAGAAGCGGCCGCCAAGGCCGCGGAGAAGAAGGCCGCTGAGAAGAAGGCCGCCGCGGAAAAGAAGGCCAAGAAGGCCGAACAAGCCAAAGCGGCCAAGGCCGCCAAAGCAACCGCCAAGACGAAGCCGGCCAAGAAGGCCGCCCCCACGACCAAGAAGGCGGCCCCCGCCAAGAAGAAGACCGCGAAGGCGACGCCCGAGAAGCGCGCCAAGGCGACGCCCAAGAAGAAGGCCGCCAAGAAGAAGACGCCCGCCAAGAAAGCGGCCAAGAAGAAGACCACAACGAAGCGGCTCGCCAAACGCAAACCTCGCTAGGCGCCCGCTTCGCGCCGACGGCGGCCGGCCGCTGGCTTGAAGCCCGCGAGTCAACCGAGGCGGTGGACCACCGGGCGATCCGTGGCGTCCGTGACTCGGTTCGCGGCGGCCCGATCCATCAACTCTCCATTTCGCGCCAGATACCCCTTGCGTCTCATGCCGTTCGCCTCGTCTAGACGCCGTCTTTGCCGCGGGATCGCCGCGGCGGTCATCTGCCTGGCCATCGCCCCGGGGCACGTCGCGGCCCGCGAGACGCCCCCCGAGCAAGAGCCCACGGCTTCGCCGCGTCAGCTCACGGACGATCGGGCGAAGCCGCTCGCCGAACGCCAGCCGCGATCCGCCGAAGAGTTTCTGCGGCTGCGGGCCGTTTCGCTGTTCGCCACCGGGCGGCTGCTCGAACGACGCGAGAAGCTGCCCGAGGCCCTGCGTTACTACCAGCGAGCCGTGCGCCACGATCCGCGTTCCGTGCCCGCGCTGGCGCGGGTCGTGCGCTTGGCCCAGGTGCTCAGCCGCTATGAAGTCGCGGCCCGCTACGCGGTGATGCTGGCCGAGCGGCAACGGGACGACGACCTGGTCCTGCTACAGGCCCTGATCTACCTGAGCAGCGGCGACGACGAGTCGCAAGGCACGGCCCTCTACGAACGCACGCTGGCCGAGCGCGATCCCCCGCGCAACGAAATCTGGTTCGAGCTGCACAAGCTGGCCGGCCGCATCTATCGCCGGCAGGGACAACCGGCCCGCGCCGCGGAGGCCTTCGCTCGGGTCCGTCGGGCCCTCTCCGAGCCCGACAAGTTCGGTCTGGGCGACGCCGACCCGCTTCCCGACGAAGAGACCGCCCGAGCCCTCTATCTGCTGATGAGCGACGTCTTCCGTCAGGCCAAGCGCTATGACGAGGCGCTGGCCGCCCTGGCCGAAGCCGAGCGGAAACGGGCCGACAAGGTACTGGCGAGTTACTTTCGCGCCCGCATTCGTCATGAGGCGGGCGACAGTCAGGCCGGTCTGAGCGAGTTGGAAAAGTACCTGGCCAGCGGCTCGGACGAAGCGGGCGGCGATCCGTATCGTCTGCTGGGCGACATCTACGAGAAGCTCGGCCGCTCGGACGAGTTCGTCACCCGGTTGCAGCGTCTGGCCCGTCGGCAGCCGGGCAACGCCGCCGTGCAGACGTATCTGGGCGAAGAATATCGGCGACGCGACCGCACCGCCGAGGCCCGCCGACAGTTTCGCCGCATCGTCGACCGCGAACCGACCATCGAGGCTCATCGCGGCCTGACGGCGATCTATCGCGAGGCAGGCGATTGGGACGAACTGGTCGCGTTGCTGGGCACATTCGTCGCGGCGACCGACTCGCTCGAACCGCTGGAGGAAGAACTCAAAGCGCTGCTCGACGACGCCGCGACGCGGCAAAAGCTCTACGCTGCCGCGCGTCGCTTGGAGGACAAGTCGATTCGCAGCGCGTTCGGCTCGTATCTGGCCATGGGTCGCCTGGCCCTGGCCGCCCGTGAGTTCGACGTGGCCCGCGAGTTCTTCGAGCGGATCATCAACAGCGATCACCCGGAACGGCCGGCCGTGCTGTTGGCTTGGGGTTTCGAATTGTTGATGGTCGAGCGCTACGAGGAGGCGGCGGCTCTGCTGAAGCGAGGTCTCGAGCAGAAGTTGTTCGGGGCCGACAAGGCGAGTGTGCACTACTATCTGGCCGGGGCCCTGGTGATGGTCGATCGCTTCGACGAGGCGATCGAGAACGCCCGCCGGGCGGTGTCGGCCAATCCGCGCTCGCCCGAGTTCCGCAGCCGGCTGGCCTGGGTGCTCACGCGTGCCGACCGCCGCGACGAGGCCCGCAAGATCTACGCATCTTTGATCGAGGAGTTTCAGGGTAGCTACGAGTCGGGCGAGCGGCGGGAGCTGGTCCGCGAGTCGCGGCTTTCGCTCTCGCAGCTGCACGCGCTCGACGGCGACTTTGCCCGCGGGGCGGAGCTGCTGCGCGAGGTGCTCGACGAGTATCCGCAGAACATCGGGGCGAAGAACGATCTGGCCTACTTTCTGGCCGAGGACGATACGCAGCTCGAGCTGGCCGAGGTGCTCTCGCGGGCCGCCGTGGCCGCCAAACCCGACAGTGCGGCCTATCGCGATACGCTCGGCTGGGTCTTCTACCGGCAGGGGAAGTTTCCCGCGGCGATCGTCGAGTTGCGGCGGGCGATCGAACTGAGCGACCGTGAGGACGGCATTCTGCTGGACCACCTGGGCGATGCCCTGCGCGAAGCCGGCCAGCCCGTCGAGGCGGTGGCCAGCTGGAAGCGAGCCTACGCGGTTCTCGAAGATGCGGCCGATGCGACTCGCAGAGAACAGATCGCGGCGAAGATTGTAAAGTACAGTAAGGGCGAGTAAGACCGGCACAGGCGAGTCAGCCGAGCAAGCGGGAACAAGTCGGAAGGGTGCGGCGGACGACGCCGCCGCGAACGAGAGGAGCGTCGAGCAACATGGCAGGTCATTCCCACTGGGCCGGGATCAAGCACAAGAAGGCCCTCATCGACAACAAGCGCGGCAAGGTCTGGAGCAAGTGCTCGAAGGCGATCATCGTGGCGGCCAAGCTCGGCGGTGGCGACCCCAACCAGAACCCGCGGCTACGGCTGGCGGTGGCCGACGCCAAGGCGGCCCGCATGCCCAAGGACACCATCGAACGGGCGATCAAGAAGGGCACGGGCGAGCTCGAGGGCGGCAATCTCGAAGAGATCGTCTACGAGGGTTACGGGGCGGGCGGGGTGGCCGTCTTCTGCGAGATTTTGACCGACAACCGCAACCGCACGGCACCCGAGATTCGCAAGATCTTCGAGGTCTGCGACGGCAAGCTCGGCGGCACCGGCTGCGTGGCCTGGATGTTCGAGCGGAAGGGTCTGTTCCTGTTCGCGCCCGAGGCGGTCGACGAAGACACGCTCGTCGAGTTGGCCCTGGAGCACGGCGCCGACGACGTGACCCGCGAAGGGGACAAGCTGCAACTGACCTGCGAGGTCGACGTCTACGGCGACGTGGTCGAGGCGCTCGAAGCGGCCGATATCGAGGCGGAGATGAAGGAGGTCACGCGGATTCCGACGAATACGGTCGATCTCGACGCGGCGACCGGCAAGAAGGTGCTCAAGCTGATGGAGCGGCTCGACGACCACGACGACGTGCAAAACGTGTCGGCCAATTTCAATTTGCCGGATGAGGCAATGGCCGAGATCGACGCGGGGTAGCGGGCAATAAACGGGACAGGTCTAATTTACGGATAAATTAGACCTGTCCCGTTTAATTCGTTGTCGAGTTTCGACAGGCTTTGCGTTTCTTCTTGGGCCGCACCTTGGTAGGCTACGTTCACGATGCCCCGCACTGCCCGAATTGCGCCCGGCGGAATGCTATTCCACGTACTGAATCGTGGCGTCGGTCAAATGCGCCTATTTCGCAAGGATCGTGACTACCAGGCTTTCGAAGAGATTATGGAGAAGACCCTGGAGAGCTGCCCGATTCGCATATGCGCATACTTGATCATGCCAAATCACTGGCATTTCGTGCTGTGGCCCGAGAACGATGGCGACATGGCCGCGTTCATGCAGAAACTCAGTGTGACGCACGTCCGAAACTGGCAAGAACATCGTCAACGAGTTGGCATGGGCCACGTCTATCAGGGCCGGTACAAATCGTTTCCGATCGAGACAGACGAGTATTTCTATCAAGCGGTACGCTACGTCGAACGTAACGCGTTG
This sequence comes from Planctomycetota bacterium, assembly GCA_003389215.1. GTDB lineage: Bacteria > Planctomycetota > Planctomycetia > Pirellulales > UBA7805 > MB-PLM-2. Next base: position 297,756 of record QQVP01000119.1, on the reverse strand, counting down.
CGCGCTAATCTGGTCTCAAAGTCCGAAGAGTGGAGATGGTCAAGCCTGTGGCGTCGCATACACGGGACGACCTCGCAGCGCAAGATACTCGGCGACTGGCCCGTGCCGAAACCAAGAAACTGGCTTGATTATGTGAACAAACCGCAGACCGAGGCAGAGTTACAGGCCCTGCGAAATTGTCTCGCCCGCGGCCAACCTTATGGCAGTGAAGCGTGGACCAAGAAGACAGCACAACGACTCGGCCTGGAATCCACCTTGCGTCGCCGAGGCCGACCACGCCTTCATTAAACGGGACAGGTCTAATTTAGCGATAAATTAGACCTGTCCCGTTTAATCCCCGCGCAGCCGGAAGCCCAGCGTGAGCCAGCCCTCGCGGGCGCGGAAGGCCTGCATCTCGATCTCGCGGAGTCGGCCCAGCGAACCGCCCGCCGGCGGCACCAGGCCGTCGAAGTGCATCTCCGGTTGCAGCACCCCGTTGAACTTGTAGGCCAGCATGGCGAGCATCTCCTGCTCGAGACTCGTCCCTTCCGACGCCGCCGCCGCTTCCGCCGACGCCGAGTCCAAGCCGTCGTCGAACTGTGCGGTCAGATCGCCTTCGCGGACGAGCACCGCGCCGTCGCGTCCCAGCTCGACCCGATAGGTCGCCGCCAGCAGCACCGGACGATCGAGCAGCTCTTCGCCCCGCGTGGCCGCCTGGGTGCGAATCGAAATCGTAAAGCGGTCGTCGTCGAAGTCGACTTCCAGCGGACGCAACTCGTGAAACGTGATCGACCAGCTGGGCGTGCGGTCGTGGACCCACAACGACCGCGGCTCGCGACCGGTCATGATGCTGACCAGGTTGGCCCACTGGCGGTCGACGATCGTCCGTCCGGCAAACATCGCGGCACAGTAGTTGTCGAGGAACGATTCGTGAAACAGCAGTCCCAGGTCGAATTCGTCGGCGTCGGGCAGCCGCGGCTGTGGCGCGCCAATGCGGCCGGTGCCGGCGATGTGAACGTTGGCCCCCACGTGGTCGAAGCGACTGTAGAAATCCATCTGCTTGGGCCAGGCGCCGAAACGGATACTCGGCACGCGAAAGTGATTGTTGAAGACGTTGTTGGCCTCTTTGATCGGCACGTCGACCTCCGTGTCGAGCTGGCCGGAGATCTCGCGGCGGGCGATGCCTTCGGTTTCCGCCTCGTACTGGGAGATCTGACGGTTGGCCCGACGGGATGCAAGTCGCTCGACGAAACGACGCGGGGCGTCGACGTCGACGATCTCCAACCGACTGCGACAGTTGGCCGTGGCCGACTCGAAGGTGATGCCGCCGTTGGTAACGCGAACCCGTTTGCGGGCGTCGACCTGGGTGACGCAGGTGCTGCGCACCACCACGTTGCGCTGACGCGAAACCATGTCGGGCGAGCGAATCGTGCCGATCAGCCGAATGTCGAAGGCCGCGTCGGCCGTCGAGGGCACCGGTTGCAGGTAGACGTCGCCCGTGGTGCGTGCCGTACCCCGCGTGGTGATTCGTCCCGAACGCCGGTTGAACGGCCGCACGTCGTCGATCACGCGGCGCAGCATCGAGCCGATCAGTCGGTTGCTCACCCGCAGGAAGCCGTTGGGGTGATCGAAGCGGGCGCGGAGCGTGTCGAGCAACTCGTCCGAGGCGCTGCCGGAAAGCTCCAGAAAGGTCAGTGTTTGGCCGATGGCGAGGGCGTCGTCGCGGGTGGGGTGACGTTCATAACGGGCCAGACGCAGGGCGAACTCTTCGAGCAGCCGCTGCGAATCCTGCTGGGCGAGTGCCGCTTCGGCGTAGCGGGTGCGGATGAGGAAGTCATCGAGGCGGGACCGCAGCGTCACGAAGGCCGGCTCTTCCAAGCCCGGCACGTTGCGGAAGTAACGCATGCGGGCCGACTTGAGCACCGCCAGGTCGGGCTGCTCGCGCTCGAGCGTCGCGCGCATGGCGGGCCACTGCAGGTCGTGCTTCCAGGCCGTGGCGGCGTCGGTACCCGCCCGACTCAGGTAGCTTTCCAGCCGACCGGTCGCCACCAGCAGCGAGCGGCGGCTGGCGGCCAGTTCGCGGGCCCCGAGCGGCTGCAGATTCGTACCGCGGCGGAGCAGTTCGCGATAGTGCGAGATCTGTTGGTCAAGCGCCGTCTCGGCCTGCACGATGGCGGCCGGCAACAGCGTCCACACGGCGGCAAGGGCGAGAAGTCGGGCAAGTCGGAACATGGCAGGTTGCCTCCTACCGGGGGTTCTCGGGCGAGGTTTCGGCGCGGCGATACTTGAAACGCACGCTGAACATCTCGTCCTCGGTTTGCTGTCCCCACTCGACCTCCTGGGCAGGGTCCGGGTTGTTGGGATTGAAGTGCGAGTTGTCAAACACCGCCGTGGCCAACAGCTCGGTGCCGGCCAGAATCTTCAGCGGCGTCTTCAGTTCGTAGGTCCGCTGCCAGTCGGGATCCCAGACGGGCACGGTCAAGATCGTTTGCCGGTCGGCAATCTCGCCGGAAAGCTCGTCGCGAGTCACCATCTCCAGCCGGAACGACTTGGCCCGCAGGTGGAAGTGCGGCCGGATGGCATCAACCAGGACGTCGTGGCGGAAGTAGTACGTGTCGTGCATCACGTGGTGGGTCGCGTGCGGGGGAATGCGAAACCGCCCGATCGGCTTGCGATAGACGGCCGTGAAGACCTCTTCGGCCGGGGCCGCGTCCGCCCACACAAAGCCGACCATCGAGCGATCGGTCACCGCTTCGCGATTGTTGGGCGTGTAATGCAGCTCGAAGATCAGATCGGAGTTCTTGGGAATCCGCACCGCCTGCTCGGCCGGGTAGACCTTGGCGTTGTAGGTGTCGCCCGGCACATAGTCGTTGATCAGGATCGCCCCTTCGGCGTTGAGCCCGTACAGCTCGGCCATGCCGGCAAAGCCGGTGAACTCCTTCTCATTGGCCGGCACGATGTGCAAGCCGATGTGATGCACCACGTCGGTGCTACCGGGCTTCACCTGAACGGCGCGAAACCAGCGGTCCTCGGCAAAGTCGAGCCGCACCCGGAAGAACTGGTAGTCGAGAATGCCGTGCTTCGGCACACGGAAGGGCGGAATGCGGTAGACATAGTCGGGCTCGCCAATCTCCCACGCATCGGCCGCCGGCCAGGCGATCGGCTGGGGAGCCTCGGCGGCGTCGCCTTCGGCCGCTCCGGTGCGAATCCAGTCGACGATCGTGCGGATCTCTTCGCGAGTCATCCGCTTGTCGTTATTGAGCTCGCCGAATTTCGGATTCAGATAGCCGTGCCAGGGCGGCATCCGTCGCTCTTCGACGACCATCTGAATTCGCTCGGCGCTGTCGTAGGCGTCGTCGAAGGTCGCCAGCTCGAAAGGACCGACACCCCCATCACGGTGACACGACTGGCAGTGTTTCTGCAGCAGCGGGGCCACGTCGCGATAAAACGTCAAGTTCTGCTGCGGCGGGCGACGTCCGGCCGATTCGATGGGACAACCCGACGGTGGTCGATAGGCGACCGCGACCGGCTGCTTGGCGAGGACGCTCTCCAGCGCATCGGCCAGGAAGTGTTCGTTGACCACGCGACGTCGACCGCGCTTCTTGAACTGGTCGTCGATGGCGCCCTGGTACTTCTTCTCCCAGCGGGCGTCGAGCACCACGACCTCGGGCGTGACGCCGGCACCAAGCCACTTGACGAGCCGCTGCCCTTCGTCGCGAAACACCGGAAAGGAAATGTCCTGGTCGTGGGCGTGGGTGGCCATCCGCATCACGTGCGCCCGCTGGTTCGGATAGACGCCATAGAAGCGAACCCCGCGGTCGTGATACCGATGGCTCATCTCCTTGAGCCGGGGCAGGTACTGCTGAGCGACGGGACAGTCGATGCCCAGGAAGCAGAACACGACGGCGCGGGTCTCGTCATCGACCAGCTCGGTGACGTCGTGGAACTCGGAGTAGATGCTCTGCAGTTGCGGACGGGTCGCGGCGTCGCGGGGCAGCTCGAGCGGCGCGGCGCGCAGCGCGACCGGCGAGACGAAGCCGAGGCCCACGAGAAGGGCGACCATGGCGCAGGAGAACCGCAGGGAACTCATGGAATTCGATCCTAGTTGGGGGCCCGGAAACCGCCAAAATCGCGGGAATTGCGACTCTGGTCGGTGTCCCTCCAACTGTAGCTCGGAGTCGATCCCGAGGACCGAAACGGGCGGCGGCCGCCGCCCCCAAGCTGGGGAGGCGCGGGTGCGCAACTAGTGCAACCGTTGCAGGATAGCGAGATCGTGAGCCGGCTCGTGCGACGGGGCCGTTCCCCCCCAACGCACCAAGCAGAAACAGCCCGTCGGCAAGGCGTGCGGAAATCGCCCACTGGCACACGCACGTGGCCCGATTCGCGGCGCGGGTCGCGCCTGGGCTCGAGAGGCTCAATGCTCGATCTTCGGCCAGTAGGTATCGAAGTCGAAGTCGGGGCTGTTGTCCAAGTCGTGGCAACGGGTGCAGGTGTTCTTGCGGGCGTCGGCGATCGTGTTGCGCATCTGCAGGTAGAGCGTGTCCTGGCGATCCTCGTCGACCTCGTCACCGTTCTCGGCGGCCGTCTCGAGCGCGACGTGGGCCCCGCCCGGCCCGTGGCAGTTTTCGCACCCCACGCCGACCAGGTGTGGCGTCTTTTCGAGATCCACATAGCCGGTGTCGAAGGGCACATAGTCTTGCGGCTGCCAGCCGGTGACGTGGCAACTGAGACATTCGGCGTCGTACTGCCGCGGCGGTTTGAGATGCACGAGCGTATCGGTGCCGTGGCTGTGCCCGCTCTCTTTCCAGATGTCGAACTCCGCCTGGTGACAGGCCTGACAGGCCTTGCTGCCGACGAACTTGTCGTCGTGCGGAGCGGGCTGCGAATAGATGCCGAGCCGCTCGAAGCCCTCCGACTTCAGCTGCTCCTGGTAGGAGGCCAACATGGCCTTCATCTCGGCCGAATCTTCGAAGCGGCTGTCGATGGACAACCGCTGATAGCGGAACGGCGTCGTGGCGTCGTCGAAAAAGCCCAGCACGCCGACGTACATGCCCTTGTGGCTCAGTTCGATGCGCTGCGTCTGGCTGCCTTCGATCGGGCTCGGCGCCGGCGGCGGAGGGTCACTCTCGCCCGGGGTGACGACGAAGTCGAACTGGGTGGCCCCCGCGGCCAGCGCGGCGGCGGCCTCGAGATCGCCCGAGACGAGCAAGATCAGTCGATCGCAGCCGGCCGCTTCCAAGGCGGGCACGACTTCGGCGAGGGCCTCTTCCGCGTCGACGATCACCAGATCGGGGTTGGCCACGTCTTCCAGCTCGTCGCCCACCAGCACGGACGTCACGCCCAGCTTCACCCCGCCCGCCTCGAATACGCGGTAGCGGGCGCTGATCGTCTCGTCGCCCAGCTCGATCAGACCGACGTTGGCCGAGACGAACGGGGTCGGGCGACCATCGGCCGGCACGGCCGCCACGAGATCCATGGCCGGCAACCGCAAGTCAGGAAAGCCGAAACCGATTGCCTGATAGCGCATGGTCAGCAGGGAATCGATGGAACGCTGATACTTGATAATGGCCTGCGGTCCGCTGCGGCGGACCAGGTCGCCGGCGTCGAGACCAATCACCGGGGCGCCGAGCCTCTCCAAACGGCGGACGAGCGTGTGCCGCCGTGCGAGGCCCCCTTTCATGTTGTCCAACCCGGCGCAGCCGCACGGTTCGAGATAGCCGTGCTGACCGCCGGAGAGCAGCAGAATCAACTGCGGCTCCTTCCAGGCGGCAAGCTGCTCGTCGAGTTTCGGCTTGTCGTCGTTGTTGGCCGACTTGCCGTGCCGGTAGGCGCCGCCATGGTCGGAAGACGAGGTCTCGGAGTCCGCACCTTCGTGCGAGGCTGGGGCGACTTGCCCGTTCGTCGGAGCCGCATCGGCGACCGCCGCGGTCGAAGCCGCGTCGATGCTCAGCGGGGCCGGTCGGCCGGTGGCAGCCTCCGCGACGACACCCTGACCCTGCGCGTCCGTGTCATCTCGAGCGACGTCCTGGACGCCGGCATCTTGCGACATGGAAGCCGGCGGCGCGTCGCGATCGTCCGCCTGCTGGCAACCGGCGCCGTAGAGCAGCGTCGCGCCGCTGCAAAAAAGAAGCAAAAACGGCTTGCCGAATCCTTGGCCCTGCATCGTGATACCTTCCTGTTGGAACCGCGTAGTCCTTGAGTGAACTTAATCCTTAATGGAGTCGTCGAGTGGCTCGTCGGTGTCCTTGACGGGGGGCTCTTCGACGTCGGGCTTTTCGACCTTCGGCTCTTCCAACGTCTCGACAGACGTTTCCCCCGCCGCCGTGTCTTCCGCCGTGTCTTCCGCGGCCTTGCTGGGCTCCACGATCGGACGCGGTCGCGGAGGTGGCCCGCCCAGGTAGCTAACTTCGAATCGCACCTCGGGTTGTGCCGGATTGGTCGTGGCGAGCACGACGTGGCCGCGACGGTTGGGCAGTTCGGCGAAGGCCGCCCCGGCGTCGAATTCCTGCGGCAAGGCCACGTTCAGATACGTCCAGATCGCCTTGCCGCCCTTCTGCTCCTGACGCTCGCCAAAGCTGACATCGAGCTCGGCCGGCACGACCTCTTTGACTTCGTATTGCGTTTCGTGCCGGTGTTCGCCCATCGCCTGCACGACGAGTCGCTCGGCACTCGCCGTCCCGTCGGCTTCCGGCTTGAGCGTGAGGCTCTGCGTCGACCAGTCCCAACCGCTGCGAACCCGCGTGCCGAAGACGGAGACCGCCTCGTGCACGCGAAGGAAGATCGCCACCCGGGCGGGGTCGCGCCGATCTTTGTTGGTGCGGACGGTCAACTCCTGGCGATTGTCGCCCACCGGCAGCCCCGGCTTCACGCGAATCCGAAAGCGAAAACCGCTCTTCGCGTCGGTGTCACTCAGCTCGTCTTCGCGAAGCGGCTCCGTGCTGACCTCGAAGTACTTCGCCGTGCGGCGATTGTTCAGCCGCCAGTCGATGATCTCCAGGTCGGTATCTCGGAAGTAGAGCAGCCGGACCTCGGCCGCATGCGGCTCGCCCTTGGTCAACAGCAGCGCCGAGACATTACGCGGCTCGAACGAGAGCACCGGCAGGACCTTGCCGGTCAACGAGAAACGCAACAACGGCCGCTCGCGATCGTTCGTCTTGATCGAAAAGCCGTGGCGGTACTTTTCCTTAGCCACCTTGGTGCGATATTCGACGACGATCTCCGAGCTCTCGCCCGGCGGCACCTGCTCCTTCGAGATCTTGCTGACCGTACACTTGCAGCTCGAATCGCCCGTCTTCAGCACGAGCGGAGCCTCGCCGTCGTTGTGGATGACATAGGTCAGCACGCCTCCGTCGCCCGCCTCGACAATGCCGAAGTCGAGCGTGTCGGCCTCGACGCGGGCCTTGGGCTGCGGTTGATCTTCCGGCGGCGGGGTGAGCTGGACCTGTTCGGCCTTGGGTCCGACCGTCTCGGTGGTGGCCGAGAAGCCGTCGTAGAACATCGTCTTGGTGGTGGGCGGGCGGAACTCGTCCCACGGCAAGAGCGACTGGTAACCAAATTCGGAATTGGTGCTGGCCGTGCCCAGAACCAGGCCGGCCATGACCGCCAGGATGGCAATCAGCGAGAGTCTCATCCGCGGTGTCTCTTGGGAAAAGTCGCTGCCCCGTAACACCCCAATTGTACGGCGGCCCGGCGAAAGGCGTCAATTCTGTTCGGCACCGCCGCGGCCCGGACATGCTGGCAATGGGCGTGCGGACGGGCACGACCGGACGGGCACGAGCGGATGTCAATCGGTCCGCTCCGCGCGAATCCGCCGGCGGAGGTACTCGCGGGCCTCGCTGAAGAACGCCTGATAGTCGGACCGCTGATAGTCGGCAAACGTCCAGTCGCGAGATCGCCAATTGCGATCGCGATATTCGAGCGTCACCTCGGCATAGATCCCCTGCCCCAGATAGATGCGATGGGCATGATCCTTCGTCGACGCCAGGACCAGCTTGCCGAGCGTGAGGTAGCCCGGGTCGAGATTCAGCGGTCGCGTCTCGGCGTGCTCACACCGACCGGCATAGTCGGCTTCCCAGTCGTTCGTCTGACGCTTCATCAGGGCCAACGTCGCCGGATCGACGAGGCGTTCGAAGACGAAGAAGACCTTCGTCAGGTGAGGACCCATCGTCGGCTCGTAGTAGTCGGTCTCGGTGAAGGCGAACGGCTCACTCTCTGCGGCGAGCGGCCCCCAGTGATCGCACGCTTTGCCACGAGCCCAATCGAGTGCCGACGGGTGGCGGCTGAAGGCGGCCAACAGGGGGAGGACCAGGTCGGGTTGGTGAATTGTTCCCATAGCTCGGGCACTTAAACGGGACAGGTCTAATTTCGCGAACCGAACACGCGTCCGAAATTAGACCTGTCCCGTTTAATACATCAATACGCCTTGGCAAACACGGCCCGCTTGCTGCTCGGCTGGCCCGTGAAGATGCACTTGCCCGGCTCGTCGTCGGCGTCGAGCGGCACGCAGCGGATCGTCACCTTCAGGTCCTTGAGGATCTCGTGCATGGCCGGGTCCTCGGCCCAATGACAATAGGCCAACCCGCCGTGAATCTCCGGCTTGTCGGCGCTCTCGGGTGTAAAGTACGCGCGGAACTCGTCGAGATCGTCGATCACCCGGGTGTGCTCTTCTCGCGCGGCTGCGGCCCGCTCGAGCAAGCCGCTTTGAATTTCGCCCAGCGTCTGGCCGATGTTGGCCACGAACTCGGCCCGCGGAATGCCCTGCTTCTCCTTGGGCGGACGATCGCGGCGGGCCACGAAGCAGGCATCGCCGTCGACGTCGCGCGGACCGATCTCCGCACGCAGCGGCACGCCGCGCTTCACGTGCTGCCAGGTCTTCTCACCGCCGCGAATGTCGCGGGCGTCGACCGAAACCTTGACCGGCTCGCCGTCGTAGGTCTGATCTTCCAGCTCGCGCTTCACGCGGTCGCAATACTCGAGCACGGTGGCCGAGGTGTCGTCGCCGCGCAGCACCGGCAAGATCACCACGTGCAAGGGAGCGAGGCGCGGCGGCACGACCAGGCCGTCGTCGTCGCCGTGGCTCATGATCAATCCGCCCACCAGCCGCGTGGAAACGCCCCAGGAAGTGGTCCAGGCGAACACCTCTTGCCCGTTCTCGTCCTGGAACTTGATCTCTTGCGCGCGTGAGAAGTTCTGACCCAGGAAGTGCGAGGTGCCGGCCTGCAGCGCCTTGCGATCTTGCATCATCGCTTCGATGCTGTAGGTGGCCACGGCGCCGGGGAATCGTTCGCCGGCCGTCTTCTCGCCCTTGATGACCGGCATCGCCATGTAGTTCTCGGCGAAGTCGGCGTAGACGTCGAGCATCTTGCGGGTCTCTTCGAGCGCTTCGGCCTCGGTGGCGTGGGCGGTGTGCCCTTCCTGCCAGAGAAATTCGGCCGTGCGGAGGAACATTCGCGTCCGCATCTCCCAGCGGACCACGTTGGCCCATTGGTTGATCAGAATCGGCAGATCGCGATAGGACTGCACCCACTTGGCGTACATCGCGCCGATGATCGTCTCGCTGGTGGGGCGGACGATGAGCGGCTCTTCCAGCGGTCCGGCCGGCTGCAGGCCCCCTTCGCCATCCGGCTCGAGGCGGTGATGCGTGACCACCGCGCACTCTTTGGCAAAGCCCTCGACGTGCTCGGCCTCCTTCTCCAGGTAGCTCATCGGAATGAAGAGCGGGAAGTAGGCGTTCTCGTGACCCGTCTCTTTGAACATGCGGTCGAGCACTCGCTGCATGTTCTCCCAGATGGTGTAGCCCCAGGGCTTGATCACCATACAGCCGCGCACGGGCGAGACCTCGGCCATGTCGCCGGCGCGGACAACCTGCTGATACCATTCGGGGTAGTCTTCGGCGCGGGTCGGGCTGATCGCGTTCTTCGGTGGCTTGGGCATGGACTTCGGCAAGTTGGGCTTTGGCGAGCGCGAACGCTCCGAGCGAGCAGTCAAACGCAACGGGCATTCTAAAGCGGGCATTCTAAAGCGGGCATTCTAAAGCGGGCATTCTAAAGGAAATCGCAGCAGGGTCGCAGCGCCCCGGCGGCCGCTCACCGGCGGTTGTTGCCACCGCGGGGAATCGCGCCGCCACGCCGTGTGGCTCTTGTGAGCCGTCTGCCAGGCACCTAGAATCGAGGCGAGTTGCCCTTCCCGATTTGCCGCGTTCGCGAATCTCCGCGTTCGTGAGTGCCCTGCCCGTCAACCTACGAGTGCCATGTCTGCCGTGTCTTCGTCGCGTTCGTTCGTCAACGAACTGTCCGATCAGCAGGGGGTCGATCAGGTCTTCGTCGCTTCTGACAAACAGCTCCGCACGAATCGTCAGGGCAATACCTATCTGCAGCTCGATCTGTCGGACCGCACCGGCACGATCAACGCGCGGATGTGGAACGCCACCGAGGACGTCGCCCGCCTGTTCGACAACGGCGACTACGTTCGCGCCGTGGGCAAGACCCAGCTGTTTCAGGGCGCGATGCAGCTGATTGCCACGAAGATTGTGCGGGCCAAGCCGCAGGATGTCGACGAAGCCGATTTCGTGGTCGTGTCGACGGAGCAGATGGACCAGATGGCGGTCCGCCTGGCGGAAATGCTTCGCGGCTTGGGAAATCCGCATCTGCGCCACCTGGCCGAGACCTACCTGGCCGACGAAGAGTTCATGCGTAAGTTCACCACGGCGCCGGCAGGGGTGAAAAACCACCACGCCTATCGCGGCGGACTGCTCGAACACGTGGTGAACCTGATGGAGATCGTGCTCTTGATCGCCGATCGCTATCCGAATCTCGATCGCGATCAACTGCTGATCGGAGCCTTTCTGCACGACTCGGGCAAGATCGTCGAGCTCGACTCGTCGCAGGGGCTGACCTACACCGACGAAGGTCAGCTGCTGGGACATATCGTGCTGGGCTTTGCGATGCTCGATCGCAAGCGGGCCGAGGCCGAGGCGATGAGCGGCGAACGAATTCCCGACGAGCTGTTCATGCGCATTCGCCACCTGATCGTCAGCCATCACGGCGAAAACGAGTTTGGCAGCCCCACCGTGCCCATGACCGTCGAGGCCATCGCCCTGCACCACCTCGACAATCTCGACGCGAAGATTCATCACTTCGAGCAGTTGCTGCGCGACGACGCCAACTCGGCCAGCGCGTGGACCCAGTATCACCACAACATCGGGCGAAAGCTCTACAAGGGCGGCGGCGCGTCGTCGTCCTCGCCCGCGCGATGATCATTCGCGGCACACCGCGCCCGGCGCAACGCCCGGGGTGCAGGAAGTTTCGGCCGAGTTTATGAGCGAATCAAACGAACTCGAACAAGCGCTGCTCGAACACCTGGGGCGCAAGGGCTATCGCCCCGTCAAACCGCGCAAGATCGCCAAGGCCCTGGGCCTCGATGAATCGCAAGCCCGCGATCTGAAGAAGCTCGTCAAGCGGCTCGTCGTCGCCGGGCGACTGGCCTATGGCGAGGCCCATACCGTCGGGCTCGCCGACACGATTCACTCGAATCGCATCGTGGGCGTGTTTCGTCGCACCAGCGGCGGCTATGGGTTCGTGCGGCCGCGGGGCACCGTCGACCGCGAAGAGGGGGCCGACATCTACATCCCGGCCAAGAGCGCTGGCGACGCCGCCAACGGCGATGTCGTCTCGGTGCAGCTGAGCAAGTCGCAACGCAGCGCCGGGCGACCGAATCGCCAGGGACGCATTGTCGACGTGATCGAACGCGAGACGCACCGCTTCGTCGGCACCTACTTCGAAGCGGCCGGCGGCGGCTATGTGAACGTCGACGGTGGGTTGTTCGCCCAGCCGATTCTCGTCGGCGACGCCGGGGCCAAGGATACCCAGGTCGACGACAAGGTCGTGCTCGAGATGGTCCGCTTTCCCTCGCATGTCCATCAAGGCGAAGGGGTTGTCGTCGACGTGCTCGGTCAGCGCGGCGATCCGGGCATCGATACCCTCTCGATCATTCACGAGTTCAATCTGCCCGGCGAGTTCGGCGACGACGTCTTGGAAGACGCCCGCGAACAGGCCGAGCAATTCGACGAGTCGATTGCCGCAGGCCGCACCGATCTGACTGAGGCCACGGTGATTACGATCGATCCGTTCGACGCCCGTGACTTCGACGATGCGATTTCGCTGGAACTGGTCGAGCCGGTCGGCCGGAAGCGCAAACCGCACTGGCTGCTGGGCGTGCACATCGCCGACGTTTCGCATTTCGTCCGCGACAACTCGGCCCTCGACCGCGAGGCCAAGCATCGGGCGACCAGCGTCTATCTGCCCGACCAGGTGATTCCGATGATCCCCGAGACGATCTCGAACAACCTGGCCAGTTTGCAGCCCGATCGGGTCCGCTACACGAAAACGGTGTTCATCGAGTTCACGCCCGACGGCACGCGGGTGAGCGTCGAGCCGCACGCGGCGGCCATTCGCTCGAAGCGCCGCTTCACCTACGAAGAGGTCGACGAGTTTCTGGAAGACCGCGAGCCGTGGCGAAAGAAGCTCACGCCCGAGGTGCACGCTCTGCTGGGTCGCATGCACGAGCTGGCGATGATTCTGCGGCGGCGACGGTTTGCCCGCGGCTCGCTCGAGCTGGCCTTGCCCGAGGTGAAGATCGACCTGGACAAAGAGGGTCGCGTCGCAGGCGCTCATCTGGAGGAGCACACCGAGAGCCACCAGATCATCGAGGAGTTCATGCTGGCCGCCAACGAGGCGGTCGCCGATCTCTTGGCCGAGAAGGAACTCGCCTTTCTGCGTCGCGTGCATGCCGCGCCCGACCCGCGAAAGTTGCGCATGCTGAGCGACTTCGTCGGCGACCTGGGCTACAAGACCAAGAGCCTGGAGAGCCGCTTCGAGTTGCAGGACCTGCTCGACCGGGTCAAGCGCGAGCCGGAGGAGCACGCCATCAACTATGCGGTGCTGCGGAGCATGCAGAAGGCGGTCTACAGTCCGGAGGACGAGGGCCACTATGCCCTGGCCAGCGAGTGTTACTGTCACTTCACCTCGCCGATTCGCCGCTATCCCGACCTGACGGTGCACCGGCTGTTGGACCGCGTCCTGGCCGGCGAGGCACCGACGGTGCACTTCGGCGAGCTGGTCACCTTGGGCGAACATTGCAGCGAACGCGAACAGCGAGCCGCCTCGGCCGAGCGCGAGCTGATCAAGGTGAAGCTGCTCGACTACCTGAGTCACCGCATCGGCGAAGAAATGGACGCGGTGATCACCAGCGTGCAGGAGTACGGTCTGTTCGCCCAGGGCCTCGAGCTTCCGGCCGAGGGGCTCATCCACGTCTCGTCGCTGCAGGACGACTATTACCACTACGATCGCCGCACCCACTCGCTCTCCGGATTTCGCGGCGGACAGAGCTATCGCCTGGGCGACTTCGTGCGGGTCGCCGTGGCCCGAGTCGACGTCGACGGTCGCGAACTCGACTTCCGCCTGGTCCGCCGCCTGCCCGGCAGGCCAGACGAGACGGGCGAGCCGCAGGGTCAGCATGACGGCCGACGCGGGAGACACGGGAAAGGCGGCGCGGCACGTGGCGCGAAGGGCCGCCCGTCGAAACCGCGCGGAGGGCAGCAAGGCAAGCAGCAGAGCCCGTCGGCTGGTCAGGGGGCGGCTGGTAAGAAGTCGGGCCGCAAGCAGTCGGGCGGCCAGAGAACGACCGGCAAGAAGTCTCCTGGCAAGAAAACGACAGGCAAGAACACCACGGGCAAGAAATCGGCTGGCCAGAAGACGACGGGGTCGGCGCGCTCCAAGTCGAAGAACAACAACAAGGACGCGGCCAAGACGAAGGGCCCGGCGAATAAGAAATCGGGCAAGAAGCCGTCGGCCGGCACCAAGAAGTCGCGACCCCACGCCGGCCAGCCGAAAAAGAAGACGCGCTCGCGACGCAAGTCGTAAACGCACCGGCCCGCGCGCGAACAAACCGGCAGCGGCCAGCAGGAATAGTCGCTTTAGCTCGCCGTCTTTGTCACTCGTCGCCTTCGTCCGTGGCACCCTGCCACTCGCCGCGTCCATTGGCCCTGGTTTCGCGTGTTTCGCCGGGGTTTCGCGGGCGTCGCGATGGGTCGCTGCCCCTGTCCGCACCCTGCAGATCAACTACAATGAACTCAGGCGTTCTTTTGGCAAGTCAAACGGCACCCCCGCCTCCGAATCATGGTGGCCATGAGCACGGTGATGCGCGAAACACCACTTCACGAATGGCACGCAGCAAACGGGGGTCGCATGGTCGACTTCGCCGGCTGGTCGATGCCGGTGCAGTACACGTCGATCGTCGACGAACATCACGCCACACGTCGCCAGGCGGGGCTGTTCGACATCTCGCACATGGGCCGGCTGCGGTTCGATGGTTCGGGGGCCGGGCCGCTGCTCGATTCGCTGCTTACCCGCCGCGTCGACAACCTGAAAGTCGGCCAGGTTCGCTACTCGTTGATGACCAACGAGAGCGGCGGCATTCTTGACGACGTGTTGGTCTATCGTGTCGCCGAGCGGGACGGAGCGGGCGAGCACCATCTGCTCGTCGTCAACGCCAGCAATCGCGAGAAGATCGTCGCCTGGATCGAACAGCACTTGGCCGCCGACACGACCGTCGACGCGAAGATGACCGACCTGACGTTCGACTGGGCCATGATCGCCGTGCAGGGACCCGTGGCGGTCGAGCTGGCCGGCGAGTTTGTCGATGTCGATCCGGCCGCCATGAAATACTACACCGTGACCCCGACCATCGTGGGTCTGGAGAGCGGCGCCAAGCTCGACGCGCTGGTCAGCCGCACCGGATACACGGGCGAAGACGGGGTCGAACTGATCGTGCCTAGCGAATGGGCCGCGGAACTGTGGCAGGAGTTGCTCGACCGCGGCGCCTCGCGAGGGGCCACGCCGGTCGGCCTGGGTGCCCGCGACACGCTGCGTCTGGAGGCGGCGATGCCGCTCTACGGTCACGAGTTGGACGAGGCGATCTCGCCCCAACAGGCCGGGCTCGACTTTGCCGTCAACCTGACCCGCGGTCGCGGCGGTCCGCCCCGAGATTTTCCCGGTGCCGACGTGATGCGCGGCCTGGTCGACGATGCGACGCTGCCACGCCGGGTGGGTCTGGTCGCCGACGGGGGTCGTGCCCCGCGCGAGCATTGCCCGGTGCTCTTCGACGGCAAAGTGGTCGGCGAGGTCACCAGCGGCACGCATTCACCCACTTTGGGGCATCCCATCGCGATGGCCTACGTCGCCCCCCAGGCAGCGGCGGTCGGCACCGACGTGGTCGTCGACGTCCGCGGTCGCCAGCTGCCGGCGCGAGTCGCGGAGCTGCCGTTCTACACCCGAGAACATTAGTTGGACCCCATATTCCGGCACCGACGGTGCAACAACTGAAAGGAATTCGCCGTGAGCGTTGAAGATCTGCTGTTCGCCAAGACTCACGAATGGGTGCGCGTCAGCGAGGCCGACGGTGGCAAGCTGGCCACGCTCGGCATTTCGGCCTTCGCGGTCGAGGCCCTGACCGACCTGGTGTTTCTGGAGCTGCCCGAGGTGGGCCGCCAGGTGAGTGCCGGCGATTCGTTTGGCGAGATCGAGTCGGTCAAGGCGGTGAGCGACATCTACAGCCCCGTCTCCGGCGAGGTGGTCGAAGTCAACGACGAACTTCCGAATAAGTTGGAACTGTTCAACGACGACCCCTACGGAGCCGGCTGGATTGCCAAGATCAGGATGACCGACGAGGCCGATCTGGCCGCCCTGCTCTCACCCGCCGACTACGAGAAACTCTGTGCCGAAGAGGCGATGTAGCCCCCCGCCCCGCCGTCAGCCACACCCGCCCAAGAGCCGCCCCCAACCTTTCTTCCCTACCGCTGTCCAGCTCGGAATCATCCACCTTACCCCCGCGAAACCGCGACCATGGCGTATTTCTACAACACCCCCCAAGACCAGGCCGAGATGCTCAAGGCGATCGGCGTCAAGTCGCTTGAAGAACTCTTTGCTTCGATCCCTGCGCCGCTGCAGCTCGATCGTCCGCTCGACGTGCCGCCGGCCCTGGGCGAGATCGAGCTGACCGCGCACCTGCAAGAGCTGGCCGCGCGAAACACGCCGGCCACGGCGAACGTTTCCTTCCTGGGCGGCGGCAGCTACGACCACTTTGTGCCGGCCGTGGTCGACTATGTCGCCTCGCGCGGCGAGTTTTACACCTCGTACACCCCGTACCAGGCCGAAGTCGCCCAGGGCAACCTGCAGGCGATGTTCGAGTACCAGACGCTGATCTGCCAGCTAACCGGCATGGACGTTTCGAATCAGAGCCTTTACGACGGGGGCAGCGCCACGGCCGAGGCGGTCTTGATGAGCCTGGCCGTAACGCGGCGCGAAGGTCGCGTGGTCACCATCGGCTCGGTCCACCCCGAGTATCGTCAGACGCTTAAGACGTATCTCACCAGTTTGGGCGTCGAGTTGGTGACGGTCGAGGCCTCCGGCGGCACCTGCGACCTCGAGCAACTTGCCCGCGTGGTCAATGACGAGACCGCCTGCGTCGTTGCCCAGCACCCCAACTTCTTCGGTGCCCTGGAAGAGACCGACGAGATCGCCAAGATCGCCCACGACGCCGGGGCCTTGTTCGTGGTCGCCTTCGATCCGATCAGCCTGGGCGTGCTCAAGCGTCCCGGCGACTACGGCGCCGACATCGCCATCGCCGAGGGCCAGTCGCTCGGCACACCGATGCAATACGGCGGGCCTTACTTGGGCATCATGGCAGCCCGCGAAAAGTTCGTCCGCCGCATGCCGGGCCGCATCGCCGGCCAAACCGTCGATCGGCGCGGCAAGCGATGTTGGGTGCTGACGCTGCAAACCCGCGAGCAGCATATCCGCCGCAGCAAAGCGACCAGCAACATCTGCACGAACCAAGGTCTCTTCGCCCTGCGGGCCAGCGTCTACCTTTCGGCCCTCGGCCCGCAAGGTTTGCGCGAGGTCGCCGAGCTCTGCCTGCAGAAGGCCCACTATGCCCGCGGTCAGCTCACGGGTTTGGAACGGCTCGAGCCGGCGTTTGCCTCGCCGGTGTTCAAGGAGTTCGTCGTCCGCGATCGTCAGCACGACGTCGACGGGCTGGTTCGCGCGGCACTTGCGGAAGGGATTTTTGCCGGCGTGCCACTGGGAACGTGGTACCCGGAGCTTTCCGACTGTCTGCTCGTGGCCGTCACCGAGAGACGGACCCGTCAGGAGATCGATCAACTCGTCGCGGCGCTCGGCGACCGCGCTTCCAGCTCGCCTTCCAGCGCGGAGACCGCCAGCTATGCGTAACACCCGAGCCACACAACTCCTGTTCGAGCTTTCGCATCCGGGCCGTCGCGGTTCGCGGCTGCCGGCCTGTGACGTGCCGGAGACGTCGCTCGACGAACTGATCCCGGAGCGCCACCGGGCCACGGCACCGACGCCGCTGCCCGAAATGCCCGAGCCGGAAATCGTGCGGCATTATGCCAATCTCTCGACCTTCAACATGTGCATCGACACGAACTTCTATCCGCTCGGGTCGTGCACGATGAAGTACAACTCGAAACGCAACGAGCGGTTGGCCAACCTGCCAGGCATGGTCGATCTGCATCCTTACCAGCCCGAGTCGACGATCCAAGGCATGCTCGAGCTGCTTCACCAGATGCAACAGATGCTGGCGGAGATCTCCGGTCTCGAGGCGGTCAGCCTGCAGCCGGCCGCCGGGGCCCAGGGCGAGCTCACCGCGTTGATGTGCGCGGCGGCCTACTTCCGCGACCTGGGCGAGACGCGGACCAAGGTGCTGGTTCCCGATTCGGCCCACGGCACCAACCCGGCCAGCGCCAACTTCGTCGGCTTCGACACCTTGGAAATCAAGAGCACGCCGGCCGGCTACGTCGACATGAACGACCTCCGCGCCAAGCTCGACGAACAAGTCGCCGTGTTCATGATTACCAATCCGAACACCGTGGGCTTGTTCGAGACGAACGTCCGCGAAATCGCCGACATGGTCCACGAGCTGGGCGGTTTGATCTATTGCGACGGCGCGAACATGAATGCCATCCTCGGCATCACGCGACCGGGCGACTTCGGTGCCGATATGATGCACTTCAATCCGCACAAGACGTTCAGCGGTCCCCACGGCGGCGGCGGCCCCGGCGCGGGTCCGATCGCCGTGACCGGCAAGCTCGGTCCCTACCTGCCTTCGCCCGTGGTGGCGAAGGACGACACGCCCGAAGGCCCGGTCTATCGACTCGACTTCGATCGTGAGAAATCGATCGGCCGCGTGCGGAGCTTCTTCGGCAATGTCGGCGTGTTGGTCCGCGCCTATTGCTACATCCGCACGCACGGGCCCGACGGTCTTCGCCAGGTCGCCGAGAACGCGGTGCTCAACGCCAACTATTTGCTCAGCCGCGTGCAGCACATTCTGCCGGTGCCGCAGGGCGACCGCTGTATGCACGAGTTCGTCGCCTCGGCGGCCCAGCTGAAGTCGGAACGCGGCATCACGGCGATGGACATCGCCAAACGGTTGCTCGACTACGGCATGCACGCCCCGACCGTCTACTTCCCACTGACGGTGAAGGAAGCCTTGATGGTCGAGCCGACCGAGACCGAAAGCAAGCAGACACTCGACGCCTTTGCCGAGACCTTGTTCCGCATTACCGACGAGTCGCCCGAGCTGCTGCACGAGGCACCCCACACGACGCCGATCAGCCGGCCCGACGAAGTGACCGCCGCCCGCGAGCCGGTGCTAAAGTGGACCGCGGCCGAGAACTAGAGCGCTTCTCATCTTCCTGTAGCGTCTCGGCTTACTACGACTACGTTTGACGTCGCCGACGCCGGACGCCAGCTCGATCTGAGCAACGCTCTAATCGCGGCTGCCCTGCCCTCGCCACGATATGCCTACCCCTACCGCTAGCCATGAGTCGAAGCCCGCCGCGTCGCCCCTGCTGGCCGCGACCGAGTGCCGGTACCTGGTCGATCCGCCGCTCGCGGGCGAGCGGAACATGGCCGTCGACGAGACGCTGCTCGACGCGGCAAACGCGCAGGGCACGGCGACACTGCGGTTCTACCAGTGGCGGGAGCCGACCCTCTCGCTCGGCTACTTTCAGACCTACGACGAGCGGCACGAGCATCTGGCCAGTCGCGACTGTGCCGTGGTGCGGCGCACAACCGGCGGCGGGGCAATCGTGCATGATCGCGAGCTGACCTACAGCTTCGCCGCCCCGCTGGCGAACCAGTCGCGGCTGAATCACAGCGACCTGGTGAGCATCTTTCACTATGCGGCCAGCGAGGCCCTCGCCCTGCAGGGAGCCAGTGCCGGCCCGCTCTGCTGTGACGAGACCCCCGCCGCGGAGGCGAACGCCGCCTTTCTCTGTTTCCAGAGACGCGAGCGGGGCGACGTCGTGAGTCGGACGGCCACGCCCGGCGATCACGCCCCTGGCGACCCCCCCAGCTTGCCTGACGGGGAGGTTCCCCCCCATCGACAGCCCAAGTTGCTCGGCAGCGCCCAGCGGCGACGTCAGGGGGCGATCTTGCAGCACGGTTCGCTGTTGTTGGCCCAATCGGCGGCCGCCCCGGAACTGCCGGGCCTGAGGGAGACCAGCGGTCGCGAGATCGATGTGCCGCGGCTGATCGAAGATTGGTCGCGCATCTTGGCGGCGCGGCTTGGTTTGCGGCTCGTCGCGGCGACGCTGGGAGACGATGAAATGGCCACCGCCGAACAGCTAGCGACGACCAAATTTGCCTCGTCCGCCTGGCTGCGGCGACGCTAAGCCGGTCGATCGGCGGGCGGAAAGCGCGAGCAACCGCCGACTGTGCGCGGCGGCCGCGCGGCAATGACTGCGGCAACCGACGAACCATGAAGGCCGCGCTGCTTCACCGCCCGGATGCCTTACCATTTCTTTGACGTCCGGCGCGATTGACGCTAAACTGACCGGGCCTGTGTGCCGCGGACCTACGAGAGCGAGAGGCCGTCGCATCGAAGGGCGAGAAGTTCCCTACCCCTATTCGAAGCGCAGATCACGTAGCATCTCGCGAGGCAACTCGCGGCCACTCTCGACGTCGTTGACGAGCATTCGTCCTAGTCGGACATCATATCCTCATTCCGGTCTAGTCAACGGTTACAGAGAGTCAGGCAGTGGCCGGTGTGTTCGCTCGGATTGCCAGAATCCAGGCGGACTCGGCGGCAGGGCGAGAAGGCGCCGCGAACAGCGGACGGGAAGAGCGCGATGCGGGTAAAACTTCGTGTCCTCGAGGGCAGCGAAAAGGCTCTCGAGATACCCCTGAAGGGGCCCAAGTTCTTTATTGGCCGCAGCAAAGACTGCCATCTGCGCCCCCGTAGCGACCTGATCAGTCGCCATCACTGCGTGATCTTGATCCAGGGTCCGTACGTCGGCATCCGCGATTTCGGCAGCAAGAACGGTACGCTCGTCAACGGCCAACGGATCACGGGCGAGACGGAGTTGTCCGCGAGCGACCAGCTCACCGTGGGACCGCTGAAGTTCGAAGTCCTCGTCGAGGGGGCTGTTGTCGCCGAGCCAAAGTCGCCCGTTCGTGATGCGGTGACCGGCAAGCAGCCCGGCGAAGACTCGGTCCACACCGACGAGGACATCGCCGGCTGGCTCGACGAGGCCGAATCGGATGAGGCAGTAGGATCGCTGAGCGATACCCGCGGCGTGCTGCGGGAAGACGCCGATCTGTCCGACACGGCCCAGATCGACAAGTCGGAGTTGAACGAGGAGGATTCCGCTTCGCAGCGGACCGACGCGCCGCGGAAGCTGCCTCCGCCGCCCGCGCCGAAGTCGAAGCCGTCGACGAGCGAGACCCAGAGCGCGGCCGCCGAGATGCTGCGGCAGTTCTCGCAGCAGTGGCGGGACAAGCGGGACGGACGCTGAGGCTTCCCGCACGTCTCCAGTCGACTCCTTCCCCACGGCGGCGCGACTGCATTCCCCACGGCGGCGCGATCGCCGGCCGATCGCGGGGCAGCCGCCGCCGGTACAACCGGAAAGATTGCCCCAGCGGCAACCTCCCCTCAATGCGGAAAACTCCCGAAAACCGCAATCTTTTCCCAGCTTCTCTATTTCCCGCGATCGGCAAACCGATGCTCTTAGTCGTCGCCGAGGGGTACACGAGACCCTCGCTGCACGACGGTTTCGGGGTTGATTGGAGGGAGAGACGGATGGCGAAAGCAAAGACGGCGAAGAAGAAGTCGACCAGCAAGGCCGCGACCAAGAGCACGAAGGTCAAGAAGACCGCGGCCAAGTCGAGCAGCAGCTCGAAAAGTGCCCAAACGACGAAGAGCTCGACGAAGAGTTCAAAGAAAAGTTCGAAAAAGAAGGCGCCGGTCGAGCGCCGCGCGGCGGCCGAGAGCGACCGTCGCCAGACCGGCGATCGGCGTCAGAAGACCATGGAGGTGGCCGACGACCGCCGTCAGATCGAGCGTCGCCAGAAGGTGAACCGACGTCGCCAGATCGACCCGACCACCTGCGAGCGCGACTACAGCGACGCCGAGGTCGAGTTCATGCAGGCCCTCGACGAATACAAGCGGAAGAGCGGTCGCATGTTTCCGACCTGCAGCGAGATCCTCGAGGTGATCGCGGAATTGGGTTACGTCAAGCAGGACGCTGTCGGCGCATCGGCCGTCCCGGTCGCCGTCGCGGCTCCGACGGCAGAGGTCGCGGACGAAACGTCCCAACGCGAGTCGGCCACGCTGCCGCTCTAACTGACAACCCCGTAGGCGCGACGGTGCCGCTAGCACCGCTGGCCAGGGATGGCCGGTCGCAGCCTATCGGTGCGATTTTCTTGGGCGCGACCTTCTCGGGCGCGATCTTCTCGGGCGTGAACTTCTCTGGCGCGACGCGCGTCTTGCGCCCATGCCGGTCGACTGATCGGCTCGCCTCCGCTGCTATCGCTGGCGATTGCTAGAGCGCGTCTCGTTTATCTCTAGCGTCTTGGCGTCGAGGCGTCGAGCCCGCGCAAAACCGCTCTTGCATCGGTTCTCGGCGGCCGATAGAGTCCCCCTTCCTTTCGCGGCCATCCCGCTGCGCGCCCGCGCCGCCGGCCACTTGTCATTCGACAATCTCCTCTTCATTTGCAAGGGACACGATCGTGTCGACATCTCGCCATATGCCGCCGTCGCGCGCCGTCAGCCTGGGTTTGTTCGCCGTCGTTGCCGTCTCGCTGGCCAGCGGCTGCCAGATGGCCTCCAGCGGATTGAACGCCCAGGGCACGCGCCACTATCTGCAGGGGAACCACATGGCCGCCGTCCAGCGGTTTCACGAGGCGATGCAAACCGATCCGGCCAACCCGGACAGCTATTACAATCTCGGCGCCACTTACCACCAGTTGGCGAAGGTCCAAAGCAACGACTCTTACTACGATCAGGCCGAGAACTTCTACAACCAGTGTCTCGACCGCGCAGAGTTGCTGAACAAGGAACACGTCGACTGTTATCGCAGCCTGGCCGTCTTGCTGGTTGAACGCGATCGCAACGACGAGGCCTTTCGGCTGCTCCGTGGCTGGACCGAGCGGAGTCCGCTGTCGGCCGATGCCAAGGTTGAGTTGGCCCGTCTGCACCACGAGTTCGGCGACCAGGTCGGCGAAGAGGAGCAGCTCCTGGCCGCCGTCGAAGTCGATACGTTCAACGCCCGAGCCCGCACGGCCCTGGGACGGCTTCGCGAAGCACAGGGCGACTATGCCCAGGCCCTGGCCAACTACAATCACTCCCTGCAGAGCAACCACGTGCAGCCGGCCGTCGCCGCCCGCGTGACGGCGCTCCGTTCGGCGGCGGTGAGCGATCCGCTCTCGCCGGTGCCGGCCACGCCGACGCGTGTCGTCAACACACCGACGCTGCTGCCGCTGCAATAGGGGCCCTGGAACCGGGGGCTCTGCGCGCGGCTCTGTGCGATGGGGCCTCGATGAGCCGACGTTTGCATCAGTGCCGGTGCATCGACGTGCCTTCGCGTCGTTCGCCGACCGCGTCTTGCGTCTTCCTCACGCGACCGCTCCGCGGGTCTCGCTTCCGCGACAAGTCCCGTCGTGGCAGGTCGATCGCCTATCTCTCGTGACGGCGAATTCGTAGAATCGAGGCGACCCGGCAGCCCTGCGTTTCTTCGGCTGCCACCCGGCCGTTCTCCAATCCCCGAGCCCTCAAGATGACCGAGCGCGTCTACAACTTTTCCCCCGGTCCGGCCGTGTTGCCGGAAGACGTCTTGCGACGAGCCCAGTCCGAGCTGTTGGCGCTGCCCGACGTCGGCATCTCGGTGCTCGAGATCAGCCACCGCAGCGCGGCCTTCGGCGAGATTCTGGCCGCGGCGAAGGCGAACCTCCGCCGGCTCTACGGGCTGCCGGAGAACTACCACGTGATCTTCCTGCAGGGGGGCTCGCGGTTGCAGTTCTCGATGGTGCCGATGAATCTGCTCGACGGCCGCACGGGCGAGTATCTGGTGACCGGTTCCTGGGGCAAGAAGGCCGTGGCCGAGGCGAAGCGCGAGGGGCCGACGCGGGTCGTCTGGGACGGCGGCGAGACGAACTACGATCGACTGCCCGCGAGCGATGCCTGCGAGGTTTCCCCCGAGGCGGCCTACCTGCACTTCACGTCGAACGAGACGATCCAGGGGGTGCAGTTTCCCGTCGAACCGGCCTCTGGCGAGGTGCCGCTGGTGTGCGACGCCTCGAGCGATTTCATCTCGCGTCCGATCGATGTCGCGCGCTATGGCCTGATCTACGCCTGTGCTCAGAAGAATGCCGGACCGGCCGGTGTGACCGTGGTGATCGTCCGCGACGACCTGCTGGCCCGCTGTCCGGACAACCAGGCCGGCATGCTCGACTATCGCAATCACGTGAAGGAAGACTCCTGCTACAACACGCCGCCGGTGTTCGGCATCTATGTGGTGAAGCTGGTGACCGATTGGCTGCTGGAGTCGGCCGGTTCGCTCGAGGAGATGGCTCGGCGAAATCGCGCCAAGGCGGCGCTGCTGTACGACGTGATCGACGCGCACTCCGACTTTTATCTGAGACACGCCCAGCCCGCTTGCCGCAGCGCGATGAACGTGACGTTTCGCCTGGCCCGCGAGGAGCTGCAGCCGGAATTTCTCGCCGCGGCGGCCGCACGCAAGCTCGTCGAGCTGAAGGGACACCGCAGCGTGGGGGGCTTTCGGGCCTCGATCTACAACGCCATGCCGACCGCCGGCGTAAAGGCCCTGGCCGACGTGATGCGCGAATTCGCCGCGCAGCACGGCGGGTAGTTCCTCTGCGGGCACGGGGGTTTTTCTACGGGGCACGGGACCCGTCTGAGGTGGCGGGGTCCACCTGCGGGCACGAAGTCCGTCTGCGGGGAACTGGCGGCGAACATCGCTGCTCAGTCACGGCGGTCGCTTGTCTGGTCGAGCGCCGGGCGTGGCAGTACAATCCACGCTTTTGGCGAAGCGGAACGGCCGCGCGGCGGACGCCGCCGGACTTCGGCTTCGCCCCTCCCGGCGTCTGACGTGCGAAGGAAGGCGGCACGGTGGTGACTCCATCTAGCGAAGGCAGCATGATGCGCGTGATCGTACTCGACAATCTCTCGGAGGAAGGTCTGCAGCTGCTGCAGGCCAACGACGCCCTGCACGTCGAGGTGCGCACCGGTCTGGCCGGCGAGGAACTTCGCCTGGCGCTGGCCGAGTTCGACGGGGCCATCTGCCGTAGCGGTGTGAAGATCACGGCCGAATCGCTGGAAGGAAATCGGCGACTGAAGGCCATCGTGCGGGCCGGCGTCGGCACCGACAACATCGACAAAGCAGCCGCCACCCGCGCCGGCATCGTCGTGATGAACACGCCGACCGGCAACACGGTCAGTACGGCCGAACATACGGTCGCCTTGATGCTGGCCCTGTCGCGTAATGTCGCGCCGGCGTATCAGAGCCTCATCGAAGGCCGCTGGGATCGCAAGAAATATATGGGCAGCCAACTGGCCGGCAAGACGCTCGGCATCGTCGGCCTCGGACGCATCGGTCAGGCCGTCGCCCTGCGAGCCCAGGCACTGGAGATGCGCACCATCGGTTTCGATCCTTACCTTTCCAAAGAGCGTGCCCAGGAACTCGGCATTCAACGCTTCGAGAGCGTCGACGCGATGTTGCCCGAGATCGACTACCTTACCGTGCATACGCCGCTGACCGACGAAACGCGGGGGCTGTTCGGCGAGGCCCAACTCGAAATCGTCAAGCCCGGGGCGCGACTGATCAACTGCGCCCGGGGTGGGTTGTATGACGAGGCGGTGCTGGTGCGCGGGCTGGAGTCGGGCAAGCTGGCCGGGGTCGCCCTCGACGTGTTTGAAGAAGAACCGTGTCAGCAACATCCCCTGTTCGGCATGCCGGGCGTGCTGAGCACGCCGCACCTGGGCGCCAGCACCGAAGAGGCACAGACGCAGGTGGCGGTCGAGGCCGTCCACCTGTTGGTCGACTACCTGACGAACGGCAACATCCGCTGCGCGGTGAACGTCTCGCCGATCGATGCTGCCACCCTCGACGCCCTGCGCGGCTATCTCGACGTTTCCTTCCGGCTCGGGCTGCTCCTCGCGCAGCTCGACCCGAGCGGAGCCCGAGCCTGTCGTTTGCACTATCGCGGTCAGGTCGCCGAGAAAGACACCAAGCTGCTCACCGCGAGCTTTGCCTGCGGGCTGCTGGCCCACGCGCTCGATACCGAGCCGAACATCGTCAACGCCGAGTTGCTGCTGCGGGAACGGGGCATCGAGCTGGCCGAAGAGCAGGAGCCGACCCACGGGGCGTTCAGCTCGCTGGTCCAGGCCGAGCTGATTACCGACCGTGGCACGACCACGGCCGGCGGCACGCTCTTCGGACACAACATGCCGCGACTGGTGCGGCTGGACGACAATCAGCTCGAAGCCTACCTCGACGGCGTGCTGATGGTCTTTCCGCACCAGGACGTTCCGGGCATCATCGGCAGCGTAGGCACGACCCTGGGCAACCACCAGGTGAACATCGCGCAGATGTCGGTCGGTCGATCGACCCGCGGTGGCGAGAGCATCGGGATCTTGAATCTCGACGAGATTCCGCCCGAGGCCGCGGTGGCCGAAGTTCGCGCGCATCCGGCCGTGCGCGACGCGATCGTGATTCAGCTGCCCGCGGCGGGTGAACTGCCGAGTTGGCTGGCCGCCGACTAGCTCTTGCGTCAGCGACGGCGACGATGGGCCCCGTCGCGACGGGTGCGACCGCGTCGCAAGCCGGGAACTTCCGCTTCGTCGATCCAGGCATGGGCTGCCCGTTCGGCGTCGGCCATGCTGCGGAATCCGGAGACGTAGTGTCGCGGGGCGCCGCCCAGATCGGTGATCTTCAGGCTGTAGCGAATCGTCGAGCTGGACATCCCCACGCGGGCGTGCCAAATGCGGTAGCGGAAGCCGCCGTATTCGCGCTCGCCCTCGGACTGCAAACCGAGCCGCGGGGCGGGCGTGAATTTTCGGTCCGTGCGATGACCGTTCGAGCCGCGTAAGTTGCCCAGCATGTTCGGAACCGTTCGCAGCGCGTGCAAGACAACAAGATCTTCAGAGAGGGCGGGCCACGCGCCGGCCCCCTATCGATTCCATCGGCCGACCGCGGCGACGTGCCCAAGTCGATCGACAGAACTTGCCGGTTCGAGGGTGCCGCACGGTCAGAGGGGCGCGGCCAACGGCCGCAAAGTTCTGCCGACCGGCAAAGTCGCCCGCTGGCGAAGGTTGGAGAAACGCCGCCGAACGCTACTCGGCGGGCGCAGGCTGGCCGGCGGGTTCCCCGGCGCCGTTCTCGGCCGGAGGCGCGGGCGGCTGCTCGGCGTCATCGCTTGTCGCGTCGGCCGGCGCCTCGTCCGTGGCGTCTTGAGGGTCTTCCGCGTCTTCCGAGCCGACGGACGAATCGTCTGCGGGAGCGGCCGGCGGCTTCGCGGTCGGTGCCGGTGCGGGACCCGTCTCTTGCCCCGCGTCGTCCTTCGGCAGCAGGTCTCCCAACTTCGACTTGCTGGCCTCGATCGCCTTGCCGACGACATTTCCCAGTCCGCCCAGACCGCTCGTGGGACCGGCAGGCGAATCGGGGGAGACGCCGCCGGTCGCATCGCCTTCGGTTTCCGGCGGGCCCTTCTTCTTGAGGACGTCGTCGGCGCCGAGGTGAATCTCCTGATAGGTATCGTTCGCGATGATGTAATACCAATCGTCGAAGCGGCGATTCAGTTTGGCCACCTCTTCCTTGGCCTTGTTGATCTTCGCTTCGTACTCGGACTTCTTTCGCTCGTTGTCGCGGATGATCTTCTCGCGCTCGGCCTTGAGCCGTTCGAAGCGCTGCTGAGGATCCTCGGCCGCGGCGTCGCCGACCTCGCCTGTTGCGTCTTCGTCGGCGGCACCTTTACCATCGGCGTCTTCGCCGGACGCCCCTGCGCCGTCGGCAGCTTCGCCGGCGGCGGCTTCACCGGCGGCGGCACCGTCTTCGACCTTCTTGACGACTTCGGCCGGCGGTGGCTCGGGCATGGGCGGAACTTCTTGCAGAGCAGGCGGCGGGAAGATGTCGAGATTCTCTTCGGCCCGCACCCAAAGATAGCGGCGCAACTGCTGCTTCGCTTCGGCGTCGCCGTCGCCCTCTCCGTTGCCGTCGTCCGCCCCCGCGACGCGGCCAAACCGCAAGGCATAGCGGACGCCGTCGGCCGTATCGATGGCAATTTCACCCTGGTCGGAGTGCAGGCCGAGACCCTTCAGGAAATCGAATCCACGTCGGGAGAGCTCGACCTGGGCCTCCTGGGTAAGACGAATCTTCTCCCCGTCGAATTCGAGACCCTCCGGCTGCGGCTGCACGTCGACGATCTTCAGGTCGTCGAGGGCTTGCTTCAGTCCGTTGAGCTTCTCCGTGTCGAGTTCTTCATCCTCGGCGAGCTCTCGATCGACCACTTTTCGTTGTTCCTGGTCGACGAGCTGCATGCGATCGAGATTCCACTTCAACTCGCCCGGATCGTAGGACAGCTCCACGACGCCCCGTTGATTGATGGCGACCGGCACCTCGATGCCAAAGAGCGTCGGCTCCCGCTCGATCGAGTAGTCGATGAGGGCAACGCCGCGGACGTCGAGCGGATCGAGTCGCAACAGGTCCTTCTCGATCCAGGTCCCGAAATCGGTCGTCAGCTTCGAGGTGTCCAGCTCGACCGTGTAGATCTGATCTTCGCGGGCGCGCCGCGCAAATCGCACGTTGCCCTCTTCGCCGACCCGCTTCCCCACGATAAAGTCGGCGATCGTTTCCTGATCCGAATTCTCCATGGTTACACGGGTTCCGACTGCCTCAGCATCGGTGTCGCGGCCGACCGACGGATCGAGTGGATCGAGCAGCCCGCGAAGCTCGTGCTGGCGGCGGTCGTCGTCTTCGACCTTGACGATGTTGATATCCATCACGCTGGCCGCGGCGGCCAGGAGCTGCTCCTGGGCATCGGCCGGGTAGTCGTGATGCGAGGGAATCACGTAGCGTCCGTCGCGATAGACGACCTTGAAGGTGTCCGTGCGTCCTTTGACGTCGTTGAACCTCGCGATTTGCAGCGAGACGACGTCCTCGGCATTCTCGATGCGCGTAAACGCCCGATCCCCGAGATCGGGTCCGGTGACCGTGGGCTCGCGCGAGGCGGCGAAAGCCAGGACCGCGATCAACACGCCGGTGCCTACGAAAATACTCGTCTTGGCGGCTTCGGTCATTGCTTGCTCACTCTCCGATCTTCCTGCTTTTCTGTCTAGACCAATCGATCGGACTGCACACCTTCGCGCTCGTTGCTACGACGCACGAAGAAGACACAGACGGCAATCAGCAGCGGCGGAATCGGCGGCAGCACAACCGCCCACAGCTTGTAGCGATCCTGCACACTGCGAATCTCCAGGGCCATGGCCCGATCGATATCGTCGTACTCCTCGTCACGGACGCGCTCGGCGATGGCCTGCTTGCGCTTCACTTCGTCGCGAGCCCGCTGTACGGCCAACTGCCAGGTGGAGACAAACTCGGGATCCCGTTGATCGTTCTCCTCGAGCAACTTCGCCAGCTTCTCTTCGGCGTCGCGGATAGCCTTCTTTTCGGCCTCCTCGGCCTTTTCGCGGGCCTCGCGGCGGGACTGCTTGGCCACTTCGACCGCGGCCTGCACGGCCTCCAGCTCCCGGTGTTTGGGTCGGCGTTTGCGAATCTCGACGAAGTCGGTGTCCGCGGCCAAGACGTCAATCACATTGAGCACAAAGGCGACGTTGTCGAGCTGCCAGCGCGTAATCGGGTTGATGTCGTCGTCGCCGACGGTGCGAATCTGGAAAAACACAGGCGCCAACACGTCGACGTCGCTGACCAGCACGACGTTCAACTCACGGTCCTTCGCGGGAGCCTTGTCTTTGGCCCCGTCTTCGTCGCTGGCGTCGCCCGGCTCGTCCGTGGCGGCGTCGGGCGTGGCGGCCTCGCTCTCCGCCGCGCCACTCTTCGGCGCCGGTCCGCGGAGATGGGCAGCCAGCACGTAACGCTTGCCGGTGGGTGGCTTGCGATTGGCCTCGACCTCGCTGCGGGGCACGGGGATCTCGCCGAACGGCGTGCGGCGGAACAGGTCGGAATAGCGAATCGTGCCCGAATTGCCGCGGGTTTGCACCAGCGTAGTGATGTCGAGATCCTGTCGGGCGTTGTTGGCGTTGATTCCGCCCGCAAAGAGAAACAGGACCTCTTGCAGGCCGTTGGTGATCGGGCTCTTGGTGCTGAAAGGATTGTCGACCTCGTCGGGCGTGATGAAGACCCACTCCGGCGTGATCCCGTAGACGTCACTCTCGCTCGGATGTGGATTGTAATCTTGCCAGACGATGACGATCTCCTCGCGACCGGCTGCGCCGCCGAAGGGATCGATCGCCTGTGCGGGCGAGACGCGTTTCTCGGGTCGCACGCTGAGCAGATCCCACAAGCTGTCGAGGTTGCCCTTCTCCTGCGGCGGCTGCATGGCCGCCAGCGGACCCTGTCCGCGCTTCGGCTGGTCGGTGCCGGGCACGTTCATCGTGTAGGGCAGCGGATCTTCGAAGATCGCCGTGGGGATGCCGCGGCGCACGGCGTCGACGAAGTGCTTCATCTGCGGAGGCGTGAGCGACGACGGCTGCACGGCCAACAGCGCCGCGAAGTTGCCTTCGATCTTGCTGTTGGGGCTGACGTTGACCAGGTCGTACTGCTTGCGAAGTTCCTCGGCGAGCGGCTGATCTTCGGCCGGACCCATGAACGAGCCGCCGCCCAGCACGTTGGCGTCGGTGGCCAGAATGCCGATCTTCTTCCGCTTCGTCTCGGTCACCGTCGCGATCGAGCGGATCAACTCGTACTCGATCGGCACGCCCTTGCCCAAGAACGGCGTGACGACCTGTTCCGAACCGCTGCGACAGGCGATGCCGAACACGATGTCCTTCTGGGCGATCGCTCCACGGACCTGGGTGGTCACCGTCTGCGGCTCGATGCCGTAGCGTTTTTCGGCCTGATAGGCCGCGTCGTCGTTGATGTCGACCTCGTGAATCGTGTAGCCGATCTGCTTGCGACCGAGGGCATCGAGCTCGCGCAGCCGGCTCCGCAGATCGAGCCGACGCTGGGCATAGTCCTCCGGCAAGTCGCGGCTCACATAGGCATCGATGTGCACCGGATACTCCGCCTCGAGATTCGAGACCAGTTCGATCGTCTCGTCGGAAAGCGAGTTGATCCGCTCGCTGGTCACGTCGGGCCGGAACCAGTCGAATTGACTGGCCAACACCGAGAGGCCGCCGGTGATCAGCACCAACGCCAGCGCGCGGGCCAGGAAGTGCCAGCCCATCTGGTTTCCTTGCGGGCCGCCGGTCCAGTGGCGACGCCCGATGAGCACCATCGAGAGGTAGATCATCAGGACGATGAGCAACCCGAAGAAAAGGATCGAGGCACCGCTGATCACGCCCGCTTCAAAGTCGCGGAGCTGCGCGGCAATGCTCCAGGGTCGCAGGTACGCGGCCACCGTGGGGCCGAGAAAGACCTCGGACCAGCCGGCCGCCACGAGCGGGGCGTTGAAGAGCACGCCCAGCACGAAGCCGACCGTGAGGTTGTTCGTGAGGAAGGACGCCACCATGCCGACCGAGAGCATCGCCAGCCCGACCATCCAGTAGCCCAGGTAGTTCCCCAGCACGAGCCCCGTGTCGGGATTGCCAAGACTCAACAGCACCGTAAAGTTGCAGACCTGCGAGAAGAGCAGCGACACGGTGAAGATGGCCACGGCGGCCAGATACTTGCCGATCACGACGTCGAAATCACCGGCCGGCATCGTCAGCAACAGTTCGTCGGTTCCCTGCCGCCGCTCTTCGGCCCAAATGCTCATGCTGATGGCCGGAATGAAGACGAGCAGAATCGCCGGGATGAACGAGTTCAGCTGGTCGAGATTGGCCAGGTTCGAGTTGAAGAAGGCCTCGGTCCAAAACGCCGCCAGCGAGGTAAGCAACACGAACAGGCAGAGGAAGACGTAGCCGGTGGGGTTGGTGAAGTAGGCCAGGAAATTCCGCTTCATCACGGCAAAGGCCGCCGGACGCGAACGGGCCAGCAGGAATAGGGCCACACCTAGCAACAGGGCGAACAGAAAATCGATGCTCACCAAGGCGGCGAAGGAGGTGAATTTCTCGCTCATGAAAGTTACCTGAAAACGTCTTCTCGGTTCGTTCGTGTCTCGCGGGAGTCGCGGCCGACGGCGGCCCACCCCGCGCGTGGCTGATTGTGTCTAGGCCGACTTGCGTTGTCGGTCGGGCGTGGTCAGTCGCTTGTAGTTCTCGTCGAGTCCCTTGCCGTCTTCGTTGAGCTTGCCGACCGGGCCGTCGAAGACGATGCGGCCTTCGTGAATGAAGATAACGCGATTCGAGGTCGCTTCGACCTCTTGCAGAATGTGGGTGGAGAGCAGGATCGTCTTTTCCTCGCCCAGCTTGCGCAACAGGGCGCGGACTTCGCGAATCTGGTTCGGATCGAGACCCGCCGTCGGCTCGTCGAGGATCAAGACGTCGGGCTCGTGCAGCAGGGCCTGGGCCATGCCGACCCGCTGGCGAAAACCCTTGGAGAGTTTGCCGATCGGCTTTCGCAAGACGCTGGCCAGGGCACACAGGTCGATCACTGCCTCGATGCGTTCGCGGGCGTAGTTCCGCTCCATGGCGCGGACTTCGGTGAAGAATTCGAGCAACCCCAGCGGCGTCATGTCGGGATAGAGCGGACCGTTCTCGGGCAGATAGCCGAGACGCTCGCTGCCGGCCAGACGGTCGAGCGACATGTCGTGTCCCGCGATGCGGGCGCGACCGGCCGACGCCGAGAGGTAGCCGGTCAGCAACTTCATCGTGGTGCTCTTGCCGGCGCCGTTGGGCCCGAGAAACGCGACCACTTCGCCCTTCGCAATGCGAAACGACACATCGCGAATCGCCGCGAACGAACCATAGTACTTACACAGACCGTCCGCCTCGATCATGGCGGTACTTGGGTCGTTTGCCATCAACGATTACTCCCGTTCACTCGGATTCAAT
This sequence comes from Planctomycetota bacterium, assembly GCA_003389215.1. Taxonomy (GTDB): domain Bacteria; phylum Planctomycetota; class Planctomycetia; order Pirellulales; family UBA7805; genus MB-PLM-2. The sequence goes on along the minus strand of QQVP01000119.1, from coordinate 265,299 downwards.
CTCGACCGCGTTTGGCACTCGCTGCCGGCCACGGGCTCGGCGGCTCCCCGGCCTCACAACAACCCTCCCGCGATCGCTCGTCGATCCCAGCCAAGGCGGCTCGCAGACACCGGCATCGTCTCGCTAGGGAATTCCCGCGCGCCGAAGGCCCGGGGAGGACGAACATTCCAGCTCGCAATAGGCCGCACGGGGGACAAATCGGGCGGGGCCGTCGTGACCACCAAGGTGGCTCACGCAGCCGCACCCAGCCCGCATAAAACCTATCCAGAAGGGCCCAATCTGTCCAGTCCGCCGCGCTTTGCAGGCCCCGGACGGCACCCCTACGGGACGAGAACCCTGGCGCAGGTCTACACTGGTTCGCCCCGCCGAAACGCCAGGTGACGTCGCCAGGCCCCGTCGTCGGTGTCGGGAAAGTCGGTCCGCTGATGGACGCCGCGCGTTTCCTCGCGGGCCAGCGCCCCCGCCACCATCAGCCGAGCCACCAGCAACATATTCTGCAGTTCCCAGCCGGGGATGTCGTCGAACTGCCGCGGCAGCACGTAGCGACACCACAGATCGAGGTTGTCCGCCGCTTCTTCGAGCCGTTCGCGGACGCGCTCGACGCCCACGTTGCGCCACATGAGGCTCTTGAGCGAGTTGCGAATGTCGTCCAAGTTGAGCGGCTCACCTCCGTCGTCCGTCAGGCTCGCACGCTCGATCGTCTCGTTCTCGACCGGCAGGATCTTCAACTCGTCGGACATCGCCGCCGCCGCCTGCGAGGCCCCGGCTCCGGCGTGGGCTCCGAACACCATGCCCTCGAGCAGACTGTTGGAAGCCAGCCGATTCGCCCCGTGCAGACCGCTGGCGGTCACCTCGCCGGCCGCCCACAGGTTCTCGAGACTCGTGCGACCCTCGGCGTCGACCGTCACGCCGCCGATGAAGTAGTGGGCACCCGGTCGGACGGGAATCGGATCGCGGGCCACGTCGAGCCCAAACTTGGCACAGGTCTTGTCGATGCCGGGAAAGCGACTCTTGATGTGCTCGCCGTCGAGATGGGTGAGATCGAGATAGACGCACGGATGGCGGGTCTTTTCCATCTGCGTGGTGATGGCCTGGCTGACGACGTCGCGGGGGGCCAGTTCCATCCGCTCGTCGAAGTCGCCCATGAAGCGACGGCCCGTGTTGTCGACCAGGTAGGCTGCCTCGCCGCGAACTGCCTCGGTAATGAGCGTGCGGCTGCTGCCGGCGATGTAGAGCATGGTGGGATGGAACTGCATGAACTCCATGTCGGCCAGCTCCGCGCCGGCCCGATAGGCAATCGCGTGCCCGTCGCCGGTGGCCACCTCGGGATTGCTCGTCTCGCGATAGATCTGTCCGACGCCGCCGGTGCAGAGAATCGTCTGCTTGGCCCAGACCAACGTCATGCCGCGGCCCGATTGCCACACCAGGCCGCCGCGACACTTCTCGCGGTGGGTCAACAGATCGATCGTAAAGGCGTTCTCCCACAGCTCGACGTGCGGCAGCTTGTCGGTCCAGTTGATCACGGTCCGCATGATCTCGCGGCCCGTGGCATCGCCGTTGGCGTGTACGACGCGATGGCGGCTGTGGCCCCCTTCGCGACCCAGATCGAGTTGATCGCCGGTCTGGTCGAACCGGGCACCCCACTCGATCAATTCACGAATTCGCTGGGGCCCGTCACGGACGACCATTTCCACGATGTCGCGATTGCAGAGATTTCGACCAGCTTCGAGCGTGTCGGCGATGTGATCTTCGAAACGATCGCTGGGGTCGAGCACGCCCGCGATGCCGCCCTGGGCGTAGGCGCTGCTGGACTGGTGCAGGTCGTCCTTGGTAACGACCAGCACATCGAGCGCGGGGTCGATCTCGATCGCCGCCCGCAGGCCCGCCAGGCCGCCCCCGACGATCAGCACGTCGACAAACCGGTGGGGCAATCGCTTGGGGTGAAAGGGAACGAGATAGCGGGGAGTGGCAAGATGCATGGCGCTCCGGCACCGTCGCCAGATCGGGAACTCTCATGGGCGAATCGAGCGACGCCGCTCGAGGTGACCTTATCGTACCCTATCTCTGCGGGCGGCGCTGGACAGGGGGCGGCGACGTCGATAGCCGCATCCAAAGCACAGCCGACTGGGACGGCAAAAAAGAACGGCCGCTTAAGAGCACGGGCCTTTCAACGGCAACGAACTAATCGTCACCACCACCCTCGCCGCCAACGCCCTGCGAGAGACCGCGCAAGAAGGCGTCGAACTGATCGCGATAGCCACTCGGCGGCTCGCCGTAGTTGTCGCGTTTCAGACCGCGGGCTTTGTTCTCGCCCGGCGTGCCCGTGCGGACGCGGGAGCCTGGCCGACGCAGACCCAGGCTCTTGAGCGCCTCGTCGAGCTGGTTCTGACCCTCCCCGTCGCGGGCGGCGCCGTCACGCTTGAGCTGCTGCCAGCGACGCACGAAGCGCTCCATGTCTTCCCGCGACCAGCCGAGCCGATCGAGCAATTCCTGATCGACCTCGCGCTGGTCGAGCTGATCCTCCAGGTAATCGAGGACCAGGTCGGTCTGCTTGCGGGCATAGTCGAGGTTGGCCTCGTCCGACCCGGCGTCCTTTTGTTTGGACCCGGCGGTGCCCTGACCGCCGCGGCCATCGCCGCCTGTCCCCGCACCGTCGCCTTGAACTTGGCCCTTTCCTTCGCCCTGGCCGGGTCCCTGACCTCGACCACGGCCTTTCCCTTGGCCGTCGCCGCTGCTGTCGCCTTGGCCTTCGCCTTCACCCTGGCCACTTCCCTGCTCGTTGCCTTGGCCCTTTCCCTCACCCTGACCTTCGCCCTGGCCGGAGCCGCTCTCGCCCTGGCCCGACTCGCTCGACTGGCCGCTTCCCTCTTCGGACGAGGTGCTACTGCCGGGCGAACCCTTGCCTTGTTGATTGCTGTCCTGACCGCCGCCCTCTTCTCCCTGGCCGCTTTGGCTGCCGGCCGACTCGCCTTCGGAATCGGACTCGTGCGGACTGACGCTGCTGTCGCTACCTTCCTGCTCGCTGGAACTAGCTGAAGACGAGTCGGGCGACCCGCGTTCGCGAGAAGCACCCTCCGAAGGAGGCGGTGCATCGCCGGAGCCAGGTTGCTGACCGCTCGGCTTACCCGCCTGACCATCCTCGCTACCGGTGGTTTCGCCTTCGCGATCCTGCTCCGAACCTTGCTGGTCGCCGGAGCCGGTCTGACGATCCTGGCCGCCGTTCGGCTCGCTGCCCGCCTGCGGACCGCCGTCCTGGGGCGGACCCTGCTGACCCTGTCCGTCCTGCGCGCCACCGCGATCCTGTCCGCCGTCCTGCTGCGACGACTGGTCGCCGCCCTTACCGTCGGCGGCACCCTGTTGATCGCCATCCTGTTGGCCACCGTCCTGTTGGCCGCCGTCTTGTTGGCCACCGTCTTGTTGGCCGCCGTCCTGTTGGCCGCCGTCCTGGCGATCGCGCTCTCCGGGACGCTCGCCGTCTTGCCGCTGACCGCCATCTTCGAGTTGTCGCCCCTGCGGATCTTGTTGCGCCGGCTCACCCGCCTGCGGCTGGTCTCTGCCGTCGGGTTGTTCCTGACGTCCGCCGTTGCGACCTTGGTCCTGGCCGCCGTCGTCACGCTGCTGACCGGCATCTTGCCCAGGCTGCTCTTGATCGCCACGATCGCGACCTGCCTGGGGAGGCTGCGGATCGGCGCCGCCCTGGGGATCGCCACTGGCCGCAGGGCCGTCGTTCGGCTCACCGCCGTCCTGGGATTGGCCGCCTCGGGATTGCCCGTCTTGCTTTTCCTTCATGTGGTCGAGGACTTCTTCCATCGCCTCGCCATCGTTTTGGATCTTCTCGCGCGGCTGACCCTCCTGAGGCTCACCTTCGCCGCGTTGGGGTTCGGCATCGCCACCGCGGGCCTCTCGATCCTCGCCGCCACCCTGCTCAAACGGCGATTCTTCGCCGCGGCCCTGTTCGCCTTGAGGCTGTTCGCCGCGTGCCGATCCATCACGACCCGCTTCGGGTCGGCCGCGACCACCGTCACCACCTTCGTTGCGGCCACCCTCGTCGGCACCTTGCTCTTGTTCGTCGTCACGACCCCCGTCGTCGCCGCCGCTGGGATTGTCATCGCCGCGTTCCCCGTCACCGCGATCGTCGTCGTCGCGCTCGCCGTCGCGTTGCCGGTCGTCGCCGAAATCGTCCTGATCGGGATCGCGCTCGAAGTCGCCGATGTCGCCGCGATCGCCACGGCCATCGCCGGGCTCGCCGTCGTCACCCTCACGTCCCCCGTTCGCGCGCTTCTCGTCTCCGCGGTTCTCGTCGGGCTCGCCGCGATCGTCTTCGCCGGGTCGTTGGCGCTGGTCGAGCGGCCGACTCGGCCGGGTGATCCGCAACTGATAGCCGGGCGTCTCCACCCGATTCGGATCGGGACGTTTGTTATCGACGGCCAACGCGCGAAAGGTCACCACGTCGCCAACCTTCAGGTCGTGCTCGGCCGGGACAAAGCGGATCTGCTCGCGCACCGCCGTGCCGGCCGTGACCCCTTGCTCGGGCAACAGCGACTCTTCGCGCAGGACCAGCTCGTCCTGACGCTTCATGACCAGTTGCAACTGCGAAAGGGCAAAGTCGGGATCGCGACCGCGGACCTCGATAATCGCGTCGCCGTCGAGCGGAACCTCGATGACCGGCTGACGCGGCGCGAGAATCTCCACCACCGGCGCCTGATCGGGCAGCGTCTCGATGCGGTAGCGGATCGGGTCGCGATTCTTCCGCAGCGCCGGGGTGCGGAGCCGCAGCCGGTAACTCTCGTACAGCGCCAGCTTGCCGCTGCCGGTCGCCTTCATTCGCAACGTAATCGGACCGCTCGCCCGCAGGTTCTCCGGAGACTTGACCCGCATCGACTGCGTGTACCCGCCGGGTCCCTCGAGCTCGATGGACGCATCCTCCATCGGCTGGCTCCCCTCGGCATAGACGACGACGCGGGTCCCTTCGAGGGCCTTGATATCGCCCACGCCCTCGACGGTGGTCTCCGGGATGCCGGTGTACGGCGGATAGACGTAGCGCAACTTGCGAACCACGATGGTCGGAGCCACGACGACGTCGATATGAAACTCCGGCGAGGTGGCATCGCCCGCTTCGATTTGGTACGTCACGTCCTGACCAAAGCCGGACGCGTCGTCGGGAAGGCGGCAGACGTGCAAGTTGCCTTCGCCCTGCCGCCGCATCGCGAGCGGGCGGCGCACGACCTGGCGGTCGACCGTCGTGTAGTAGAGCGTGACCGACTCTTCCTCGCGAAGGCCGGTCACCTGAGCACTCACCTCGAGGTGCTCCTGCAGGGTTGTTTCGGTATCGCCGGGACGAATGTCGTTAATCGAAACACGGGTCACCGGCGCAATGTCGGCCATCGGCAGCAGCACCCGACCGACCGAGGGCAAGAGATCCTTGGGCGAGAAGATGGCGTACAACACCACCACAACCAGGATGCCGACCAGCGCATAGCCGGCATAGATGATGCGCGTGCGGTCGACGACCGTCTCGACCGGCACCCGCGAGATACCGACCGCGGTCTGCTTTTCCAGGCCGCGATACATCCCCTCGGGCACACCGCGATGATCTTCGCGAAGCAGGAGGAAATTCAGGACCGCGTTCTTCAGCGAGGGCTCCGCCTGCTCGATGGTCCGGGCGGCATAGAGCGGATTGACCCGTCGCAGCAGATGGGGTCCGATCTTCCATACGACGAACACGCCGAGCGAGGCGAGCATGGCGACCCAGAACGTCGTCCGCACGCCCTGCGAGAGCCCGCCGCGGACGAGCCACTGATCGATCAGGGCCAGCACGAACGCGTAGAGCACGACGCCGACCAGAATCGTCAGGGCCGCGGAGGCCATGTCGACCAGCCGCACATAGCTCGAGGCCTTCTCGACCCGCTCCTCGATATAGTCGTCGTATTGCGAGGCGGCGCCCGGTGCCGGATAGGGCAACTTGGGAGATGACCTGCCCGTGGTGGTTCCCGTCGACATGACCCTACCCGCGATACCAGATGTGGAGCCAGGTTGCCCGCCAACATCGAGGAGTCGAAATCCCCCGATCGAGGCCTGCCACCGTCCGCGTGAGGCAGACGGAGCCAAACCGGCTCTATTATACGACTCTTCGGCCAATTTGCGACGGCGCGCCCAGCAATGCCGCGGAAACAGGCCGATTTGCCCGCTGGCAGAAGGCCGTATTTGGCCGGGCGGCGGCGGCCGCAAACGCCCGAGCGCTGCGGTAAACTGGGCATGCGCGGTTGTTGGCCGCCACAATGTTGCCCGACGAACCGGTCCGCCCGTCATACCCGAATGCCCAGAAGCCGTGCCGCCGTCCGCTGCGCGAAGCGAGTCTGAGCTTGGAACATGAGCCACCCGCACGAGCCCCACGAACTGCTGCGACTGCACGCCGACGACAACGTCGCCGTGGCCACGCGACCGCTCTCCGCGGGCCAGGTCGTGCACTGCGGCGAGCTGACGCTAACGCTCGCCGAGGAGGTTCCGCTCGGGCACAAGGTCGCCGTCGCCGCCATCGACGAGGGCAGCCTCGTCATCAAGTACGGACATCCCATCGGCATCGCCACCGCCGCGATCGCGCCGGGCCAGCACGTCCATTCGCACAACCTCACCGCCGGCGAACATCGCCTCGACGCTGCCGCTTCGAGCGCGATTCCGCCCCCGCCCGAGCCGCTCGCCGATCGCACCTTCGAGGGTTTCCGCCGCGGCTCGGGTCGAGCCGGCACGCGGAACTACGTCGCCGTGATCTCGACCGTCAATTGCTCGGCCTCGGTGAGCAAGTCGATCGTCACGCGTTTCGATCGCACGGCCCTGGCCCGGTACGAGAACATCGACGGGCTGGTCGCCTTTACGCACGGCGGCGGCTGCGGCATGCAGTTTGGCGGCGAGGTGCACCAGACGCTCAACCGGGTGCTCGGCGGCATTGCCCGCCATCCGAACATCGGCGCCTATCTGCTCATCGGGCTGGGTTGCGAACAGGGCACGATGGGCTACCTGCTCGACGATCAACGGCTCGTGCAAATCGACGGGGCCACCTCCGCCGGCCAGCGCAACGGACGGCCACCCGTCTTCTCGCTGCAAGATTGCGGTGGCACGCAGGCCACGCTCGACGCGGGACTGGCCCAACTCGCCGAGCTGTTGCCGCGGGCCAACGACGTGCGTCGCGAGCCGCTGCCGCTTGCGCACCTGATCGTGGGTACGGAGTGTGGCGGCTCGGACGGGGCCAGCGGCATCACGGCCAACCCGGCCCTGGGCGTGGCGGCCGATATGGTCGTGGCGGCCGGCGGCACGGTGATCCTCGGCGAGACGCCCGAGATTTTTGGGGCCGAGCAGTTGCTCACGCGACGTGCCCGAACGCCCGTGGTGGCCCAGGCGCTGTTGGATCGTCTCGCCTGGTGGCAGGACTACACGGGCCGCTTCGGCGTCGAGCTCGACAACAACCCATCGCCCGGCAACAAGGAAGGCGGCCTGACGACGATCTACGAGAAGGCGCTCGGGGCGGTGGCCAAGGGCGGCTCGACCGCACTCGAGGCAGTTTACCAATATGCCGAGCCGGTGACGTCGCCGGGACTCGTCGTGATGGACACGCCCGGCTACGACCCGGTGAGCGTGACCGGCATGGTGGCGGGCGGGGCCAATGTGGTCGTGTTCACCACGGGCCGCGGCAGTTGTTTCGGCTGCAAGCCGACGCCGTCGCTGAAGGTCGCCACGAACACGCCGATGTACGAGCGGATGCGCGACGACATGGATCTCTCCGCCGGCGAGATTCTCGCGGGTCGCCCCGTGGCCGAGGTGGGCCGGGAGATTTTTGAGGCGATCGTGGCGACCGCCTCGGGCCGCCCGACGCGGAGCGAGCAGTTGGGCCTGGGCGATGAAGAGTTCGTGCCGTGGCAACCGGGCCCGGTGCTCTAAGGCCGCCTCACTCGCCCAACACGTAGGCAAAGATCAGCGGGGCCACGATCGAGGCGTCGGAGTTGATCATGAACGTCGGCGTGTCGGCGTCAAGCTTGTGCCAGGTGATCTTCTCGCTGGGCACCGCCCCGGAATACGAACCGTAGGAGGTCGTCGAGTCGGAGATCTGCGCGAAGTAACTCCAACTGGCACACGGCCGCTCGAGGTCCTGCCGAATCAGCGGCACGCTGCAGATGGCAAAGTCGCCCGCGATGCCCCCGCCGATCTGAAAGAAACCCAACGGGTGCGCGTCCTGGTTTTCCAGGTACCAGTCGACGAGCTGTTGCATCTGCTCGGTGCCGGTCCGCACGACCGCGTGGCTGCGGACCGCGCCGTCGATAACCCGGGCGGCAAAAATGTTGCCCAGCGTCGAGTCTTCCCAGCCCGGCGTGAACACGGGAATGCCGGCCTCGCGGGCGGCCATCGCCCAGCTTGCCGTGGGCGGAATCTGAAAATGCTGCGCGACGTCGGCCTCGCCCAGCGCGCGGAAGAGATACTCGCAGGGGAAGTACGACTCGCCGCGCTCCGAGGCCTCGACCCAGTAGTCGAGCAGCTTGCCTTCGACGTGGCGAATGACCGTCTCGGGAATGCAGGTATCGGTGACGCGATTCAGGCCCTCGTCACGAAGTCGCTCTTCGTCGGCGGGTGCCAGGTCGCGGTAGTGCGGAACCGTGCGATACTCGTCGTGGGCCAGCAGGTTGAAGACGTCCTCTTCCAGGTTCGCGGCCGTACAACTGATGGCGTGGACCTTGTCTTCGCGAATCAGGCGAGCCAGCGAACGGCCGATCTCCGCGGTGCTCATCGCCCCGGCCATGGCCAGCAGCATCTTGCCGCCCCGCTCCAGATGCGCCCGCCAGGCACGAGCCGCGTCGACCGTTTCGCGGGCGTTGAAGTGCTGGAAGTGTTCGTCGAGAAAGGCGGAGATCGACATGGCCGTCGGCCCGGGGTGCGGCGTGCGAGGACGACTTCGAGGACGACGTGCGATGACGGCGCTCCAGGATCGGGGGCGCCGAGGAGGCGCCGCGGACGAACATAGCGGCCGATCTCCGCGCTTCGCCGCGAGTGCTACATCTTCATATCGCAGCTCAGGCCGCCGGCCGCGGGAATGTACGCGCTGCGGCAGTAGTCCATCACCATGCGGTGCGAGCTGAACCGCCAGGCCAGCGACCCGATCGAGTTCATCATCCGCCCGATCCACTCTCGCGGCAAGCCGTCGTCGTCGCGATCGTAGTACATCGGGATCAACTCGTCTTCGAGCACGCGGTACAAGTCGGCCGCGTCGCGGGCATCGGTCGTCTCGTCCGAGACGTGGCTCCGACCCTGACCGATGGCGAATCCGTTGCTGCCGTTGTAGGCCTCGGCCCACCAACCGTCGAGCACCGAAAAATTCAGGCCGCCGTTGAGCACGACCTTCTGGCCGCTGGTGCCGGAGGCCTCCAGTGGTCGCCGCGGGTTGTTGAGCCAGACGTCGATGCCCTGGACCAGGTGACGGGCCACGTTGATGTCGTAGTCTTCCAGAAACACGACGCGCCCGGCGAAGCGCTCGTCGAGCCGCAGATTGGCAATCTTCTGAATCAGGGCCTTGCCCGGTTCGTCGGCGGGATGGGCCTTGCCGGAGACGATGAACTGAATCGGCCGATCGGAATCCTGCACCAGCGCCGCGGCACGGTCGATGTCGGTAAAGACGAGGTCGGCCCGCTTGTACGTGGCAAAGCGCCGGGCGATACCGATCGTGAGCACGCTGGGGTCGAGCATCGTGCGGGCGGCTTCGACCATCTCGTCGCTTTCGCCGCGCCGGCGACATTGACGCGAAAGCCGCCGCCGCGTGAAGGCCAGCAGCTGGTTCTTCAGGGCGTTGTGGGTTTCCCAAAGTTCGCCGGGGTCGACCCTGTGGATGTGCTGCCAGACTTCCGGCTCGCCCATCTTTCGCGTCCAGGCGGCCGGGAAGTTGCGATCGTAGAGCTGCTTCATCTGCCAGGCGAGCCAGCTGGGAATGTGCACGCCGTTGGTGATGTGGCCGATCGGGATCTCTTCTTCCACGCGCCACGGCCACAGCGACGACCACATCCGCCGACTCACGTGTCCGTGCAGCGAGCTGACCGCATTGGCCCGACGCGAGACCTTCAGGGCGAGCACCGTCATGCAAAACGGTTCGCGCTCGTTCTGCGGCTCGACGCGTCCCAGCCCCATCAGCTGTTCGCTGGAGATGCCCAACTTGTCGCGCAGGGGGCCGATATGTTCTTCGATTAGATCCGCGTCGAAACGATCATGTCCCGCCGGCACCGGTGTGTGCGTGGTGAAAACCGTCTGCTGCGAGACTTCGCGGAGGGCGTCGTCGAACGCGAGACCGTCTTGATGCATCCGTTCTTGGATGACCTCGAGGACCGCAAACGCGCTGTGACCTTCGTTCAAGTGATAGACGGCCGGTCGGATGCCCATCGCTCGCAGGGCCCGCGTGCCGCCGATGCCGATGACCAACTCCTGACGAATGCGCGTGCGGGTGTCGCCGCCGTAGAGCCGGCTGGTGAGCTGACGGTCTTCGGGCTTGTTGCCGTCGACGTCACAGTCGAGCAGGAACAGGCTCACCCGACCGACAAGCACCTTCCAGACCTTGGCCAGCAGGCGGCCTTCGCGGGTCTCGATCTCGACGGTGATCGGATTGCCTTGGGGACAGAGGGCCGGCTCCAGCGGCAGATTGTCGACGTGCGAATCGACATACTCCTCGTGTTGGTAGCCGTCCAAGTCGAGTTGCTGGCGAAAATAGCCTTGATCGTAGAACAGACCGATCGCCACCAGCGGAATGCCCAGGCCGCTGGCACTCTTGATATGGTCGCCCGATAGCACGCCCAGGCCGCCCGAGTAGATCGGCACCGATTCGTGAATGCCGAACTCGGCCGAGAAGTAGGCGACCGGCCGGGCTCCCAAAACACCCGCCTGCGTGGCGCCCCAAGTCTGACCCGACTTGAGATACTCGCGCAGCTGCCGATAGGCGTGGTTGACCCGGCTGTGCAGCACCATCTCGGTCGCGCGGGTTTCGAGCCGCTGCGGCGTGAATTCGGCCAACAGCGAAATCGGATTGTGGTCCAACTGCCGCCAGCGGATCGGATCGAGATCGCGAAACAGATTGACGACCTCGGGATGCCAACTCCACCACAGGTTGCGGGCCAGCGTCATGCATTTTTCGTACAGCGATTCGGCCGAGATGCCGGGCTGTCGCAGCGGTCGGCTGCCCGTGGGAATCCCCAATTCGGCTTGACTCATAAGTGGTACCTAACGGGCGATTGGGATTGCCTATTTTGAATTTGAGAAGGCCGTATTATAGGACTTCCCTACCCTGGCACCTAGTCGAGACTGTCGCTCGCCGGTGAAGCGCAGGTGCGTTGGTTGTGACGACCGATTTGGCAGGATAAGGTGAACTGCGAAGGTTGGGCACAAAGCTCGGTCAACGAGAACCGCCGCTCGGCTGACACTTCTAGCTGGCATGCGTCGCTCGCGCGAACTGCCGACACGTCGATGAATCGCAACCTTTGGATCGAATCGCCCACGGATGCCAAGCTCGATCGCTTGTGCAACGAGCTGGCCGATCGCGCGGCGGAACTCGACCGCCAGCAGGCCTGGCCGGAAGAACAACTGCGGTTGTGCGCCGAAGCGGGCTTGTGGCGATGGTTTCTGAGTCCGGCCGATGGCGGGTTGGGCTGGAGCGAGGCCGACTTGATGCGCGGCTATCTGCGGCTGGCTCGGGCCTGTCTGACCACGACATTCGTCATTACCCAGGCCTCGGGGGCCTTGCGCCGGATCGCGACGTCGCAGCATGACGAGGTGCGCGAGCGGGTGTTGCCCGCCCTGCTCGCGGGCGACGCCTTTACGACACTGGGAATTTCGCACCTGACGACCAGTCGCCGGCATCTGGCCGAACCCGCCCTGCGGGCCACGCCCGAGGGCGATGGCTTTCGACTCGACGGCTACAGTCCCTGGGTCACTGGCGGGCTGTATGCCGACTGGATTGTGACCGGGGCCCAGCTGGCGGACGGTCGCCAGATCCTCACGATCGTCCCGACCTCGGCGGCCGGAGTCGACTGCGACGAGCCCACCGAGTTGGTCGCGCTCTCGGGTAGTAAGACGGGCGCGGTTCAGCTGCGCGAGGTGTTCGTCGACTCCGCCTGGCTGTTGGCGGGACCGGTGGAGAATGTGTTGGTCGGGGCCAAGGGTGCTAGCACCGGAGGGCTGCAGACTTCCGCCCTGGCGATTGGCCTGGCCGATGCCGCGGTCACGCTGGTCGAAGCGGAACGCGCCCGGCGAACGGAACTCGACGAGGCGGCCGCCGCCCTGCGCCACGAGCTGGGTGCCGTGATGAGCGATCTACTCTCGCTCGCCGAGGGCGAGGCGGTTTGTACGTCCGAGCAGCTGCGATCGCGGGCGAACAGTCTGGTATTGCGCGCGAGCCAGGCGGCGCTGACGGCGGCCAAGGGGACGGGATTCGTGACGGGGCATCCGGCTGGTCGCTGGTGCCGCGAGGCGTTGTTCTTCCTGGTCTGGAGTTGTCCCGCTCCGGTGGTGGCGAGCAATCTTTGCGAGTTGGCGGGAATCGAGTCTTAGAGCGCGAGTCTTGTCGCGAGCAGGCTCGGACGAGGCTCACGCCCGTCTCGTCCAACGTCGTCAGGTTGGCGAATCCGGTCTGCTTGAGTGTCGGTGCGGAGGCCCGTCGAACCCCACTCGCAAGAGGGGCATCTCGGGCCTACCAGCTCGCGTGCGGCAGCGAACCCATCGACGATCTCGCAGGAGTTGCCGCAGCGGGAGAAGATGGCACTGCCCGCGAATTGGTATCGATTTTTGTACCCCGATTTGACTTCGATTTGCTTGACCACCGCTGCGTCGCGCGTTATTTTCTACGCGGATTTCCACTGTTCTTGGGAAGCTTGGGGGAATCTCCGCCGTTCGTTCGCGCGACGAGTGCGTGGGCCTGCCCAGGTCCACCTGTGGGGAGTCCGCTTGTGGGAAACCGTCAAGGCCCTCTACCCGTCCGGCCACGGGAGACATGCAGGTGCGGTCTGGCGGTTGCCGCCGAGGAGAGTTTGCTGCCGTCTTTTGCCGAGTGGTCCGTGAGGTGAGGCACGGGTCGAGCTTGCCGCGCGTCCCGTGCCCTCGGTCAACGCCACACTGAGTGAAGTCGCCCGACTCTGCAGGTACTCGGGTCGTAAGCGAAAGAGTCGACATCCATGACGGTGAGCGACCAACGAGCAGTGATGCGCCGATTCGCGATGTTGGCGGCGCTCTGCGCGCTCATGTTTGGTGGGCTCGTTTTTGGTGGGGCAGGTGCGGCGGTCTCGATCGAGGCGCCGCTGTTCTACAATCCGCTCGACGGCAACGTAACGATCGACGTGACAAATGCCCCCGGCGGCATCATGACCGGTTACGTGATCGCCCCCGGCTTTGGTGGTTTCTTGCCCGCCGAGCACACGCCGATCATGGATACCCTGCCGCTGTTCGTCACCTCGGAAGACTTCGAGGTGAGCGAGACGAACATCGTCGGCATTGCCGCAGGCGTCTACAGTCTCGGCAACATCATGCCCCTGGGACTGAGCGAAAGCGAGGCCGCCGCCTACTTTAGCGGCAACGACGCGTTCAACCTTTGGGTCGGTCAGCTTGGTACGCCGGGCAACAGCTTCTCGATGATCTATGGCCCCTCGCCGCTGCCGCCGATCAACGTCGGCAATCCACCCACTTTGCCCGCCTCCTGGGCCACTGAGGCAACCTTGACCTACGACACCTTGGTCGGCAGCCTCGAACTCGATACGACCGGTCCCAACGGTGGGGCAATCGTTGGATTCGTGCTCGACTCGGCGACCGGGGCGTTTCAGTCGAGCGGCTATACGCAGGCGGACCCCGCTAGCTTCGCCTCGGCCACGGCCACGGAGATCTTCGAAGCCAACCAAGGTGGCATCGCCGAGGGAACGTACGACCTGGGACCCGTCATGGCCACGGGAATGACCTTGGCGGACGTCGAACAGGTCCTCTCGTCGTCTCGCTTCATTGGCCAACCCGGGCACACGCCGGGAAGCTTCGACTTCGAACAGGTCGGCATTGCGATGTCGGTGCGGGTGCTGGCCCCGGGCGACGCCAGTGGCGACGGGGTGGTCGATATCGAGAACGACGTCTTGGCGGCGTTCAGCAACTTCACCGGGCCCGGCTCCTTCGGCAAGACACGGGCCGAGGGCGACGTCGAAGCCCATCCCCAGGGCGACGGGGACGTCGACGTTGAGGATCTGCTGCTGATGTTCGGCAATTTTAGCAGCTCCAGCGACACGGGCGGGCTGGGCGGGCTGGCCCCGCCGGCCGCAGCGGGCGATCCCGGCATTCCCGACCTCATCTACGACCCCACGACCGGCGAAGTCGTGCTCGATCCGGACGGCAGCTCGATCATCGGCTACTCGCTGCAGAATGCCACTAATAGCTTCCTGCCCGGCAATCACACGCCGATCCTCGTCGGCGTCGCCACGGCGCTCACGTCGCAGCTGGAAGAGGCCGCCCTGGCCCCCGGCAGCGGTTCGATCGGCGCCGTCTTCCCCACGGGCCTCGACCTGGCGGGACTCCAGGCCTTGTTGACCGGGAATCAGGTGAGCCGATCGCTGGGGGCACCGCTGGTGCCTTTCGACTTGGTCGTCCTGGGGCCGGCCATTCCCGAACCGACAAGCATCGCCCTGGGCTTGCTGGGCGTGTTGATGCTCGTGGGCCACCGCTGGCGGGTGCGACGGAGCGGACGCTAGCCCGTTCGAGCATCCGCTGGGACAACTTCGCGGGCCGAACTGCCCTTCCCGCGAATTCTTGGCTGCGAAGCGCTTCGCCCATCTTCCATCAACACGCCATGTCGGCAGGCTCAGGCGGCGGCGCGCTGTCGCTCGTGGCTCGCTACGGCTATCATCGAGGCAATGCAGCACCCGCTCCACGACCGACCCACTTGCCCTCGAAACGAGTCGCCATGACGGACGAGAAAGTCGACGTATATTGGCACGAACATAGCGTTTCGCGCCCGCAGCGCGAGGAGCTCGCCGGACATCGGGGCTGCGTGGTGTGGTTTACCGGTCTGAGCGGTTCGGGCAAGAGCACCGTGGCCAATCTGGTCGATCACCAGCTGCATCGCTTGGGCGTGCGCAGCTTCGTGCTCGACGGCGACAACGTGCGGCACGGGCTCAACGCCACGCCGGCGCTGCTGGCCGAGCAGTATGGCGACGACTTCGCCCGTCGCTTCGGCCTGGGCTTTTCTGCCGAGGACCGCGCCGAGAATATTCGCCGTATCGGCGCGGTGACGCAGTTGTTTGCCGCGGCAGGGGTGGTCGTGCTGACCGCCTTTGTCAGCCCCTATCGGCAAGACCGCGACGCCGTGCGGCGGCAGCAGGTCGAGGGCGACTTCGTCGAGGTGTTCGTCGATGCCCCGCTGGAGGTCTGCGAGCAGCGCGACCCCAAAGGTCTTTACAAGAAGGCCCGCGCGGGGGAAATCAAGGGATTTACAGGCATCGATGACCCGTATGAGCCGCCCCTGGCGGCCGAGTTGGTGCTCGACGCCGGCGGCAAGGATGCGGAAACCCTGGCCGGCGAAGTCGTCGACTATCTGCGTTCTTCGGGCAAGATAAGTTAGTTGCCGCGCCCGCTTCGCCGACCCATGATGCGCGAGCTGCGCGACGTATCGAGCGCGCCGGTTCCGCGCACCGCGGCGCGCGAAGAGCGGACCGCTCCCCATGACGATGCCCTCCGCGCGACTGCTAGCGGCATCGGCCGGACGTGGCCTTGACGCCCGCTCGTGGGTCGTCGTAGATTGAGCGAAACGGGCGGAGAAAGGAACGCAGAGCACTTCATTGAAGAAGTTCCGCGGT
Source organism: Planctomycetota bacterium (assembly GCA_003389215.1). GTDB lineage: Bacteria > Planctomycetota > Planctomycetia > Pirellulales > UBA7805 > MB-PLM-2. The sequence goes on along the minus strand of QQVP01000119.1, from coordinate 249,460 downwards.
GGTTCGGGCCTCGATTGAAGAACCGATTCTGAAGAACCGATTCGCAGGCGATTGCACCTCTGGGCATTAAGACTTCGAATCGGGTTGATGAACATCTCGCAATGAATTCGCCGCGCAACGGCGTTTTGTTTCTTCGTTGAACGGGCGGTCGTTGGCCAGGCTGAGGAAAGCCCCCAAGGAGATTTCCCGAGGAGATCTCCTTGACGAGGCCCTAGTCACGATCGTCGCGAGAGTTTGGCGTCGCGAGAGTTTGGCAAGGACGCACCCCGCAACGCGGATGTACCACGCAGGGCGGATCGGGAAGATCCCATCATCTTCTCGTCGCCAGCGTCGACGTCGCTTGAGTCGCCAACGTGTGCCTCGTCGTCGCCTGCCTGGGAAATTGGACCTGCGTAAAGGAATCTACACCATGGAAGATGTCGACGTGAAACCGACGAGCGCACGGACCGGTCTCTCCCGTCGCTCCGAAGAGCAGGAGCAACTTGCCCAACGCGTGATTCGCGCCGTGCAACTGGCAACGGGGGGCCGAATCCACAAGATCGAGGTCGAGGTGCTCGACACGTCGATTCGCTTGCGTGGCTTCTGTGCCACGTTCCATTGCAATCAACTTGCCCAGACCGCCGCCATGGAAGTGGCCGGCGAACTGCACGTCGACAATCAAATCGTCGTCTGGTAGCAAGTCGTCGTTTGCTAAATGTGGGCCGGGACTAGAGCGTTTATCAGATCGATGTAGCGTATTCGGCGGATAGCGAGGCCAGTTTGACAAGGAGACCGAAGCAGGCGAATCCAGGAGATTCGTCGATGCAGGTCGACGACGTCAAACGCGACCGTAGCCCGCCGAGACGCGACAGGGAAATGAAAAACGCTCTAGCCGATGCTCGGTTCCGAGAGCGAAACGGGCTCGCCGCCCAGCGAAGGCACGACCACCTGGGCCTCCGACACCTCTGCCGCTTGCCGCGGCAGGTCGAGCATCCCGCGCATCACGTCGACGATCTGCGCGGCCGACGTGCCGTCGCCGTAGGGGGCTTCGTCGCTCGCATAGAGTCCCCGAAACTCCTTCGCCGTGACGGTCGCGATCGAGGCAAAGATCTCGTCGCGCTCGTAACCCGCCTCCAGAACGGCCAGCACGGCGGGTCGCTGCCGCAGACGGCTGCCGATGTTGACGAACGGAACGCCCAACCAGGCCGCTTCCACCAGACCGGTCGGCACGTTGCCCACGATCGCCTCGGCCGCGCCCAGCAGGCTCCAGTAGGTCGGCCAATCGCAGCGGTCGACCAGGCTCACGTCCGCTCGCGACGCCGCGTAATCGCGAAACGGCCCCCACGTCGACTCATCCCGCGCCATTCCCGACGCGCGGGCAAAGACGACGGGCAACTCCGTCGCCTCGACCGCCTCGAGCAAGTTGCGCACCTGCTCGGCGGCGGAGACCTCGGCCACGGGATCGGCGAGATAGCTCACCAAGAGATAGCGTTCCTCGGTCGGCAGACCCCAACGCGTGGCGAGCCAGTCGAGTTCGCAAAGCGTGGTGCCTTTGAGTTCGTCCAGCACCGGGCTGCCACAGACGGTCACCTGCTGGGCCGCTTGCCCTTGAGCGATCAAGGTCGCGCGATCCACGTCGCAGGTCACCAGGTGATGCCGGCTCAATTCCAGCAGCGCCCCGCGAATCGCCTCGGCCGTGGCCTCGACGGGCGACACCTCGCCGTCGGCACCGGTGGCGGGGGCTGCGACCTCGTGGTGCAGGCAAACGACGGGAAGTTTGGCAGCACGGGCCGCCTGGGCCGCGGCGAGCATCTCCCGCGCCGGCCCCAACAGCAAGACCAGGTCTGCGGCGACGCCGTGAAACGCCTCGGCAAAGGCCACGCTCCGTGGCGTCGCCGTGAGCAAACCGTCGCCCAGCGCCTCGAACGGCTCCGACAGCTCGACCCGCTGGCGGATCGAGAATCCGCGGGCGGTCAGCTCGCAACAGCGGCGATCGAGTTCCGGATAAGTTCGTCGACCGCAGACCACCAGGTCCAGTTCGAGCTCGCCGTCGGCGGCGAGGGCCTCCAAGAGCGATTGATAACGGCAACCTTGCGGTTGCGAACCGATGACGACCGTGACGGTTTTCAAGGTAGCAACTCCAGGTGGGCGGGCGGGACGCGGCAGAAGCACGCGGCTCCGCTGCGGTTGTTTGGGAAGGCGGTTGTCTGGGGAGGGTGTCGATCGCGCCACGGCGACGTCGATCGGGTGGGGTGGGCCGGAGTTTGGCAACTGTCGCGGGCCCCGTCAACGCCACTCGCAAAACTCGTCAACGCCACTCGGAAAATTGGTCGACGGCGTACGACCTAGGCCGTCTGCTAGCGTGCGGAAGGGCGCTGGGGACCCGGCGGCCGTGCCCGTCGCAGGGTCGTCATCGCCGCGTCGCCGCGTCGCCAAGCTACTCCTCGACCGCGGACTCGCCGCCCGCCGCCTGCTGCATTCGCAAGACCTCGCCGAGCCGCTCGGCAAGTGCCTCGGCCCCCAGGCGAAACTCGATGCCCACCGCGACCGCGCGCAGCGGAATCCCGCCCAACGATTCGACGCTCAGCTTCACCAGGTCTTTGTGCGTGCAAACGACCGCTTCGACCTGGGCCGTCTCGGCCCAGTTGGCAAGCTCCGCCACATCCTCGCGGCGATAGCGGTAGTGATCGGCAAACGCCCGCCAGGCTGCCACCTCGTAGCCACATTGTTCGAGCGTGTGGCGAAAGCCGGCCGGATTCCCCAGTCCGCAAAAGGCCGCCACGCGGCGGCCTGCCAATTCCTGACACGCGCTCTCCTGACCGGCTGCGCTCAACAGGGCTCGCGGCGCGTGCATCACCTCGGCCCAAATGGCCCGGGGGGCCAGCAGGCGGACGCGCTGCTGCAGCGCCGCCCGCTCGCGCGGGCTGATCATGTCGCTCCGCGAAAGGACCACCGCGTCGGCCCGGGCCAGGCTGCTGGTTGGCTCGCGCAGCGTGCCGCGCGGAAAGATGTGTCCGTGGCCGAACGGCTCGAGCGCGTCGATCAGCACCAGGTCCAGATCGCGATGCAGCCGCCGGTGCTGGAAGCCGTCGTCCATGATGACGAGATCGCACTCGAGCTCTTCGGTGGCCACGCGGGCCGCGTCCACACGATTCGCGTTCTGCACGTGCGGTACGTCGGGCAACTGTTGCTCCAACTCCAACGCCTCGTCGTTGCGGCCGTCCTCGCCGGCACCATAGCCGCGACTGACGATCGCCACACGACGGCCTTGCTCGCGAAACCAACGGGCGAGATAGGCGACCATGGGTGTCTTGCCGGTGCCCCCCAGGGTCAAATTGCCGACGCTGACGACCGGAACGGCCGCGCGGCAAATCTCGATCTTGCCCTGATCCCAGAGGCGATTTCGCGCGCCCACCACGGCCGCATAGGGAATCGCCGCCAGCCGCAGCCCGGCACGAATCAGCGAGGCCCCGACCCCCTGCCGCTTGCCGCTCACGATCTCGCGAAAGCGGGCCGGATCCATCCACTTGGGCGGCGCGTCGGCAACCTGGAAGGGATACGCCTCGCGGGCTTCGCCGCTTGCTGCGTCAGGCTGCTCGGCGGCCATGGCTCCGCACCTCGATCAGCTGAGCTTGGCGCAAATCGCCTCGGCCATTTCCTGGGTCCCCACCGCCGACGGGTCGTCGCGATGCGGCTTCAAGTCGTACGTGACGTCCTTGCCTTCGGCAATCACGTCGGCCACGGCCTGTTCCAGCCGGCGCGCCGCCTCGGTCTCGCCCAAGTGCTGCAGCATCAGCATGCCGGAGAGAATCAGGGCAGTCGGGTTGACCTTGTTCTGTCCCTTGTACTTCGGGGCGCTGCCGTGCGTGGCCTCGAAGACCGCCCCGTCGGGTCCGATGTTCGCGCCCGGGGCGACGCCCAGGCCGCCGACGATGCCGGCACCCAGGTCGCTCATGATGTCGCCGTACAGGTTCGGCAACACGATGACGTCGTAGAGCTCCGGCTTCTGAGCCAGCTGCATGCACATGTTGTCGACGATGCGCTCCTCGAACTCGACGTCGGGAAAGTCCTTGGCCACCTCGGTCGCGGTGGCCAGGAACAGACCGTCGCTGTACTTCATGATGTTGGCCTTATGCACCGCGGTGACCTTCTTGCGGCCGTTCTTCTGCGCGTACTCGAAGGCACAACGAACGATTCGCTCGGTCCCGCTGACACTGATCGGCTTGATCGAAACGCCCGTCTCGTCGCCGCCCGTCTTGATCTTGCGGTCGCTCGGCAGGTCGTTGATGAACTCGATCAGCTTGCTCGTCTCCGGTTGGCCCTTTTCGAACTCGACGCCGGCATACAGGTCCTCGGTGTTCTCGCGGACGATGACGAGATCGACCGGCAGCTCCGAAAAGAAGCTGCGCACGCCCTTGTACTGCTTGCAGGGGCGGATGCAGGCGAACAGCCCCAGCTCCTGACGCAGATAGACGTTGATACTGCGAAAGCCCGTTCCCACCGGGGTCGTGATCGGCGCCTTGAGGGCACACTTCGTGCGGCGGACGCTCTCCATCACGCTGTCCGGAATCGGCGTGCCGGCCGTCTCCATGATGTCGACGCCCGCGGCCTGCTCGTCCCAGTTGATCGCGACGCCGGTCGCGTCGAGACACTTGCGGGCGGCGTTGGCCAACTCGGGTCCGGTGCCGTCGCCGGTAATCAGGGTCACTTCGTAGGCCATCAATCCACTCCGTTTCGATTTGCGAAACTCTTGCCCCTGTATTGGCTTGCGCTGGTCTGCAGCCGCCGCATGCCCACCTCTTGGGAAGGCGTTCAGCCCGTCTCGCGGCGCTCGCCCCGCTGGGGCAGCCGAAGTGGCCAATATAGCGACCGCCGCGGAAGCGCGGAACCGTGGACGCGCTCGGGGCGGCAGCCTTCGGCCTCGGTACGCTGATTCACGTACTCCGCACGCCCCGGTCGGATATCATAGGACATTCCAGTTCGTCCCCCGCCCCGTCGCCTCGAGGCCCGCCGGATCAGCCGCGGGCAGAAAGGAACACCCAAGCGATGACCCTTCGTTTGCAATTGTTGGCCGCCCTGTTGGTGGCTGGTCTGATCGGCTGTCAGCAGCCGGCCGCCGAGTCGCCTGACGCGGCCGATGCCGGAGGTGCGGCAACCGCCGACGCCGCCCCCGCCACGCTGGCCGAGGCCCTCACCCTGGCGAGCGAGAAGAGTGCCCCGCTGATGATTGTCGGCACGGCCCACGGCTGAGGTTCGTGCGAGCGCCTGAAGAAGCGTCTTAAGGAGGACGCGGAGATTCAGGACCTCGTTGCACAGTTCGTGCAACTCGTCGTCTACGTCGACAAAGAAGATCAACTCAATCCGGTGAAAGAGAAGTTCGGCCTCGACGACGCCGACGTGGGCGCACCGATGCTCTACATCGGCAGCGCGGACGGCGACGAAATCGCCACGAGGGTGGGAAATCCCCCGGGGGACGAATTGCCCGAGTTCCTGGAAATGGCCTTGGCCAAAGCCAAGCAGCCGAGGCAGGCCGCACCGTAGCTGGCGGCGACGCCGCTCGCCTTTATCGGGACAGGTCTAATTTTCGCCGAAATTAGACCTGTCCCGTTTTCTTGCCCTACAGCAAGGGGCTCAGCAGTTTGGCCGAGTTGTCGAGGATGTCCTTATACCAAGGCCGCTGTCGCCACTCGTCGAGCGTCAACTCGATCGACTCGGCGAGGTATCCCTCCTGGGCCTCGCGGAGTGCGCGAGTCACGACCGGGCCGTAGACCAACAGGTTGAGCTCGAAGTTGAGATAGAAAGAGCGAATGTCGAAATTGCCCGAGCCCACCAGGGCGACCTGGTCGTCGATGCTCATCGTCTTGGCATGCAACAGGCCGTGTTGGTGTCGGTAGAGCCGCACGCCCGCCGTGAGCAAGGCTTCGTAGTAGCCGCGGGCCGCCGCACCCACCAGGACCTGATCGCACCGCGCCGGCACAATCACCGACACGCGTACGCCGCGCAACACGGCTGTTTCCATGGCCTGCAAGAAAGGAGCGTCCGGCACCAGGTAAGGCGACGTGATCGTGACCTGCTCGGTTGCCGCGTAGATGGCCGCCACGACCATGCGTTGGTAGTTGCCGGTGGGAAAGGTCGGCCCACTGGGCAGCGATTGCACGACGACCTCGCCCTGGACCTGGGAGTCGGGAAAGTAACGATCGTCGCCGAGCAACTCCTCCGTCTCCGCGAACCAGTCTTCGACGAAGACGCTTTGCAGCTGCAGCACGATCGGTCCGGTCAACCGCACCATCATGTCGTGCCAGACCAGGTCCTTGGTGCCGTAGTCGGCATTGACCAGATTCTGCGAGCCGGCATAGGCGACGCGACCGTCGAACACGGCGATCTTGCGATGATTACGGAGGTCCATGCGGGCCAAGGTGCGGCGAAAGAGATTGACCGGCAGCATCGCGTACAGCTCGATGCCCTGAGAGCGCATTTGCGGAGCAAGCCGCTTGAAGAACTGCCAGGAGCCGACGTGGTCGGCCAGCACCCGACACTTCACGCCCCGCTCGACCGCCCGGGCCAGCGCCCCGGTAATTCGGTGGCCGGTCGCATCGTCGGCGATGATGTAGAACAGCAGGTGGATGTGATCGGTGGCCGCGTCGATGTCCTCGATCAGCCGCTCGACCATCTCGTCGGTGTGCGTGAACACCTCGCTGTCGTTGCCGCCCAGGATCGGCTTGTCGCCGAGTCGCTCGACCAGGTGGACGAGCGTGGACTGCGCCGGCGTGAGTTCGGGATGAACGACGTGCGGCGACTGAGCCGACAGGCTCGCCAAGATTCGCTGGCGTGTCGCGGCGAGGGCTTGTCGATCGATGCGCCGACGTGGCAACCGGTTCTCGCCGATCAACACGTAGAGCACAAAGCCGAACCAGGGCAGAAAGAAAATCACCAGCAACCAACTGGTGGCCGCCGACGGCCCGCGACGCCGCAGCACGATGGGCACCGCCACGATGCGGATTACCCATTCGCTAATCAAGTAAATCAGGGGCCAGTTCAAGCGACAGCCTCCGCCACTGCGGCGCGCAAGCGGCATCGAAACCCGGACGGCGACCGGTTAAGATGACACGTCGCCGCATCGGCAGGCATTGTAGCAAGTGAAACCACGCGATCGAGCAACTCGGGCATCCGATGAAACAGCGCAGCTTTGGCAGTACCGGCAGAACCGTTTCGGAGATCGGGCTCGGCACCTGGCAGCTCGGCTCGCAGTGGGGCCCCGTCGATGACGCCTCTGCTCGCGAAGTGCTCGCCGCCGCCGTCGATAGCGGCGTGACCTTCTTCGACACCGCCGACGTCTACGGCCCGGAGGTCAGCGAAGAGCGGATCGGTCGCTTCTTGAAGGACACGGGGCGCCTCGGCGACGTGGGCGACTCGCTTTTCGTGGCGACCAAGCTGGGCCGCTTTCCCGAACCGGGCTGGCCAGACAACTTCTCCCTGGCCAGCTTCCGTCAGCACACCGAGGCTTCGCTGCGGCGCCTGGGCGTCGAGGCCCTCGACCTGACTCAGACCCACTGCCTGCCCGAGGAGCGGATGCGCGAGGGCGAGATGTTCGAGTGGCTGCGGACGCTGCAACAGGAAGGCAAGATCCGCCACTTTGGTGCCAGCGTCGAGACGATGGACGAGGCCCTGCTCTGCCTGGAGCAAGAAGGACTCGCCTCACTGCAGATCATCTTCAACATCTTCCGGCAGAAGCCGATCACGACGCTCTTCGAACGAGCCCAGGAAAAAGGCGTGGCCCTGATCGTCCGTTTGCCGCTTGCCTCGGGCCTGCTCTCGGGCAAGCTCACGGCCGACTCGACCTTTGCCGCAGACGATCATCGCAACTTCAATCGCGACGGCGATCACTTCAACGTCGGCGAGACCTTCGCCGGATTGCCGCTGGCCAAAGGCGTCGAACTGGTCGAGCAGCTGCGCGAGCAGCTACCGACGGGGATGACCCTGGCCCAGCTGGCGATGCGGTGGATTTTGGACTTTCCGGCCGTCAGCGTGGTCATCCCAGGCGCCCGGCGTGCGTCGCAGGTGGTCGAGAACGGCACCGCCAGCGAGCTGCCACCGTTGGGCGACGCGCGGCATCGCGCCCTGGCCGACTTCTACACCAACGAGGTCGCCGACCACATCCGTGGGCGATACTGAAACCGATTCGAAGGGAGGCCCAGCCGAGCCTCTCGCAAAGCCGCGACGCCACAACGCCGAGGATTCCGCATGTCTGCCGACCCCTTGCTGACGATCGAAGACCTGGCCGCCGTGCTGAAGGTCGCGCCGGAAATGGCCCGCGAGTGGGAATCCGAGGGACTCTTGCCGGTGGAAGAGGACGCCGACACGGCCAGCGGACGGAAGTATCGACAGCGTCGGGTGGTTGTCGCGCTGCGCGAACGGCCGGAGATCATGGCGGAAATCAAGAAGGCCATGATGGCGAAGCGCGGCATTTCGAGCGATGATAAAAGCAGTGGCTGAGCGCGCGACACGACGCGGGCGAGCCTGGCGCGCGAACCTGGCGCGCGAATATTGGTGCGGACGATCTTGGCGCGGAATGAGCTGACGCGATGAACATCCTGCTCTTCGAAGACAAAGGCGTTGCCCTGCTGCGTCCCATGACGTTGACGCGGCCCGCGTTCACGATCCGTTGCGGCAGCTTCTGCCTGGCCGAACTGGTCGCGCGGCTCGGTCGGCCCACCGCCTACGTTGTCCAGCCGCACCTGGCACAGGTCGCCGCGTGCGACTTCCCCGACGACGAGCTGGACGAGGCCCCCCTGTTGCTGCTCAACGCGCGCCTGCTGCCGGCCAGTTGGACGCTTGTCGAGCTTTCGCGACTGATCGCGGCGGGCACGCCGGGCGTGTTGCATCACGGGCCGGTGCTCGCCGCCGCACTCGTCGATTCGGCACGAGCGGGCGAGTTCTTGGGCCTCGGCTATGCGGAGTTGAATCGCCGGCTGGCCGCGCTCGAGCTGCCGGCCTTGGGCGGCGAGCTCACGCTGCTCACGTATCCCCATGACCTGATCAGGCATCACGCCGAGATCTTTGCCGAGAACCTGGAATTGCGGATCGGCGAGGGTCCCTATGAACAAGCCGCCGACGGAGTGTTCCTGGCCGCTGGGGCGACGCTCGGACCGCAGGTCGTCACCGACACCTCGGCCGGCCCGATCGTCCTCGAAGAGGAGGCCCACGTGGGCGCGTTCGCCTATCTCAAAGGTCCGCTGCACCTGGGACGCGGCGCACGGGTCAACGAGCACGCCAGCATCAAGAACCACGTTGCCCTGGGCCACACGACCAAGGTGGGCGGCGAGGTCAGCGAATCGATCATCGAGCCCTACAGCAATAAGCAGCACCTCGGCTTCCTCGGACACAGCTACCTCGGCAGCTGGGTCAATCTGGGGGCCGGTACCAGCAACAGCAATCTGAAGAACACCTACGGCAAGATCGGCATGAGCTACCACGGCCACGAGCGCGTCGCCACGGAGATGCAGTTCATGGGCTGTGTCGTGGGCGATTACACGAAGACGGCCATCAACACCTCGATCTTCACGGGCAAGATTATCGGCGTTTGCAGTATGCTCTACGGTTACATCACGCGGAACGTGCCCGGTTTTGTAAACTATGCACGGAGCTTCGGTCAGGTCTCGGAGGTCCCACCGCGAATCATGGCGGCCATTCAGGGTCGGGCCTTTGCCCGGCGGGGCGTCGAGCAGCGGCCCTGCGACGTGGCCTTGATCGAAAGCGTATTCGAGCTGACCCGCGGCGAACGCGACGCCCTGGAAGACACCCTGACCGACGACCCGCTGGCGATATGAGCCCATTGGCGATTTGAGCCCATTGGCGATTTGAGCCCATTGGCGACTTGAGCCCATTGGCGACTTGAGCGGCAACGATCGGCTTGAACGCGGCGAACAACCCCACCCCGATCCACCCCAAGGATTCCGCACCGCAATGAATATCGGCGCTGCCTATGGACCCGGCAAGTTCGGGCTCTCCTTCGAACTCTTTCCCCCCAAGACCGACGCGGGCGAGACGGCCCTGTTCCGACACGTCGACACGTTGATCGAGTTCGAGCCCTCGTTCATCACCTGTACGTATGGGGCGGGCGGCTCGACCCGCGACAAGACGCTGTCGATCATCTCCCAGGTGCACGAACGTTATCAGTTGCCGGTGGCGTCGCACCTGACCTGCGTGGGAGCAACGGCCGATGAGCTGCGCACCTATCTTCAAGAGGCCCAGTCGCGAGGCATCGGGAACATCGTCGCCTTGCGTGGCGATCCGCCGCAGGGAGAGACCGAATTCAAGCCGGTCGCGGGCGGCTTTCGCTTTGCGGTCGACCTGGTCGAGATGATCGACGCCGAGTTCTCCGAACTGGGGATCGCGGTGGCCGGCTATCCCGAAACGCACCAGGAGGCGACCAGCCCCGCAGCCGACCTGGAGAACCTCAAGCGGAAGGTCGACGCCGGCGGCGACGTGGTGATCACGCAACTGTTTTACGACAACGCCGACTTCTTTCGCTTTCGCGATTCGTGCGACGCGCTCGGCATCGATGCCCCCTTGGTGCCGGGTTTGCTGCCGGTGATCAGCTTTAAGCAGATCGAGCGGATTGCGAGCCTCTGCGGGGCGCGATTGCCCGACGACTTTCGCGAGGCCCTGGCCGCCTGTGGCGACGACGCCGCCGCCCAAGTCGATGTCGGCGTCGAGTTTGCCAGTCGCCAGGTGCAGGAGTTATTGGACGCCGGCGTGCCGGGCATCCACTTCTACGTGCTCAATCGCTCGGAGGCGACCGCCCGCGTGCTCCGCGAGGTCCACCGGGCTTCGTAGGGCGCGCCCTGATCGCGCTCTAATAGTAGTACTGCAACGTCGCGCGGACGTTGAACGGCGCGCCTTGGAAGATCTGCAGCTCGTTCACCGAACTGGCCGCGTACTGAATGTCGAACAGATTCTCCAGGTAGACGCTCGCCCCCAGTTGGCCGCGGCGATAGTAGACGCCCGCGTCCCAACGCGTGAAGCCCGGCAAGAACAAATCGTTCTCCAAGTCGGCCGGGCGGTTGCCCAGATAGACCAGCCCCAGGGCCGCTCCCATCGTCTGGCAGCAGTCGCAGTAGAAGTCGTACCGCGTCCACAAGTTGGCCGAGTTGTACGGCACATTGCGGGCACGATTGCCGTCGAACGTAGGATCGGGATCGGACAACACCGCATCGGTGTAGGTGTAGTTGGCAATTATGCTCCAGGCGTCGGTGATGTCGCCGATCAGGTTCAACTCGGCGCCCTGGCTGCGGACTTCGCCCACCTGCACCAGGGTGATGGAAGTGAGGTTGAAGGCGTCGTTCTCGCGGCGCGCGAAGAAGCCGGCCGCCGTGAGCGAGAGCCCGTCGATCAGCTCGGCCTTCACGCCCGACTCGTGAGTCTCGCCGACGATCGGCAAGATGTCGCTATTGAGGAACACACCTCCGCTGGGCGGCACGAACGACCGCGCGTAGGAATAGTAGAACGCCAGCGACTCGTCGGCGAAGGGCTGATAGACGATGCCGCCCCGCGGGGCCACGTTGTCGAACGTCTCGTCGGTTTCAACCGGACCGAAGCCGACGTCGCGCTCGAACTGGAAGTCGAGCGTATCGAAGCGGACCCCACCCATCAGTTGCAAGGTCGGCGTCAACTCGACGATGTCCTGCAGGTAGCCGCCAAAGGCCTCCTGGCGGAAGACCGGAAAGTCGGCCGAGAACAGAGGCACACCCGGCGGATCGGTGTAGACCGGCGCGGCGCCATCGATGGGCACGAACAAGCCGTTGCTGGCGAAGGACGTCGCCGAGTCGAAATAGGTGTACTCGACACCGAACAATGCCTTGTGCAGAAACCCGCCCAGGCAGAACTCGCCCGCCAGGTTGGCGATCATCGAGTGCGACTCCTCTTCGGAGAGGAGGCCGTCGTTCTGGGTACGCTCGAAGAACGTCGGCGGCAGCACCGCCGGCGTGAGCACCGCGGCCGCCGTCGTCGAATTGGGAAAGTCGTAGAACAGCGAGTAGCCGCCGATGCGGTACCACCAGTCGTCGTTGATTTGCCGACGCAGCACCAACGACTGACGAAATTCTTCGGCCATGAAGAAGTCATTGGCCGGCTCGCCCAGGTACGTGCTCGGCGGCAGGAACAACGGGTCGCCGCTGACCGCGGGCGTGCCCTGAAAGCCGAGCGTGTTGTGCCGGTGCCACTCGCCCTTCCAGGTCAGCGAGGTATCGTCGTCCAGCAGCCAGGTGACCGCCGGCGAGATTTGCGTTCGGGTAAGCCCTTCGAAGTCGACAAAGCTGTTTCTGTCTTCCTGGGCCGCATTGAGACGATAGAGCACGTTGCCCGACCGCGTGTAGCCATTGGCATCGAGCACGAAACGGGACTGCTCGAAGGAACCAAACGTGAAGCCGAAATCGGCGAAGCGGTCGAGCACAGGGCTCTTGGTAATCACGTTGACGATGCCCGCCGGGTCACCCGAGCCATAGAGCACCGAGGCGGGACCCTTGAGGATCTCGACCCGCTCGACGTTCTGAAAGTCGCGGGGCACGAACGTGGGATCGAGAAAGCCGTCTTTGCGAAAGTTTCGCGAGCCGACTTCCAGGCCGCGGAGAAAGATGCGGTCGGGAAACAAGATGTCGCCGGCCGGAGTCGTGCCGCCGGCGTTGCGAATCACGTCCGTCAGGTCGAGCGAGATCTGGTCGTCCAGTACATCGCGAGGAATGACGTTCACGGTCGCCGGCAGATCGGCGTCGGGCAGATCGATGATCGAGCCGGAAGTCGACGACTCGGCCCGATAGCCGTCGACCGGTCCGCTATCGAAGACCGATCCGTCGGTCACGATGTTCGAGGGGCCCGTCTCGTCGAAGAAATCCTGGCCGCCGCCGTCGGTCGTGTCGGGATCGGCCTCGACTTCGGTGTCGGGCAGCACGGGCAAATCGGACGAGGGCAGGTCGGACGAGGGCAAATCGTCCGACGAGTCGTCGTCCTGCGCAGAGGCGAACGCGGGCAGAGCGAGCGCCAGGCAGACCGCCAGCGGCAGCGCCAAAAGCACGTACAATCGAAGCATGATCAACGGATCCGCGCGTCTCGGAGTTTCGGCATTGCGTAAAGCTTGAGGACCATGCCGATCATGCGGCCCCCCCACATAGCTTCTTCGGCGCGCCGACGGCGGAACGTAAACCCGAAATCGGCAAAGCGATAGCACAAACCCAGCGGCGCTGGCAGCCCGTCGGCACGCTGTCACTGCGGGCGGTTGCCGCCAGCGTGGCGGCCAGCCGCCCGCGTGGTAGCTAGCGCGCTGCTCAACTCGGTCTCGCGTTCGCGCCGTCGAAGAGAGACTTCGACAAGGGACGTCGCCGAGAGGCGTCGACAAGAGACGTCTAGCCTTGCCCGAAGAAGAACCGCACCGGCACGACGACCTCGTGGTTGACCGCCTGGCCGGCGCGACGGGCGGGCGAGAAGCGCCAGTTCGTCACCGCGCCCAGCGCGGCCGCGTCGAGACTCCGCCAGCCGGACGAGCGATAGATGCTGGCATTGCGGACCGTGCCATCGGTCGTGACCGTGACGCGAATCATCACGCGACCTTCCCAACGGCCGCGCAGCGCGTCGGCGGGATACAGGGGTGGAGGATTGTTCGGCAACTTCTGCGGAAGCTGATCGACGCGAGCGCCGACCGCGTTTGCTTGTTGCGGCGGCGTGTTCGTCGGCGTGGCGGGCGGAGACACATTGGGCAGATCGGCAAAGTCCTCCGGCGAAGGTTCGGGCGCCGCTTCCAGATCCGGCAATTCCGCGACCGGCTCCAGTTCGATTGCCGCCAACTCGACCGGTGGCGGTTCGGCAACCGGTTTCTCCTCGGGCAGCGAAACGGTAACCGCTGGCGGACGGGCGGGCATCTCCGGCATCTCGTCGGCCGACATCTTGACGTCGGTCGTTTCCTCCGGTGGTTCGAGCTCTTCCACATCGCGCTCGGCCGGCGTCGGGGGCGGCAACGTGATCGAAACCGGTTCGCCCAGGGCCACCGCATAGCGAATCTCGGGCGAGTTGACCAGCGGCCGCCAAACGTACAGACCGCCGATCAGCGCGGCGTGCAGCAGACTGCTGGCAAGGAGCGAGACGCGAAGCATGTCGAGCGGTGGCGGAGGAGGCGAGCGGGATGGCGCGTCGACCCCCAGTGAAGCCCCCCAGTGAAGACCCCAGGATCGTCGATGCGCGCGGAGGGCAAGCGGACGGAAGCCGTATTTTAGCCCGCCGTCCGAGAGGGGACAACGACGAGCCCGCCGCCTGATCGGCCCGCGTCCGGGGCGTCCGCCGCGTGGGGAAGTCGCCTCGCGTCGCCTAGGCAGGGCTGCCGGGCGTCGGGTCGACCGCCGGCAATTCCAGGCCGTCAATGAAGCTTGCTAGCGATCGCGTGGGGGCGGGCTGCTGGAGTTTGCGGACCGCCTTGGCCTCGATCTGTCGCACGCGTTCGCGGGTAACCGAAAAGATCTGGCCCACTTCCTCGAGCGTGTAACTGTAGCCGTCGGCCAAACCGTAGCGAAGACGCAAGATCTCTCGCTCGCGGTGACTGAGCGTCGCTAGACAATCTTCGATCCGACTGCGAAGCGTCTGCTGGGTCACGTCGACCAGCGGATCCTCGTCGCGATGATCTTCCAGGAACTCGCCGAAGTAGCTTTCTTCGTGATCGCCCACCGGTTGGTCGAGCGAGAGTGGCTGCCGCACCATCTTCACGATGCAACGCGTATCGTCGAGCGACAGGCCGGTCGCCTTCGACATCTCTTCCACGGTCGGCTCGCGACCAAGCTCTTGAACCAGCTCGCGGGTCATGTTGCGCACCTTGCTCATCGCGTCGATCATGTGCACCGGCACGCGAATCGTGCGGCTCTGGTCGGCAATGGCCCGCGTAATCGCCTGGCGAATCCACCAGGTGGCATAGGTCGAGAACTTGTAGCCGCGGGCGTGTTCAAACTTTTCGACCGCTCGCATCAGGCCGGTGTTGCCTTCCTGAATCAGGTCGAGAAAACTGAGGCCGCGGTTGCGATACTTCTTGGCGATCGAGACCACCAGTCGCAGGTTGCCGGCGGAAAGGACCCGCTTGGCCGCGTCGAATTCGCCTTGCCAGCGGAGCGTCCGTTTGACGCTGCGGCGGAGTGTGGTCGGCGATTCGAGCGTGATTCTCATCAGGTAGCGGAGCTCGGCCCGCAATTCGTCTTCGCTGGTTCCCAGGATGGCGGCATTTCGCTGGCGATCGATCTCGATCAGCTGCGCCGAAATCGCCTGCATACGGTCGTTGATCTCGCGGAGCTTCTCGTGGATGGGCAGCAGTTTGCTGATCCGCAGATCGAGCTCTTCAACCAGGCGTACGACCTTCATCCGGCGGCGGACGATGTTCCGCCAGGCGGTCAGGCGACGCTGGCGCGATTTGGTGCGGCTGATCGCCACGGCGAAGTCCGCGCGGTTCTGGCGAAGCAGCGCCAGGGCGGTCGTCACGTTGGGATCGATCCGCTTCATGATACTCTTCTTGCCCGCGATGTTGGTCACCGAAACCTCGATCGTGCGGTCGATCCGCAGTTCGCCGTCGCGCACTTTCTCGAGCAGGCGAATTGCCCCGTGAAGCATGAAGTCGGAGGCCAGCATCGAGTCGCGATAGCCGCGATCGCAGCGCTCGATCTCCACGGCGGCAGCGATCTCTTCTTCGCGGTTGAGCATCGAGATTTCGCCCATCTGCATCAGGTACATCCGTACCGGATCCTCGGTCGAGATCACGGCGCCGCCGACCTGGGCTTTGCGATACTCGTAGACGTCGACCTCTTCCTCTTCGGCCTCTTCTTCGAAGTCGGCGTCTGCATCCGTGTTGCCGTTCTTCAGTTCCAGCTCGTCGTGGTCGCTGGCCGCTGCGGCGGTCTTGGCCGACGACGCTCCCTTGCCGTGGGTTCCGTTTGCTCCGTTGACGACTTTCGTGGTGGTTCGTTTGGCCAAGGCTGAACTCCTCCGGGGTGCGGCGCGGCACGGCTCAACGTGGCGGCGCGAGTGGCTTGTGGGGCGTGTGGCCAGAATCAGCAGATCGAGTGCCAAGGCTCACCGAGCCGGCCCCTTGCATTAGCGCAACCGATAACTGATAAATCACTTACGCCGATTCGGCAGGGGCCGAGTCGAGCCCCGTCGCCGGCGGCGATCGTTGTGTTTTGGCAACGTCGGCGAGCGGGTGGTTGTCTTGCCGAAACCTGACCCGCTGCGATCCGTCCCGCCACGGCAACCCAAGCGCATGAGTTCATCCACGCCATCCTTGAGCGAATTGGCCGCCGACTTTCGGCAGCAAGAAGAGCAGATCGCCCTGGGAGGCGGCCCCAAGTCGATCGAGCGGCAGCACGCCAAGGGTCGCCTCACCGCCCGCGAGCGAATCGAGCGACTCGTCGATCCCGACACGCCGCGGCTCGAGCTTGGCCTCTGGTCGGCCTGGCAGATGTATGGCGAATACGGCGGGGCCCCCGGCGCCGGTGTGGTGGCCGTGATCGGCACCGTGGCCGGCCGCCGCCACCTGATCGTGGCCAACGACGCCACCGTGAAGGCCGGCGCGTTCTTCCCCGCCACGACCAAGAAGGTGCTGCGCGCCCAGCGGATTGCCTTGACCAACCGCCTGCCGGTCATCTACCTGGTCGATTCGGCCGGCGTGTTCCTGCCCCTGCAGGAAGACGTGTTTCCCGACGAGGACGACTTCGGGCGGATCTTCCGCAACAACTCGGTCCTCTCGGCCGCCGGGGTCAACCAAATGGCCGCGATCATGGGTAACTGCGTCGCCGGCGGCGGCTATTTGCCGGTGCTCTGCGACAAGCTGCTGATGACCGAAGGCTCCGGCCTCTACCTGGCCGGCCCTGCGCTCGTGAAGAGTGCCATCGGACAGGAGGTCTCGCACGAGGACCTGGGCGGGGCCGAAATGCACGCCTCGATCAGTGGAACGATCGACTTCCGCGAGCCCAACGACGAAGCCTGTATCGAGCGGCTGCGCCGCCTGACCGCGCTGATCGGACCCGACGACCCGAATCCGCCGCCACCGTTTTCGCGGGGTGCGGCCAGTTCGCCCAAGCGGCCCGGCACCGATCTGTACGACCTCGTCAGTCCCGACCGGCGACAGGACTACGAAGTCCGCGAGGTGCTCGATTGCATCGTCGACGCCGACACGTTCGACGAGTATCGCCCCGAGTATGGACAAACCGTGGTCTGCGGAACGGCCCGCGTCAACGGCTTTCCGGTCGGCATCGTGGCCAATCAGCACCACGCGGTAAAGCCGGCCGATGGGCCGATCCAATTCGGCGGCGTGCTCTATGTGGAGAGCGCCGAAAAGGCGGCCCGCTTCATCATGAATTGCAACCAGGACTGGCTGCCGATCCTCTTCTTCCAGGACGTCAACGGGTTTATGGTCGGTCGCGACAGCGAGCACGACGGCATCATTCGGGCCGGCGCCAAGATGGTCAACTCGATCAGCAACAGTCGCGTGCCGAAGATCACCGTGATCGTGGGCGGCTCGTTCGGCGCGGGCAACTATGCCCTCTGCGGCAAGGCCTACGACCCGCGGTTCATCTTTGCCTGGCCGACGGCGCGGTGTGCGGTGATGGGTTCCGATCAAGCGACCTCGACGCTGCTGGACATCACCGTGAAAAGTCTTCAACGACAGGGCCACGACGTCGACGCCGAAGAATTGGCCACCCTGCGGGACAAGGTGAAGGGCGATTACGACCGGCAAACCGACGTCCGCCACGGGGCCTCGCGAGGTTGGGTCGACGCGATTATCGATCCCGCCGAGACCCGCGACACGCTCACGCTCGCGTTGGAGGTCGCCACGCGGCACGTCGAAATCGAGCCGTTTCGCGTCGGCGTATTTCAGGTGTAGTTTTCCTCGGATCGCGGCGCTGCGTCGCCGCGCATGGCCGTGACGCTTCGCATCGCTAACGCCGCTGGCTTCCTGGGCGACAACATCGACGCGCCACGGCGACTGGTCGAGGCGGCCGAGGTCGACTATCTCACGCTCGAGTATCTGGCCGAGTTGACGCTGTCGATCATGGCCCGACAGCGGCAAAAGAACCCGCAACTCGGCTTCGCCGGCGATCTGATCAACGTCGCGCGGAGTCTGACGCCCGCCCTCGCTGCGCAGGAAGAGCTTCATCTGGTCACCAATGGCGGCGGGCTGAATCCCCCCGCGGCCGCCGCGGCGGTGGGCCAAGTGCTGGTCGAGGCCAAGCTCGGCCACGTGCCGATCGGGGTCGTCACCGGCGACGATCTGGCCGAGCGGATCGACGAACTGAAGGCCGCCGGCTGTCCGCTGACGAATCTCGATACGGACGAGCCGATCGCGAAGCTGGAGGCCCCCATCGTCAGCGCGAATGCCTATCTGGGTGCGGCCCCGATCGTCGAGGCCCTGGCGGCCGATGCCCGGGTGGTGCTGACCGGCAGAGTGGCCGACGCCGCCTTGTGCCTGGGTCCGGCCGCGCATGAATACGGTTGGTCGTGGGACGACTGGAACACGTTGGCCGCGGGAAGTGTGGCGGGGCACGTCATCGAATGCGGTGCCCAGGCCACCGGCGGCTATGCGACCGAATGGGGATCGTGCGACCTGACCGACCCGGGCTATCCGATCGCGGAGATCAAGCGCGATGGTTCCTGCGTGATTACCAAGCCCGCGGGCAGCGGCGGCGTGGTCAATCGTCGCACGGTCAGCGAGCAACTCGTCTACGAGATTGGGGACCCTACGTGTTACGCGACGCCCGACGTGGTGGTCGATTTCACCACCGTCGAACTCGCCGAGGTGGGCGACGATCGCGTTCAGCTCACCGGCGCCCGCGGACAAGCCGCCCCGGACGACTACAAGGTCTCGCTGGCCTATGCCGACGGCTACACGGCGGCCGGGCAGCTGGTCGTCTATGGTCGCGACTGCGTGGACAAGGCCGCCGCGGCGGCCGACATTGTCTTCGCGCGGCTCGCCCATGCCGGCGTCCAGTTCGCGGCGACGCATCGCGAGCTGCTCGGCACGGGCGACGGGGTTCCGGGTTTGCACGGCGAAGCGGACGACGCGCGGCAGGACATTCGCGAAGTCGTGCTGCGGCTTGCGGTCCGCGATCCTCGTCGCGCCGCCGTCGAGCGATTTGCCAAAGAGCTGGCTCCGCTGATCACGGGCGGCCCCGCGGGCATTGCCGGCTATGCTCAGGGGCGTCCCCAGGTGCGGCCGGTGTTCGCCTACTGGCCGACACTGGTGCCGAAGAGCGCCGTCGAGCCGCGCGTCGATGTGAGGCCGGCCGCCGACTGGACCACCTGAAGTCGATCCCCACAGAAAGCACAGAAGGAAACCTCGACTTGCCTGCCGCCGAGAACTCGATCACGCTCCGTCGCCTGGCCACGGCCCGCAGCGGCGACAAGGGAAATCATGCCAACATCGGCGTGGTCGCCCGCAGTTCCGCGGCCTACGACTACCTGGCCCGAGAGCTCACGGCCGAGCGGGTGGCCGACTACTTTGTCTCGCTGGGCGCGACGAACGTCGTGCGTTACGAGTTGCCGAAGCTGTGGGCGTTCAACTTCCTGCTGGAGAACGGTCTCGGCGGCGGAGCCAGCCAGTCGCTTCGCATCGACACCCAGGGTAAACTGCTCGGGACGGCGATCCTCGAGCTGACGCTGCCCGCACCGGACGATCTGGCGACATTGGTCGGCAACTCGCAGACTTAGCGGGGCACCATCGCCGCCCGTAAAGAACCGCCTGACAAAAAACCGATACCCCAACGTGTCCGAACCTGTCGTTAAACTTCACGTTCACGACCACACCGGGACGATCACCTTGAATCGCCCCGACAAACGAAACGCGCTCACCCGGCAGCTGCTCTCCGAATTGCGACAGGCCTTCGCCGATTTGCATCTGCAGAAGAGCGTGCGGGCGATCGTGCTGACCGGGGCCGGCTCGGCGTTTTGTGCGGGTATGGACCTGGGGGAAATGCTCCGCACGGCCGAGGAGCCCAACTCGTACGAGTTGTGGGATCAGGACGCCCGGCTCTATCGCGAGGTGCTCGAGACGATGGTTCGTTTCCCCAAGCCGATCATCGCGGCGGTCGACGGCCCCGCGGTGGCGGGCGGAGCGGGGCTGGTTCTGGCCAGCGACATCGTGCTCGCGTCGCGGCAGTCCAAGTTCGGACTTCCCGAGCCGAAGCGCGGTTTGGTGGCGGGCATCGTCTCGCCGCTGCTGGCGTTTCGTGTCGGCGGTTCGCGGGCCGCGTATCTGCTGCTCACGACACGACTGATCGAGGCGGAAGTGGCCCAGTCGTACGGCCTGTTTCACGAGCTAACCGACTCGGACACGATCTGGGCCCGTGCCCATGAGCTGGCCGGGGAGATCGCCCAGAGTGCGCCCGAGGCGCTTTCGCTCACCAAACGCATGCTCAACGAGACGATCGGCGCGGAGCTGGATACCCAGTTGGCGGCCGGGGCCGCGGTCAGCAGTACGGCGCGTTCGACGGAGGCGGCCGCCGAAGGCCTGGCTGCGTTTCTCGAGAAGCGCGATCCGGTCTGGGAATAGGCGACGCTACACGCCGCGTGGCCCTGCCGAAATCGGCCGCGTCAGATCGTCGCGCGTCAGGCGCCCGTCGTGCAAGGCCGTCGCCACCAGGGCCACGTCACAACCGGCCGCGGCCAGGCTCTGGAGATCCTCGCGATCGCGTACGCCGCCGCCGCTGGCCAGCTCAAGGTGGGGGTAACGCTCGCGCAACCGTCGACACAAGTCGAGCGTCGCGCAGCCCTGCCCCCGCCCGACGGCGGCCAGGTCCAAGACGATCAAGCGTCGAAACCCCGCAGCGACGGCGGCCTGGGCAATCGACAACGGTTCCGCGTCACGCCACGGTCCGGTTCCGCCCAGCGGCCGGCTGTCCTTCAGGTCGAGGCTGAAGATCGCGGACACGCCGTCAAGTTCGCCCGCCACCTCCGCGAGTCGCGACCGTTGGCCGACCGTCTCCAGGGCCACGATGATTTCGACCGCGCCCGCGTGGCCCTCGGCAAATTCGCGCATCCGGCGGGCCCGGCGCGCATCGCCGATTCCGGCATCGATCCAGAGTCGCCGGCCGTCGCGGAGCAATGCCTCGTAGAGCGACCAGCTCGGTTCCGCCCCGGCAATCGCATCCAGGTCGGCCAGATAGAAGAGTTCGATGCCAACCGCCTCCGCCAGACCGCGGGCGACGTCTGCGGGGGCCGAACTGGTGGCCAGCGGCGAACGCCAGGGGGCGTACTCCGCGCGGCGGCCCGCCACCGCCCGCACGACCTCGGACTGCTTCAAATCGAGGGTCGCGGCGACTTCCATAAAGTCATATCCATAAATTAGTTATGACAACCGCGCTGAGGCCTGTAGGGAGCTCCGTCGCGGCTCGCCACCCGACCCCTACGGGTCCGGTTTGCAACCTATATTTGTAGTGCGTCGAGATGTCCGGCGACAGCGGCTCGCCGGGGCCGTCCACGAGAGCACGAAACGAGCGAAGCTACCGAGAGCCCGACCGGATGATCAAGCGTCTTGTCCGCTACGTGCTGCTGTTCCTGCTGATCGCGGTTCCCACCGTGGCGATCCAAAGCTATGCGCTGACGCGGCCTGAGCCGGCACCCTTCAGCGAATTCGAGGCGCGGCTGAACTACCTCACCGATCGCCACGTGACGGGCGATTACGACGTGGAAGTCGACCTCGGCTACTTCAACGCCAGCATCGTCCGCAAGGAAATCGACGAGGTCCTGCGGGTTCGATTCCGGCTCTCCGGGGTGATCTCGAGAGACGATCGACGGGCGTTCGCGGACTTCCAGGAAACCAAGATCAACCGCTTTCGCGATCGCGTGATCACGCTGTTGACCCAGACCGAGGCCAGCGAATTGACCGATCCGAGTATGCTCGCGCTGCGGTCCCAATTGATCGGCCTGGCCAACGAGATGAACGAGAAGACGATCTTCCAGAACGTCATGTTCTCGGACTACTCCGTCCAAAAGCAATAGACGCGAATCGGTTGTCTCGTCGTCTCGCCGCGTGCGCTGGTCGCCACGACAGGGTTTGCAAGCCGTGGCTGCTATTGCCGAGCCACCTCGGGCGTGTAGAGCGGCAGGTAGCGATAGTAGACCTCGAGGGTCATGATCGCTAGCGCCGTGTTGTAGAGTCGCCCGCCGACTTCGCTGTGCTCGTGGTCGAAGTACCAACTACCTGCTTCGTGACGCCCCGTCGCCTGGGTATCGATCAACTGGTCGCGCATCCGCGGATTCCAGCGCTCCCAAAGTGGGCCGCCGTAGTGGCTGAGCACCTGGGTGGCGTAGTAGTTGTAGTAGATATCCTTCGGCGAGGGGCCGCGCCGGGCAAGGTACTCGACCCCGCGCACCAGTCGCGGGTCGTCGCGCCGCCAGCCTTCGTACATCCGCAGGAGAAGCGCGACCGCGCTGGTCGTCGGTCGCGGCTCGCGGGTTTGATAGCCGTAACGCGATTCGCGGTGGCTGGCCACCGAATCGAGAAATCGCGAGGCGGCATAGAAGCGGCCACGATCGACGCGCAACGCAGCCATCTGCCCGCTCTTCAGCGCCATCCACTGCCAACCGGTCACGGTCACATCGCCCGGCTGACCGGGCAGATAACGCCAACCTCCGCCGGCGTGCTGAGCCCGCTCGATGAAATTGACGCTGCCTTGGGCCAGCACCCTCAGCGTTTCGTCGCCGGTCAGGGCGTAGGCTTCCGAGAGGGCAATGGCTGCCAGGCCTTGGCCGTACATGCTGCCGTCCTGCAGGTCACCGCGACCCTCGCGAAGGATCATCTTGCGGTGCAAGTAGTAGAGCCCCCGATAGACCGGATCGGCGAATTCGCCTTCGAGCTGGGTATGCCCGGCGCCGAGAAATGCCAACAGCGCAAGGGCGGTCGACGCGGTGGTCGACTCGAAGTTGCCCGGGTGGCGACACTGTCCCTGGCAGACGCCATGTTGATGGTTGAATCGCCAACTGCCGTCGCGGTGCTGGTGGGCCGCTAGCCAGCGGAGCCCACGGAGCACCGCGTTTTCGCTGGCCTCGTTTCCACCGCGACTCGCCAGCAGCTCACCCTTGCGGTTACCAACCCGGCCCTGCCAGCCGCCTCCATGGTGCCGCTGCACGGGCTGCAAGACTTCGGCCGCAGCCGACTCGTCACCGGGGGTAATCAGCAGCGGTCGGTCGCGACTGGCCGCCGGTTGTCCGTGGGGTCGGGCCATCGCCCGAGCAACGGCGGTGGGCGAGATGGGACCCCCGGCGGCATCGACCGAGGCGTCGACCAGCGGCACCGGAGCATCCGCCGCCGCTTCGCTCGGTTCCGCGACGGGCAACGACAGCTCGGGCGAATCGGCGATGAGTTCGTCAGCCGTGAGCGGCGACTCCTGCGGCTCGATGACCACGATGGCCGGCGGCCGCGTGACGTCTTCGATGGGCATCAGCAGGCAGGCCAGCACGACGAAGGCGGCCGCGTGCAGGAGACAGCTGAGCAGCCAGCTCCCCAATTCGTGTCGATAGCGGCGCTGGCGCACCGCCTCGGCTTCGGCCAAATGGACCGCCGCGCTACGCGTATCTTCATGCGCGATGCAAAGACCGGGAGGAGACGACATGACGGGACACGGCCACACGAGAAGAGCCCTGCCGCCGGCCCGTTCGACCTGCCAAGCGGCCGACCGGAGAAGAGGGGAACCGCGCGCCGACGGCGACCCTTTCCAGTATAGTTGGCCGCCCACACCGGACCTTCGCCGAGAGATTGCGGCGACGCCCGACCCTCACACAGCGATGAGATCGCGCCCGTTTCTACTTGCCAGCTTCCACTTACCAGTTGCTACTTCTTGTAGACCTGGTCGTAGCGGTAATAGACCTGCAGGGTCATCGTGGCCAAGGCGGTGTGATAGAGGCGACCGCCCGCTTCACCTTCGCCGTGCCCATTGTCGCCCGAGAAGAACCAACTGCCGACGCGGTGGATGCCGCCCTTGCGTTCCTGAGTCCGGATCAACTGTTCGCGCATCACGTCGTTCCAGCCCTTCCAGGCGGCCCCGCGAGGACCGTCATTCTGGAACATCACCATGGTGGCGTAGTAGTTGTAGTACATGTTGTCCGAGTCGGGCCCCCGGCCGCCGAGAAAAGACACGCCGCCCTTCAGGCCCGGATGATCCTTCTCCCAACCCATGTAGTTGCGGCAGAGCAATCCGATGGCGGTCGTGGCTTCCGACTCGTGACCGCCCTTGGGCATGTAACGATACTGCGCTCCGTCGGCGTGCTGCACGCTGTCGAGGAACTGCATGGCGTTCGGATAGACGTGCTCCGGCACGGTGAGATACGACATCTTGCCACTCTTGAAGGCCATGATCTGCCAACCGACTGCCGAGGTGTCGCCAGGATCCTTAGGAGCATAGCGCCAGCCCCCGTCGGCGGCCTGGGCGTTGACGATGTAGTTCAGCGCCAACTGGGCCGGCGCGCGGAGCTTCTTGTCGCGAGTCATCCCGTACGCTTCGGCCATCGCACAGGCGGCAATGCCGTGGCAATACATGTGCGTGTGGTTCTCGCCATTAGCTTCGTAAAGGCGGCCCGAGCGCGGATCCATGTTCTTCATCAGGTAGGCGACGCCCTTGGTCACGACCCCCTTGAACTTGCCGGTCGCCTGATGCGTGTGTCCGGCACCCAGGAAGGCCAACAGAGCCAGACCGGTCGCCCCCATCTTCGAGGTCTTGTTGCCCGGATTCGGAAAGCCGCTGCACTTGTCGCCCGGGGTGTGATTGAAGCTCCAGCTGCCGTTGCTGTTTTGGTGATTGGCCAGCCAGGTGAGCCCGGCGCCCACGGCGTTCTCGCTGCCGGGAGTTCCACCACCACGACGCAAGCCGCGTCCTCGCTTGGCTCCCGTTCGGCTACCTAGTCCGGTTAGACCGGAGCCAGCGGCCAGCTTGCTCTTGCCCGGCTTGACGGGGCTGGCGAACTCGGAGGTTTCAACGACGTCGAATACCGGGGCGGCCGCTTCCGGATCGTTGGCATCCGTCTCGACCGCTTCGGAAGTTTCGGGCACCGGTTCGAGGATCTCGTTCGCTACCTCGGCGACAACTTGCTCCTCGGGCGGGGGCGGATCCTCGACGATCTCCTCGGAGATCACCATCTCCTCGACCGGAAACGAAACGACTTCGTCCGAGTTGTCCTGGAGCGCCTGAGAGATGGGCCAAATGAGAATGATGAGGAACAGCACCAGATGGACGACCATGCTGACGATCATGCTCGGACTTTGCTTGATCCATTCCTGGAGCATCGTCGGCTCGTCGTCGAAGTCCTCTTCGTCCTCGTCGTCTTCGGCCTCCGCCTCGGCGGCCTGGCGGGCCTTGGCCTGCATGGCCTGGTCCTTCTTCGACGGCTTTCGCGCAGCCGACGGATCCCGGGCCACGTTGGCCGACTTTGCACCACCACTCTCGGAGAGCTTCTTCGCCATCGTCCTTACGTCTCCTGGCTTGATTGCCACCCCAACCACACCCCAGGCATGTCCTTGCCGACACGCTACGTGGGGGTCAGTTCGTCTCGGTTCTCATCGTCTCCGTTCCAATCTCATTGTCTCCGTTCCCAGGTCCTGGCCGCCGTTCTATCGTACCGTTCTATTTTACCGGGGAAGTGCCTGCGCGGCTCGCCGCACGGCAAACCTATAAATTACCTGTCGATACGTCGACGATCAATGACATCTGCCCGCGTGGATGTGGGCTGTCGTACGCTCGAAATGTCGCCAAGGCGGCCAAATTTCGAGGTCTTCGCAGCGACCTCGGCCGCGAGGCGAGCGGCCAGGTTACAGCTCCGCCCAAAAGGTGTTTCGAGGCTCGGTGGCCGATTTATTCCCTCACTTGTTCCGTCCACTCGTGGCCAAGTCGTCGCAAAACAGGGGGCAAATCGCCCCAGCGACCTGAGAACGTATCCCGCGGTCGGGCTATCGCACGAGTCGGGAAGTGTCTGGCATCGCAGCCGCGGACACCGCTACAATGGCTCGTTTGACAACCGAGCCCATCTCGCCAGCGGTGCGACCTGCGGGCAGCCGCTCGCCGCCAGGAAATCTTGAACATGGCCAAAGGCAAGAAGAAAAAGAAGTCGGAATCGGTATTCCTCGTTTGCGAAGAAACGGGCGACTACAACTACACCCTGCGGCGAAAGTCGGGCGGCGAAAAGCTGAAGCTGCAGAAGTATTGCCCACGACTGCGTAAGCACACGCTGCACGTCGAAAAGAAGAAGTAGACGTCGGCGCTCGAACGGCCCGGCGGCAGCGGCCAGCACGTTTGCCGCTGCGGAGCTCGGCCCGCGGGCCGCACGAATTCGATTCAGGAAGAACTCTCTCGACAGGATGGCACGAGGCGGCCGCGCACGATGGCAAAACGTTGGTCCATTGCCTCGCACGACCGCGACCGCATCGAGGGCCTGATGCGTCTGGCCGAGCTGCCGGCCATCGTCGCCCAGTTGCTTGTCGCCCGCGGCATCGACGACCCGCAACAGGTCGGCGACTTCCTCGATCCGCGTCTGACTGCCCTGCGCGATCCGGGCCAGTTGCCCGGCATCGAAGCGGCCGTCGAACGAATCACCGCAGCCATCGAGAGTCGCGAGCGAATCGTCATCTACGGCGACTACGACGCCGATGGCATGACCGGCACGGCGATCCTGGTGCGCTGCCTTACCCTGCTGGGAGCCAACGTCGACTACTACGTGCCCAATCGGCTCGACGAAGGGTACGGACTGAACAACGAGGCGCTCGCCGCCCTCGCACTGCGCGACACGAAGCTGATCGTGTCCGTCGACTGCGGCATCGCCAGCGTCGCCGAGTCGCACGAGGCGGCTCGGCTGGGGCTGGAACTGATCATCACCGATCACCATCAGCCGGCCGCCGAGCGTCCGCAGGCCGCGGCGATTGTCCATCCGGGCCTGCCCGAGGACGACTATCCCTTCGCCGGTCTGTCGGGAGCGGGCGTGGCCTTCAAGCTCGCCTGGGCGCTGTGTCAGCGGGCCAGCGGAGCCAAACAGGTGAGTTCCGCGATGCGTGGCTTTCTGCTGCAGGCGGTCGGCCTGGCCGCCATCGGCACCGTGGCCGACGTGGTGCCGCTGGTCGACGAGAACCGCGTGCTGGTCCATCACGGCTTGCTGCGACTGGCCGATCATCCAACGGTCGGCGTGCGACAGCTGCTCGGTCAGGCCAAGTTGGACGAGAAGCCGAGTCTGTCGAGCGAGGACATTGCCTTTAGCCTGGCACCGCGGCTGAATGCCGCCGGTCGCCTGGGTCAGGCCGCCTTGGCCGTCGAGCTGTTGTTGACCGAAGACGAGGAACGGGCACACGATCTGGCCACCTTTCTTGATGATCTAAACGCAAAACGCGACACGCTGCAGCGAAGCGTCTATCTGGCCGCCAACAAGCAGGCCAAGGAACACCTCGCACGCGACGGCGACGCGCCGTTGGTGTTGGCCGGTCGGGGTTGGCACGTCGGCGTGATCGGCATCGTGGCCGGTCGGCTCAGCGACAAGTACCATCGCCCCGTGCTGCTCGTCGCGCTCGACGAGCTCGACGTGAAGCCGGGCGTCGCCAGCGGGCGAAGCATTCCCGGCTTCGATCTGCACGCGGCCCTGTCGGCCTGCGACGAACACCTCATCTCGCACGGCGGGCACGCCGCCGCGGCCGGTTTCCAGGTCGAGCCGACGAAGATCGACGCCTTTCGCGAGGCCTTTTGCCGCCACGCGGCCGAACAACTTTCCGCGGCGCAACTGGCGGCCCAAATCGATCTGGACGGCGAATGTCCTCTGGCGGCACTCACGCTGAAGACCGTCACGCAGATCGAACGTCTGGCCCCCTTTGGCGAAGGCAATCGCCGGCCCCTGCTCTGCACCAGCGGCGTACGGCTGCGCGAACCGCCGAAGCAGCTCGGCTCCAGCGGACGGCATCTGGCCCTGGCCCTCACGCAGGAAGGCGTCCATCTGCGATGTGTTGCCTTTGGTGGCGGCGAGTGGGAGTCCGACCTGGCGGCCGTCGACGGCACGCTCTCGATCGCCTTTCGTCCGGTCATCAATACCTTTCGCGGTCGCCGCAGCGTCGAGCTGCATCTGGTAGACTGGCGCAGCGACGCCGAAACCGACTCGGCACAGCACGAGACGGCCGTCGATGCGGTCGGGTCGTAAGGCTCCGTCGCAATCCTCTCGGATGCGGTCGCTCGGCGAACGCGTAGCTCGCCGACTCCCTGCTTCGGGAACGGGCACTTCGGGAACGGGCACTTCAGGGACGGGCGAATGCGTTTGCCCCGCCGCGAAGAAGGCAAGAAACGCGAGATGTTCGACAACGACGCCGATCGAAAGCTCCGCGAGGCAATGGTCGCCGACCAACTGGCCGGTCGCGGTATCTCCGACCCCCGGGTGCTCGCCGCGATGCGCGAAGTGTCGCGGGCCGAGTTCGTACCCGAGGAAATTCGCGCGCGAGCTTACGACGATGGGGCGCTGCCGATCGAGTGCGACCAGACGATCAGCCAACCGTTGATCGTGGCCATGATGACCGCGGCCCTCGCACTGCGCGGCACCGAACGGGTGTTGGAAGTCGGCACCGGCAGCGGCTATCAGGCGGCCGTGCTCTCGCGACTTGCCGGCGAGGTGGTGACGATCGAACGCCACGAACCGCTCCACCGCACCGCCGCCGCGCGATTGCGCTCGCTCGGCTGCGACAACGTGCTCGCGCTCTTGGGCGACGGTACCCGCGGTTGTCCCGAGCGGGCACCCTACGACGGCATTCTGGTCACCGCCGCCACCGCCGCCGTGCCGCCGGCGCTGCTGGAACAACTGGCCGACGGCGGCCGCCTGGTCATTCCCCTGGGCGACGCCGACTCGCAAGAGCTGACCCTGTTCGAGCGACACGGCGATCGTTGCCGGCGGCGAATGCTCACCCGCTGTCGTTTCGTCCCGCTGATCGCCGAGGCCCGCTGATCGCGCCCGTGTCGCCGCGTTCCTGCGCCTGCGGCAAGGTTCCACCACGCCGCCACGGGCGGGTTGTCAGTCGTCGGCCCGCGCGAAACAATGCGGGTCTTATCAACACTTCCGCAGCCACTGTCGTGTCCCTTCGCGGGGAACGAGGAGATCGCATGAAAGTCGCCACGATCGAGACCAACAAGGGAGCCATTCGCCTGGAGCTGTTCGCCGACAAGGTGCCGAACACCGTGGCCAACTTCGAGAAACTGGCCGGCGACGGTTTCTACGACGGGCTGAAATTCCATCGCGTGATCGACGACTTCATGGTCCAGACCGGCTGCCCGAAGGGCAACGGCACGGGCGACGCCGGCTACAAGTTCGACGACGAGTTTGACCCCGAGCTGAAGCACGACGGCCCGGGCGTGTTGTCGATGGCCAACGCGGGCCCGAACACAAACGGCTCGCAGTTCTTCATTACTCACGTGCCGACACCGTGGCTCGACGGCAAGCACTCGGTCTTCGGCCGCGTACTCGAAGGCCAGGATGTCGTGAACACCATCGCCCAAGGCGACACGATGGAAAAGGTAAGCGTGGCCGAGGAGTAGTGGCGTTCAGCGCTTCGCGTGGCACTGGCCGGGAGGGCGAGGCTCCTGCCGAGCCGTGAAGCTCCGCCAGTGCGCGACTGGGGCACGTCTTCACGCCTGTTTGCCCTTCGCCGATCGCGTCGAGTTTTTTCGCCGCTTCCGCGAAAACCGGACTGGGCTGTCAAAAACTCGAACCGCTTGGCACGGCACGGCTTACGCGAACTACCTCTCTGGCCGACAGGCAGCGCAACTTTTGTGGCCTGCACGGCTTAGGTTCTTGGCACCACTCCTGCGAGTGGACGGTAAAAAACTCCCCCGCTTGGGGCCGCCGCAAGAGCCCGAACCCGGACGCGCGGCAACAGCCGCGAGGCGCGCTGCGCCATCAGGGCGCGAAGTGGCGCGCGACGGACTCGGTCCTTAGTCCTTGATCGAATTGCCAAAGAACGGGCGTGACGCCGCGCGAAGCGCGAGGCAAACGACGCAACGGAGCGGAAGACGCCGCGCCGCAGAGGACGCGGAGTCGGCTCAGAAGCAGCCGCCTGAGGCCAACCTAGCAAACCGCCCCTCCGGCTCCAAATCGTTTTGAGACACCCGCCGCCGAGTTGCGGCGCGCGAGCGGATAATGTGCCCGCGGTGCGTGGAATCCGACTCCACCCTGCGAGCCGTGATACGCGAGACAATTGGGTCACGACCGAAGACTCGGGCCCATTCCCGTCGATCCCAGCGACTTGCCCGTGCCTAGACCTGGTCCTCGAGCCTGAAGACGAACTTCTTGCCGTAGGCACCAGCCAATCGATTCAGCGTACTGATGCTGGTGTTCTCGCGTACCCCGTTCTCGAGTCGACTGATCATGGCAAAGTCGATGCCGGTGGCCGCAGCGACTTCGCGGAGCGACATGGCCGCCTCTTCACGAGCCTGCTTGAGCGCCTTGGCGATTGCCTTGGCCTCCAAGTACTCGCCTAGCGTCAGGTCGGCATAATCGGGATTCTGGCGGAGTTCGTCCAGCGTCGGACGCCAGTCCTGAAACTTCTCGCGCACGGCATCGTCGCGGGCCTTCTCGGCCGCGGTCCGTTTCGTCTTGCGGTGCGTGTGCTTAGCCATCATCAGGGCCTCTCCCGCTCAGGTACTTCAAAGGCCGTGATCGGCCGCAGCGTTTCGGGGGCGTCGTCGACGAGTTCGAACACGACCGCGAGGTAGGTGCCGCCGGACGTGTATCCGAAGGCAATCGGATAGCCACTGGCATTACTAATGTCGATCGGATTGGCTTCATTCAGGAGCACGTCTTCGACATCCTCCATCGTCAAACCGTGTTCGGCGATGTGCTCGCACGTTTGGCATCGGGGCCACGCTCGAGGTCCCAGAGGATGCGTATCTCGGCCAGAGGGCCCTCGAAAGAATGTTGCTATATTTTACAACATCGGCCCCAGAAGGCGAATCATGCCATCGAAATCGCCAGGATCGGCGATCGGCGACACGCCCCATCCGCGCATCACTTTCCCTGTTGTCAATTCGACAACACCTGCCTAGAATTTCGTGCGCAATTGATACATAGGTGGTGCGTAAATGATCCCGCGCCCGCTGCGGCACTTCGCTAATATCGGCCGCATTTCACCAAGATTCGCGCCGAGACCGGGCCATACATGGGAGAAACGTCGCCGAACGTCGATCAGCCAGATCCAGGCTGCGAGCTGCTCTTGCTGGCCGCCCAACAGGCCACCGAAACCGAGTTTCTAGCCCGCGGACTGTCGCAGATTCGCGACACCCTGGCCGCCGATACCGTCACGCTGGCCGCGGCCGATCGGGGTCGCTGGACGCAGGTCGCCCAGGCCGGGGCCGAGGCGCCGCTGCCCACCGAGCTGCTGGCCGAGGTGCTCGATGCCCACGTGCCGCAGGCCGAGGGGGACTGGCTCGCCGCACCGGTCGACGCCCCCAACCCACCGCCCGTCGATGCCCCCGGCGCGGCGGAAGGTGCGGCCACCGCGCAAGAGGTGCTGGCCGTGCGCGGCAGCGACGCGTCGCTCGAAGAGTTCGCCCGACGGGCCGCCACCTTGGCCACGGCCCTGGCCTGCGTGCGGGCGCGGCAACACGACCGCCGTCGCCTGCACCGGTTGGAGACGATCCTCACGATCACGTCCGCCTGGAACCAAGAGCGGCAGATGGAGCCGCTGCTGGTGAAGATGGCCGAGGCGGCCACGAAATTACTCGTCGCCGATCGGGCCAGCATCTTTCTGTGGGACAAGCCGAACAAGACGCTCGTCGGCCGCCCTGCCCTGGGGGTCGAGGGGGGCGAGCTGCGGATCGGCGACGAGGTGGGCGTGGTGGGCGAGGTCGTGCAGACGGGCGAGCCGCGGCGGGTCGATCCGCAACACGACGCCGAGTCGATCGATCGCGCGGTCGACAAGCAGACCGGTTACCAGACAGATAGCCTCGTCTGTGTGCCGCTCCGCGCGGCTGACGGCGAGATCCTGGGGGCCTTCGAGGTGATCAACAAACTCGACGGCGACGCCGAGGGGCGACGCGAAGGGCAAGCCCCGGTCGGCTTCAGCCGCGAGGATCAGCAAGCCCTGACCGAGTTGGCGGCCCATGCGGCGACCGCGTTGGCGAACACGCAGGAGCTGGAGGACCTGGTCGCGCGGCACCAGGTCGTGGTCGACGAAGCAGCGGCCGAAGTGAACATGATCGGCCACTCGCCTGCCATCGAGGCACTCCGTTCGACAATCGACCGCATTGCCGACACCGACCTGGCGGTATTGATCCTGGGCGAGAACGGCACGGGCAAGGAGATCGTCGCCCGTATGATTCACTATCACAGCAGCCGGCGGAACGAACCGCTGGTGGCGGTCAACTGTGCGGCAATTCCCGACACGCTGCTGGAGAGCGAACTGTTCGGCCACGAGAAAGGGGCCTTCACCGACGCCGCCGAGACGCGGATCGGCAAGTTCGAGCTGGCCGCCGCGGGGACGCTCTTCTTGGACGAAATCGGCGACATGAGTCTCGGCGGACAGTCGAAGTTGTTGCGGGTGCTCGAAGAGAAGACCGTCGTGCGGGTGGGCGGCTCCATGCCAATTCACACCGAGGCGCGGGTCATCGCGGCCACGAATCAGAGCCTGGCGAAGATGGTGGCCAACAAGTCGTTTCGACAGGATTTGTATTTTCGGCTGAATGTGGTGACGCTCGAGTTGCCGCCGCTCCGCGATCGGGGCGACGACATTGTTTTGCTGGCCGAACATTTCCTGGGCGAGTTTGCCCGAGCGGCGGGGCGACGCCGGCTGAAGTTCAGCGCGGCGGCCCGTAAGGCTCTGGTGGCGCACAGTTGGCCGGGCAACATTCGTGAGCTGCGGAACATGATGGAGCGGTTGGCCTATCTGACCAGCGGTGAGCGGATCGACGAGGAGGACGTCAAGGAGAACACGTTGGGGGCGCGGACCGGCGGGTCGAGTGTGCCGGACGATCTGCCGCTGGCCGAGGCGACGACCCGTTTTCAGCAGCATTACATCGAGCGTTCGATCGCGCGGAGCCGGGGCAACATGCGCGCCGCGGCCGACCGACTGGGCCTGCACCGCTCGAATCTGTACCGCAAGATGCGGCAGCTGGAGATGCAAGCGGACGAGGAGGAAGAGGACTATTGATGGCCGCATTGTTAATCAGCCCTTCGCGGCTGCGGTGATGGCTGAAATTCCGACCTCCCGCTGGTCGGTCTGGTTCATTGGCGGCGCAGGGCTCAATAGAGCGTCACTGTCAGGTGCGGTCCGGCTGCTTTCGGAAGGAGCGGGCCGCGGAGGCGCTCGTCGCCGAGCGCGTGGCGAAGACTGATGGGTTGCGCCGTGAGTGGGGCCAGGTGTTGTCGGCGCGCGGCAAGCTGGGGGTACGGTTGTAGGCTGGGGGCCTGGCGTTGAATTGAGGGCGCGGCGGTCAGGTCTTGTCGGCGTGCGTTGAGGTGTTAGGATGACGCGATTGCCGGCGTCGCGGCGTGTTGGCCTCGGCGGCGGGCCCCCTTAGCTCAACTGGCAGAGCAACTGACTCTTAATCGAAGGCGCTGTCAAGTTGCTATTTGCGAGATGGCCGGCAAAGCATGGATTTTCAACGACTTCGGACAAAACGGACGTGGCAACAAACGGCAAGGAGATGCGAGCTTATGCGACGACTTGGGTGACCCGTCGGTGACTCCCAGCGGGTAAGTTACGATGGTTGTCACCCGACTTTGATCCAGAAAATCCCGACGCCCCTTTAGCTCAACTGGCAGAGCAAGTGACTCTTAATCACTAGGTTGAAGGTTCGAGTCCTTCAGGGGGCACTTCATTTCTCCCGTCCAGCGGTCACCTTCTCGAAGCAAGAATCGGTCGCGGAATCGTCGATTCAGCGCGTCGTGATCCACCTTCGCCATGGGACGGAATC
Organism: Planctomycetota bacterium; assembly: GCA_003389215.1. GTDB lineage: Bacteria > Planctomycetota > Planctomycetia > Pirellulales > UBA7805 > MB-PLM-2. Next base: position 215,552 of record QQVP01000119.1, on the reverse strand, counting down.
CGACCTCGCCAGACTCAGCCCATCAAGACGTTTGGCTGTCCCTAGAATGGCGCGGCGGCCGATCGTTCTTTGGCTGGCCTGGGCAGCATCGGACATCGCGGAGATAATGCGGGGTCTCCGTTCGAGGGATGCTATGGCGACGATTGCACATTTGGTTGGCCGAAACAACGCGCTTACGCAGTTCACCGCGATCGACGCGATGCAGTCGATCGCGAAGGATCTGGAACGACTCTCCGTCAGCCGCGACATCTTGGCCAATGACGTACTGCGACAGGTCCAATTGGCCAACGCGGCCCGCGAGGCAATCTCAACCGACTTTGCCAGCAGTATTCAGAAATCGCTCCAACTGGGCCATGCGGCCAATGAAGGGCTGCTGAGCCAGGTCAAGGCTTCGCTCATCGCCTCCCAGGCCATTCGCGAAGATTTCGCCCGCAGCATCGCCTCGGCGATGTCGCTGAAGGACGTTTTCACCAACAACGTTCTCCAAAGCGTGAAGGCCGCCGCGCTGGCACGAGTGGCGATGAAGAAGGACGTGCTCGCGAGCGTCCAGTCAGCCCTGTCGTTGCGCGATTCACTCACGACGAGTCTTGCTAAGGGCGTCGAGGTCGCCGATGCCCTTTCGAAGGTGCGGGAGCAACTCGCAGTCATCGACTTCGCCAAGGTTCACTCGCAACTCCAAACGCTCATTGACGGCCAGGCCATTGACCTGGGTTTGCCGGTTGAACTGACCGATGACGAAGTGGAAGTGGCCAAGGAGATCCAGACGGAACTGCTCGCCCAGGGCGAACTGTCTGTTGAAGAAAAGATCTCGTGGCTGTTCGAGTGGGCACAGAAGCAGGACAGCGGTCGAATCCGGCTATTCATTGCTGACCTGATCAAGGACCTTCTCGTCGGACTGTTGTTCTTCGTGGCGGGGACGATGGTTTCGCAATATCAGGTTCAGACAGATTCAACCGCAAGGCCACGGGAGGTCGTGCGAGAAGTTCGCATCTACATCCGGCAGTTGCCCGTCAAACCATTCGACATCAATGAACGGCGCATCGTCGCACGGCGCAAACTTGTGGCACGATCAAGACCTCGACGAAAATCACAGCGCGTCGGGAGAATCAAGCTGGGGACGATCGTCACGCTGCTCGAAAAGCGAGGTAAGTGGGCACACGTCTCCTGGACCGACGTTGATACGAACGAGAAACTGGAAGGCTGGATTGCCGCGAAGAATCTCAAGCGAATCCAATAACCCTGCCTTCCGACGGCCGCACCCTCTCCAATCTCAATGAGCACTTCACGTCGTATCCTTGACGGTTGCGCGGAAACTCCGCGACAATTGGGCGTGAATAGCCGCAAGCAAACGCTGTGGGACACAAAACACATTGGCAATATCAAGGGGTACTGAAATGAACAAGTGGCTAATTCTGGCGGCCGTTGCTATCTGTTTTGGCGTTGTTGGCCCAAACACCAATTGCCTCGCTGACGAAGAAACAAAGAGCACTACAGCAAATGCAGCGGCAGGCACGGATGTGTCGCGCCGTACGGACCTGAACGTTGCCGTTTTCGCGTATCTGCCGGACGCTTCGACGGCGATTGAAAAGATTGAAGAAGCATTCGAGAATCAATATAAGTCGATCGACCTCGACCTTGAACTTTGGAACCCGTATGACGACAAACGTGAAGACGACGGCCTGGAACAGATCGGCAAGTTTGACGTCGTCGAAATCGATGTTTGCCGGATCGACCAATTGATCGGTGGTGCGTTCGGCGGCCTCGATGCGATCCCCGCCGAGTTGCGTGGCGTGCCGGATGATTTCGTCGGCGGGGCAGCGGCCGTCGCAAAGTCGGACGCCGGTAAGTACGTGGTGCCCCATTGGGTCTGCGGCAACTTTCTCGTATTTCGAGCGGATAACGATGCCGTTCGCAAAGCCAAGTCGTTCGACGATTTTTTGGCGGCGGTTGATCCAAATGCGAGCAGGCCCTTGCTTGCTGCCATGTGGGGCAGCACGGGTCTTGGCGAGATCTATGCTGATGCGATGATCGACATTCACGGCGTGAAGCAGGCTCGAATTCATCTGCTCCGCCTGGGAAAAGATCACGATGAGTCCGTCAAGCTTGATCCGGATGCGTTGGCTGCTGTGATGAAACTGGCCGACGAGCTTACGTCGGTGAACCGCAACAATCTATCGCATTTCTATAACCACTCGTACGTTTTCCCTCGCCAGTTCGCCAACCAGCGGAACGCCGTGCTCTTTGGGTATTCCGAGCGACTCTATTACGCAGAACGCGAACTTCAACTGACACCAGAGAAGTACCCGCCCATCCTGGCTGCCGACGGTATCGTCGTCCGACAGTTTTCGTTCGGCGCGAAATCCAGGGGCACTCCTTCCTGGGTCGATGGTTTCGTGGTACCCCAAGGTCGGTTGGCGCGAAACCGGACAGCAATCGCAGCGTTCCTGGAATTCGTCCAATCCAACGATGCATACCTCGCATTCGCGGAACCTGCTCCGTATTTGGCCGCGAGTTACCTTTTGCCTGCAAAGGCGAGCGCATACGACTGCGAGGAAATCGTTGCGAAGCAGCCGGTGCTGCCGCAATTCCGGAAACAACTGGATGCCAGCTTCCCCGTTGCTCAGTCAGACCTCTGGCAAGGCATCCGCGCGGCAGGAAGTCGGCTCAAGCTACACCTGAAGCCAGAATAGCATTCTATCGACAGGTCGCTGGTCGCCAACTTCATCGACTAGAGCCGGTCATGGCGATGATGCCAATTCTGTGGCTGGCCAGTCCGTCGCCCAACTTTAGCAAAAACTCGTCCGCTGCTACGGCTGTGGCCTTCGTCACGAGCGCGCCTTGTTTTGTTCTGTGACCGGAAAATCTTCGCTAGTTTGCCGGTCCTCATCGCCAGTTTGCTGTTAGAGTTTTTGTCGGGCGGTCTTTTGTCGGCGAGCTTACGTAACAGATTGTCGTATCTGTTGCGTCCTACCTGTTCGCTTCTGCTCGGCGGCACGATGGCAACTCCGCGGACCGGCCACGGAGTCCTTCCCCAACCCTGCTTCCCATTGGAACAATCCATGACCACCTCCGATGCCGAGGTGGCCGTCGAGGGCAGATTCGAGCAGGTCAAAGGATTGACGAGCGAGGAACTTGTTACCGAGTATGCGGCCACACGAAATGAACTGCTGTTTGACGAACTACACCGCCGGCACTACGAACAAGTGCTGCGTTTTCTGAATGCACGGTACTGCCCCAACCGTGAGGACGCAGAGGACGTTTGCCAGACCGTATTCTTGCGAGTGTACGAGCGTCCAAGCATGTACGAGCCGAGACCAGGCAAGAAGGTCGAGGCGTGGCTGTACCGGATCGCGCAGAATCAGGCGCTGAACTTCCACGAACAGCGCACGGCGCAAAAGCGCCACGAAGAAGGCAAGACAATGGTTCGCTTGGACAGGCGGGAGTTCGATCCATCGAGCGGCGACCGCTTGATTACGGATGAACCGATCGACAGCCGTGAAAGATCTCCACACGCATGTTTGCTGCGTGATGAAACGTCTTCGATGCTGCGCAGGGTCGTGGCAACGCAACTCACAGAAAAGACACGGAGCGCAATCGAGATGCACTATTTTGAGGGATTGTCGTTCGCCGAAGCGGCGGGACAGCTTGGCATTCCAGTAACGACTTTCGGCGACCGAGTGAGTCGAGGGCTTGAAATGCTTCGGCGGTGCTTAACTGGAACTGCACGCGATGTAGCAGCCAGTCCCCAGGGGGTACACGCGGCGTGATCTCCGCATCCTAGCGGGAAAAAGCTCCTACGTTGCCAATCGCAATGCGCGAACTATTGTAGAAGTAGGTTCCCGCTGTCTCCCATCTTGCGGACTGCTCTGGGGCAGGATTGCGACGCCGGTCCAAACACCGAGAGCCACGCCCCCAGACATTGTCTGTTCGGCTAACGCAGCCGAAGCGCGGGTCGGGAGGGCTAAACTTTCGGCCTCGCGCGGGGCGTGGCTCTCGGTGTTCGGGCATTCTCACCCGCCGGCCCCGCCTTGACCGTCGCGCTTGCGCCTGCCCCAGCAGACTCAATGTGATGAGTCCCTCTCTTAATTCATCCGCCAAATCGCGGGAGGCAAAAAAGAGGGAGCGCCGAACCAGCACTGTCCTGGTGACTCCGCGAAGAGTTCAAGCGAACAGTGAAACTAGCCGACGCTCCCAATTTGGCAGGCGCGCTTGTTTGACTGCTTCGCTTGAGTCAAGGGCTGTGATGGCCCAGGTTCGCGGATCACCAGAAGCAGCAATGTATGGGTGTCAAGTCAATCTTGCTTATCTCGCCAATGCATTCTCCTTATTGATTGCGGGATTGAGGGGCGTGCGGGATCGCACGTCGAGCGAAGGGCCGTCCATCTTGAGCGACAGGCGCAGCCTCACCTGGCCTCGCTGCAGCCCGCAGCAATGGGCGGCGAAAATCCCCTCCTCTTTACCCCCTTTGGATGCAGACTTCGCCGGTTTTCTTCGCGGCCGATCCCCAAAAAGTGCGAGAAACCCATTGAGCGTTTGAGGGTAAGAATGGAGGCGTGCAAAGGCGTTGCGGGACAGGGTTGCCTTGCGGAAATCGTCTACCGGTCGACGTCAAATAATCGCGGCCCCGCCCACGGATCGCCCTCCCGAAAGTTCAACCTTCCGAAAGAACCCGTGGCAGTAGACTGGGGCAGGTAGCCTAATGCTGGGCGGGGCCGCTAACTGTGCGTGTCGGTCAGGCGGCAATTCGGTTTCCGTGACTCGGTTTCGGCGATCAATCTGTCTGCCATTCGTCGTAAGCGCACAAAAAAGGAGGAGCGCCGAAACCAAGGCCACTCCCCAGGCCCTTGCGACAGGGCAGCGAAGTGCAGCACAAGGCCCGACGCTCCCCGTTCGGGGAGCGTGGCACAAGTGCCGCTACTTCGCAGATACAAGAGCCTTTCGGCTCAGGGTCGCAATTTCTGGGGAAGCAGCTACTCGATGCTACGCATCGATTCAAATTGTCTGTTCAATCTAGGGCTGGTACTCCACGGGTTCAAGTCTGACTCAAATCCGCCCGAAACACCGGCGTTTAGGAACTCTCCTCAATAAGAGCCTCGAAACCCGCTGCAATATCGAGCAATTCCTCCGTTACGGTCATCTGTCGTTGTTGATGGAACAGGCCCGTCAACTCGCCGATTTTGTCGCCGATGCTTCGCTCTGCCCCTCGCATGGCGGCCAGGCGGCTGGCGTTTTCGCTGGCCAACGACTCCGCGCAGGCTCGGTACAGGGAAACAAACAGGTACTGCCGGACCAAAGCCGAAAACAGTCGCTCCGCGTCCATTGTGAAGATCGGCAGAATGTGCGTCGGCCATTTCTCCTGTTCGAGGTCTTGGAGCCAGCGGCGGTCGATGGGCAACAAGTCGAGCCGTTGCGTACGGTAAGCGGCCCGCGACAAGTGTTCGCAATAGAACACGACGATGTGGTCGACGTGTTGCTCGGTGTGCCAGCGCTCGACGTGCAACAGCATGTCTTGAACGAGTGGTGTGATGCCACTGGCCGAGCCGGCAACGGGCAATGTCGCTTCCAAACGCTCTCCGGCGTCTTCCAACCGCGCTGCCGCGCGAGCGCCGATGGCTAAAGCAGTTCGGCGCTCGGCGGGAATGTTGAGTCCGCTGATGTGCTGGAGCGCAAATGCCACAATCTGATCGTTGAGCTGTCCGCACATGCCTTGGTCGGAACCGAAGACGATCGCTCCCAGTGTTTGCTGCGGCGCAGTTCTGGTTTTCACTGACCCGCGCCCACGTTGACGGAGGACCACGCGCAGTCCGAGTTCAATCGTTCGCCGATAGTCGCCCAGAGACTCGACGGCGTGTTCCAACTGGCGGATGTTCACCGCAGCCAGCGCCTTCATCGTTCGCACCAGCGAGTGCAGGTCCTCGGCAGTGTTAATGCGGCGTTTGAGCGATTCGACGGTTTCCACGAGGTTATCCTTGGGCCAGACTCTTAATCTGCTGCGTTGGGCTGCAATCCTGCTTTACAGGCGTCACGGGCGACGCGCAGAATCGACTCTTGGTCTTCCGGCGTCAGTTTCTCGCCTGCTTCCACTCGCTCGCTTACATCAGGCAATCGCTCAAGCATCGCCTTGCAAACGGCTCGTTCCTGCTCGGCGACATTTTGCAACGGTAGTTCGTCAAAGACGCCACCGTTGACTGCCACCAGAATTGCGATTTGCTCCGCGACTGTGAGCGGTTCGTATTGTGATTGCTTGAAAATCTCCCGCACGCGACGGCCACGCTCAAGCGTCTTGCGGGTCTCCTCATCGAGCCTCGTCCCGAAGCGGGCAAAAGTCTCCAGTTCTTCAAACTGGGAGTACGACAGCCGCAGGTCACCGGCGACGGCGCGAAAACCGCCCAATTGCGTTTTCCCTCCAACTCGCGACACCGATTTGCCGACGTCCACTGCCGGCAGCACGCCCTTGTCAAACAAGTTGGGCGACAGATAGATCTGGCCGTCGGTGATCGAAATCAAATTGGTCGGAATGTACGCAGAGAGGTTTTGAGCCTCAGTTTCGACAATGGGCATCGCGGTTACCGAGCCCCCGCCCAGTTCTTCGCGCAGATGCGTGCTGCGCTCCAGCAGCCGCGAATGAATGTAGAAGATGTCGCCTGGAAAAGCTTCGCGGCCAGGCGGCCTGCGGAGCAGCAGCGACAGTTCTCGATACGCTCGCGCATGTTTCGTCAAGTCGTCGAGCACGACGAGCACGTCGCGGCCATGCTGCATGAAGTGCTCGGCAATGCTCATCGCCGCATAGGGCGCGATGAATTGTTCGCCAGGTGGATGGTCTTCGGTCGTGACGATGACCACCGTGTATTCATGCGCGCCGTGCTGTTTGAGGTCTTCGATCACACGGGCGACCGAAGAACCGCGCTGCCCGATGGCGCAGTAAACGCAGAGCACGTCTTTGTCGCGCTGGTTGATCATCGTGTCCACGGCAATCGCGGTCTTGCCCGTTTGGCGGTCGCCAAGGATTAACTCGCGTTGTCCGCGGCCGACGGGGATCAGAGCGTCGACGACTTTGATGCCGGTTTGCAGCGGAACGGTGACCGGAGCGCGATCCATGATTGCCGCCGCCGGCCGCTCAACCGGCAAGCGGCGAGCCGCGTGGATCGGCCCTAGTCCATCGGCCGGCCGGCCGACGCCGTCGACAACGCGGCCCAGCAATGCTTCGCCGACCGGCACGTCGAGCACGCGCTGTGTGCGGCGCACTTCCGCCCCTGCGTGCAAGCCTTCACCCTTGTCGAGCAGGATCACGCCGACTTCGTGCGGATCGAGATTAAACGCCATGCCAAGCTGATCGCCTGGAAACCGCACCAGTTCCTGTGACCGGACTCCTGGCAGCCCCTCGACACGAGCCGTTCCGTGGCCGACGAAGTTCACTCGCCCAACTTCTTCGGGAACAAGCTGAGGCTCATGCGACGCCAAAACACGATCGAACAAGTCGAACGTCTGATCGAGAACGTCGTGCAGTCTTCCGTCTGGATGATTCATACGTTTACAATCCGCTACTTCGACGCGAGTTCCTCGCGACGCGCCTTTTTGATGGATGTTTCTTCTTCAAGGGTGTGTTGCAGTTGTTGTTCCAGTGTCGTCAAGTAATCGCCCAGTTCCCAGGCCAGCTTGTGGGCGTTGGTTTGCAGGGCGATGCCGCACGTCAAGTCTGGTGACTGCTCGAATCGAACGTCCAAGTCGTCGAGCAATCGGCGACGCAGCGCCTGGACGATTTTCTGTCGCAGGTCGTCCGGCATCTCGAAGGCCGTCTGTACGACGGCGGCGCGATCGCCCTCCTGAAGCGCAGCGATAACTTCCTCGCGCTGGCCATCACTGAGTTGATCGATCCTGGTGACGAACTTCTCTCCGATGCGCCGCTCAAGTTCGGCATCGGCCAAGTCGGCCAGTGCGTGACGGGTGACGGCGCACACTTCCTCTGACGCACGCCGTCGCAAGTCGCGCAAGAATGAGTCGGACTCCTCGCGAATCGCGTCTGACCAGCGCGTCTGAAGCTGGTCCACTTCTTCTCGCACCTTCGCCGTCAATTCCTGCCGGTGAGCTTCGACCTCTTCACGGATTTCGGTCAGCAGACGTTCACGCTGTTCGTCTAGCTCTCGGTTCTTCTGCTGGGCAACTTGACGCTCCTGAGTGGCTTCGTCCCGCTCTCGCTCGGCTTCATCCCAGCGTTTGGCGATTTCCTTTTCACGGTTGTTCATCGCTTCGACGATGCGGCCGTACAGAAAATACTTCAACAGCGCAACGAGGATCAGGAAGTTGACGATCTGTGCGACGACTGTAAACCAATCTATCACGTGATAGCTCCTCGACCTGTCTCTCTCATCCGCCCGTCGCAGGTAGGACGTAGTCCCACACCGGATTGGCAAAAAGCAGGATCATCGACACAACAAAGCAGTAGATGGCCGTGGACTCGACCATCGCCAATCCGACGAAGAGAGTCCGCGTGATGCGATTCGTTTCGTCCGGCTGCTGCGCGATGGCACTCAGCGCTTGGGCCACCGCGCGGCCTTCGCCCAGTGCTGGCCCAATCGAGCCGATCGCGATGGTGATACCGGCGGTAAAGATCGACGCCACGCCGATCAGTCCGATGTTATCCATAAGTGTGCTCCTTTCTAGTAATTGAGGGTCGAGAGTTGAGAGTCGGAAGGATCATCATGCTGTACCTTTTTCCTTCTGGACTCTGGACTCGCGCCTGCCGTGCGCCTGGTTTGCCGATGCGATGTACACCAAGGCCAAGATGGCAAAGATATAGGCTTGGATCAGGCCGGTCAGCAGGCCGAGCGCGTTCATCAAGATCGGGAAAAACAACGGGGCGATGGCCAGCAGGATGGCGGCAATCTTCGCACCGCTCATCATGTTGCCGAATAGCCGCACCGCCAGCGCCAACGTGCGGGAGAGTTCACCGATCACGTTGAAGGGCAGCATCAACGGAGTGGGTTGCACGTACAGCTTCAAGTAACCGAGTAGACCCTGATTGGCGATACCGAAAAACGGCACGGCGACCAGTACGCAGATGGCTAATGCCGCGGTTGTGGACAGCGAAGCGGTGGGCGCGTGGAATCCAGGCACAACGGCCAGCAGGTTCGACGTGACGATGAACAGAAACAGAGTGCCGATGAACGGCAAATAGCGCGCGGGCTGCTGCTGACTCACTTCGCGAATCTGGTTGTTGATCGTTCCGACGATGATTTCCAGGAAGTTTTGCCAGCGCGACATGTTCCGACCCGCGGATAGCCTTCGCGTGGCAAACCACGATCCGATGACGAGCAAGGCCATCACGAGCCAGGTGTAAACGATCGTGTAGTTCAACGACACAAACTCCCACTGCCAGAGCACTGCGTCGTCGGGGCTCAAGTCTTTGATGTCCATTGTTGGGCCTATGCATTTGGCAGGCTGGAAGCCTGCCCCACGTCGCGCAGATGACGAATCAATAACGTACGGGCGAGCAAGAAGCCGACCATGCAGGCGACCAGCCGTTCCCAACGTCCTCCTATAACCATGTAAAAGCCAGACAACACGACGCTCATGCGAAGCACAAAGCTCACAAGGAACCAAAACGCCGGTTGCCGCATGGTTGGCACACCGCGCACGGTCAACCACAGCCCGCCGAAGTAAATCACGCCGAGAGCAATTCCCACGGCTACCGCGCCGACTATCCAGGCTGGATTCATTCTTGAGTTCCCTGCTTCTGCGTGTCTGCTTTGCTTTGCAATTCGTTGTCCGACTCTTCGGCCGCAAGACTTTCTCGCTTGACCCAGTACCAGGCGATCGAGCAGCCGATGACGACTCCGACGAACAGGCTCATCAGCGTGCAGGAGTAGTCGTGCTCGAACGTCCGGTCGATCCAAAGGCCGACAGCGATGCCGATCAACGTCGGGATCGCGATCGACCAGCCGACCAGCCCGAACATGCCTAGGCCGAACCAAATGCTGCGATCCTGGTTGCTGCGGTCTCTGAGTTTACGTTGTTCTTTCTTGGCCACCTGTTCGCTCAACTGGTCCTGATACTTTGGGTGTTCCATCGTATGTCTATGCTTACCGAGGTTTGTCGAACTCCATAAAGCGGCGCACCAGACCCGCTTCAAGCCGTGCCGTTGCCGAACGGGCCAGGCGTTCACGTTCGTCGAGCACTTCAAACTGTTCCTCAACGACATGCCTCAGTTGACCCAAGTCGCCGTCGGCCGCCGCACTTCGCGTGGAGACGAGCACTTCGGGACCACACTTGACCAATGCTCCTTCGTCGATGGCCAAGAAATGCTCTCGGCCGTCCTCATCTTCAAATGAAAGCAGCCCTGGAACGAGCGCCGCTACAAAATCGACATGTCGCGGCAGCAGGCAGAAATAGCCGTTCTGCGCTTCCGCCGTGACTTTGGTCACTTCGCGGTCCATGAATACTTCGTTGGGCAACAACACTTTCAGATTCATGTCGTTTTGCTTGCTTCTCCCTTTGCCTCGTCGATTGTGCCAATCATGTAGAGCGCGCGTTCCGGCCGTTCGGCAAATTCGTCGTTGAGAATTCGCTCGCAGCCGTCCAAGGCGTTTTCCAAATCGACAAAGCGGCCTTCGTGGCTCGTGAACTGCTCCGTCACAAAGAACGGTTGTGTGAGAAATCGCTCCAGTCTCCGAGCGCGGTTTACGATGCGGCGATCCTCTTGCGAGAGTTCCTCCAGGCCGAGCATGGCGATGATGTCTTTCAGTTCTTCGTACTGGGCCAGCGTCTTGCGAATTTCCTGGGCGAGGTCAAAGTGCCGTCGACCGACCACGTGAGGCACGAGCAGTTTCGATCGTGATTGCAGCGGGTCGATGGCCGGATAAAGCCCCTCGCTGGCTCGCTTGCGGGACAAAACGATGGTCGCCGACAAGTGGCCGAACGTGTGGACCGCCGCTGGATCGGTGAAATCGTCGGCCGGCACATAGACGGCCTGCACCGACGTAATCGCTCCGGAGGTTGTGCTGCAAATCCGCTCTTCCAGTTCGGCCAGTTCCGTGCCTAGCGTGGGCTGATAACCGAGCCGCGATGGCAGCCGTCCCATCAGTCCCGACACTTCCGATCCGGCCTGGATGAAACGGAACACGTTGTCGATCAGCAGCAGCACATCCTGCCGCGCGTCATCACGGAAGTATTCCGCCATCGTCAAGGCCGCGTGACCGACGCGAAATCGCGCGCCGGGTGGATCGTTCATTTGCCCAAATACCAAGACCGTGTTCTTCAACTCGCCCGTTTCGCTCAGTTCGCGATACAGTTCCTCGCCTTCTCGGCAGCGCTCTCCGATGCCGCAAAACAAACTGACGCCTTCATGCTTGCTGACCGTATTGTGGATCAGCTCCATGATGACCACGGTCTTGCCGACGCCCGCACCGCCGAACAGTCCGGCCTTGCCGCCGCGTTCTAGCGGCGCAAGCACGTCGATCAACTTGATCCCCGTGTGGAACATTTCCATCTTGGTGATTTGGCGAGTCAGCGGCACGGGCGACTGATGGATGGAACGCCGCTCCACTCCCTGGATCGCTTCCCCACGGTCGATCGTCTCGCCAAAGACGTTCAGGGCTCGACCGAGCAATTGCTTTCCGACGGGAACCATCAGCGGCCCGCCGCGGTCCACAACGACTGAGCCTCGCGCTAGACCCTGGGTCGGCGTCAGCGCAATGCCGCGCACCGTATGGGCATCCAAATGGTTCACGACTTCGATGACGACCTCGCCGTCATCACCCGAACGAAGCTCGTTGTGCAAGTTAGGGATGCCATGTTTGAAATGCGCGTCTATCACACTGCCGCGAACGCGAACGATCGTGCCGCGATTCACGTCGGAAGGCGATGCTTTGGATTCCAGGACCGTAACGTCACGATTCATCGTTGGTCCTCTGGGGCTGGTCGTTTGAGGCTTCACTCTCGACTCCACCCGCGCTAGCGGCGTGCTGCGCGAAACGAGGGTCTTCGATTCCCAGCCGGATCTTCCATTCCTGCACCGAGCAGTACAGCACCGGCACGACGAGCATCGTCATGATGGCAATCATCATGCCGCCGACGCTGGGGATGGCCATTGGCACCATGATGTCCGAGCCGCGGCCGGTTGAAGTCAGCACAGGTATCAGAGCCAGGATTGTCGTGGCGGTGGTCATCAAACAAGGCCGAACGCGGCGCAAGCCAGCGGCGAGCGTGGCAGCGCGGGCTTCGGCACTGGTAGTGATTCGCCGTTTGAAAAAGCTTTGGTCCAAGTAGGTCGTAATGACCACTCCGTCGTCCGTGGCGATGCCGAACAGCGCCAAGAAACCTACCCAGACGGCCACGCTCAGGTTGATCGGATGGATCTGGAACAGCGACTGCATGTTGGTGCCAAACACGCTGAAGTCCAAAAACCATGGTTGGCCATAGAGCCAGAGCATGATGAAGCCACCAGCCCAGGCGACCCCGATGCCACTGAAGACCAGGGACGTCGTCATGACCGACTTGAACTGCATGTAGAGAATGATGAAGATGATGAACAACGCCAGCGGCAGCACGACCATCAAGGTCTTTTGCGAACGGACTTGGTTTTCATAGTTGCCGGCGAAGGTGTAGCTGACACCGTCCGGCAGATTGAACTCGCCGCTATCGATCTTCTCCTGCAAATAGCGCTGGGAATCCTCCACCACGTTGACTTCCGCCTCGCCCGCTTTCATGTCGAACAGCACGTAGCCGATCAGGAATGTGTCTTCGCTCTTGATGACTTGGGGGCCGCGGACGTAGTTGATCTTGGCGACCTGCGAGAGCGGAATGTGCGAGCCGTCTTTGGCCGGCACCAGAATCTTGCCCAGTTCTTCGATCTCGTCGCGCAGCTCGCGCATATACCGGACCCGCACCGCGAACCGCTCGCGGCCTTCGACCGTGGTGGTGATCGGCATGCCGCCGATCGCCACTTCGACCACATCTTGGACGTCCTGAATGTTCAATCCATAGCGGGCAATCTTTTTGCGATCAAAGTCGATTTCCAGATAGGGTTTGCCGACGATCCGGTCGGCGATCACCGCCGACGCCTGGACACTGGGCACCTCTTTCAGAAAACGCTCGATTTCGAGCGCGACCCGTTCAATCGTATCGAGGTCAGGGCCTTTGACTTTCACGCCCATAGGAGCCCGCATGCCGCTTTGCAGCATCACGATGCGAGCGGCGATCGGCTGCAACCGCGGAGCCGAAGTCGTACCAGGAACCTGAGCGGCATCGACGATCTCGTGCCAGATGTCGTCCGGTTTCACGATCCCCGCCCAGGCTGTGCGGCCTGGATTCAGCGCGGGGTCGAGCGACGCACGCCATTGACGGAACGGCACTCCGTCGGGGTCTTCAACAAGATCGCCGTTGTTATCTCGCACGAACTTGCCTTGCACCTTGTAGGGCTGGCCGTCATCGGCGGGCAGCGGCATTCCTGCTGCATCGCGGAAGAAATCGACTTCGTCGGGATCAAATTGGTACTTGATGCGATGGCCGTCCTTATCAACGACGTACTCCGACTTGTAATTGATCACCGTCTCGATCATGGAAATCGGAGCGGGGTCGAGCGGGCTCTTGACGCGGCCGAGTTTGCCCACGGCCAATTCGACTTCAGGAATCGCGTTGATGCGGCGGTCTTGAAGCTGGAGGACGTTCATCGCCTCACCGATCGAAGCGTGCGGCATCGTCGTGGGCATGTAAAGAAACGAGCCTTCGTCCAATGGCGGCATGAACTCTTTGCCAAAGCCCTCCCAGCTTTGGGCGAGCGTCCACTTGAACTTCGTCCACAAGGGCCGTCCCGCGATGTCTTCATCCCAGGTCATGGAGCGGATGCCGGCCAGTTCATATTTGAACTCCTCCAATGCCGAGAGTTCCGCAAGATCCTCGTCGGCAAGCGACTGCGATTCATATTCTTGCGGGATGCGGCCAAAGATGACGGCCGGTCCCAGCCACGCGCCAAACCCCAAGAGCAATATCAACGCCGGCGCGGTGAGGAACAGCAATTTGTGATCCAGACACCAACGCAGCAGTGGCTTGTAGAGGTATTCCTGGAACACTTGAAAAAACGCCAGCAGGCCGCCGATCAAGACGCCGACGAATACGAAGTTCCGCAGAAAACCCTTCTCCGGCCCCAGCGGCAACCAGCCGTCGGTCAGCAGCGTACCCACCAGCAACACCGCCGCCCCGTTGGCCAACAACAGGCTGAGCCCGTGCATTCGCGTCCGCCAGTTTTCCAGCCGCTCCGGCAGGGACTCCTCGACAAGTTTGAAAGCGCCCAGTGCCGCAATAATCAAGCCCGCCCACCAGGCCAGCCAAATCCCGATCACGATGCCGGCGACAACCAGACCGGCGTAGAGGGCTTGTTTGAGGGTGCGCGTCTTAACCTTCGCCGTAAACAGAATGTGAGCCACCGGCGGAATGATCGTCAGGGCCACGATCACCGAGGCGGCCAAGGCGAACGTTTTGGTGAACGCCAGCGGTTTGAACAGTTTGCCTTCCGCCCCGATCATCGTGAACACGGGCAGGAAGCTGACGATCGTGGTGGCCACGGCAGTAACGACTGCGCCGCCCACTTCGCTGGCTGCTCGAAACACGACTTCCAATCGGTCTTCGTCTTCATCGGCCTCGTCGAGATGATTGAGGATGTTTTCACAGAGAATCACCCCCATATCGACCATCGTGCCAATCGCGATGGCGATACCCGACAGGGCCACGATGTTCGCGTCGACGCCAAACGTTTTCATGGCGATGAAACACATCAAGACGGCCAGCGGCAAGAGCGTACTGATCAGCAGCGAGCTGCGCAAGTGCATCACCATGACGAGGATCACGATGACCGTGACGAGGATTTCTTCGATCAGCGCCTTGTTCAGCGTGCCGAGCGTCTCGTAGATCAGCCCTGTGCGATCGTAGAACGGCACGACGGTGACTTGGCTGGTCGTGACCCAGGCGGGCCACTGTTCGCGCGGCGTCGATCGCAGATGTTTGACCCAGGCGTCGTGGTTCAAAAGATCGTCGCCCGCCAGTGCATCAAAGTTGTTCGCCTCGGCGTACGAGGCCAATTCGTCGCGGGTTACTTGCCGATAGTCGACGACCGCCTTGGTCGGCAGACCGTCGTCGAACTCGTCGATCTTTGCTTTGACATTCTTGATGGCTTCCAGCGGGTTGAATCCGTATCGCACCACGACGACGCCGCCGACGGCCTCGGCCCCACCCTTGTCGAGTGCGCCGCGACGCAGGGCCGGACCGAGTGAGACCCGTGCGACGTCCTTGACGTAGATCGGCACGTTGTCGTTTACCGCGACGACGCTGTACTCCAAGTCCTCAACGTCTTCGACAAATCCCAGACCGCGGATGAAATACTCGGCCTTGTTGATTTCAATCGTGCGGGCGCCCACGTCGATGTTCGACCGTTTGACCGCCATGAAAATCTGGTCGATGTTGACCCGCGCGGCCCGCATGGCATCGGGATCGACGTCGATCTGGTACTCCTGCACGAAGCCGCCCACCGATGCGACTTCGCTGATGCCTTCGGCCGAGAGCAAATAGTAACGGACGTACCAATCCTGGATCGTCCGCAATTCGTTCAGGTCCCAACCGCCGACCGGCTTACCGTCGGGATCGCGGCCTTCCAGCGAATACCAGTAAATCTGCCCCAGCGGCGTGGCATCCGGTCCCAAGGCGGGCTGCACTCCTTCGGGCAGCGTGCCGGACGGCAGACTGTTGAGTTTTTCCAGCACGCGGGTTCGCGACCAATAAAACTCCACGTCTTCATCGAAGATGACGTAGATGCTGGAAAAGCCGAAGAATGAATAGCTGCGGATCGTCTTCACGCCAGGCACGCCGAGCAGTGCGACCGTCAGCGGATAGCTGATCTGGTCCTCGACGTCCTGCGGCGAACGGCCCATCCATTCGGTGAAGACGATCTGCTGGTTTTCGCCGATGTCGGGGATGGCGTCGGTCGGCACGGGATCGCGAGGGAGCGGGCCGGTGTCCCAATCGAATGGAGCGACCAATACGCCCCAGCCGATCACCGCGATGACCAGCAGCGCGACAACCAGCTTGTTTACCAGGCAAAAACGAATGACCTTATCAATCATCGACGAATCCGACGTTGGTGACTGTTCAGTGTTGCGAATGATCCTGGTGCGACTGGTGTGCATCCGGCATGGCCGGTTCGTCATGCACGACCTTTTCCACACGATCGGCGCACTTGAGCATTGATGAGCCGTAATACGGGTTGCGTACCTGATCGTTTTCCTGGTACCAGATGGCTCCTTTGTTCTGGAAAGCCATTGGGCAGTGCAGTTCATAAATCGGTCCGGCCTCACCGAAGCCGAAGGACTTGGCCAATACACCAACTTCCTCCGAGAGCGGTTTGAATGCGGCTCGCATGGCTTTGATGTCCTGAGCCTGTCGGAGGCCCTCAATCAGCTTGGAGAGGTTGGCCTTTTCCCGCTCCCAGACTTGCTTCGCGCGTCCGGTGAGCATGGAGTCGTCCACGGCGGCGACGGCCGATTCGAGGTTGGTCAGCGCGTTGCGAGCCTGGGGAAACTGATCGGCCGCCAGCTCTTTTTGGATCGCCAGGTAGCGTTCCCAGATCGCCGCCAACTCCGCTTGAAACTGAGGTGAGACGGCGATGTGCTCGATGTGGGGCTGTGCGTCGGGCGTGATGCCCAACTGGTCGCGCATTCGTCGCATGTTTCCCTTGAGCGCCAGAAAGAGCCGATCGGCTTCGGACATTTGCTTGACGTCACGACCTTCGACGGCGTCGTTGCCCAACAACATGGCAAACTCTTTCCACTGCATGCGGGCGTGGCCCGTCAGCAGCGTTCCGTCAACCGCTTCGAGAGCGCGGCGGAACTGCGCGAAAGCCGCCGTGACCTTGCCTATGTCCTGCTGGTCGACAGCTTGCTCGACCTGTTCATAAGCCGCCTGGAGATCGCGAATCTGGTTGTTGAATGCTGCTGGCAGCGCCATCTTGTGTCCGGCGTGTTCGTCGCTGGTCGTTTTCTTGGGACCGCCTCCACCGTGGTCGTGGCCACCGCCTCCGCCACCTTCGGGCGTCATCATGCTCGGTTTGGCCTGAATCTGAATCTCGGCGTCGATCTTGAAGTTGCCTTGTGTCACAACCAATTCGCCCTCTTTCAGGCCGTGCCGCACGAGGTAGTAATTGCCTGAGCGTGGTCCCAAGACGATCTCGCGGCCTTCAAACGTAGGCTGGCCGATCGGACCGTACTCCTCGCGCAACTGATTCATGATCGGTTCAATCCGAGCAAAGACGGCCGCCGCTTCTTGTTTCGAGCGAACACGTTTGCCTGCCAGGGCGTGCTCGGCCAAACGATCGGCGTACCGGTTCCACAGCGCGCGGGCGTAATCTGTGCCAGGTTGATCGTAGGGGCGATCGAGCACACTGCTGAAGACGGCAAACGCCTGCCGAATCTGTTCGATGCTGCCTGTGTCGATGGCGGCACTGATTCCCTGGAATGCGGTCTCTACGCCACTCGGCATCACGGGCAGTTCGACGTAGACGATTGCCCGACGGCCCGTGACGAGCGCAGCGGAATACGGAATCACCAGCGGCGGGCTCTTCTCGTCCGTGTCGGGCGTGACGTAGCCCAATGATTCGGCGCGGACCAGCGGCATGCCGCAGATGTCGCACTTGCCAGGCTCGTCCTTGACGATCTCCGGATGCATCGGGCTGATCCACTTGCCGGCCAGGCTGGGGTCCATCACTCGCCCGCCCGCGGCAACCCTCGGCCGGACGAGCGCATGCACGAACATATCCGGCTTCAGCTTGCCATCAGGATTGGGAACGTTTACGCGGACTTTGACCGTTCGCGTCTTGTCGTTCAGCACCGGCTGGATGAAGGCAATCCGGCCGTGAAACTCTTCGCCTGGATACGCCTCGGTCGTGATCGTGACATCCTGGCCGTAACGAATCCACGGCAGGTCCGTTTCGTAGGCGTCCAGATGGACCCACACCTGGTTCAAATCGGCGACCGTATAGATCCGCTCGCCTGTCTTTACATACTCGCCCTCTTGCTTCAACTTTTCGATCACGATGCCGCTGACGGGCGAGTAAATCGTGAGATGATCGGTCGGCTTGTTTTGTTTCTCGATTTCCTTGATTTGAACCTCGGTTAGGCCAAGCAGCCGCAGCTTCTCCCGTGACGCCTCGACAAGGTCGATCGAAGGAAGCCGCGTCGTACTCTGGCGGTCGGTCCGGTACTTGAGGGCCTGGATCAATTCTTCTTGTGCCGAATAGAGTTCAGGGCTGTAAATGTAGACCATGTGGTCGCTCTTATTGACTTGGACGCCCGTGTAATCGACGTACAGGCGATCCAATCGGCCTGGCACCCACGCGGTGATGTAGCCAAACTTCGTCTCGTCATAATCCACCTTGCCGACCATCGGGATTTCGTGCGAGACGTACTTCCGCTCGACGGGCGTCGAGGCGATATTCATCAACGCCCGCGTCTCTGGGCTGATCGTGATCGTCCGCATCCCGCCCGACGTGGTCGCCACCGGAATTAAATCCATTCCGCAAATCGGACAATCGCCTGGATTGGGCGAGCGGATCTGCGGATGCATCGAGCACGTCCACATGCTCGGCCCCGCAGCGACCTTCGTAACTGCAGCATTACTGCCGTTCGCCTCAGACTGCGGATTTGCCGAGCCGCCGAGGCCGCGGGCCACTAGGTAGCCGACAGCCGCGAACACCAGTGCTTGGGCAACGAGAATTTTCCAGTGGTGCTTTTGATACAGGTCCTTGCACCACTGCGTATCAAATGGATTTCTCATGAGAACCTCGATAATAGGCAAGGGTTGGAAGTTGCGCGGCGCGACCCTATCCCTTACGCCACGTTTGATGCACGACGTGTGCATATTCTTCACGCGTGGCGTGAATTTCGGGATTATTTCCCGAACGAGTGCCAATCACGCCGTGCGCCTTGGACAACAACCCATTATCGCGCTGTAGGGCGCAGCCGAGAAGCCACACCGGCCGAAGCGCCGGTGCAGCAGGTGGCTCGAATTACGCGATATCTCGTCAGCCGTTTGGTTTCGGCCCGCTCAGATGGGCCACAAATCGCGTCACGTCTTCCAGATCGCGCGCTCCGATGACGGTGATGTAGCGGTTTCCCTGTTTCCAGGTGGCGGCCAGGCGATCGTCGATCTGGACTATATTGGTCGGCTTTCCATCGCAAAGACAGTCGATGGAGGGCCGGTCACCGAACCACACCGGCTGGTCTAGGTCGTGCTCGAAGACGGCGATATGCTGGCCATCGTCGCACCGACAAACCGCCTGAGCGCACGTGCAGCACGGCATGTCCAGCAAGTACACGTCTTTCAGCGAACAGCCCGATGGAAGGCCCTTGGCGATGACGGGCTCGTACTGCAACTTCGCAGCCGCCTCCTGCACGGTTGTCGGCCGTCCATCGTACTTGGCCAGAAGAATCCGTTGGGCTTTCTCTGGGTCCTTGTCGAACTCCTCCAAGTAGTGCTCGAAGTTGATGGCCAGATGATCGTGCTCGTCCGGCGAGAACCAGATCTTGTAACCGGCGACACCCAGACCGACAGCAACCAGGACAGTTGCCGCAATAGCGAAAAGCCGCGGAGGAAATCGCTGCGAGCGACTCGGCGGCGCCACCGCAACCGACGGCATCGGATTGTGGTCTTCGTCGTTGTCAAGCTTTGCTTCCAAATCGTTCCACAAGTGAGTCGGCGCCTGCGGATCTGCGAGCGACGCCGACATCTCGGAAAGTTTTCCAAAGACCGCCAATTCTTCGCCACAGGCCGAGCAGCCTTCAAGGTGCGCGGCAACAGCCGTCTGCTCTTCGTCAGCTAACTCGCCGTCAAAATAGGCGGAAAGGCGCTCCTGGACTTCGGAACAATTCACCCTACGGCTCCCAACCAAGTTCAAGTAGGTGTTGCTTCAATTCTCGACGGGCTCGATTCAACCGCGAACCCACAGTTCCTTCCGGCACGTCCAGCGCCAGCGCGATTTCACCGTAGGGAAGATCCTCGACCTCGCGCAGCAGGAAGGTGGATCGCAGATCCGGCTCCAACCTTGCTAGCGCGCGTTCCAGAAGATCTTTCTGCTCCACATTGTCACTGTGCCCAGATGAATGATCCATCGGTTCGTGCTCAAGGACGTGGAAGTGGGCTCGTTTCGATCGTCGTAGATGTTGAAGGGATTCATTCACCGCCAGGCGATACAGCCAAGTGCTGAACTGGGATCGACCTGAAAACTGGTCGATTCTGCGAAACGCTTGCAGAAACACCTGCTGAGTCAGATCGTCCGCATCCTGCAAGCCCACCATCCGCACCATCAAGCGATAGACGTTCTGATGGGACAACTCATACAGTTCGCGCTGCGCATCCCGATCGCCTCGCTGAGCGGCGGCGACAATCTCGGCAGTCGTGTCCTGCATTTGGGTCCATTTCCGTGCTCCTCTGCTGGTGTTAGATGCAGCGAGAGGTGCAATTCTTCGCAAGGCGGCGGAGGTCATCGGTTGGTTGCCTCCCAACTTGGGAATTCGTAAAGCTTTACGGGCTCTGAATGGCAATTGGCGTGCCAATTGCTGCTGGGAAGGCACGCCCGCCAGTCTAGCCGCTGGCACTCGCAAATACAGGCCCAATCGACCGCTGCAGCCGGAACGATGGTCGAATTCGCCCAGCGGCCGCGCGGCGTGGTTGTGCGTATTCGCACACGGCGCGCACCTCGCGCCGATCACATTTCTGCTCGAAGCCGTGAAGAAACGACGTGTGGCTTGCATCCAACGGTGCAGTACGCGGATGGAATCGAGCCGTTTTCACGTGTCCGATGATCCCGTCGATCTGTTCCCAGCCTGGATGAACTGCGGCCTCGGCGTAGTGGCTCGCGTTGTCCCAGGCACGGCCATGAGGAGTTTGCGAGCCATGTGTTGCGAACGAAAGGTGTTGTTGAGTTTGTGTCTGGTGATCGCCGCGATGGTTGTCGCTTCGGGTCCGACAGCCGCGTTGGCCCAACGGGACGCGGGCGCGAAGGCCCGCGGCGAATTCGGCAAGGGATTCTGGTCCAACCAGCGTGCCTCACGCAATATGCGGCACGCGCGGGATTACTCACGCGGTTTCTACCGCTACTCACGCGAGGCCCGCACGATCCAACCGGAGGTCGCCAAAACAGAGTCGGCTGAACTCGGCCGGAACATTGACGCCGCGAAGAAGGAACTTGCCACGGTCCGCGAAGAGTACGCGGGCGACAAAGAAGTCTTGGCTAGTCTGAAGGTAATCGAAGAGCATCTCACGAAGGCGGCTGCGCAGCACAAGACGTTGCACGCCGCGTGCCAGCAGGACACGGTCGATGGAACCGTTGGCATGGAGTGCTGCAATGTCATCACCAAGGAACTGGAAAAAGCCATGGCCGAGCACGCGGCACTGATGCGCAAACTCGAAATCAAGGCTGAAAGCGGCGAAACGAAAGACAAGTCGTCTACGCAGAGCAAGTAAGCCAGTTGGCCGACCGCAAACCGCGCCATCCCGCCATCAGCGTTGATGACGGGGTGGTTTATCACAAACAATTAAAATGAGGATTCTCATGAAGCGTACAATTCTTTTTGGCACGATCGTTCTGGCGGTTGTTTCACTCGCGATCTACGGCTGTGGCTCTCCGTCCAATAACGCTGAGCAAACGCCCAGTCCGCCGACGAACGGACAAGGCACCGGCTCTGAGAATGGGCACGGCGATCACGGCGGGCATGGCGGGCATGGCGACCATGGCGGACACGATGAGCACGGAGAACACAATGAACATGGGCAGACGGACATGGAGAAGATGAAAGCTGAATTGGCGAAGCTCTCGCCGGAGGACGCTGCGTCGGCTGAGAAACAGCATTTCTGCCCCGTCAGTGGCGAGATGCTGGGCACGATGGGTGCCCCGAACAAGATCGACGTGAACGGTCAGCAAGTGTGGATTTGCTGTGACGGCTGTAAAGACAAACTGTTGGCCAACCCCAATGAGTATTTGGCCAAGTTGAAGAAAGAGTGATGCGTGATGAGCGATCTCATCGAATTCGCCAAGCACGTGCAGCAGCAGCTAGCCGACGCCAATCGCCAGCCGCATTGGGAGCCGGATGAGGCTGAGCGGTATATGGCCGAAGTAGGCGCGCGACGCGAGCGTTTCGAGCAACAGGCGGCGCGGCTGAACGAGATCGTCGTTCAACCGCGGCTGGAAACGCTCGCAAGCTATTTCGCCAACGCAAGCCTGACCAAGAACGAACCAGCCGGCCACTGTTCGTGCTGGTTTGGATACTGTGAACGTTTTCCTGCGAGCACAAAAGTAGAGTTTGCCATCGAGCACGATGTCCGCTTTGAGAAGGTTGTTGTCGGCTACGACGCGTCCATGATGCCGTTGTTCATCAAGTTCAACGAGCACGACAAACTGACACTGCCATTGGACGAAGTAAACGACGCGGTGGTCGCCGATTGGGTTGAAGAGCGGCTGCTGGAGTTTCTCGACGCTTATCTGCGGATCGACCGTGGTGGAGAGGACTTCGACGAGGAAGCTGCGACCGATCCGGTGTGCGGAATGCGGATCAGCCGGTCATCGGCTGCCGCCAGCGCGGCGCACCTCGGCCATCCCTACTACTTCTGTTCGACGGATTGTCAGGTCAAGTTTTCTCAGAACCCGACGGCGTATGTGCAAGTAAAGCCTATGTGAGGCTGCAGGACGTGTGATGTCTGAGACAGGCGCTTCCACCAACGTAAGAGGCGACACTACACAGATGCCGCTGAAAATCGGCGTCATGGGGGGTGCAGGCAGCGACATTCCCGTAGAGCATCTCGACAAGGCGATGCTGCTCGGCGAAGCCGTCGCCGATGCCGATTGTGTCACGATTACAGGAGCCTGCCCAGGTCTTCCGTTGGCCGCCGCGCGTGGGGCGAAGCGTCGTGGCGGGACGGTCATTGGCATTTCACCGGCCTTGAGCCTCGACGAACACGCGTTCAAGTATGAATCGCCAACGCTGGCTCACGACGTACTGATTTTCACCGGTAGCGGCTTGATGGGTCGCGAAGTAGTGAATATCCGCAGCAGCGACATCGTCGTCATCGTTGGCGGAAGCAGCGGCACGCTCGGCGAACTGGCAATTGCGTACGACGAAGGCAAACTAATCGGCGTGCTGACCGGCAGTGGCGGCATCAGCGACATGGTTGCGGACATCCTGGTCACGTGCAATAAGGACACCGGCGCCCGTGTCATTTACGACGACGAGCCTCGCCGCTTGGTCGAACAGTTGCTGGACGCTTATCGCACCGAGCATTTCCGGCAGCCGTCGGTTTTTTGCCGCGGAACGAGCGACGTAAGTTCATCGCCCGTCGAAGGCAGCCAGCAGGACGTTGTTTGCGGCATGTGGGTTGCTCCGCGAAAAGCCGCGGCGCGGCGTACGAGAAACGGGAATCGCTACGTGTTCTGTTCCCTTCGGTGTGCGGAACGTTTTGACGTTGAGCCAAATAATTTCCAACCGAAGTAGGGCCGCCGGCTCTACGCAAATTCCGAAAAGGAGACATCCATGAGTGGACCGAAAACTGTCACACTGCCAAAGAAGAAGACGAAAGACACCGATGCCGACCAGCAACAGTGCGCGCACGATGCCGCGGCCTGCGAACAGACTCGCGAGCGGGCGTACTACAAGTGGGAAGCGGCCGGTTGCCCGTGCTGCGACGGCGTTGAATTTTGGTTACAGGCTGAAGCCGAACTCAACGGTGAAACGCAGCCGGAAGGCGAAACGAGTGAAGCATGAGAGAGCAACGGTTATCTGGCGCAGCATTGATGCTGATTATGTGTCTGCTGCCGATCTTGATCTTCTACGGGCTCTTGCTGTTCGGCATCACCATCAACCCGCTGTTCGTATTGCTGATTCTCGTTCTGTGTTGTTTGGCGATGTTTCACTGGGCCGCCGGTGCTTGTGGGCACCACACAGCCGAAGCCACACAGCACGATACGGATGAGGAGCCAATCCCAGTTGGTGAAGGCGACATTGAACAGCTCAGCGGCGTTTTTCGACCAACGTCGCGTCGCCAGGTCGGCCAGGCGCTGGTCATCGAAGGCGAGTTGCTGCAAGACGCCGACGAGGCTTACCAGACGCTCAAGCAGCGATTTCAAGACACCAACGTCACGCCGCTTCTCCAAGAGGATGAAGGTCAGCAACCTCGCGTCGTCCTGCTGCCAGGTCGCTGGGAGCAGGCGGCTACCAAAGATCGCAGTCCGTGGATCAATTTGGCGCTGTTCTTGGCGACGATCGTGACGACGACGTGGGCCGGCGCGCTGCACCAGGGCGTGAACCTGTTGGCTGAGCCGAGCCGCTTTACGGTCGGTTTGCCGTACTCGTTGACGTTGATGTTGATCCTCGGCGCGCACGAGTTGGGACATTACTTCGCCGCACGGGCGCACGGGATGAAAGTAACATTGCCGTTTTTCATTCCCGTGCCCTTCGCCCTCGGCACGTTCGGCGCGTTCATTCAATTGAAATCGCCGTCGGAGACGCGACGGGCGTTGTTTGACGTGGGCGTGGCGGGGCCGCTGGCCGGTTTGGTGTTCGCTGTGCCGGCGCTGTGGATCGGACTTGGGATGTCCGACGTAGTCCCGCCGAGCGACGAGCCGGTGGCATTTCACCACGGAACGACGGTCGGGTCGTCGATCCTGTTGGCGGGAATGGCGAAACTGACGCTGGGCGAGGCGATTTCGCAAGGCCATGTGCTGGCCCTACATCCGCTGGCGTTCGCCGGCTGGCTTGGATTGCTGGTGACGGCACTCAATCTGTTGCCCATCGGCCAGCTTGATGGCGGACACATTGCGGACGCCATGTTCGGTCAGCGACGCAGTACCGCGATTAGCTCCGCCGCGCTGATCTCGCTGTTTCTGTTGGGACTGTTTGTGTGGAGCGGCCTCTTGTTCTGGGCCATCATCGCATTTTTCATCGCCGGCGCAAAAGGTATTCCGGCCATGAACGACGTGACGAAGTTGGATGTCGGCCGGTCTACCCTCGGTGCGCTTGCGTTTTTGTTGCTGTTCTTAATCCTGATTCCCGTCCCTCATGCGTTCTGGGAATCGCTCGGCATACACTGCCCCTACCTGTGATTCGATCGAGGAATTCGCCATGAGCCATCGTATACAATGCTTCTTATCTCTGGTTCTTGTGGTCGCCGTGAGCTTGTTGCTCTACCCCACCTACGCAGCCGCACAAGACCAAGATCCCAAGAGTGCCGCGCGAAGCGAACATGGCCATCGTTCGGATCAAGTCGAGAATTCGCTGGCCGAGCAGCTTCGGGAACTGCAAACGAAAGTCGCCAAGCTTGAGGCTGCGTTGAAGCAGAATCATCAGGCCAAAGCCGCCGACGCAGCCGATGCGTCATCCCATTCCGGTCACAAAGGCAAAATGCAGATGGGTGGCATGCAAGGCGGCTCGATGCAGGGTAAGGGCATGATGAACCGCGGCATGATGGGCGGTCAAATGGGCATGATGCCAGGCATGAGTTCGATGCAATCGAACCAGGCCATGAGCGGCATGTCGGACATGGGCGGGATGAAAATGATGGAAGGCGACGGCATGTCGATGATGGGCCGGATGAAGCGCATGGGCTCGATGCAAATGGCGTCGGCGCTGCCAGGCTTTCCTGGTGCTTCGCACATCTACCACATTGGCTCAACGAACTTCTTTCTCGACCACCCGCAACACATTACGCTAACTCAAGAACAGCAGACCAAACTCAATCAGATGAAAGAGCAGACGCTGCTGGGGCAAGCCACGTTTGACCGCTGGATTGATGCGGGCGAACAGGAACTTTGGGTGCTCACCAGTGCGGACGCTCCTGACGCATCCAAGATCGAAGCGAAGGTCCGCGAGATTGAAAAGCTTCGCGGCGACAAACGAATTGCCTTCATCCGCGCGGTCGGCGAAGCGGCCAAGGTGCTGACCGACGAACAACGAAAAACACTGATTGGAACGCTGCCGGCGGATCACACGGCGGCCGGCACGAGTGGCCAACACTGAATGAACGCTGACAAAACATGAAAGGAAGGTGAACCATGAGTGTCGAATTGCTCGAAGACCGCGACGGAAAAGTCCTGACCATTCAGGCCAGCGGCAAACTGACGGCGGACGACTATCATCGCTTCGTTCCAGAAACGGAGCGATTGATCGAGCAGCATGGCAAGATTCGCGTGCTGTTCGATATGCGAGAATTTCAGGGATGGAATCTGGCCGCACTTTGGGAAGACATCAAGTTCGACATCAAGCACTTCAAAGACATCGAGCGTTTGGCGATGGTCGGGGATCGCACATGGGAGAAATGGATGGCAACATTCTGCCGACCTTTCACGTCGGCCGACATCCGTTACTTTGACCAAAGCGAAGCGGACCAGGCACGTCAGTGGATCAATGAAGGACTGCCAGTATCTACTTCGTAAGCGACAAAACGCCGGACACTTCGGTCCGTTTCGTGCGACGGGCCTGGCCCGTTTGCTGCGAATACATGGCCGAAAATGGATGTTACCGACGTTTCGATCATTGCGCTGGGGATAATCGTCTTCGGGCTGGTGTCAGCGCGGCTGCGCCAGAGTCTGATTACAGCGCCCATGGCGTTCGTTGTTTTTGGCTTTGCCATTGGCGCGGATGGCTGGGGTCTGCTTGACATCGACCTGGATACCCGTGTTATCCACGTCTTGGCGGAAGTCACGTTGGTCGTCGTGTTGTTCACGGACGCAGCACGGATCGACTTGAATCTGTTGCGTCGAGAACACAACTTACCGGTTCGACTCTTGGCGATCGGCTTGCCGCTCAGTATCGCCGTGGGGACGCTCACCGCCTGGCTGCTGTTTCCGCAGCTTCGTGGCTGGCAGGCGGCCGTCCTGGCGGCGATCATCGTACCGACGGACGCCGCCCTGGCACACGCGGTGGTCACAAATCGGCTAGTGCCCGTCCGGATTCGCCAGGCGATCAGTGTCGAGAGCGGTTTGAATGACGGGCTGTGTTTGCCTGTCTTTCTGATGTTCTTGTGCTGCGCCCGCGCGGCGGAACATCCCGAAACGACAGCGTATTGGCTTCGATTCGGTGCGATGCAAATCATACTCGGTCCGCTTGTCGGAATCGCCGTCGGCCTGGTGGGCGGCAAGTTGATCCAGCGGGCCGCGAACCGTCAATGGATCAGCCATTCATTTCTGGAACTGGCATCTCTCGCTTTGGCGCTGCTGGCTTTTGGCGCAGCCGAGTTGATCGGCGGCAACGGCTTCATTGCCGCCTTTTGCGCGGGGCTGACGGTGGGAAACGTATCGCGGGCAATCTGCGACGCGATTTATGAGTTTGCCGACGCCGAAGGGCAATTGCTGACGCTGTTGGTGTTTCTGGTCTTCGGCGCGGTGTTTGCCCCGCTGGTCTTCGACGGGCTCAATCTGTACGTCATCGGCTTTAGCATTCTGAGCCTGACCGTGGTCCGCATGTTGCCCGTCGCCGTCAGCTTGATCGGGACACGCTTGCGAAGGGACACGCGCCTGTTTGTCGGCTGGTTTGGGCCGCGCGGTGTCGCCTCGATTGTCTTCGCCATGGTACTGTTGGACGAGATCGAAGTGCCTGGGCGCCAGGAGATTTTCGTCGCCGCCATGGCAACCGTGATGTTGAGCGTCTTCTGCCACGGACTTTCGGCCTACCCCGCCGCGAAATGGTACGCCCGGCGCACGCAACCGACGCCAGAGAAGCTCGTGGCGGAACACCAACCGTTGACCGAAATGCCATTTCACCACTGAGAGGACCGACATGCGCATTGGCATTTTCGCCGACAGCCACGATCACCTGGACAACATTCGCCGAGCCGTAATCGTGTTCAACGAGCATGACTGTGAACTGGTCGTGTTTGCCGGCGACCTGGTCTCGACAATCGCGATTCCGCCGCTACGTCAGTTGAATTGCCCCTTCGTCGGCTGTTTCGGGGACAACGAAGGAAACCGCATCGGCATTCGTAGTGGAATGAGCATCATCGGTCATCTGGCGGAACCGCCCTTCGGGTTTCGTGCTCCAGACGGGACGCGGATTCTCGTGACGCACCAGCGGGAACTACTTCGCGGCCAGGCGGAAGGCAGTGACGTCGTTGTCTTCGGCCACACGCATCGAGCCGCCATTCAGCACGATGGCGAAGGAAGATTGCTCGTCAATCCTGGCGAGACGGGCGGCTGGACCTATGGGCAACCATCGGTCGCTATCCTGGAAACGCAGCCCTTACAAGCCAAGCTGATTTCGTTGCTTGCTGAGAACAGCAATGGAAATGCACGTGCCGGCCACCGTGTAAATCTGAAGAGCGACGCTGCGACGGAGCGGTAACCGACTAACCATGTTCACGCGACTCCGCATAATTCCCGAAGTCCAACTTGCCGTATGGGGTGGTCTGCTACACGGTGTGTGGGAGTTCTTGCACTCGTCCTTTTACACGGACCACGTGCGCGGGCTCTGGTATGTCGTCTGGACCAGGCTGCACTGCACGGTCGGAGACGTGATGATCCTCGTGGCAAGCTTTTGGTTGACGTCGCTTGCCTTCCGAACGCGCCGTTGGATTCGCGACAGAAATCTCATCGCGATGTTGATCTTCTGGATGATCGGACTGGGCTATACGATTTTCAGTGAATGGTTCAATACAACGATCTCGAAAACGTGGCAGTACGCGCCGTCAATGCCGGTTCTGTTCGGCATCGGCCTGACCCCGATCCTGCAATGGCTCATCATACCGCCGACCGTGATGCTGCTGATGCGAAGATTGGATCGTTCCAAGAGCACGCACGGAAACTCCGACATGGGAGACTGACGGCCGCCTCAGCGGCTCTCACTCGCGGCCCCGATGATCGTCGTGACCATGCTCGTGAGCATCGTGGTTGTGAGCGCCGTGATCGTGTTCGGCTTCACCATTGCGCTCCTCCTCGATCGGACTGGCGCCGCCCGTTCGATCGACATCTGCAGCATCGGACGATTCGACCGCCGGTTTGCCGCCGAATCTGCTTAGCAACTCCATCGCCAACTGATCGCGACTTTCCAATTCGATCGCGTTGGCCATTTCCTTGCGCGCAAACTCTTCCTGTCCCAAGAACCCGAAATGATACGCCCGCAAGAAGCGAGCGTAGGCCGCGTCCGGATTCTCTTTGACGAACGTGTTCAGCTTATCCATCGCTTCGCGGTACGCAGCGCCTCGATAGTAGTTGCGCCAGTTCTTCACGACGTAACCCCAATCTGACTCGTCCAGCATCGTCGAAGCTTGGTGGACGGCCGCCGCGGCGCCTCGATAGTCACCCGTGGCAAACAGGCTCTGCGAAAGGAACAACAATAGTTTGCCATCGCGCGGCATCTCGACGATGGCGTGGTTGGCCAGTCGTACCGCTTCGTTGTAACGACCCGCACGAAACGCCAACTCTGCACGCTGCTGGTATAGTTTCCCTTGAGCCGTGTGCCTCCCCTGATTGCCGCCGATCACGGAACGATTCACGACCACTCTGTCCAGGTAATCGGCTCCGCCGTACAAGCCGTACCACGGATACGACGATAGATCGTAGGACCGGTAATCGTCGTAAAAGTACGGATAGAAATGATACAACGAATGCGGGTAGTAATCGTGGTGATCGTAACTGTGCAGGTAACCACCGTGCCGGTAGTCATGAAGCCGATACCGGTGGCTGTAATCGTGGCCGTATCCGTAGTGCCTGTAGCCGTAGTGAGCGTATCCGTGCAGACCGCCGTGTACGCCGTAGCCGTGATGACCACCGCCGTAATTGTGATGTCCGCCGTAGCCGTGACCACCGAACCCGTGGCCGCCGAATCCGTGGCCGGCACCGTGACCATGCTGCGACCAAGCAGTTGCGGGAAGCATCGCTACCAACGTCACGGCAACGCCGAAAACCAGGCGTTTCGAGATGAGGCGTGGCATGCTTGTCTCCCTTCCTCCAGAGTCGAAGAACGCGTGTTCGGTCACCACCAAAACCAAGTAATCCCTAACTTCTGGCCGTCAGAGTGGTTACGTCGATCGCTCTGTGATTGCCGGTTCTCAGTTTCAACCTGAGAATCCGTTCATCTTCTTTAGATGCCACGAGGCCGTGATCTCTTCACGGTCTTCCCAAAAATGCCGTACTTCGTGAAGGAATCCGTCTGGCCGTGCATCCAACCTTGAGAACGCGCCGTAGAAATTTTTCAGCCGCTCACCGCTGGGAGCCATTGATGACGCAACACAGCCCAAACGGAATTTTCCAGGATGCCATCAAGCGGCTGGACCGTGCCGCCGAGTTCGCCGAGATTGACGCCGAGGCGTTGGAGAAACTGAGGTATCCCAAAGCGATCTTACAAGTCTCGATTCCTGTGCGGATGGACGACGGTCGTCTGCGGGTGTTCCAAGGCTACCGCGTGCGGCATGACGATACGCGAGGACCGACGAAGGGCGGCATTCGGTTTCATCCGAATGTCCATCTGGGTGAAGTGGAAGCGTTGGCGTTCTGGATGACCTGCAAATGCGCGGTGACCGGCATCCCATTCGGCGGCGGCAAGGGAGGCGTCATCGTCGATCCGAAAGAACTGTCGCGGATGGAACTGGAACGGCTCAGCCGTGGCTTCATCGAACAGATCGCCGACTTCATCGGCCCTGAAACCGACATTCCTGCACCGGACGTTTATACCAACGCAATGATCATGGGCTGGATGATGGACGAGTTCTCGAAGATCCGCCGCCAGCGCACGCCGGCCGTCATCACTGGCAAGCCGATTCCGCTGGGCGGCAGCCTCGGTCGCGACGACGCCACTGGCCGCGGAGCGTACTACTGCATCAAGGAACTGGAGCGATTGAAAGATTGGGAGCCATCGAAGATGCGGGTGGCCGTGCAGGGGTTCGGTAACGCCGGCCAACACGTCGCTCGGTTACTTCACGCCGACGGATATCGAATCGTTGCAATGAGCGACTCGCGGGGCGGCGTCTTTCGAGCGGATGGCCTGGACGTGCCCCGCGCCATCCAACTCAAGAACCAGGGACGGGCCGTCGGGGCCGTGTACGGCACGCGGTCCGTATGCGAGTGTCCGAAGTGCGGGGGTGAGGATTGCAATTGCTCCAGGGACGACACCGCCACCGGCGAGGTCTTCAGCAACGAGGCCCTCCTGGAACTGGACGTCGACATACTGATCCCAGCCGCCTTGGAAGACCAGATCACGGTCGAGAATGCTGCGCAAGTTCGAGCGCCGGTTGTCGTCGAAGTTGCAAACGGGCCGACGACAAGCGAAGCCGACCAGATTCTCGCCGGAAAGGGGACGCTCGTCGTACCCGACATCCTGGCCAATGCTGGCGGCGTAA
Source organism: Planctomycetota bacterium (assembly GCA_003389215.1). Lineage (GTDB taxonomy): Bacteria > Planctomycetota > Planctomycetia > Pirellulales > UBA7805 > MB-PLM-2. The sequence goes on along the minus strand of QQVP01000119.1, from coordinate 184,199 downwards.
CCGTAAGCTATTTCGAGTGGGCGCAGAATCGCGCCGGCTATTACTGGACCGAGGACGACGTGCATCAGCGGCTGCAGCGGATCATGGCCCAGGAATTCAACACGATCTATCAATTTGCAGCCGAGAAGCAGATCGACATGCGCACGGCCACGTACGCCCACGCACTGGACCGGATCGGCGAGGCCATCGAGTCACAGGGAACGAGCCGGTACTTCGCCAACAGCATCGAGCACAGTGAGATACGACAAAACTGAATGAAACGGACGCGATTATGGAATCTCCACTTTCGGAAGAACTTCTCAGGAAAACGGACGCCTATTGGCGGGCGGCCAACTATCTTTCCGTCGGTCAGATTTATCTGTTCGACAACCCGCTGCTGAAAGAGCCGCTCCAGCTCAAACACATTAAACCGCGATTGCTTGGCCACTGGGGCACTACACCTGGCTTGAACTTCGTGTACGTCCATTTGAATCGCGTGATTAAGCAGCACGATTTGGACATGATCTACATCACCGGTCCAGGACACGGCGGGCCAGGGCTGGTCGCCAACACGTATCTCGAAGGGACCTACAGCGAACTGTACTCGGATGTTCCCCAGAACGAAGAGGGTTTGAAGCGGCTGTTCAAGCAGTTCTCATTTCCTGGCGGCGTTCCCAGCCACGTCGCGCCGGAGACGCCTGGCTCGATTCACGAAGGCGGTGAGCTTGGCTATGCGCTATCACACGCGTTTGGGGCCGTGTTCGATAACCCAGATCTGATTGTTGCCTGTGTCGTCGGCGATGGTGAGGCGGAGACTGGGCCGCTGGCCACAAGCTGGCATTCCAACAAGTTTCTCAATCCGGCCCGTGACGGTGCCGTCCTGCCAGTGTTGCACCTGAATGGCTACAAGATCGCTGGGCCAACCGTACTGGCCCGCATCAGTCGCGATGAGTTGGAACAGTTGCTTCGTGGGTATGGCTATGTGCCGTACTTCGTCGAAGGGAGCGAACCCGAAGTGATGCACCAGCAGATGGCCGCCACGCTCGACACGGTGATTGCCGAGATTCGTCGGATTCAGCGGGATGCCCGTGCAAATGGTTTTCAGTCGCGTCCGCGCTGGCCGATGATCGTGCTGCGGACTCCGAAAGGTTGGACCTGTCCCGACGAGGTGGATGGCATGCAAGTCGAGGATTCCTGGCGATCGCACCAGGTCCCAATGGGACAGATGGCGGCTAATGAATCACATGTCCAGTTGCTCGAATCGTGGATGCGATCCTATAAGCCGGAAGAGTTGTTCGACGACAACGGCCGCCTTCGATCGGAACTGGCGGACCTCGCTCCACAGGGCGAGCGGCGCATGGGAGCCAACTGTCATGCCAACGGCGGGATGTTGCTAAGCGACCTGCGGATGCCCAATTTCCGGGCGCACGCGGTTGACGTGCCGCAGCCTGGCGGCGTGACGGCGGAAGCAACTCGCGTTCAGGGGCAGTTCATTCGCGACGTGATGAAGCTGAACATGCAGAACTTCCGCGTTTTCAGCCCTGACGAGACCGCATCGAATCGCTGGAACGCCGTATTCGATGTGACCGACCGCTGTTCGACGGCCGACATCTTGCCGAGCGACGATCACGTATCGCCCGACGGGCGCGTGATGGAGATGCTCAGCGAGCACCAGTGCCAAGGCTGGCTGGAAGGGTACTTGCTCACCGGCCGCCACGGATTCTTTTCGTGCTACGAGGCATTCATCCACATTGTCGATTCGATGTTCAACCAGCACGCGAAGTGGCTGAAAGTCTGCCGCCACATCCCTTGGCGGCGACCGATCGCGAGCCTGAATTACTTGCTAACATCGCACGTTTGGCGACAGGACCACAACGGCTTCAGCCATCAAGATCCTGGTTTCATTGATCACGTTGTCAACAAGAAGGCGGAGATCATTCGCGTTTATCTGCCGCCCGACGCGAATACGCTGTTGAGCGTCACGGACCACTGCCTGCGGAGCCGCAACTACGTGAACGTAATCGTGGCCGGCAAGCAACCGTCGCCTCAGTGGCTGGACATGGACGCCGCCGTGAAACATTGTGCCGCGGGCTTGGGCATCTGGGAGTGGGCCAGCAACGACCAGGGTGGCGAGCCGGATGTCGTACTGGCCTGCTGTGGCGATGCCCCGACGCTGGAAACTGTGGCGGCTGCGGATTTGCTGCGTGATTATTTGCCCAGCTTGAAGGTCCGCGTCATTAACATCGTGAACCTGATGAAGCTACAGCCACCTTCGGAACACCCGCACGGCCTGAGCGATCGAGATTTCGATCTGCTATTCACGACCGACAAACCGATCATCTTCGCCTTTCACGGGTATCCGTGGTTGATCCATCGTTTGACGTATCGCCGCACGAATCACAAGAACTTGCACGTGCGGGGCTACAAAGAGGAAGGCACCACCACGACGCCGTTCGACATGGTGGTCCTGAACGAACTGGATCGTTTCCACCTGGTCGGAGATGTCATTGATCGAGTCCCTCAAATCGGCGCGGAGGCGGCATACATCAAACAGGCGCTTCGCGACAAGCTGTTCGAGCACAAGCATTACATTGCCGAATACGGCGAGGATATGCCGGAAGTCCGCGAGTGGCAGCGGGAAGATCGCCAGCCTTCTTCGTAGATTCAGTCAGAGCAATGAAGTAAACCAAAAATGCGCATCCTCACTCTCAATGCCGGTTCAAGCAGCCTGAAATTCAGTGTGATTGAAACCGAGGGCGAGCAGACTGTCGTCAGAGGAAGTGCGGATTGGGCGAGCGTGCCGACGCGATACACGTTTAGAGCAGCCGATTCAGACACGATTCGCTTGGACGCCGACTGGTCGGACGTCACGCAGGCCGTTCGGCGCGTTGCGTCTGACATTCGACTCACGAAGATCGACGATATTGCAACAGTCGCTCACCGTGTGGTCCATGGCGGAACACGATTCACGAAGCCCGTCTTGATAACGAAGGAAGTCGAGGCTTCGTTGCGGGAATTAGTGCCTCTGGCACCGCTACACAATCCGTGCAGTCTGGAGGGAATCGCCGCGGCTCGGCAGGCGTTTTCTGACCTTCCACACGTGGCGGTCTTCGACACCGCGTTTCATGCGACGCTTGCCCCCGAAGCGTACACCTACCCCGTGCCGTATGAGTGGACCGAGAAATGGAACGTGCGACGCTTCGGATTCCATGGCCTGAGCCACGCGTATTGCGCTTCACGCGCAGCCGAGATATTGAAACAGCCGCTCTCCGCACCGCGCCTAATTGTCGCACATCTTGGACATGGAGCATCACTTGCTGCAATTCGCGACGGAAAGTCAGTCGAGACGACGATGGGATTCACACCGTTGGAAGGGCTGATGATGGCGACGCGCAGCGGTTCGATCGATCCAGGACTCGTGCTCCACGTTGCGCGAGAATACCGACTAGCGGCCGACGAGCTTGATCGCATCCTGAATCACCAGTCCGGTCTGCTGGGCGTTTCCAGAGTTTCTGCCGACATGCGAAAGGTCGAGCAAGCGGCTGAATCTGGAAACGAACGGGCGAGCTTGGCGATTGCGATCTACGTCCATCGGCTTCGTCAGGCCATCGGAGCGATGGCAGCGACGCTCGGCGGCCTCGATGCCTTGGTCTTCACGGGCGGCGTGGGCGAACATGCCACAACCATTCGTGCAGCCACCTGCGATCGGCTCGACTTTCTCGGCCTGGAGCTTGATCCCGTTGCAAACGATGTCGCCACCGCGGATGCGATTATCTCGGCAAAGGAGTCACAAGCGCGGATCATCGTCATTACCACAAACGAAGAATTGATGCTCGGTCGAGAGGCGATGACAGTAGTCGTGAATTCACAGGAACCGCCAACATCGCAATAACGAAGCGTGAAGCCATGATTGCACAGTTCAATTCAATGCGACCGCTGCTGTTCATCGCTACGGCGGCGATCATCTTGACTGCGATGCCAGGACCGGCTCGCGGCCAGGTCTCACCGGAAGAGCATGCCAAGCATCACCCGAATCAGTCGAAAGGGGACGGCACGGCCGCGGAGCAAGGCAACGGTTCGCGCGGCCCTGGTCCTGGCGGAATGATGGGTGGCGGCATGGGCGGGATGATGGACGAAATGATGGAGAAGATGGGCGCGCCTAAGCCCAAAGAGATGTACCCGCGTCTGATGAACTTGCCCGATCTGCCGATGGAAGAGCGCGCCGAGATCGAACGCGAAGCGCACCAGCGGATGATCGATGGTACGAAACTGCTGTCCCAGGGATTGGACGAGTTGACCAGTGCCGCACCGACCGACGATTTCGACGCGATGCAAGCAGCCACCGCCAAGATGCGCGAGGGACTGGCACAGTTTGAAAGCGGCCTGGCCGCTCACCGTGCTATCGCTGAGGGCAAAGCGCCTCGCAACGTGGCACTGCAATGGTTCAAACGCGAGATGAATTTGCTTCCGCCAGCGGGTGCGGAACCGTCGGGATTTCGGCTGTGGGGCATGACGCCCTTTCACACGGCGCTGATGGTGGTGCTGGTGCTCTTTGCCGCCGCCATGATTGCCATGTACTTCTTTAAGATGCGTCGTGCATCGGCGTTATTGGAAAAGCTGGCCGCGGCCGAACTGGCAAGCGGAGCCGGAGCGGCGGCTGTTTCGACCGGTGCATCAGCCGTTTCGGCGACGGCACCTGCCACTACGTCGAAAGATGCCAATAAGTCGGCGGCGACTACGCCCGATTGTTGTGAGGACTCAGAAGAAACTTGCCCCAGCGACGAGGAATCGACAGATCGTCCCGATATTTCGGCTGGTCTGCTGCCGATCCGCAAAAAGAAACTGTGCCGATTGCGAGTCGCCCGCATCGACCAGGAAACGCCCGATGTGAAAACATTTCGCCTGGTTTCCTGTCATGGCGGCGGCATCCCCTTCAGTTATCTGCCAGGCCAGTTTCTGACGCTCACGCTGCCGGTTGGCGAAAAGCCGATCCGCCGCAGCTACACGATTTCCTCGTCGCCGACGCAGGGCTACTACTGCGAGATCTCCGTCAAGCGGGAAGAGCACGGCGCGGGCTCGCGATACCTTCACGATCAAGTCAAAGTCGGCGACACGATCGAAGTACAAGCCCCCAGCGGCAAATTCTTCTTCACCGGCAAGGAAGCGGACAGCATCGTTCTGATCGCCGGTGGTGTGGGGATCACGCCGATGATGGGCGTCACCCGCGCGCTGACCGACATGGCCTGGGACGGCGATATCTACTTTATCGTGGCCTGCCATGACCCTGAGCACTTTATTTTCGAGTCTGACTTGAAACGGCTGGCGCAGCGCCACCCAAACCTGCACCTCTTTGTCGCCATGAGCCGCATCGAGAAGGACACCGATGGCTATCGGAAGGGGCGGCTATCACGCGAAATGCTGGAAGAATGGGTACCGGAGATCGAGTCCCGCCGGATTCACATCTGTGGACCGCCGGCCATGATGGATGCGGTCAAGAAGATGCTGGCCGAACTCAACGTGCCGGCCGACAACGTCTTTACGGAAAACTTCGGCGGCGAGCAGAAGCCGCAAGTGCGGGCCGAGCAGCGTGCGAAAGTGGCTGCGACTGATATTGCCGAGACGGGCGGGACGGTGACCTTCAGCAAGTCGGTCAAGTCAACACAATTGCAACCGGACGAGACGATCCTGGAGGCGTCCGAGCGAGTCGGTGTCGATATCGATTACTCGTGCCGCGTCGGGATGTGCGGCGTGTGCATTGTCAAGCTATTGTCGGGACAAGTGTCAATGGAAGTCGAAGACGGGCTGGAACCAGAGGATAAAGAGGCCGGAGTGATTCTCGCCTGCCAGGCGAAGTCAACCGGCGACGTAAGCGTCGAAGCGTGAGAAGAGTCGAGAGCGGAGAGTCAAGGGTCCAGAGCCAGAAAGGCTGTGACTTGATCCCGCTCTCGACTCTGGACTATTCAATGAAAGAACGCGAAAAGATCATCGTGGCCGGCCTGGTGGTGCTGATGCTCATTGCCTGGCTGGGATTCCCGTTTCACGTGTCGCCGCGATTTGCCGGCAGCTTGTGGGGCGGCGTGTTCGGCGTGGCAGGCGCGCTGCTGATGCTGGTGCCGCTGGCCTACATGGTTGTCAAACGGATGAAGCGGGTGAAGCAGTTCGTCACCAAGTACATGTCGATGCGGACATTGCTCGCCTGGCACATTTATGCGGGCGTTGTCGGACCGATCCTGGTGGTGATCCATAGCGGCCACAAGTACGAAAGTCCACTTGGCGTTGCTCTGACGGCCATGACGTTGTTGGTCGTGGTCAGTGGCTTTGTTGGACGATACCTGATGAACCAGTTTTCCAAGGAAATACGCGAAAAGAACGCGCAGCTCGACCAGTTGAAAGAGGTCTATGACCGCGCTCGCAATGAACTGGCCGCCCATCCCCAGCAGGCCCTTGCGATCCGTTCCTTTAGCGGCTTTGTTTCTCGGCTCGCCGTGGGACTATTGCTGCCAGAGGAAACATCGCCGCGCACCAGTACCGCCTCGGTGTCGTCGCCTCGTGAAATGATCCGCTTGGCCGAGGCCATCGCCGACGTCGAGTACGCGATTGCGACGCACGAGAAATTCAAGACGTGGTTTGGAAAGTGGCTCAAGTTTCACATTGTGATCTCGTTTGTCCTGTACGGCCTGTTGGCCCTGCACGTCTACTTCGCGATCTACTTCGGACTGAGATGGTTCGAGTAGTTGGGAGTGTAGTTGAGAGTTAGTCGGAGTCATGAAACGAAATAAGCGGACCTATCTGGTGCTCTCCGCTGCGGCGCTCGTGATTGTCGTCGTTTGGCTGCTATTGCCAAGCCAGTCGGCGCTGAAGCAACCCGCGACGTGGCAGCGCGTGGCCAGTCCTGGGCCGCTTTCCGCAGCACACGCGCATCTGGAGAACAACTGCGCCGCCTGCCACACGCCGGTCAAAGGGATCGAGGCGGCTAACTGCATCGTCTGCCACGCAAACGATGAGTCCATTCTGCAACGACAGCCGACGTCGTTTCACGCGAGCATCAGTAGCTGCAAAGAGTGCCACTTGGAGCATCAAGGCCGAGCCGTGCGCGCAACGAACATGGACCACTACGCGCTGGTTGAGATCGGTCTTCGCCAACTCAAAGATGATGACGCCGATAGCGAAAGCGAGGCGCTGCGCGAGCACTTGGTCGCTTGGGCAAATCATCGCTCATCGCCGCACGCCCACATTACGCCCGACGAAGCCGTCCTTAACTGTGCTACATGCCACTTGAACGACGATCGGCACTTCCAATTGTTTGGCCAAGACTGTGCGCAGTGCCATGCCACGGATCGCTGGACGATTCCAGAGTTCCAGCATCCGTCGCCGAGTTCCACCGATTGCGCCCAATGCCACCAGGCACCGCCCAGCCATTACATGATGCACTTCAAGATGATCTCGGCCCGCGTTGCGGGCAAACCGCACGCGCGTGTCGATCAATGCTTCCAGTGCCACCAAACGACATCGTGGAACGACATCAAGGGGGCCGGCTGGTACAAACACCATTAGAGTGGAAGATTAGCACGCATGAGCATTCGCAACCTGGACCACCTGTTTCTGCCCGAATCCATCGCCGTCATCGGCGCGTCACGGCGACCGCGCAGCGTCGGTGCAACCGTGATGAAGAACCTGTTGGCCGGCGGCTTCGAGGGGCCGATCATGCCGGTCAATCCGAAGTATGATGCGGTGTGCGGCGTTCTCGCCTGGCCCAACGTTGCAGAGTTGCCCAGAACGCCCGACCTTGCCGTCATTTGTACGCCTCCGCGAACGGTGCCTGGCTTGATCGCTGAACTTGGCGAGCGGGGCACGAAGGCGGCGGTTGTTCTTACGGCCGGTTTGGGAGCGCGTGAGGAACGGACAGGCAAGACGTTTCAGCAGAGCATGCTGGAAGCGGCCCGATCGCACATGCTGCGCGTCTTGGGTCCCAACTGCGTGGGTCTGATCATTCCCACGATTGGTCTGAACGCGAGTTTCGCGCACGCGACGATTGAGGCGGGAAAGATCGCTTTCGTTTCCCAGTCAGGCGCTTTGGCCACCGCGGTACTCGACTGGGCGAGGACCAAGGAAATCGGTTTCTCGCACTTCGTCTCATTGGGCAACAGCGCCGATGTCGACTTCGGTGACGTCCTTGACTTCCTTGGCAGTGAGCCCACGACGCGATCCATCCTGCTCTACATTGAATCGATCAAACATGCCCGCAAGTTCATGTCGGCAGCACGCGCGGCGGCACGCAACAAACCGGTCATCGTGCTCAAGGCGGGCCGAGTCGCCGAAGGAGCCAAGGCCGCGGCCTCACACACCGGAGCGCTGGCTGGATCGGACAATGTCTACGATGCCGCAATCCGACGCGCGGGAATGCTGCGGGTGTATTCGATCGAGGACTTGTTCGACGCGGTTGAGACGTTAGGTCGAGCGAAACCTGTTCTCGGAGATCGGCTGGCTATCCTGACGAACGGCGGCGGCCCAGGCGTGATGGCAACGGATGTGGCGATTGCCCGCGGCGCCCGAATCGCTGGTCTGTCTGAGCAGACCATGAACGCGCTCGATGCGGTGCTGCCAGCCACCTGGTCCAAAGGAAACCCCGTGGACATCATCGGCGATGCACCCGCCGAGCGATACCGCGATGCGCTAGGGATTCTATCGCGCGATGCCGATACGGATGCCATTTTGTTCATCCATGCTCCGACTGCAATTGTCCCCAGCGATTCACTGGCGGAGGCCCTGGTTCCGGACATCAAGGAGACGCGGAAGCCGTTGTTTGCCTGCTGGTTGGGTGGAGATGCAGTCGCCAAGGCCAGGCGGACTTTCGCCCAAGCCGGGATTCCCACCTACGACACACCGGAGGACGCGGTAAACGCTTTCATCCAAATCGTCGATTATCGCCGCAATCAAGAGACGCTGATGGAAACACCGCCCTCGGTGTCCGAAGATTTCACGCCGGACGTAGCGACAGCGCGGCAGATAATCGAGCGTAACCTTGCCGCGGGTCACGATCTCTTGACGGAACCGGATGCGAAAGCAATTCTGGCGGCCTATCGGATTTCTACGGTCGAAACTCGGATCGGGAAGGATGCCAAGCATTGCGTACGGCTGGCTGCGGAGATCGGATTCCCTGTCGCCGTGAAGATTCTTTCACCGAACATCACGCATAAATCCGATGTCGGAGGCGTTGCGCTGGATTTGGAGTCCGCCGAGCAAGTCGAGGCCGCAGTCGCCGCGATGTTGGGCAGAATCGAGCAGCTAAAACCAGCGGCGCGCGTCGATGGCTTCACCGTGCAAGCAATGGCGCGGCGGCCCGACGCCCACGAGCTAATCGTAGGTGCCAGCGAAGATCCAATTTTCGGTCCCGTCGTGCTTTTTGGACAGGGCGGAACGGCCGTCGAAGTGATCGGCGATCGGGCGGTTACGCTGCCGCCTTTGAATGTGCCCCTGGCACGAGAACTCGTGTCGCGGACTCGCGTTTCCAAGTTGCTTGCCGGATATCGCCATCGCCCGCCTGCGGATCTGGCCGACATCTACCGAACGATCATCCAGGTATCTCAGCTTATTTCCGACATCCCCGAAGTGGCCGAGCTTGACATCAACCCGCTGCTGGCAGACGAGACCGGTGTGCTCGCACTAGATGCGCGGTTGAGGGTCGTGCGGGCGGAAACCACAGGCTCGCGGCGCCTTGCCATCCGCCCCTACCCGCGCGGGCTGGAAGAGGAAATCACGTTCGACAATCGGCCTCTCACGATACGGCCGATACGGCCAGAGGATGAACCCTCGCATCGCGAGTTGTTTACGAAGCTCCATCCTGACGACATTCGGTTCCGATTCTTTGGCCTTCTTCGCGAGCCCGTCCATAGCGAACTCGCTCGCTACACCCAAATCGACTACGAGCGCGAGATGGCATTCATTGCGACTCGGCCGAACGAAAATGGGGAACTGGAAACACTGGGCGTAGCACGAGTGATTGCCGATCCAGACAACATCAGTGCGGAGTTCGCAATCGTTGTGCGATCGGAACTCAAGGGCAAGGGCCTTGGATCAATCCTGTTGCAAAAGCTAATCGACTACTGCCGCGAGCGTGGTACATCGCGGATCATCGGCCATGTGTTGGCGCACAACACGCGAATGCTGGCGCTGGCTGAGAAGTTCGGCTTCCAACTTGCGGAGCAATCGGAGGAAGACGTGATCGAAGTATGCCTGCCACTGAAATTGGGATAGCGCGGGTTGTCCAATTGGCGCAAATCACTTGGGTTGGATACGACTCACGCCAGTCGAACTGACTACATCTACGCGATCTATGATTTGCTCGACGTGTTGGATGTCACGAAGCAGTGACGCCAACGCACACTTCAAATGTTCCGTTCGCACGCGACCTTCGAGAGTCAGCACGCCGTCGTCGAAGTGCCACGTCACTTGATTCACAAAGAATGCAAACCGGCAGTCTGCAAGACGACCGCGGACTTGAGCATCGACAGCAGTTGCGGCTTCGCGATCTGCGAAAACTTGCTCCGCGGAGTCCTCGGCAACAAAAGGCGCCTGCCGTTGTGTTTCGTTCATGAGCTTCATGGCAATGAAACCTCTCTGGCACGACGAATTGCCTCGTCGATGGCTTCCAACAACTCGACCTTGTCCACTCCTTTCACCAAATATGCCGCCGCGCCCCGCTGGCGAGCCCGCGACGCGTAGCTGGACCGATCGTGCTCCGAATGCATTATGACCGGCAAGTCGGGGCAGTTCTGCTTGATCGCGGCCAGCGCCTCCAGTCCGCTGCCGTCGGGCATATTGATATCCAGCAGCACGGCATCCACATCCGGCCGGCTCGCCAAGCTGATTGCTTGGCGGCACGTGTCTGCTTCGAGCACGTCGATGCCGTCCCCTGCGAGCAGCCGTACAAGGCTTTCGCGCACGCGAGCGTTGTCATCAGCAATCAATAGCTTGATGGTCATCGGAGTTGTTGTCAGGCAACAGCCGTGGAAACCGGACGTTTTGCTGGTGAAGTCGGGTTCGCTTGGATGCTGTCTTGCTCCTCTCTGGCTCTCTTGTAAACTTCTTCGCGGTGAATCGCGACGTCCTGGGGCGCTCGGAAACCGAGTTTCACCCGATCGCCTCGAACGCTCACCACCACCAACTCAACATCGTCACCAATCACAATCTGTTCGCCTGTCCTGCGGCCAAGTACCAACATCATTTTTCCTCCTGAAAAAGATCTTCCGTTGGGTTAGTCCTTAACTTCCAGCGCGTTGACGACCGCGCCGACTCCCTCGATCTTGCGCACAAGTTCTTGGGCAAGTTGCTTCATGTGAAAGGAAGGCACGGCGCCCCGCAGCACGAACATGCCCTCGTGGTATTCGCACGATACGCCACGCAGCGCGAAATAAGAACTTTCCGAAAACCGTTTCTGAGCCGCTGCTGCGACCGCTTCGTCTGCTGAACGACTTGGATGCGGCGAGCTTTCGGAGCCGTGCTGTTCGACCTTCGTTCGCACAACGCTCTTTGCGTCATTCATGCCCTTCTCCTCAATGCACCAGCAGCCCTGTATCGAATTGCTCGCGGACGAGCGGCAGCAGGCATTCCGCCTCCGCCAGAAACTGTTCGGTGGCCAATTCCGGTATTTCGACGCTGAGTGCGCTCCAGAGTGATTCCATGCGGAACGGTTTGCGAAAACAGGCGACGACCGGCGCGCCACCCAAGGCGTGGCGGGCCGATCCATTGACATGCACCGACGCACTGTCCGTAATGACAAGCACTGGAATGGACGTCAGGTGGCAGTCCTCGCGCATCCGAGCCAGCACGCCGTCACCACCGCCCCAGGCAAGGTCATAGTCCAGGATCAATGCGTGGGGCGGACATTGTTGGAGCATGTCCAAACATTGCAGTCCATCGTCGGCCGTTTCTACGTCGAAGCCTCGTTTCCAGAAGAAGTGCCGATAATCGTCGGCCAGGCATACGTCTGATTCGGCGATCAACAGTCGTGGCTTCATGGCGATTTCATCTTCCTGTCGGCGTAGTTCGGTTCATGGTTGAGGTTGACGAAACTGGCGTTCCTAACCTCAATGGAACGTGAAGTTTGTCGATTATCCCATGGAGCAATACCAGTCAAAATCGAGACGCGCGCCAAACCGCGCCTGGCGGAATCCGCCATTCTCGCCTGGCGCGCCAGCGGCACTCTTGCGGACTGGTAAAATCACAGTGTGCAATGGAGAGTTCGGCAGGCGAGACCGAAGCGGAGTTGAAAAATGGACGGCGAGACAACACTTGCAGAACAGCCGCAAGCTGGCCGGCAGGACATCGCGGAAAGCGAACTGCGCTACCGCCGCCTAATCGAAGCGGTGACCGACTACATCTTCACCGTGCGGGTGGAAAACGGTCGGCCAGCGGAGACATCGCACGGGCCAAATTGCGTCGCGGTGACCGGCTACACGCCCGAAGAGTTCGCGGCCAATCGCCTGCTGTGGATCGCCATGGTGCCGGAGGAAGACCGTGCGGCCGTCGAGGAGCAAGCGGCCCGCATCCTTTCTGGAAAAGACGCGCCGCCGATCGAACACCGCGTTCGCCGCAAGGATGGGGCCGTGCGATGGGTCATGAACACCTGCGTTCCCCATCGCGACTCTCAAGGCAAGCTAGTTTCGTACGATGGCCTGGTCCGCGACATCACCGAACGTAAGCAGGCCGAACTGGCCCTGCGCCAATTGAACGAGACGCTCGAAGAGCGCGTCGCCCAACGAACTGAAGAACTTGAAGCGGCAAACCGCACGCTACGCCAGACGCAGTTCACAATCGACCACAGCCAGGACGCGATCTTCTGGATCAGGCCGGAGGGGCGGGTGTTTTTTATCAATGACGCCGCTTGCCGACTCACGGGCTACGTTCGCGACGAGTTGCTCAACCTGCATGTCCCCGATTTCGATCCCGACATGTCGCCCACTGAGTGGATAGGGTTTTGGAAGCGGGCAAAGTCCGATCGCTCGTTGCTTATAGAAAGGCGTTGCCTGACGAAAGACGGTGAAGTGACCCCCGTGGAAGTCTCCTGCGGCTATTTCCAGTTCGCCAACGAGGAGTTCATGTGCGCTCTGGTCCGCGACGTGACGGCGCGGAAAGAGGCCGAACGGGCGCTGGTCGAAAGTGAGGAGCGTTTCCGATCGTTCATGGACAACAGTCCGACCATTGCCTGGATGAAAGACTCGCAGGGGCACTACGTGTACCTGAGCAGAACCTATGAGCAACGATTCGGCGTGGAGTTGGCTGACTGGTGCGGGAAGACGGACTTCGACATCTGGCCGCAGGAGATCGCCGATAACTTTAGGCGGAACGATCAACAGGTGCTTGCCACGGGAGAAGTCCTGGAGGTTGTCGAAGAAACTCCCAATCCAGACGGCACACATTGCGCCTGGTGGGCGTTCAAATTCCCTTTCCAGGATGCGTCCGGCATCCGATACGTCGGCGGGATTGGGGTGGACATCACGGATCGCAAACGTGCCGAGGAACGGGTGCTCGCCAGCGAACAGCGGCTGCGTGCGATCCTCAACACGGCCGCCGACGCTGTGATCACGATCGACAGGCACGGCATCATCGAGGCCGTCAATCCGGCTACGGAGAAGATGTTTGGCTACGCCGAGCGCGAATTGGTGGGGAAGAACGTGAGCGTGCTGATGCCGACTCCTTACTCCGCGGAGCACGACGGCTACATTTCGCAATACCTAGCAACAGGCGAAGCAAAGATCATCGGCATCGGTCGTGAGGTTGTCGCGTGCCGGAGAGACGGATCGACTTTCCCGATTGACTTAGCAGTCAGCGAAGTCAAGGAATTGGGATTGTTCACCGGCGTCATCCGCGACCTGACCGACCGCAAGGCACTGCAACGCCAGGTTCTCGACATCGCCGCTCAGGAACAAACTCGCATCGGGCAGGATCTGCACGACGGCGTGGGGCAAGAGTTGACCGGCTTGAACTACATGACGCAAAACTTGCTGGCCGCGTTGCCCGACAAGACGCAGGCCACCGGCCAGCTCGCTCAGAAAATCAGTGCCGGCTTAAAAGACACGCAGCACCGGCTGCGGGAAGTCGTTCAAGGGCTGATGCCTGTGATGGTGGACTCGGAAGGACTGCGTGCGTCGCTAGAAGACCTCACAGGTCGTGTGAACGCGGCGCAGAAAATGTCCTGTCACTTCGTGTGCAGCGATGATGTCCATATTCCTGACAACTCGACTGCCATGCATCTTTATCGCATTGCCCAAGAGGCGGTCAATAATGCCTTGAAGCACTCGCGAGGCGATCGAATTGACCTGTCGCTGAGAGCGGATGGCGGACGTGTGATCCTCGAAGTTCTCGACAACGGCGTCGGAATCGCCGCAATGCCACGCGAAGCGGAAGGCTTGGGGCTGGGGATCATGCACTACCGTGCGAGCTTGATCGCCGCACGTCTGCACATCGACCAGCGTGCAGAAGTCGGGACGGTCCTGCAATGCGAGCTTACGGCCGCAAGGTGATCGCCCGCCCTCTCGGAACCGTTGCGCGGCACCTTGGACAGATCGGCCGAGAGGACCCATGGATGAATTCGCTAGGAAGTGTCTCCTGCGACTTCACACAAAGGTGAGATTCGGCTGGGTTGATTAAGTACCTGGGCGACCGTAACTCGTGAGAAGGCTTCTTCCATCGCGGCGTATGCCTTGTCGAGTTCCTGGTGGAGCGGGCAGAGGCTGGTATGTGAATCGAGGCCGAGCGGACAGGTGCGGATGCGTTCGATCGGACCGACCGCATTGATCACGTCGAGGATCGTGGTCTCTTCGGGGTCGCGGTCCAGCCGGTAACCGCCGCCAGGCCCCGACTGGGATCGGACCAAGCCCGCCTTTACCAGATCCTGCAAGACCTTGTGAAGATAGCGCCTTGGCACGCGGATTGCCTTCGCAAGTTGGTCAGCGGATTCCGCCTGGTCGGGCGTGCGAGCCAACCAGACGGTCGCCCGCAAAGCGTATTCGGCAGTCTTCGGCAACATTTTCACCTCCGACGCCATTCTACACCTTGACGTGCAGAATTCAAGCGTTAGAATCCTGCATATTGACATGTAGAAATAACTCGTCGGCCCTGTTTTGCTGCACTGCGAGGAAAAAAATGAGGCGACTATGGATTCTCTTTGCACTTGTGTTGGTTGTGTCCTTCGCGGTGCTGGGCTGGGTGGGAACTCGCATTTATCAGGAAATGCCGCCAATCCCCGACAAGGTCGTTAGTACCGATGGCGAAATCATCATCGATAGCGGCGCGATTACCGCCGGACAGAACGTATGGCAGACGATGGGCGGCATGGAAGTCGGTTCCGTTTGGGGACACGGGAGCTATGTCGCTCCTGATTGGACAGCCGATTATCTGCATCGCGAAGCGGTGTTCATTCTCGAACGCTGGGCCACCGATGAATTCAACAAGCCTTTCGATGAGCTTGACGAAGAGTATCAGGGGCAACTTACCGCTCGGTTGACGAAGCGATTTCATACCAACAACTACGATGCGGAAACCGGAACGCTCACGATCGACCCGTTGCGAGCCGAAGCATTCGCGGCGAACGTGGAACACTATCGAACGGTGTTCATTGACGGAAACCCGGACTACGCAATCCCGTCCGGAGCGATTTCGGATAGCGAGCGTCTGAGAAAACTCACCGCGTTCTTCTTCTGGAGTTCCTGGGCCGCGTCAGCAGACCGGCCTGGCGACATCGCCAGCTACACCAACAACTGGCCGCACGAGCCGCTGGTTGGCAACCGCCCGACCGGCGACAACATCGTCTGGACGGGCGTCAGCATCATCATGTTGCTGGCGGGCATTTCGGCGCTGGCATGGTGGTACGCTTCGCGCAAGCCGGAGGATGAAACGGCCGGGTTGCCGCTGGACTCTGACCCGCTGGCTCGCTGGGAGGCGACGCCGTCACAACGGGCAACCATCAAATACTTCTGGGTCGTTGCCGCCCTGATCCTGGTTCAGATGGGACTGGGCGTAGTCACCGCGCATTACGGGGTCGAAGGCGATGGGTTCTACGGCTTCCCCCTATCCGACTGGCTGCCTTACAGCGTCTCGCGCACGTGGCACATTCAGATGGGGTTGTTCTGGATCGCCACGGCATGGTTGGCAGCAGGACTGTTTATTGGACCGTTGGTTAGCGATCGTGAGCCGAAAGGGCAGCAACTGGGGGTGAACGTCTTGTTCGGTGCATTGCTGGTGGTTGTCGTCGGATCGCTGGCCGGCCAATGGCTGAGCGTCCACAACCAAATGACCGACACTGTGTCGTTCTACTTCGGTCATCAAGGCTACGAATACGTCGATCTGGGGCGGTTTTGGCAGATACTGCTGATGATCGGCCTGCTGCTGTGGCTGGTGTTGATGTTGCGCGTCCTGCAGCCGGCGCTCAGGCAAACGGGACACCAAAAGCAACTTGTCGCGCTGCTGGCCGTGTCCACCGGCGCGATCGCATTGTTCTATGGTGCTGGGCTGACGTGGGGCCAACACACTCACTTGACGATCGTCGAATACTGGCGGTGGTGGGTCGTCCATTTATGGGTCGAAGGGTTCTTTGAAGTCTTCGCGACGACCGTCATCGCCTTTGTCTTCATGCGACTGAACCTGATCCGTCCCAATCTGGCGGCAGCGGCGGCGTTGCTGTCGGCGACAATCTTTCTGTCCGGCGGCATCATCGGCACGCTCCATCACCTTTACTTCGCGGGGACGCCGACGGTGGCGTTGGCGTGGGGATCGGTATTTAGCGCCTTGGAAGTCGTGCCACTGACGCTGGTCGGCTTCGACGCGATGGGCGATCTGCGGCGTTCGCGGACCAGTCCCTGGGTTCAGCGATATAAATGGCCCATCTACTTTTTTATCGCCGTGGCTTTTTGGAACATGGTCGGTGCGGGTTTGTTTGGATTCATGATCAATCCGCCAATCGCGCTGTACTATATGCAGGGCCTGAACACAACGCCCGTTCACGGGCACGCCGCCTTGTTCGGAGTCTACGGGATGCTGGGCATCGGGCTAATGTTGATGTGCCTGCGAGTGTTGATTCCCGCCCGCGAGTGGAAAGACGGCCTGCTGCGCTTTTCGTTCTGGGGACTGAACGTCGGGCTGTTCGCCATGTGCTGTTTGAGTCTGCTGCCGGTGGGCCTGTTGCAGACCAAGGCGTCGGTGGAACACGGCTATTGGTACGCGCGAAGCAGCGAGTTCATGCAAACCGACTTGATGCAGACGCTCCGCTGGCTTCGAGTTCCCGGCGATACCATCTTTTTTCTCGGCGCGTTGGCGCTGGTGGTCTTTGTAGCCGGCTTGAAGACCGGGCAGTCATTTAAGAAGTCGGAAACAGCCGTGCAACCAGAATAACCTACATCAAAAGGAGATCTCGAAATGGCAATTCCACATGCAGATCCAGCGGAAGTCATCGACGTTCGTCCCCTGGGCGCACGGTTGAAGGATGCTCAGACGACGACCTTGGTCACGACCGACTGCCTGGAAGTGATTCGGCTGGTGTTGCCTGCCGGCAAAGAGATCAAGCAACACAACGTGCCAGGCGAAATCACCGTTCAGTGCCTGGAAGGCAACGTCGTGTTTTCGACCGAGCAGTCGGAGTGCGAACTGAGCGCCGGCAAGCTGCTCTACCTGAGCGGTTCGGACGACCACGCCCTGAGAGCCGTCGAAGACTCGTCACTGCTGGTAACGATTCTGCTGAAACACAAGCAGTAGAAGGAGGCAACTTGTGCATTACTTGTACGGCTCGAAGAAGGGCGTCGACCGTCGTCTTGTTGCGACGTTCGGTTCCGAGCAGCAATTGCTGGCTTACGTACACTGGGCGACCTTGAAAGACCTCGGCGAGCACCGCGGCAAGTTCGAACAAGGCAGCGCGTTGGCGAGCTACGAGGCGTGGGAGCATTCCACGGAGCCATTGACCGACGAGGATGCCACCAACGTCGTACACAATCCGACACCAAGCATGCTGTGACCGCTGGATAACGAATTGAAACAATAACAAACGAGGGGAGCCAAACTATGACACAGGTCAACCTGAACACGACTGTCGGCAACTGGGTTGCGCGGTATCCACAAACGTCTCGCGTTTTCGAGTCGTTCGAGATCGACTATTGCTGTGGCGGAGGGAAGTCGCTTGAGCAAGCTTGCTGGGATCGACAGCTTGATCCTCAACACGTCTTGCAGCAAATTGAGCAGGCTATCAACGGGGGCGATGAGCCGACGGAGGATTGGCTCAACGCACCCCTCGCCAAGTTGTGCGACCACATCGAGCAGACGCATCATACGTACCTCAAGAGTGAACTACCGCGACTGACCGAAATAATCTCCAAGGTCGTGGACGCGCACGGCGAGTCCCATCCGGAATTAGCCAGGCTCCAAGAAGTCTTTGCTGCGTTGCGTGCCGAACTTGAACCGCACATGTTCAAGGAGGAACGTGTTCTGTTTCCTGCCATTCGCCAAATGGAGCACTCCGGCGCCAATGCGTCGTTCCCATTTGGCAGCGTCGCCAATCCGATTGGCGTGATGGAACACGAGCACGACAATGCTGGTAATGCACTGTCGAAAATCCGAGACCTGACCAACAAGTATGAAATCCCCGCCGACGCCTGCAACACTTACCGCGCGATGCTCGATGGACTCCGCGAACTGGAGTCCAACATGCATCAGCACGTCCACAAAGAGAACAACATTCTGTTTCCGAGAGCCATCGAATTGGAAGAGGCGCGAGCCGGTGTTTAGATGCCACCGGAACAGTCCGCCGGAGCACGTATAAGCCAATCGCTCAACGCACGAAGGTGCGAATATCAGTGGCGCAACCGTAGGCTATTTCTCGCCGCTGGCGATGTAAGTGAATCCCAGGAACAACTCTTGCATGGTCGTGCTGTGGAGATGATTCTCGATCGACTCCCATGGGTGGCGGGCGGCTAGATCAAGCGTCACTCCGAACGGGCGAAACAGCGGCAGAAGCAGAGGGTACAAGAAACGGAAGAGATTGCTGGGCATTTTCAGGTCGGCGACAACCCAGCGACTGCCCTTCGTCAGCGCGTTCGCTCCGCGGCGAATCACGTCGTCGAACTGCGGAACCAAGGTCAAGGCGAATGTCGAAATGATTCCGTTTACATTCCGTGGAAACTCGAAATCTGCGGCGTCGCTTTGGACCAGTTCGACATTGGTCCAACCGTTTTTCTCGATTCGCGCACGAGCCTGGTCGAGCATCGCGTCCGTCATGTCCACGCCGATGATCCGGCCCTGGGGGCCAATTTTGTCTTGCAAGAGGCTGAAGTTCAGCCCCGTGCCACAGCCGATTTCAACGACGGTGTCGCCCTGCTGCAGATGGAGCGACTCCACCGCTCGCTGGCGGTATCGCCACTCGCGAAAGCCCACAAGATAGTAGAGGTTGGCTGTGAAGTCGTATCGAGCCGCCCGTCGACGGTACAAGCTCACGAGTTGCGTGTGCGAGAGCATTTTTCAATCCGGTCGTTGACTCCGCTAAGTCACGACGTGTCTTCAAAGTGCAAAACCAACTGCAGTAGCTCGTCGATGTCTCTGGCACCGACGAGCGTCAACTGCCGCGGGCCGGATGTCCATGTAGCGGCAAGCTGCTGGTCCATCTCGACGATCCGCACGGCTTTGCCATGGCAGCGGGCAGCGATGGAAGGCCGCTCGCCGAACCACGTGACCTGTTCCTTTTCGTGTTCAAAGATTGCGAGATGCCCGCCCGCTTGGCGCTGCCAGATTACCTGCACACACTTGCAACACGGCATTTCCAGCACGCTGACATCGTCAACGGCGTATCCCGCGGGAACCTGTGTCGCTGCCACCGGTTCGTAGCGAACAATGGCGGCGGCATCGCTTACATCCACGCGCTGTCCGTTGTAGTTGGCCATCAAAATCTGCTGGGCGCCGTCGACATCCTGATGAAATCGGTTCAAGTAGCGGTCAAAGTCGGCGGCAACCTGACGATGCCCTGCCTCGCGCAGGTCAACGGACGATAGCAAATACCCAGCCGCCACGACCACCAGCACGGTTGCGGCGACCGCAGCGAAACGCACTGCCGGCCGTGTCTGCCACGTTGCTCTGGCCGACGCGAAGACGGGACGGATAGCACGGAGCAATAGATTCGTCCTCGTCCGATCCAACGCGCGTTCGATACGGGGCCACAAATCTGCCGGCGGAGTAGGGTCCGGTAGTCGCGCGGCCAGGCGAGAAAGTTGCTGAAATTGGGCGACGGTCCTAGCGCATTTGGTGCATTCTTCCAAATGACGTCTCAGTTCTGACTGAACGTCAGCAGCCAATTCGTTGTCGTAGTAGGCCGAAATCAGCCGTTTGGTGGTCGTACAGTTCATAGCCGCGATCCCCACTGAATGCCGCGAGAGGCCGCTGTAACCGCAAACTCATTCGATATTCGTCTCTAATCACTTAGATGCTCCCAGCAGCGTGTTTCTTCACAAATCGAGCGGTCATTCGCGTAGTTCGGACGTTCGCCTGACCCCGATCGTGTAGGGCTATTTTGCCGAACTTATCAGCGAAGAAACGGCCCGCAATGTGCATCTAAGGTGGTGGATGGAAGGATTTTTCGGCAACATCAACATCATGGCGTCGTCAAGTCCAGAGGTGGGCATTTTGTTCAGCGAGGGTTCGACTCCGACACGGTTGTCACCATGAAAAAGAAAACTCGCGCCAGCATCCTGATCGTCGACGACCACCCGATGGTCCGCGAGGGCCTTGCCGGTCGTATTGCCGGTGAAGCGGGTCTGGAAGTGTGCGGCGAAGCGGCCGATATGGACGAAGCGCTAGAGCAAGTCAAACAACTGCGTCCCGACTTGGTGATTGTCGACATTTCGTTGAAGAGCAGTCACGGCGTTGATCTGATCAAACGCCTGAAATCGACCGGTCCCGCGGGGACGCGACCCAAGGTCCTGGTCCACACGATGTACACGGAATCGCTCTACGCCGATCGCGCGCTCCAAGCCGGAGCCGACGGATACATCACGAAGCAAGAGGCTCCAGAGCAAGTTCTGGAAGCGATTCGCCAGATCCTGGACGGCAAAGTCTACCTGAGCCCAGAAATGAGCCAGCGTGTGTTGAGCCGCTCGGTCGGCCGGCCGAGCGACGAAGCGGCCCCATCCGTGGACAAGCTCTCTGATCGCGAGTTGGAAGTCTTTCGATTGATTGGCGAAGGGCTGACAACCGGCGAAATTGCCAACCTCCTGCACCTGAGCACGCACACGATCGACACGCACCGCGAGAACATCAAGCGCAAACTCGACTTGAAGAACGCCGCCGAACTCAACCGCGCCGCTGTCCAATGGGTGCTCGAAAACGGTTAATGCGTAAGTCAATCGTACCACTGCTGGTCGCCGGCCTGATCGTCGCATTTGTTCTGTCTGGCGTGTTCGAGGTCTATTCCCGCTGGGAACTGTCAGGTCCGGCGCAGGTGGCCTTTGTAATCTTGCTGATCGCCGCGACCCTGTGGATTAGCGAGGCCGTGCCGCTGTTTGTGACGAGCTTCGTGGTGCTTGGGCTCGGTCTGGTATGGCTCGTGCCGCGGATGCGCCGTGACGGGATGGCGATTTCGGAGAGTGAACTGCTCGCGCCGTTCTTCTCAGACGTGATTCTGCTGTTTCTGGGCGGCTTCGTTCTCTCGGCCGCTCTGCACAAGTATCGGCTCGATGAACAGATGGCCCGCTGGATGCTCGCTCGCACCGGCCGTCGCGTTCCGGTCATGCTCATCGGCGTGATGGCGGTGACGGCTGTGTTGTCGATGTGGCTCAGCAACACGGCCACCGCCGCGATGATGCTCGCGATTTGTCTGCCGATCGCGCAACAATTGCCGGCCGACGATGCTCATCGCAAAGCAATCCTGTTGGCCGTTCCCTTTGCGGCAAACATCGGTGGCTTGGGAACGCCGATCGGCAGTCCACCCAACGCGATCGCCATTCAGTACATGCAGCACGCTGGATTTGCGCCCAGTTTTGGAATGTGGATGCTCATCGGCGTGCCAGGTGTCGTTGTCATGATCGGCTTCGCGTGGGCCGTTTTGATGCTCGTCTTTCGCGGCCGGCAAACAACGATCGAGTTAAGCGGCGAAACCGCCCGAATCCAGTGGTCACCGTCAGCCGTGGTCGTCGTAGCCGTGTCGGCGGCCACTGTAGTTGGCTGGGTAACGAGTGGGATGCACGGTCTGGCAGCGGGTACCGTGGCGCTGCTTCCAGTCGTCGCGTTTTTCGGCGCAAAGATCTTGACGGTAAAGGATTTGCGAACGATATCCTGGGACGTGTTGCTGATGATGGGCGGAGGTTTGTGCTTGGGGACAATCATTTCTGTTAGTGGCCTGGCCGCCTGGCTGGTCGAGCGACTGCCGGTCGAAGATTCGGATTGTTTTGTGCTGCTGGTCATCCTTGGTTCAGCCGCCTGCCTGATGTCGTCGGTGATGAGCAACACGGCCACGGCCAACTTGCTGATGCCGATCATCTTGGGCTTGAGCGTCGAGAATCTGTCGCCGGTCCTCGTGGGCGTCGCATTCGCTTGTACGCTGGCCATGCCGCTGCCTGTCTCGACACCACCGAACGCCATCGCGTTTAGTTCCGGTGAACTGAAGGTCAAGGACATGCTCGTTCCGGGCGCGATTGTAACCGTGACGGGACTGGCACTCGCTTTGACCACCGGCCATTGGTGGTGGGATCTGGTGGGGCTGTTTTGAATTGAGAGTCGAGAGTCGGGAGATGTAGCGATGGAAATACACAGACAGCAGTGCCAACAGTGCGGCTCGCGGAACGCGCGAAACATCTTGGTCCGCGAGGCCGATGCACCCATGACCATTTATGTGCGGTGCCTCGGCTGCGGAGAACTCGTGGCACGCTATCAACTGAGTCACTACTATCACCACGGCAAGGGCATCGAGTCGTTTCTGCGGTCGCTTGGCTCCGATGCCGGCGAAAGCGGTCGCGATTATCTTGCCGAGTTTCAACGCACACAGGACCAGGCCGTTCGCGGATACGAAGATGCGCTTCGCAAGCTCCAGGAGCAGGGCAATGACGTATGAATGTCCGTTCCTTGAGCTATGGCGCTTCGAGATCGCGCAACAAAGGCGCCGCCTCTTCGGGCATGACTTGGTTGATCGCCATCCCACTTCCCAACTCGAATCCAGCCGCCGTCGTCACGCGTGAATTCAGAGTCGTGATTGAAATTGTCGCTGAGTGGCGCAGAATGGTTGCACATGATGGCCACATCGAATGAAAAAGCTGTCGTTCTGGGGGCGACCGGTCCGACCGGCATTCATCTTTGCCGTGCGCTGCTGGAGGAAGGTTGGCAAGTTACGGCTGTCTCCAGAAGTGTTGCGAACCTGGAACGTTGTTTCGGTAATATTGCGGTCCAGCGTGTTGCAGCCGATTTGAGAACGCTCGACGACGCGCGACGGGTCATCGAGGGACACGACGTAGCGTTCGATTGCATCGGCCTCCCAGGATCGATGATGTCACTCCATCCTGTGACCGCGCGGCACATCGCTGACGCTGTCGGGCAAGGTGGCGTGCGCTGCGTCCAGGTATCCAGTTTTTGGTCCTATCTTCCACTCCAGCGGTTGCCACTCGACGAAAACCATCCGCGCGAGGGCGGGGTCGATTGGGTGCGGTTTCGACGTGAGGCAGAGGATATCCTACAAGAGGCGGGCGGAGCGATTTTGCACCTGCCAGATTTCTTTGGACCGTACGTTCATACCAGCACGCTTCAACAGCCACTGGCAAATGCGGCGCGGGGCTCAGCGATGAATTGGATTGGCGCTAAGAACGTGGCCCGCGATTACGTATACGTGCCCGACGCAATGCAGGTGGCTGCGCGGATCGCACGAGAATCAGCCGCGTTCGGCGAACGCTGGATTTTGCCTGGCTGCGGTACGATTACAGCAATGGAAATCGCGGAGATCGCCGGCCGCCATCTTGGCCGGCGGATCAAGGTACGAGCCGCTGGTCTCCGCCGGCTCAAATTGTTCAGCCTGTTTTCAAGTCAACTCCACCAATTCATGCCGATGGCGCCTTACTACGTTGAAGCCATCTCATACAACAGCTCGAAACTCGAAAGCTTGATCGGCCCAGTGCAGACAACCTCCTACGAGCAGGCCATCGGCGAAACGTTGAACTGGATCAATCGGCAAAGCGGCTTGGTAGGAACCAACTAACTAAACGACCGTCGTTTGGCCAAAGCGAAGTTCGCCCATGCCGCTTCCTTTCATGATGCTTTGCCGGCTTCCTCAGTCGGTGCGCCGTGCTGCTGATCGCGTCGCGACAAAAGCCGCGGGAAAAACATTGGCGTCCGCTGCATATATTCACGATAGGCATCGGGGAATTCTTTCAGTACGTCCTGCTCCTCACGCTTGGCCAGACGCACGTACATGGCGATGACGAACGGCCATAGAATCAGCGTCGTGAGCGTGGGCCATTGGATCATGAATCCCAGTGTGATGATGAAGATGCCTGTGTACTGCGGGTGCCGCATGTGTTTGTACACGCCGTCGGTCACCAATTTGCCTTCCGACTTGTAGACCTGCTCCCAGCCAGCCATCACCAGCCAGATGCCGATGATCAGCAGGACATTGCTCACGGCCATCACTATGAACCAGCCGTTGCCGAGTCCGAGGTACGTGATCAGATCGCCCAGCAGATGACCGCTGATGTGGTCCAGCGGGATGCGGATGCCGACAAAATGCGAAAGCAGATAGATTGTCAGCGGGAAGCCGTACATTTCGGCGAAGAGGGCAACGATGAAAGCGATCAGCGCGCCGCCGGACCGTTTGCCGAGGCGAGTCCGCATCGGAATGAATCGCACAATGAAAAACACGCTGATCAGGACCATCGTAACGACGAGGCCCCACGCGCCGTAGGCGTATGCCTGATGGTCGTGCATCGTTTTAACTCTCCTTCTTGTTCTTCATTCCGATGTTGTAGAACACGGCGATGATCGCGCCGAACAACCAACCCAGAATGAAGATCTCCAGCACGCCCACAAACATCTCCCACCAGGGCATGTCCCAGCGCATGATGGACGTGACGTCGACGCCGTGCATGATGCTGTTGAAGAAGTTGATTGCCACGTCCTTCGGCACGGTCATCATGACGAAGACGCAGCCGACGTACGACAGCGCCGACGCCATCGCGAGCGCGAAGCCAAACCGTGTCACGCTAAGAGTGTGCATCGTTGTTTCCTTTCATCTTGTGAGTCGTGTCATGGCTGCCGCGCCCGCCGTGATGAGCCCCTCGCATCATGAACAGGTGACAAGCGAACATCAGCACGATGAAGACAAACAGTGTCACACCTTCGCTGACACCGAACAGCGGCAGCAGAAAGATCAGCAAGAACGGCAAAACGCAGCCGATCAACATGTGGATGATGTGTCTCATTTCTCTTATGTCTCGTCAGTGGAGATCACTGTGATCTTTGTTCGGCTTCGTTGCTGCAGAGTGCAGTGTCGGTCCGCGTCATCCGATCTTCGCCGCGGTAACCCTTTGGATGCACGGTGGTCCCGCTTTCTTCACGTTGATCTTCCAGAATCCACAGAAATGGGCCGCACCGAAGCCATCCATCGACGTTTTCCGGCCACAGCATGAAGAAAGCGGTATTGTGGAGCATCTAATAACAGTGATGCGGACTCGTTGACGCCGGAAGATGGGAGCGCCACCAGTCCGGACCTGGCTAAGCGAATACGAGAGAGGGAATTCAATGCACAGCAATTTGCCGAGCAATGTGCGACGCATTGGTTTCGTGGTCACGCGGATCGCGGGGACCGACGGCGTGTCGCTGGAAACGAAGAAATGGGCCGATGTTCTGGAAGGCATGGGCTTGGAGTGCTGCTACATCACGGGCCAGAGCGACCGGCCGCCAGAGCAGACGGTGCTGATCGAAGAGGCGCATTTTCAGCACCCGCGGATTGCCGCAATCAACCGCCGCGCGTTTGGTTCTGAGCAGCGCAGTAGCGACTTGACCGACGAAATCACCGAGCTTGCGGGAAACATTCGAACTCGACTGAAATCCGCAGTCGAGCAATTCGGCATCGACGTGCTGATCGCCGAAAACTCGCTAACAATACCGATGAACATTCCGCTGGGGTTGGCCATCGTTCATGCCGTGCAGGAGTTGAACATTCCCTGCATCGCGCACCACCACGATTTTCACTGGGAGCGCGAGCGGTTCCTTGTCAATTCGGTCGATGATTTCGTTCGCGCTGCCTTTCCACCAGCCTTGAAGCAGATCGAACACGTCGCCATCAACAGCCAAGCGGCCGAGGAGTTCAGCCGCCGCACCGGCCTGGCCTGCCGCATCATTCCCAACGTGATGGACTTTGCGAACCCGCCCAAGCTGGTGGACGATTACGCACTTCGCTTCCGGCAAACAATCGGCCTGCGGGATGACGATCTGCTGATCTTGCAGCCCACGCGCGTCGTCGCTCGCAAGGGAATCGAGCACGCTGTTGAACTCATCCGCTGGCTGGACGATCCACGAGCCAAGCTCGTCATCACTCACGCAAGTGGCGACGAGGGAGACAGCTACGCCCGCCGTGTGCGCCGCTTTGCAGATCTGTTGGGTGTGGAGGTCACTTTTGCTGAGAAGTGGATCGCACCGGAGCGAGGCGAAACGCCCGACGGGCAGCCGGTCTTCGCGATCAGTGACGTCATGCCTCAGGCCGATCTGGTCACCTATCCTTCAACCTACGAAGGGTTCGGCAATGCTTTCTTGGAAGCGGTTTACTACAAGCGCCCCATCGTGTGCAATCGCTACGCGGTTTTCCGCACCGACATCGAACCTAGCGGTTTTCGGACGATTCTGCTCGACGGATACCTTACGGATGAAGCCGTCGCGGAGGTGCGCCGAGTGTTGACTGACAATTCGTATTGCCTGGAGATGGTGGAGCAAAATTACAACGTCGGACATCAATTCTTCTCCTACAACGTCGTGGAGGAAGAGCTGCGATCCATTCTCCGCCGGCCACAAACCGTCTGCCGCTGCGGGCGGGCAACCGCTGGCTAAGACACCCGCGAAAAATGACAATTGACGCTTTGGATATGAATCAGGGACGAGCCAGCGCACAGGGTTCGCTACGGCCGAAGCCGAGCATCCGCTCCCGATTGCTGCTGGCCGTCAATCTACCCTTGGCGGCGTTGGTGGCTGTCTTTCTGGCCTACGACTATTCGCGGGAACTTGGGCAGCGGCTGGAAGACAAGCGAATCGCCCTGGAAGAGGAGGCCAAGACGGTGTTGCCAGCCGTGTTACAGGCGCGGCACCATGGCGCGGGTAGTGTGCAGCAATACATCGACACGGTGTGCGGCCGGATGCAAGATGCCGACTCGCCAGGGCACCATATTGCGGTCGAGCTAGATGGCGAAACGTATCAGGCCGCGGCCCATCACCGCGCGTCACCCGAAATCGTGCAGGCGATGCGGGAAGCGGCGCGCTTATCCAGCCACCGTGTGTCTTTGGGTGAGACGGAGCTAGTCGTCGGCGCCCACCGGCGTGACGGAGCGACTGTCTACATCTCCGAGTCGTTGGAGAATCTTCGTGATTCGGTCATGGGCGACATTCTGCGCCGCCTAGCCGGTTTCGCTCTGCTGGCGGTTGTCGCTGCCCTGGTTGTCAACGTGGTACTGGTGCGCGTCGTCAGCAAACCACTCGACCGACTGGTCGGAACTGTCCAGGAGATTGGCGCTGGCCAGCTTGGCGCGGAAGCGGCGCGGTTCCCAACCGCTGAACTGGATTATTTGGCCGGCGAAATCAATGCCATGAGCCGCTCGCTGGCTGCGGCTGACCGCGACCGCAAGACGCAGATGGCGAAAGCTCGCGAAATCCAGCGAAATCTGCTGCCGCAAGACACCGATGCGCCCGGCATAAACGTTGCGCACATCTTCGAGCCCGCGGACGATGTGGGCGGCGACTACTACGATATCCTGCCGCTGAACGACGGAGTGTGGCTGTTTTGCATTGCCGACGTTACGGGGCACGGTGTACCGGCGGCCATGACTGCGGCCATGCTCAAAGCACTGCTGCTACAAGCTGCGGAGAGCTTCACGTCGCCGGACAAGATGATGAAATACATCAATCAGCGGTACATGGCTGTAAGCCCTCTTGGCGACTTTGTTACGCTGACGTTGGTGTGCGTCGCACCGCAGCGCGGCAACCTGCAGTACGCCAGCGCCGGCCACGAACCGGCATGGCTGCTGCCTCACACCGGCGAGATCCGCGAACTGTCATCCACCGGTATGATTCTTGGAATCGACGGCGAAGCAGAATGGGACGTTATGACGATCGACGTCGCCGCCGGAGACCGACTCTTGATTTCCACGGACGGAGTCAGCGAAACATTTGGCCGCGAAGGAAAGTTGTTCGGTCGAGCACGACTCACAGATGTAATCACCGCGAATAGTGAACTGACGGTAGAAGAGGCGGCAGGAAAAATCAACGAGGCTCTGAAAGCCTTCCGCGTCGATGCTGCCCAAACAGACGACGTGACTTTTGTGCTGGTTGAAATGGCCGGAGATGCAATTGAGGGGAGCAACAAGCGAGAATGAGCAATTCAGTGGGTTCAACGAGCCACGACACTGGCGGACACAGGGACCACGAAAGCCAGTACAAGGAGAACAGCCTTTCGCTTGTCGGGGCGGTGTCGATGGGCACGGGCGTAATGATCGGGGCGGGAATCTTCGCGCTCACCGGTCAGATCGCTGAGCAGGCGGGCGGACTTTTTCCGTTTGCCTTCTTGGCTGGGGCACTGGTGACCGCGTTCAGCGCCTATTCCTACGTCAAAATGTCCAACGCCCATCCCTCGGCCGGCGGCATCGCCATGTATTTGCAGAAGGCGTACGGCAAGGGAACGATGACTGCTGCGTGCGCGCTACTGATGTATTTCTCGATGGTCATTAACGAAAGCCTGGTGGCTCGAACGTTCGGCACATACACGCTTCAATTATTCGACATCGACAAGAACAGTTGGCTCGTGCCGGCGCTAGGCGTGGGCCTGTTGGCATTCGCCTTCGGCGTCAACATCGCGGGCAATCGCTTCATCGGCACGTTCTCGATGGTGACGGCGGTGATCAAGGTAGGTGGCATCGCGCTCTTTGCAATCGTCGGCCTTTGGCTGTCGGGATTCTCGTTCGAGAGTGTGGCTGTGAACGAGCAGACGTCGGCGGGCGGACTTTTGGCGGCCGTGGCGCTCTCCATCTTGGCCTACAAAGGTTTCACGACAATCACCAACAGCGGCTCGGAGATTATCGACCCGCATCGGAACGTGAGTCGAGCGATCATCATCTCGATTTCAATTTGCGTCGTCGTCTACTTCCTGGTGGCTCTGGCCGTCGCGGGCAACTTGAGCCTGGGCGAAATCATCGAAGCACGGGACTACGCGCTGGCAGAAGCGGCACGGCCGGCACTGGGTGATTGGGGACTCTGGTTCACCGTGGCGCTGGCGGTCGTGGCGACGGTCTCCGGCGTGATTGCAAGCGTATTCGCCGTGTCGCGGATGCTCGCCATGTTGACCGAAATGGGGCTCGTCCCACACAGCCACTTTGGCATGCCAGGCAGCATTCAGAAACACACGCTGGTCTACACGATCGTGCTGGCGATGGTGCTGACGGTCTTCTTTGATCTCAGCCGGATCGCCTCGCTGGGTGCGATCTTCTACATCGTCATGGACGTCGCCATTCACTGGGGAGTGCTTAGGCATCTGCGCCAGGACATCGGAGCGAACCCCGTCGTTCTCATGACGGCGATTGTGCTCGACATCGTTGTGCTGGGCGCGTTCCTGGTCATCAAGGCCCAGAGCGATCCGCTGGTGCTCTACGTTTCATTGGCCGGACTGGTCCTGATCTTCGCTGGCGAGAAGCTTTTTCTGCAGTGGAGCGAGGAGGCCGAAACCTAGCTGACAACGTGCCACGCGAATTCGGCGGCACGTCAGCCAATCAGGTGTTGCCTTGTCGCCGCTTCGCTACAGCAATGTGCAACGCGACGAGTCTCGCCACGAAAACGACCAAGAACAGTTGGCCGAAGACTGCTTGAAAGTAACTGGCAGTTTGCGCGGGTGCCGAAACGGGCGTGATATCGCCGTACCCCAGCGTGGTCATCGTCACAAAAGACAAGTAAACCAGTTGCTGAAAACCGGCATTGCCAAACGGCGATGCGCGCGGCGGATCAACAGCGGTCGCAAGTTGAAATGCCGATGGGCTGAGCAGGATGATGGTCGAGTACAGGTAAGTCCACAGAAGACCCGCCAACAGATACAGGCAAACAGCACCAACGATCGTGTCCAGAGTGACTTGACGATCGTCAAGCACGGCACAGAGCAAATGGTACGACACAAACGCAAAGAACACGGTGATCGTCATGTTGTGAATGACGAACACCATCACGTTGCCGGTTACGTAGCCAGCAACATTCAAGACCACTACAGGGATTGCCAACACCAGCCCAAGGCCAAGCGTTCTGTGCCGGCGACAGGCGGATACGACTGCGGTGAGCAGGACCACAGCAACCAGCAAACAGAATATGGTCACCGAAACAGGATCGCTGCCGATG
Organism: Planctomycetota bacterium; assembly: GCA_003389215.1. GTDB lineage: Bacteria > Planctomycetota > Planctomycetia > Pirellulales > UBA7805 > MB-PLM-2. The sequence goes on along the minus strand of QQVP01000119.1, from coordinate 153,635 downwards.
AACGCCGCAACAATCAACAGCGCAAGCAGTGATCCGAGCAAGTACGTGAATTTGCCGAGAGGTCGCTGATTGCTCGAATCCGTTCGATCCATTACTCTTGGTCGTCCGGTTCGGGTGGCCGTGGAGCTTCAAGCTCATCAGACTCGCCAGATGGGACGGCCGCGTCAGCAACAGCGTGCAAGTAAGGCTGCGCCGCGCACGAGTGGCAAACGCATTCGTCATAGTGCGTGTACGGTAAGGGCGGCGGTGGGCAGTAATGGCAGTCCACGTAGCATCCGGAATAGCTGTGGTAGGCGGGCGCACATCCGACGGCCAATGAGAGGATCATTGACCCCAAAAGGCACAAAAGCCTTGTTGCGCTGTTCACGATTTGTCCCCCTGAATTCGGAGCGGCGGCGGGCCGCGATTGTCGTTTCCTTGAGTGCGAATGCGAACCCTTACCTTACGGTTGCGGCAAAGGCTCCAGTTCAATGTCGGGCGTCGGAATGGCTTCGGCTGTTGGACCAGCAAATCCACCCACGACCCGTTCGAGTTCTGCCAGCGACTGGCGCAAACTCGCTTCGAGTCGATGGTACGTCACTTCGTACCGCAGCAATTGCCGCCAGTTGTCGATCAACTGCAAAAAGTCCACCTCGCCCACGTTGTACGCTCGGCTGGAGACGTCCAGCGTCTGCCGCGCCCTGGGCAAGATGTCTTCCTGGAAAAGGACCAATAGATCCTGCTGGCTGCGGGCTCGCACGAACAAGTCCATGACCTCTTCGAGCGTGGCGTCGCGGAGTGAGTCGTACTGTCGAGCCGTGGCGACGACTTGTGCCTCGGCCGAACGGACCGACGAGTCTAACCGCTTGCGGTAGATCGGCAGGTTGACAGTGGTGCCGATCAGAAACGAGTCGCGCCCGTTGGCTACGGGGCTGATGCCGGCACTCGCGACGTCGATCCACGTTGCGCCGATCGTCACGTCAGGAAGGTAATCGAGTCGCGCGAGCGCTGCGCGTTGCTGGTCGCGCTCCACCGCTGCCAACTGGGCGTGTAGTTCCGGCCGCGCCGCGATGGCCTGCCGCTGAAGCCGTTCCAAGTCGCCAGGCAGTTGCTCCCTTGGCAAGCGATCGATGGCGCGGACGCGAGTTTGCGGGGCAACGTGCAATACGCGGGCCAGGCGTGCCTGTGCGCTTTCAAGTTGCTGCCGCAGGCGGATGAGTTCATTCTCGACGTTCGAGACTTCCAGATCGGCACGCAAGACATCCTGCTGGCTGGTCCGTCCGGCCTTGTAGCGTGTCTCGGCGACCTTGCGGATATCGATCAGCAGTTTCTGTTCCGCTTCGGTGACGCGAATGGCCTGTTGGATGAAATACAATTCGTAGTACGGTCGCTTGACCCTTTCGATCGTCGCCAATTCCACCGCCGCAAGCTGTGCGCGGGCCACGTTGGTTTGGGCTTCCGCGACATCAGCCCGCCTGCTGAGCTTTCCGAACCAAGGTACTTTCTGACTCGCCGTGACCAACAGTTCCTGCTGTCCAGCGGCCGTTTGCACTTGTTCGGGGAAAGCGGTAACGCCGAGCATCGGGTCTTGCAGGCTGGCAGCGACCGGAACCTGGTGGGCGAAGGCTTCCATCTGCTTGCGAGCAGCCTGGATGTCAGGATTTTGCCCCAAGGCAAATGCGATGTATCGCTCGACCGGCTGCGGTCCTTCCAATTCGGCAACGATCGGGCTCACGGCTGACGAGGCCGGATTTGGGTCATAGGCAACCTGATGAGCGGCGTAATTAACGTCTGCGTATTCGGGGTCACGCACCTTATGCGCCGTCCGGCAGCCGCCCAGCAGAACAATTGCCGTCAGCAGATATTTGGAGATTCGACGAACGGCCATCCGTGGCCCCCTTCAAACTTATCAATAGAGACAGTGACAACGTCAGATCATACGCCTTCTTTATCGGCAAAAATGGATTCACCGATCCACGTCCTACAGGCGGAACTTCCGTCGAAACCTGCGGCTGGGTCGTATGATCCTAGTTATTCCGATTAGGCAAGCTCGTCGAGAGGTCGCGCCTTGTTTGGCGCAGCGTCTGGCAGGACTTGTGGTGGGTTCCGACCGTGCGTAGGTCGCGCACCGTCATCACCCACGCGCAAGTCCTTGCCAAGCGCGTTCACTTCTTGATCGACTCGCCAGCCGCGCCGCTCATCGGCGAGCTTGTCTGGTTCCGAGCGACGCCGTGTAAAGCTCGTCCACCTTCCGAAGGTAGGTCTCCGGATCAGCAGCGATCTTCTTCGTACATGGCGGGCAGCAGACGTAGACAATCTGCCCTTCGACGATCGTCCACTTCGGATTCTTGGGCAACTCGTGCTTCATCACCGGACAAATCCGCTGTGCCTTGGCGAAGTTGGCGTGGATCGTGGCCCAATGCTGCGGGTTGATTTGCTTCTGCAAACACCCCTTGCAGCACAGAAAGACCGTTTCCTCACCAACCTGGACCTTGATCGGCGTGCCCATCGAACCAAGCTGCTGGCCTGAAATAGGGCAGATTCCCTGCACGGCGATTCTCAGTTGATCGCGCTGCGACAACTCTTGCGCCGAGGCGAACGAACACAGGCCCGTGAGGGCGATGACGAGTGCAAACATGACGTACTTCATTTCTCAACTCCTTTTGAGTAGGGACAGAAAACCAAACACCAAACAAACTGAGTTCCTTATGCAGCGATAGACTCCTGCGAAGCGCTTTCATTCGCTTCTTCGTCCGCCGATGCTTCCAATAGTTCGTCTCGTAGGCCGGCGCGTATCTTGAACTCCATGTACGCGCAGTAGACCGTCGGGACGATGAAAGTTGTGAACGGCTCGATCAGCATTCCACCGAAGACAGGCAGCGCCATCGCGCGGGCCACATCGGCACCTCGGCCTGTTGACAACAGAACTGGCAAAAGTGCCGCGATGGTCGTTACCGTCGTCATCACGCAGGGGCGGATACGTTTCAGGCCAGCCTCGTAAATCTCGTGGCGCAAATCGTCGACATTGTTAATGACTCGGCGTTCGAGCCGCTCCTTGATGTAGGTCGCCATGACGATCCCGTCGTCGGCAGCCAGCCCGAACAGCGCGATGAAGCCCACCCACATCGCCGTGTTCATATCGACCCCCATCACCGCCACGGCAATCATGCCTCCCGCAGCCGCTACGGGGATGCCGGAGAAAACGACCAGCGAGATGGGCAAATTGCGGAAGTGCAGGTAGTGCAAGAGCAGATTGATCAAGATCACCGTGGGCACGATCCACATCAAACGCTGATTGGCTTCGATCTGATTCTGAAACGATCCAACCGGTTGCAACTCGAAGTTGCCGGCCGGAAATTCCAATTCGCCGCTTTCTCTCGCAGATCGTAGCGATTCCATCACGGCTTGGACGGTTTCGATATCGCCTGAACCGCCGGACGGCGAGAACGAGACGTGGGCCACCAGACGCGCGTCCTCGCTGTTGATCGCGCCGGGTCCCCAGGTAGTGCTGACTTGGGCGAGGCGTTCCAACGGGACGACTTCGCCGGTATGCGTGACGACCGAGACTTTCCGAAGGTCATCGAGGCGCTCACGGACGCTGCGCTCGTAGCGAATCTGAATCGGATAACGCTCGCGTCCTTCGACCGTTGTGGTCACATCGACTCCACCCAGGCCGGCTGACACAATCTGGTTGACCATCATCGTGGTCATGCCGTAGCGGGCCGCTTCCTCACGGTCCACTTCGAACTCGTAGTACGGCTTGCCCATCACGATATCAGGATTGACCGTGCCAGCGTTCACGTAGTGGTGCTCTTTCAGGTGCTCGGCCACGGCAATCGATGCCTTCGACAATCCTTCCAGGTCGTCGCCGTAAACGCGCACGGCCATCGAAGCTTTGATGCCGCTTTGTAACATCACCACGCGGCCTTCGATCGGCTGTAGCGGCGAGGCCGGCGTGATGCCTGGCAGCGTGGCGACGGCATTGATTTCATCCCAGATCTTTCGCTCGGTCATGCCTTCGCGCCATTGGTCGCGCGGCTTGAGCATCACGTAGGTCTCGACCATCGCGGCCGGAGCCGGATCGAGCGCCGATTCAACACGTCCGATCTTGCCCAACACGTTTTCGACTTCGGGAATCGCCTTGATCATGGCGTCCTGCGTTTGCAACACTTCCATCGCCTGCGAAAAACTGGCGGCGGGGTACAGGCTGGGCATGTAGAACCAACTACCTTCGTCCAGCGCGATCCAGTCGTCGGTCTTCAGTCCAGTAAACGTGTGCTTGGCATCGACGTAGCCAGGGACTTCGTTCAGGTCCGCGCCCAACATGGCGACGACCTTTTCCAAGGGACGCAAGACAGTCGGCAAGCCGATCCACGCCCCCAGTCCCAGCACGAAGATCATGGCCGGAATCGACAGCATCAGCGCCTTCCGCCGCAGCGCGAGCCGCAGCCGTCCGGCGTAGAGCCATAGGACAAAGCGACTGACGGGATTGCCTTCAATCGGTCGGATCTTTTCGCGCGTCATCCACAACCCGACCGCGAACCCGATCGCGGCACTCGCGATCGTCGAGACGGGCAGGCTGAGCGAAATCCAATGTTCGATGTGCTTTCCCCATACGAAGTAGCACAGGCTGCCGCTGAGGGCCGCCAGGCCCAACGCTGCCGCCAGGGTCATCCAGCGAGACGGCCGCGAAGATTTCAGGAAGATGCGGCACAGCATGGGAACGACGACTACCGCGACAATCAAACTGGATGCAAGTGCAAACGTCTTCGTCCACGCCAATGGCGCGAAGAGCCGATGGTCGCGGCCCGTGAGGAAGAACACCGGCAGGAAGCTGACGATCGTCGTACTGACCGCCGTGATCACTGCCGGCACGACTTCCGCTGCCGACTCGCGAATCACTTCCAGCCGTCGACGCGGGCCTCCAGGTGATCCTGCCGCTTCCCAATCGGCCAGACCGCCGTAGATGTTTTCCAGGATGATAATGCCCATGTCGACCATCGTACCGATGGCGATCGCAATGCCGGCCAGCGACATGATGTTGGCATCGACGCCAAACACCTTCATGGCAATAAACGACATGAGCACGGCCATCGGCAGCGTGATGGCAATCACGATGCTGGCCCGCACGTGCAGCAGGAACAACACCATCACGGCGATCGTGATCAGCGTTTCGTGAAACAGCGCGTCGGAGAGCGTCGCGACCGTTTCGTCGATCAAGAGTGTGCGATCATAAATGCCTTGAATCTTGATGCCGTCCAGCTCGGATTCAAGGGACGCGATCTTTGCCTTGACTCGTTCGATCACTTCGCGCGGGTTCTCGCCGTACCGCATCACGACCACACCGCCGACCGCCTCCTGGCCGTTGAAGTCGAGCGCCCCGCGGCGAAACGCCGGTCCCGTCTGGACTTGGGCCAGATCGCGAACGCGGACAGGAACGCCGTCGCGCGTAATCACAACCGTGTTGTTGATCTGGTCGATCGTCTCGCTTTCGGTCTTTCCCGAACCGATGAATCCTTTGCCGCGGACGATGAATTCCATGCCGCTGGTCTCGACCGTCTTGGCACCCACGTCGATGTTCGACGCTTTGACGGCTTCAATGACTTTGCTGAGCGGCAGGTTGTGGTAGCGCAATTGGTCAGGATCGACTTCAATCTGATACTGCCGCACGTAGCCGCCAATCGACGCGACCTCGGCGACGCCGTCCACTGATTGCAGCGAATACTTGATGAAGAAGTCCTGCTTGGACCGCAGTTCCGCCAGGTCCATACCTTCCGGCGGCTGGAGCACGTAGTAATAAACCTGCCCCAGGGCCGTGGCGTCCGGTGCCAGCGTGGGCGTGACGCCGTCGGGGAGTGAGCCGGAGACGGTCGTAAGTTGTTCGGCGACGCGCGACCGCGCCCAATAGAAATCAACGGCGTCGTCAAACGTCACCTGGACGAAACTGAAGCCGAACATGCTCTTGCCGCGTACGCTCTTGGAGCCTGGGACGGCTTGCAACGCGATCGAGAGCGGGTACGTGATCTGATCTTCCACGTCTTTGGGCGAACGGCCCGACCACTCAGTCAGCACAATCACCTGGTTCTCGCCTACGTTCGGGATCGCATCCAGCGGCACTTTCTTCGTCGAGTACCAGCCGTACGCGATCACCCCAACGGAAGCGAGCAGAATCACCAGTCGCTCGCGAATACAAAAATCGAGGATCTTCCTGATCATCGGACCACCTCCATCGGTAACTCAGCAACTGGCACTACTCGCTCGCCTTCTGTGGCACCTTCCATGATCGCTTGAGGAGACTCGATCGGCGGAAGCCCGCTCTGAGGTTCAAGGATCTGTGGACTGCCGATGGGCGGTAAGTCCATTGGACTGCTGTCGCTCGAATCTTCCGAACCGCCGGCCGCGAGTTTGGCGAGGTACTTGTCCGGCTCCTCAAGCAAACTGGCGCGACAGCCGTCGCAGCAGATGAAGACCGGCGTTCCATTCACATCAACCTTCTTGGGTGTTCCCATCGAACCAAGCGGGAAATCGGCCACCGGACAAATCCGCTGACGCTCGGCAATCGCTCGATCGGCCGGCGAAAGCTTCGCCAGGGCCGCCGCGATTTCGGGATCGGCCTCATGCGAATTGTTGCCGCTGTTCAGGTTGGTCAGATACGTCTGCGGATCGTCGAGCAAACTCGATTCGCACCCTTTGCAGCAGATGAAAATGGTTTGGCCGTTTACATCGACCTTGGGCGGTGCCCCCATCGAGCCGAGCGGCATCTTGGTGACCGGACAAATTCGCTGGCTTTCGGCCAGGGCACGGTCTTCCGGCGAAAGTTTGGAAAGAGCGGCAATCATTTCCTCCGTCATGGCCCCGTCCATCTTCGGCTCGGCCTTGGTCGGATCGATCAGCGAGGGGTTGCCGGCCAGTTGCATCTGCGAGTCGATCAGGAAATTGCCTCGCGTGGCGACTTGCTCGCCCTTCTCCACGCCGCTCAAAATGACAATCTGCTCACCGCAGTTGGGACCCAGCACTACACGGCGAATCTCGAACCGGCCAGGCTCGGTTTCCACGTAGAGGACGCTGTTGTTGCCCGCCATCAGCACGGCATCGCGCGGCACGACCAGTGCCTCGCCACCCGTCGTCGGGGCTGCGGCGAAACCAAACTCAGCAGCCGGCACCAATTCGACGCCACAGATCGGACAGTTGCCCTGTGATGACTCGACCACGTGCGGATGCCGCGGGCTGATCCACTTACCCGCCAACTCTTGGTCGTACACGCCGCCTTGCTGGTCGCCGGAACCGCCCAGCGGAACCTGGATGGTGGCCTTGGCATAGTCGCCGACGCGTAGCAGTCCGTCTTCGTTCGGAATCACAACCCGAACACCTACGGTGCGCGTTTTGGGATCAACGTTCGGATCGATAAACGCCACGCGGCCCGTGAACTGGCGGCCTGGCAGTGATTGGACTGTCGCTTCGACTTTCTGCCCGTAACGGATCGTGGCCGCGTCTTCGGGGAAAAGTTCCAGCATCAGCCAGACCGTAGAAAGATCGGCCAGTTTGTAGATCGCTTGCCCTTCTTTGACGTACTGGCCTTCGACGGCGAATTTCTCAATGACTGTACCGCTGATCGGAGCACACAGATGCATGCGGCTGTTAGCCTCGCCGGCTCCTTCCATCGCGTCGATCTGCGCCTCGGTCATCCCTTGCTCGATCAAACGCTGTCGGGAGCTTTGGTAAAGGTCGCGATTGGACTGGGCGACGCGAGCGAGCGTCGAATTGCGGCTTTCTTCGCGGGCCTTCTTGGCCAACAGCAACTCGACCTGGCCGGAGTACAGCTTTGGCGAGTAGACCAGCGCCAGGTGATCACCTTTCTTAACAACCACGCCGGTGTAATCGGCATACAAACGATCGAGCCGTCCATCGACGTAGGCCGAGATCGTCTTCAGTGTACCTTCGTCATAGTTCAGTTCGCCGATGGCTCGAATGGTGCGCTTCATCGGCATCGACTGGACGGCCACAGTGCGAATGTTGGCGACACGTCGGGCTACCGGATCAATCTGGACCGAACGCGAGTCGCTGTTTCCGCCTCCTGAGGTCGCCGGCACCAGTTCCATCGCACACACCGGACAACGACCTGGTTCCGATTGAGGCGGGGTACACATCATCGGGCAGATGTACCGGACGTCTTCACCACCGCCAGCCGCATGGCTGTGCCCACCGCCACCACCGCCGGCTGAGATGAACCCAAATCGCTGCGCGACACCAAGCGCGACGATCACGATCGCCCCGCACGCCAACAACAACATCGGCTGGACAAATAGTTTGATCCACCACCGCCGAGCTTCTTTTCGCTCTTGCTTGTGCTGTTGTGCGGTTGCCGCGGCGCTGTTGGACGGCACATCCGAATTGTCTGAAACCGGCGGTTTTTCGGCGGTTTCCGTGGTTGTAGTGTTGTTATCTGAATCGTTCATGACGACCTCACTGGTATTGACTTCTGGCGCGCGTCATCGGCAACTGGGGCAATGCCCACCGGAAGCCGGCTTGTCATACGCCGAGCGCGATTTTTCAGCCGTCTGACAACCGGCGGTCGTCAGTGCTGTGATGACGAGAAAAACGGCGGTCCAACGAAATATGTTTCCAAACATTGGTAAACCTCGATTCCTTTCAAGTGGTCAGATATTGCGTTGCGGTCGATCCACGGCTATCCACGGACCTGCGCTAGGTAAACGTCTGGATTCGCCTTCACTTTGTCGATGCAGCCCGCACAGCACACAAATAGCGACCGGCCGTTGATCACGATCTTGGTTGGCCTGCCGTGACTGCCGAGTGGCTGGTTCATCACGGGGCAAACACCTTGAGCGCGAATCGCTGTGTCGTCAGCGGCTGTTGCCTCAGATACGACGATCTGCGGTGCTTGGTAACGCACGTTGGATCGCGCGGGTTGCGTGAATCGTTCGTTTGTTTGCGGCAACCGTCCCACAACATGACCGCTTTCAGCCACGGCCGGTCGCATGAATACATTTGCGAATCGGGCGGTCGGAGCGTCAGCGTTTTGAAGGCCGGTGAGATCGAAGTAAACGTCCATGTCGCCGTCGTGGACGCGAGTCAGATCGACTCGTGCGGCCAAATAATCGTGGCCACGCTCGACGGGTATGTACTGCACGGGATAACGATATTCTCCGCCGTTGCTGCGAACTCGCATGAACACCTGGCCCTGAATCCCGCGAGCCGATTTGGGAAACCGGAACATGTCATACACGTAGATGCGGGCTTCCTGCGGGCCGTAAACGACCTCAAAGTAGTTCCAGGTCGTTCTGGCGAGCTGGCCACCGTGCGGTGCGCGAAACGGCGGTTCGGGTTCCGTATGCCTGTGCGCTTGCTGATGTTGACGATGATTGTCATGGCGATGATCGTCGCGGCTAACTGCCTTGGAACTACTCCCACAACATGAGCCGGCGAACGCCACTTCAGCGTTGAACCAGCCTGCCGTCAGTGCGATTGTCAGGGCAATGAAAAATGCCGCACGAAGCGGATGTTTCCTGGTCATCATCTATTCCTTTTACTTGTATGTTTTTCGAGGGAACGTATGCCGCGCGCTATCTGTCACCGGTTGAATCCATCGATCAGCCACTATGCAGCGCGGGTGACGCGAAGTTTCGGTCCAGGAGAGCAACGGCACGAAGACGCGCACGCGACAACAGAATCAAACGATCTGGTCAGCGCGCAGGGATGCCGTCAGAAACGCTTTAGAGCGTGAACCGGCAGAGAGAAGCGCAGCGATCAAGAGCAGCAAGTGCATCCGTTGTAACAGATGCATCATGCGGGCGCTGCGTGGCTTGAGGTTGGTAGACCGTGGCGATGGATGCGGCCGAAACCGAATCGCTCGCAACTTTTTCCGCCGAGGTGTTTTCGACGGGCAGCGGTGCAGCCGGTTCGGCAGGCTCCTTGTTCATACTGCACCGGCAATTCGTGCCGCACTGGCACACCGACTTGCCTACGGTCACGCACGACGAGCAACATGTACTCGTTTTCGTTTCCGCTCGACCCGCACAGCAGGACTGAGCTTTTTCGCGGCACGGGCTCGTGTCTCCGCAGCGGCAGACCTTCGCTCCCGTGCAGCGGCACGGCCCAGAGCTTCGCGCTTGGCAACAACTGTGTTGCGTTGCGGCGCCACTGGTAGCACAGCAGCAGCCCATGAATTGCTCGTCCTCTTGGCAGCAACTCTTGCCGCTAACACAACCGCACGAAGCGGCCGGCAGACCCTGCACAGGGATCGTGACTGCTGCGAGCCAGATCAACGTGCGTGCGACAATGTTGTTGGTAATCCACATGATGGCGATCCTTTGCTCGCCGCCAAATCGTGTTGGCGGAGAGACTCCATTCATCTGTAATCGGCCAATCGAAAAGTGAACTGCAGGCGAAGTGAACGGAAAGCTTGAAATGACAAATACTTCCGCTTCCCGCCAGCGCGCACCGCGGCGCGAAAGATAAGGGCGTAGGAGTGTCGAAAGAATGCCGCCCGCAGTCAATGCCAGTTGATAAGTTTCGCTATTCTGCGTTGGCTACCTCGTTAAACGCTGCTCCGCACATTACCGCAGGATTGGAGTCTCAAGCGCGTAGCATCCGTAGACCGTTGCCGATCACGATGAATTCGCTAATCTCGTGACCGAGGACGGCAATCGGAAGGGAGAACCAACCAGCTACGGCACCGATGACCAGCGACCCGATAACGATGGCCGAAAGCGCGAGGTTCTGATTGACGAGCTTTTGATTGCGGCGGGCCAGTTTCAGGGCGTAGACCAGTTTGTCCAAGTCGTCCGCCATCAACGCCACATCCGCGGTTTCGAGGGCGACGTCGGTTCCTGCTGCACCCATCGCCACGCCGACTGTGGCTTCCGCCAATGCCGGAGCATCGTTGACGCCGTCGCCGACCATCGCCACGTGGCCGTAACGCTCGGCAAGCTCTCGCACTTTTTCGACCTTGTCCTCCGGTTTGAGGTTGGCATGGAACTCGTCAATTCCGGCCTCGTCAGCGATAGCTTGCGCCGTTCGCTCGTTGTCACCAGTGAGCATGACCACCTTCTGCACGCCCACCTGATGCAGCGACTCGATTGCCTGACGCGCGTTTGGACGGATGGTGTCTCGAATTGCCAACAGGCCCCACGCTCTGTTTTTCGTGCCGATCACGACGACAGTGTTTCCTGCGGTCTCAAGGCGTTCGATCTCCGGATTCAGCGTTGCCAAATTGACTCGCAGTTCTACCTGAAACAGACTCGGCTTGCCGATGTAAAACGCTTCGCCATCCACATTCGCCGACGCGCCGGCACCGGTCAGTGACTGGAAGTGCGAAACATCGGCTGGCGTTACTCCGGCCGCTTCGGCGTGCCGCACGATGGCCTCCGCCAGCGGATGTTGGCTCAATCGTTCAATGCCAGCCGCGACGGAGAGTAGCTTCGGTCGGGCCGCATCGTCGGCACCTTCGGGCACGACGACATCCGTGACTTCTGGTTCGCCACGCGTAATCGTGCCGGTCTTGTCCAACGCGACGACACTGACACGCGCAAGCTGCTCGATGAACACACCACCTTTGATCAACACACCTTTACGCGCGGCCGTGCCGAGCGAGGCGACCAGGGTGACTGGTATGGATATGACCAGCGCGCACGGAGCCGCTGCGACAATGAACACCGTGGCGCGGATGATCCAATCGACCCAGCTCGCGGCGAATAGCAACGGGCCGACGACGGCGAGCACGATGCCAGTCAACAGGACGGCGGGGCTGTACCGCGCGCCGAACTTCTCGATGAAACGCTGGCTTTCGCCTTTCCGCTCTTGTGCCTCTTCGACCATTTGAATGATGCGAGAAATGGTGTTGTCGGCGAACGCTTTGACAGCACTCACTTCCAACGATCCTTCGCCGTTGATGCTGCCGGCGTAAACGACATCCCCAGCCTGTTTCTCGACGGGCACGCTCTCTCCGGTGACCGGTGCCTGATTTACGCTGGATTGGCCTCGAATCACTTCGCCGTCCGTTGGCAACGACTGGCCTGGTTTGACCAGAAAGATGTCGCCGACGCGAACCTCCTCGACCGGAATCTCCGCTTCCGTTGAATTGCGGCGGACGAGCGCTGTCTTGGGAGTGAGGTCCATCAGCGCTCGGATGGCGGAGCGAGTCTTCGCTTCAGTGTAGCCTTCGAGGGCTTCGCTGATCGAATAGAGAAACACGAGCATCGCAGCTTCGGCCCACTGTCCGAGTGCGAAGGCTGCAATGGCCGCCACACTCATCAGCAGTTCAATGCCGATTCGACGCTCGTGAATGAGATCTTCGATCGCTTCGCGGCCAAAGAAATAGCCGCCGACGAGAATGGCCGAAAGGTAGAGTGCCAGCGGACCACCCGTTGGCATGCCGGTCCACGAGAGCAGCCAACCCACGAGCAGCAGGACTCCCGACGCACCGGAAGCCAGCACCTTGGGATTCTTCCAAAGCGGCGGCGGCCCTACTTGCTGGCGGTCGCGCGCGACAGGAAAGCCCGCCTCGCTCAGGTACGTTTCCAGCCGCTCTTGCGCAATTACGCCTTCGTCGATTGTCACGCGAACCTTGGCTGTCGAAGGGAATACTCGAATGACATTGATTCCCTGTACCGAGTCCAGTGCTCGCCGCAAACGACCGGCATCTTGCTCGCAATCAAGGTTGTTGACATGAAAATCAAGCTGCTGCATTGTTTCTTTTCAACGAACACTACGAAAGTGAAATGTCACGTTGTTACGTTTTTCGACACATTTCTCCTAGCGCCGAACGTGCTCGATTTTGTCACTTGCCACACGGGCGCGAATACCGTCTACACGGTTTTGCACAGCTTTGGCTTCCTCTTCGTGTCCGGTTTGGTTCAGCAGACGCCCGTAGCTTGTAAGGATTTCAATGAGTCGCGGATGGTTGTCGCCAAGCGCGCGCTCGTAAACCGCAAGTGCGTCCTTGAGTAACTGTTTGGCCTGACCTTGGTCACCCTTCGCCAGGTACAGTTCACCCAGCCGGTGTCGAGACGATGCATACCAAGGGTGCTGAGGGCCGACGGTTTTCTTCAAAAGGTCTGAAGCGTCGCGCAATAGCGGTTCGGCTCGCGAAAAATCCTTGTTGGCAAGGTAAAGCCGTCCCAGATTTGTCATAGCTACGGCGTAGTGAGGATGCTTCTTACCAAGTGAGCGTTTCAGAATCTCCACAGCCTTGATTGCCAGAGGTTCGGCTTTTGGGAAGTCGCCTTGATCGCGATAGAAGTCCGCCAGGTTGTTGAGACACATGGCATAGCCGGAGTGGTCTTCTCCGTAAGCCGCCTTCATTATCTCGGCTGCTTTTCGGTAAGACGACTCGGCGCGTGCCTTCTCGTGACGATCCTGGTCAATATCGGCCAGGTTGTTCAACGTGGTCGCGTAAAGCGGATGCTGCTCCCCGACGCTCCGCTGAACGATCTCGGCAGCTTGGTGATAAAGGGATTCGGCGCGATCGAGTCGTCCCAATTCACGGTACAACAGGCCCTGATTGTTGAGCGCCAATGCGTACCGCGGGTGATTTTCGCCGAGGCCCTTCTTCAGCGCGCTTACAGCCGAATCGAAATGCCCTGTTGCCTCTTCGTAGTCAGCCGTGTCAACACACAAGAGCCCCTGGTTTAGCAACACAAAAGCGTACTGAGGGTCATCTTTGCCGAGAGCCTTTTCCAGAATGCGCAGGGCCTGACGAAATGTCGCCTTAGCCTCATCGTATTCCGCTTGTGCTCGATGCAGTTCGCCCAAATTGTTCAAACTGGCGGCGTAGTGCGGGTGGTCGTCGCCAAACAGTTGCCTGCGAATCTCGGCCACCTGCTTCGCTTTGGCAATCGCCTCACGGTGTTTTCCCTTGCTGTAAAGGTCGGTGATCGCCCGCTGGAGTTGATCCGCGCGTTGCCGAAGCGTTGCGGTGGATTCTTCACTGTCTACATTCGATTTCGACGATTCTAATTGAACACTATCCTGGGAATGAGCCCGACCTGTCACCAGACCGGCAATTGACAAGATGACGACGACGCTAAGAAGCCTTGGTGACGTTGCCGTCACAAAATGTGATGTGTTCCGCATCACTATTCCTCCGTGAATAAGTGGGGTCTAGTCATTTCCGACAGCACGCATCGCGGCGGCTGTAACTTCTGATGTATCGCGAGCTTCGCCAAACGGGTTACGGCGGCTCGAAGACGAGCAGTCAACGTCACCGCAAACGCGCGCAGAAGAACGGGCGGTTGTTGGCGCTGAGCAGCCACACATGCAGCCGCGCTGGACGCGCATGACCATCGCCAGCGTTGCGTTGACGGCTCGCCGTAGTGCCCGGCTCCAAGCGGTGTGAGACACAGGTTGCCTGGACATCTCTTACTCATCATCCTCGTGTTTCGGTGGCGCGTGGCCGACCTTTGCTTCATAGAGCTTGGCGAACTTTTCGGCACGCGAGGGATCACAGATGAAGCACTGGGACTCGGCGCGGTTGTGCTCTTCGCACCAATCGCCCTTCGCCTTGAACTCGTCTGCCGCCTTCGCGCTGCACATGCTGCACTCTTCTTCTGGGATGCCGTGCTCGACGCACCACCAGCCGCCATGGCTGGGATCATCGTGCGCGTGCCCTTCATGATCGTCATGAGCGGTCTCGGCCACGGGCGTTGATTCGCCACTTGGCTCACTCGCCTGTTGGTTACAGCCACTGGCAAGCGGCGCCACGGCAACGACCAACGACAATAATGCAGCTTGGTTAAACAATGTTGCTTTCATCAATTCCTCCTTGAGGTTTGTACCTCAACAAAAGTGAGAGAACTCTTGCAACAACGTGTTGCAGGTTTCGATTGCTCAATCCACGTGGACCACTTCCTCTTCAAACTCTGCGACCTCTGGGTGGACCGCCCGCTGGCGAACTGGTCCGGCAAAAACCATGTACAGAACGCGCAGAACGAGTAGCGACATGACCATCGCGCTGATTACGCCGCCGATGACGACAGTTGCTAATGGCCGCTGGACTTCGGCTCCCATGCCCGTGTTCAGCGCCATCGGCACAAATCCGAGGGCGGCGACCATCGCCGTCATAAGAACGGGACGCAGCCGCGTCATGGCTGCTTTCTCGACGGCCTCTTCCAGTCCCGCACCGCGTGCGCGCAGTTGGCGGATGTACGAGACAAGCAGCATGTCGTCCAATACCGCCACACCGGACAACACGACAAAGCCCACGGCCGCAGAAATCGAAAACGGCATGTCGCGAAGCCACAGTGCAATAATCCCACCGGTCCAGGCGAACGGTACGCCGGTAAACACACGAATGGCGTCAATCAGGTTGTTGTACGTCATGTATAAGAGACCGAAGATCAGCACGAGCGCAATGGGCACCACGACCATCAATCGCTGGCGTGCGCTGATGAGATTTTCAAACTGCCCGCCCCATTCCAGATGATACCGACCGGGTGGTAGCTTCACTTCTTCTTCGATTCGCCGCTGCGCCTCGGCGACAAAGCTGCCCATGTCGCGCCCACGAACATTGGACGAGATATTGATACGGCGGTAACCCCACTCGCGCGTGATTGTCGAAGGGCCTTCGGTGAGTTGAATGTCAGCCAGCCGCGCCAATGGAATCCGCTGGCCACTCGGCGTTCGCAGTTGCATCGCGCCGATCGCTTCGGGGCTGGCCCGGATATCTTCCGGCAGGCGCACAATCAGTGGGAAGCGAAGCTGGCCCTCGAATACTTCACCCAACTCGAAACTTCCCAGAGACTCGACGAGGTCGAGCACTTGTTTGGCCGACACCCCGTAGCGGGCAATTTCGTCCTGTTTGATTTTGATTTGCAGCACGGGCTGGCCGGTGATTTGTTCAACGGCCACATCAGCGTTTCCGTCGATCGACCGTAATACCCTTTCAATTTCTTCCGCTTTGTCCACCAGCACGTCAAAATCGTCGCCAAACAGCTTCACGGCCACGTCGGAGCGGACGCCGGAAATCATTTCGTTCAACCGCATCTCGATCGGCTGCGTCATGGCGATCCGCTGGCCGGGCAATTCCCGCATGCTCTGTTGGATCAACTCAGTCAGTTCGGCCTGCGTCGTAGCGCGTTTCCATAGGCTGCGAGGCGTCAGGGTGATGAACAAGTCACACAGTTCGATGCCCATCGGATCGGTTGCCACTTCGGCGCTGCCGATGCGTGTCCAGACGTGTTCGACCTCATCGGGAAACTCCTTCAAAATGGCCTGCTCCATCTGAGTGTTGTAACGGATCGACTCCTCCAGATCGGTCCCCGCCAGTCGGACCACATTGATCGTGACTGCGCCCTCGGAAAGCTTGGGCACGAACTCGCTGCCCAGATTCGGCGCGATCAGTCCGAAAGCGACTACCAGCAGGCACAACGCGAAGCCGATCACGGCCAACTTGTGGTGCATCGTGAAATGCAAGATGGGCTGATAGAGACGTTTGATCCAGCGGATCAGAAACGGCTCGCGTTCTTCCATTCGCTTGGGCAGGACATAACTGGCCAGCACCGGCATCAACGTCAGTGACAAGATCATCGAGCCCGCCAGCGCGAAGATGACCGTCAATGCCATCGGCCGAAACAACTTTCCTTCGACGCCTTCGAGCGTGAGGATCGGCAGGTACACAATCATGATGATCAGTTCACCGAACATTGTGGGCTTCCGCACTTCCACAGCGGCCTCACGCACCACGTCGATCTTGGTCATGCCTCGCGGAATCCCGTGCGACAGCTTGCGCACGCAGTTCTCGATCATGACCACGGAACTGTCTACAACGAGACCGAAGTCGATCGCGCCCAAACTGAGCAAGCTGGCGGCGATGCCGAATCGCAGCATGCCAGAGAACGCGAACAACATCGAGAGAGGAATAGCCAGGGCAACTATCAATCCGGCCCGCAGGTTGCCGAGAAAGATGAACAGCACCGCGATGACCAAGAGGCCACCTTCCATCAGGTTTTTTTGAACGGTCTCGATAACGTGATCAACCAATTCCGTCCGGTCGTACACCGGTACAACTTCCACGCCGGGGGGTAACGTGGTTGTGATCTCGTCCATCTTCTCTTTGAGCCGGTTGGTCACTTCGTGACTGTTTTCGCCCATTAACATGAAGCCCAGTCCGTAGACGACTTCGCCGCGGCCGTCTGCGGTCACGGCACCGCGGCGGATCTCGTGGCCGATCTGCACGTCGGCGACATCGCGCACGCGAATGGGCACTCCGTCTTTCGCCTTGATGACAATGTTCTCAATCTCGTCAATGTTCGTCGTCCGGCCTATGCCGTGGACCAGCAGCATCTGGCTGTTCTGCGTGATGTTGCCGCCACCGACGTTGCGGTTATTTTCCTCGACGGCCTCGACCACTTCGTCAAATGTCAAACCGTGCTTGACAAGACGGTCCGGGTCGATGCGCACCTGAAACTGTTTCTCATATCCGCCCCAACTGTTGACCTCGGCTGTGCCACTGACCGTGCGCAGTTGTGGTTTGATGACCCAATCATGGATGGTGCGCAGTTCGGTGAGCTTCTCCTCCTGCCGCTCTTTCGGCAGCGAGGAAATGTCCACGCCATCCAGGCGGACGATGTAATGAAAGACTTCGCCGAGTCCCGTCGATACCGGCCCCATTTTCGGCCGTTCGATGCCGGCGGGCAGTTCGACGGTCGTGAGCCGTTCGTTGATCAACTGCCGCGCGAAGTAGATGTCGGTGCCGTCTTCAAAAACGACAACGACCTGGGACAGCCCGAACTTTGAGATTGACCGCAGCTTTTCCAGACCCGGCAAACCGCTAATCACCTGCTCGATGGGAAACGTGATCTGGCGCTCGACTTCTTCCGGCGACAGCGACGGCGCAGTCGTGTTGATTTGCACCATGACTGGCGTGGTGTCGGGAAAGGCGTCGATGTCGATGTATTGCAGGGACCACGCACCCGTGGCGATCACGGCGGCAACGACGATCAGCACTAAGGCCCGATTTCGCAGCGAAAAGTCAATAATCCAGTTCAGCATGGCGTGGTTCCATTGAGGCCGTGACGGCTAATTCTCACTTTCCTCTGGTAACAAAGCTGCTGGGCGGCGGTTGCTGCCCAGCAGCCACTCGGCCTCGGATACTAAAACCGCGGCTTCTCGTTGAACGTGCCACTCGGTCCCGCGAGGCGAACCGGCTGTTCGCCGTTCTTTTCGACAGTTTCCCACAGCGCACGGGGCGAGAGCACGCGGCCAGATGCGGGCACCACGACAAACGTCTTCGACTGGACATCCGCCTGCGCTTTCGCGACTCCGTCAACCTGATGTAGCTTTGCCACAATCTTTTTTGCGCACACAGGGCACATCTTCTTGGTCGCGATTGCGGTCGTTGGGGTCGGACCTGCCGCCTGAACTACTGCGCCAAAACCGATGACCACCATCATCGCGGCGGCCATAAACCACCGCCTCGACTTTTGAGGAGATTCCATTCTCAACCTTCCTTCCTGAAAACAGGGACACAAACTTTGTCAAAGGCGACGCGCCTTCAACTCTGAATCACATTTCACCGCCCGACCGGGCGGTCATTGCTCGCACAGTCACCCAGCGCCGAGATTGCCTTTGAGCAATTCTGCTCGCAGCACCCCGCTGCCCTTGGTGACGACAACCTCGCCAGGCAACAGGCCGGCAATCATTTCTGTGGTATCACCCATTTGCACGCCAGGCCGCACGGACCGCGTGTGAAACACCTTGTAGGAGCCTTTCTTCATATAATCCTTGTCACGCACGAAGGCCACGTGGCAGCAGCCCTCCCAGTGAATGGCGTCGCTGGGAACAATGATTGCGTCGTCTTCCTCTCGCAGCACGATCTCGCCCGCCCCAAATGTTTCGTTTCGCAAGTGCGAATCCTCGTTAGGCAACTCGCCGCGAACCTTGACGGTGCGCGTCTCCGCGTCCACGTCGGAGCTAATCCAAGTCAGCTTGCCGGTGTGGGGATGATCGTCACCATCGGGAATGAAAATGACTTTCTGGCCAGCGGCGACGCGCTTTGCTTCTTCCAACGGGACGTTGAGCACGAGCCACATGTGGCTCGTGTCGGCAATGGTGAAAAGCGTTCTGGTGGTGTCGATGACTTCGCCCGCAACCACATCGCGACTCACAACAATGCCGTCACGAGGCGCGACGAGGGGGATCAGGTTCGCCGTAATGCGTTGGGAACCGAGATCAGCAGAAACGGACTTTGGCAAGCCAAGGAATTGAAGCTGTCTCGCCAATTCGCTGTCCGTCTGCTGGTAAATGTCTTCTAGCGCGATCGGCAATCCCAGGTTTTGCATAGTTTGGACCGACTTGCGAACGGCGGCCTCTGCCTCCGTGCGTGCCGCTTCCGCTTCCAGCACACGCTTGCCCGCGACAACCCCTTCCAAACCAGCAAGTCGCTTCAGGGTTTTGTCATGCAACTGAAGTTGCGCGACGGCTTGCAGCAACTCTGCCTTGGCTCGTCCGACTTCTACGGCATCGACGAGCGCCAAGACTTCGCCTTCTTTCACCTGATCACCGACATTCTTGTCCACTCGCCAGACGGTGCCGCCGGCGCGTGAGGCGAGTCGCGCCACGCGAGTGGGGTCATAGACGACCTCGCCCGTCGCTGTTACCGATTCGACGACGGGGCCACGATCAACCAGGCCGATGTCGATGCCGGCCTTGTCCGCCGCGGCTTTCGACGGAAACTGAATCCGCCGTAGGTGCATCTTGCAGGCGGGATCATTCTTCGTGCGCGGCCGCAGGGCGATGGCCCGCGCCGCCCGCTCGAAATCCTCCTGCGAAATCTCCGGAACTTCACTGAGCTGCGCAGTCTCTGGGTGGTGTAGTACGCATTCGTGAACACCGTGTTCCTTGCACCAGCCGTACAACTCGCCCTTGGGCATCAAGTCCGCGTTACAGGCGATACACTCGGCTTCGGGGACACCGTGTTCCTCGCACCACTGGACGCCTTCTACCTCGCCGTGTCCCGCCAATTCAGAAAACTTCGGTATCTTCCAGCCGTGGTGATGCCCGAAATACCCCAGGCCCGCCAGCGCGCCCATCACCAGCAAAGTCGGGATCGTTCGCGTGACCCATCCAACAACGGACCAGCGGCGCTGCGGCTCCGTACTTTCGGATTCCGCCGCCGGACGTTCACAAACTTCAGCCGGTCGCGTAGCCGCTTCACCATTCCCCTCGTGATCGCACGCGGACGCCTGCGATTCAGGCGGGCTGTGAATCGCCTCATGCGTGTGAGTCTCGGTGTCGTTGGTTTTTGTACTCATCGGAATTGCCTCTGTGAGCGTAACTGCAAAGCGAAGATGCACGGGCGAGAATGGGTCAAGCCACAACCGTCCGACGGCTCAATCGTGCTTCGTCGCGTTACTTGGGCGCACTGGGAAACATCAAGTGGTGCGCAAACGGAAACGCAACGTGGGCTCGAATTCGTCGAGCGGGATCGCTAGCAGAGGCGATTTAGAGCAGAAGCGCGCAGGTCAGCACGCAGATATCCCACCCAGTGGAGAACGGCGGGAATTGGTGAGGCGGTTCCGAAGACGTATCCGCCAAAGAGATTGCTGTTGGGGCGAGGACCGCATCGTCGATCAACCAGACGACCGTCAGCGGCATTGACGAATCCAATTCCGTCGACCGCACGCCGTCCATGATCGCCCCTCGGCACAGGCAATCGGGCTCGTTCTCATCGGACGGTTGGGGAGTCTCACCGCCCGACTCATGGTTGTGCTTCGCGCAAGAACAACCACCGCCCTGGTGGGGCGCACTAATCGCGCCGGCTGCTTCGCCCAAACAAAGATAAGGGCTCATCAACACAATGGCGAACAGGAGGTGTGAGGTGGCGATTCGGAGCATCTTGTTTGTTCAGGTCCGTAAGTCCCTACGTCCCCGAATTTTAGGCCGTTTCATTACCGGCGTCAAGCTGAGACTTCACTGGCCCACGACGGGACGACAGAGATTCGTCGGACTCTATCGGCACGCGCCGACCAAGTGGGCCAGGAGTTTCTGTAAAGACTTTCGGCTTTCCTTCCCTGACGTTTGAATTGAACTAATCGGCTCAAGCCACAAGTTCGGCGTACCCGATACCTGAAAAGCGGAATGTGTGTCCGTACATGCGCGGATTGAACAATGATGCAAGTGTCCCGAACGTGCTCGAAATGCCTGATCTGGTTCGCCGCTCTGCTGTCGCCCATCCAGGCGCTGCAAGGGACGCCCATCTTTCGCGCCGTGGTATCTGAGCTTCAGTCACCGCACTGCGTTTGCACCAACCAAATTGCGGACGCCGGCGAGCATGGCGAATGTGTACGGTGCCGGTCTAGTCGATGCCAATGCCGCGATGGCGAAAAATGTCGCGACCACATTGTGGCCTCGTCGCCAGTGTCGCCACGCGAGTGCCCACCGGATTGCTGGTGCAGGCGTCCGGCAGAGCCGCAGTCGCAACCCATTGAGCCGGTCCGATTGACATTGACTGCTGCTCAGGTGGCGGTATCTGCTCACCAAGCCGACCACGGCATGGATATTGGCCGCTACGCAATCACGCGTCACGTCTTAGCGGCTGATTCCGCACAGCAAGTGTGCGTTCGGCTCTGCCGCCTTCTCACGTAAGTCCAATGTGCGAATTTGCGAGTTCGAGGCTGACGGCTCGAACAACTCAACGAAGTGTCCGAACATGCTTCGACTTCGCTCACTGGACTTTCTCATGCAGACCACACGAATCACACTCGCAATGCTGATCGGCCTCTTGGCCGGCTGCCAGACGACCCATCGAGCCGCCTACACCAGCCACAATCCGAATGGCAATGGTTCGGCACAGCCGCAGATCGCGCAAGACGCCTCAGCCATCAAGCCTTTGCCCAACACGCTCGATCCGAGCGTCCGGCAAGCGGCATTTGTCCAGCCGGCTGACGCGCCACCGGAGCCTGAGCCGCTGGCACTTCCGACGCCAGCAATTGAGCCAGCATCCGACTTGACGCTCCAACAACTGGAGCAAATAGCGCTGGCCAGCAATCCTTCCGTCGCACGGGCTGCTGCACAACTCAACGCACTGCAAGGAAAGTGGGTTCAGGCTGGACTGCCACCGAATCCAAGAATTGGTTACGCCGGCGAAGAAATCGGCGATGACGGAACCGCCGGCCAGCAAGGCGGCTTCGTCGGCCAACGGTTCATCACAGGCGGCAAGCTCGGTTTGAACCGGGCCGTCGTCTCGCAGGAGGTTGTACGAGCCGAGCAACACTTGGCGGCACAGCAGCAACGTGTGCTGACGGACGTTCGCACCGGCTACTACGACGTATTGATCGCGCAGCGACAATTGGATTTGGCTCGCGAACTGGTCGGCGTCAGCAATCAAGCCGTCAATGCGTCACAAGAGTTGGTCAAGGCAAAGGAAATACCGCGCGTAGGGCTGCTGCAAACCGAGGTTGAAGCCGAAAACGCGCGTATCTTGTTGCGACGCGCGGAGAATGGAAACGTCGCCGCGTGGCGTCGCCTGACCTCGGTACTTGGTCGGCCCACTCTTGCGCCACAACGGCTTGTGGGAGATCTTGACCAAGCCGCGGCCGACCTAAACTGGGCCGAACAGCTTCAGCGGCTTGTAACCCAAAGCCCAGAAATCGCCGGTGTCGTCGCAGAACTTGAGCGGGCTCGCTGGGCGCTGGATCGAGCCTACGCCGAGGTCACGCCGGATCTGAACGTGCAAGTTGCCGTCCAACACGACAATGCCACCGATGACACCATCGCAGGCATCCAAGTCGGCTTGCCAATCCCGTTGTGGAACAAGAACCAAGGCGGCATCCAACAGGCGCGAAGCGAGATCGCCGCCGCCGAACGCAATATCGAACGGGTCGAACTCGACCTGCGACAGCGACTGGCGACAGCCTTTCAACAATACGCAGATGCCAAGTACCAGGTGGAACGGTTCTCCACCGTCATTCTTCCCAAAGCCAAGGAAACCTTCGACCTGGTAACCAAAGGCTACACACAAGGCGAAGTCGGCTATCTCGACATGCTTACCGCCCAGCGGACCTACTTTCAGACCAACCTTTCGTACATTGAGGCTCTGCGCGAACTGTGGCGAGCAACGCTGCGAATCGACGGAATGTTGCTGGAAGGCAGTCTGGCAAGCGACACGATTAGGCCAGAGCAATAGCGGACAATGACCGCGATGGCTCGGATCGAAAAAAAAGAGGACGACCGCCGACGTTTTCGCGAGAAGACCGCGAATACTTGGCGAAACTTATTCGTGTCCACGGTGTCTCCATCTCCGCCGGTCAACCCACACGTACAAATACATCGCATCTCGTTGCTGGACGTCGTCATTCCGAAACCATTCTTGCGACGGTTTTGGCAAACTCATCGCCGTCGAGCCAACGGGGATCGTCACGTCCGAGCGATTTGGACATTTGATGCATCCAGTTGTGAGGGCGCGGCAGGGCATGGTTCCACTCGGTGCCGCGGCCGAAGACCATGTAGGTGTCCCAGGCAAATTGGTCGCCTTCTGGAAGGTCGAGAATTCCTCCGTACTCTCTCGGCAAATAGCCGTTGGCGTCCCAGAAGTGCGTTGCTCGCGAATCTGGGACGATGCCGGCCGCCGCAACGGCTCGCTTGCGATTGTCACCTGGATAGCGCGGCGTCCAGATCACGAAGACCTTGAGTTGGTCCGTATTGATTGGAGCAATCACTTTTTCGTGGACCAGCCTGGCCCCGTCTCGGCACATCGGTCAGCCAGGCGAGACAAGCATGACGAGACGGACTCGTCCTTTTGCCGCGTTAAAGGCTTGTTTGAACTCACGGGCGTCGGTGGAGAGATCCTGAAGTGATTCGTCGCTTTCGGAAACACGTGCTTCATAACCGGCTTGTTGCAGCGCCTTGATGATCGCGTCGTGAGGTACGGGACAGCAAACCTCTGTGCCGACAACCGCCCGCCCGTTCTCGTAATCAACTTCGACCGCAACGACGTCCGGCACGTCACGGATAGCCTTCTCGGCGGTCGACGCACAACCCTCGCAGGTCATTCCGTCGATCTTGAACACAGCCGTATTCATGTTGTCGGTTATTTGCTCGCCGCCGCTTGTGCCGAGCAGTGCGCCGACGTAGCTGGGGAAGAACAAGAACGCAATGGCTAGAACGGTCACGACCCACAGCATCGCCTTGTTCACAGTCATCATGTTGAACCGGCGCTTGCCGGAATTGGCACAGCAATCTTTTGAAGCGGTGGACTCCGTGGGACAACAGCCCTGTTTTGAGTCGGCCGTCCTGCGAGGCCGATAGGTGAAGTAGAAGGCCGCTCCGAGGAAGCCGATCGTAGCGGTAACGAATATCGGGCGATACGACTCCAGCGTGGCAGCGACGCCGGCTCCTGAAACGCCGACCGCCAACAGCACCAGCGGTAGCCAGCAACAAGCGGATGCCACGATCGCGGAACCAACCGCTCCCAACTTGGCGATCAATTCACCGCGGCTCCCAGACGACTGCGAAGCAGAAACGTTCGCTTGTGGACTCATATCCGTCATCCCTAATTCCTCTTGAGCAATTTTGACGCCCTTGGCCACACTTCCCAGGCAGCAGGAGCCGGATGGATTCTCTGTCTCGCAGCGACAACCAGGGGACTTCATTTTCGCGCGGATATCTTCCAGCGCGTCGCTGTGACCCTTGCCGCGCAACTCTTGCTTGACACTGGTTACGGAGTGCCCGAAACAATAACAGAGCGGTCGCTCGCCGGTAGTTTCTTTGACGCCGACTTGGACGCGCAGGTCCGACTTGGCAAAGGTCGCGTCGCTCTGTTCCGCGAAATAAACGACGTCGCAGTTAGACGAGTCGCAGAACCGCCAACCGGTGTCGTGCCGGTTGGGCGTACAACCTGTTGCCATCGCCCCGTCATGTTGACGACACGAATCTGCTTCCGAGTCGAACTGCGAGGCGTGTTCGTCGTTAAGTAACGTCCGCAACGTCACCACGCCCACTGCGCGGCCCTTGTTACCACACGAAGGACAAACCAACTGTTTTTCCATCTTCATCGCTTGGAACATGGTGTTTCACGGCGCTTGTACGGCACAGCACGATCCTCTATCGTGTATTATCGAGATTGCACCCAAGTGTAAGGTCAAGGGCATCTCTGAGATTTCCTTTTCACTGCCGTAGTGCGTCCGATGAGCCGACAATTCACGATCAGCCAACTGGCCAAAGCAGCGGGAATCCCCACGACAACCGTCCGATACTACGAGCGGATCGGGCTCGTCAAGCCGGAAGACCGCAGCGCGGGGAATTACCGGCTGTACAGCGACGATTCGCTTCAGCGGGTGAAATTCATCCGCGCGGCGCAGGCGATCGGATTCACGCTCGACGACGTGCGGGAACTGTTGGGCGAAGGCGGCAGCGTTCCGTGCTGCGGCGACGTCCAGCAGTTGATTGAAGACCGTCTTGCCGAAATCGACCAGCGCCTGAAAGACTTGCGACAAGTCAAACGCGTCCTGAGTGGCGCGCTCACCAAGTGTCAAACGAGCAACCCGCGCCGGGCGTGCCACGTACTTGAGTCGTTGGACAAGTGAGGCTACGCGGTCGGTTGTCCGATCCCCGCCGCCCGCAAGGTGGTTTCGTCCGGTCCGCGGCCGGTGCAGCAATCGGACAGTTTGCCGTCGATTACGACGGCAGGTACGGATCGAACGCCGAGACTCTTGGCGCGGCTGGCGACATTGGCGTCGTTCATGTCGAGCACCGCTACTTCACACGACGGGCACGCGGTGTCCTGGACCATCGTGATCGCGTCTTGGCACGCTGGGCAGCCGGCACTGAACACTTCGATTTGTCGTTTCGTGGTCATGGTTGACACTCACTTTCGTTGCTCCCAATTTGATGGAGGGACTCCGTGGGAGTGGCAGAGTCGCTCTTGGCCGTGCGGCGCGGCCAGGCATTCCAAAGAGATGCCGCAAACAACAATCCCGCACCGGCGTACATCACGGGATTCGATTCCAGAAGAAACTTGCCCGCCAACAACAGCGCGGCTGCCGCGAGGCCGACTGCAAACGGCCCGTAACCGCGACGGCAATCGGCGCGAAATGCCAGCGAAGCGACGGCAATCACCAGAAACATGGCCGTTAGCGGCAGCAGGTAGGTTGTTTTCATCAAGAATGACAAGCCCATCGAACTGATGAGTCCCGCATAGGCGGGCAACGTGCAGGGTCACGTGAATCGTGGCACCAGTGTGACGCCGACGGCGGGCAGCGCCGCCAGGACGCTGCGCCAACCGTTTTGCGAATTGTCACCATTCATCGCTTTCGCTCCTGCGGATCGAGGGCGTCGAGGATCGGGCAATCGTCAACCGGCCCGCGTCCCCTGCATGATTCGGTCAACTTCACCAGTGCCTTTTTCATGCGGCGGAGCGAACGCATCTTTTCCTTGATATCAGCGATCTTGGTCTCCGCGCGCTGCTTCACGTCCGCGCATGTCGTTTCTGGATCGAGCCGCAACGAAAGCAATTCCTTGATCTCGTTGAGCGTGAAACCAAGTTCCTTCGCCCGCTTAATGAACAGCAGACGCGGCACGACCGATGTGGGATAGTGCCGGTATCCAGACGGCCCGCGAGGCGGTTCGTCGATCAAACCCTCGCGCTCGTAGAACCGTACCGTCTCGACGCCAACGCCGGCTCGCTCGGCAACTTTGCCAATTGTCAGAGTGGTCATCAGTTGGGCTCCTCGACTCTTCTGACCGCATTGTACGGCCTGTACCATACTACGGAGTCAAGAGTGAATATCCAGCAACGTGGAATGCCGGACATTCTGCTCGGATCATGAGATCATCGACGGCCGGATACTCGCACGGCCGCCAACAGGCCGGTTGCCACGATTGCCAGTCCGGCCCCACTTCCAAACGCCACGAGCGGACCATACTGCTCGTACAGAATGCCGAAGATCAGACTCGACGGCAGTGCAGCAATCCCGATCGCGAAATTGAACCAGCCGAACGCCAGTCCTTGTTCCTCTGGTCCCGCGAGGTTTGCCACCAGAGTTTTCTCGGCAGGTTCCGTCAGTGCATGAAACAGTCCGTAGGCCAGAAACAATGCCCAGGCGTGCCACGCCGCCGTGGCAAAGGCGAACGCCACATAGATGGCCGCATAAATTAACCACCCTGCGAACAACGGCAGTTTCGCGCCGCGCCGATCCACGATACGACCGGCAAGCAGACTCACGAGGCTTTTTACGAGGTGAAATACAAACCAAAGTACAGGCAGCATCATGGTCGGGACACCCAGCTCGCCTGCACGGACTAACAAGAACGCGTCGCTGGAATTGCCCAACGTGAAGATGAACAACGCGAGCAGGTAGAGGCGAAAGTTACGATCAAACGGTTTGAGACTGAGAGAGAAGAGCGTTGAAGAGCGTGGTTCCAGCCTTTCAACTCGCTTTTTCCGCCTTGCGTCACTTAGGCCGAAGGCCAACATCACGACAACGCAGAGACCTGGAACAAATGTCAGCACGAATAGCACGCGCAGACTATCAGGCCAAAACCACAGGAATGCAGTTGCGAGAACAGGGCCGATGGCTGCACCCAAGTGATCCATCGAACGCTGAAAGCCGAACGCGCGCCCTCGTGAATCCGCTTCCGCCGATTCCGCGATCAGCGCGTCACGCGGGGACGTTCGAACACCTTTGCCCACGCGGTCGGCGGTTCTGACGAAAAACAGTTGCCAGGGAGCCGTCAGTAAGCCGGTGATTGGACGCGAGACGGTCGCGATCGCGTAGCCCCAGACGACGAAGCCTTTTCGACTTCCCACACGATCCGACCACCCGCCGGACCACAGCTTGAGCAGACTGGCCGCCGAATCGGCCACGCCTTCGATGATCCCCAAGTGAAACCGGCTGCCGCCCAACACAGTGATCAGAAACTGTGGCATCAGCGGATAGATCATCTCGCTGGCCACGTCATTCAGAAAACTTGCCCAACCGAGCAGCCTGACGTTGCGCGGCAGCAGGTTCGGCAATTGCGGTTGAGTCTCGGTTGGCTCCGACATACGAGAAGTGTCGAGCATCCGGTACCGGCAGTCTAGGGCGAGACGGAACGTCCTGGTGAAGATGCGTGCGCCAGAGGACAATACGCAGTTGACGGTGCCGTCTTGATGCGGTTTGACAAATATCACAGAATCGATGGCAGGTGTTCTGCTGCGAGTTATAATTGTCATGGTGCGTAGCATTTACCGTACAACTCGATGGCTGGTCACGGCCAGCTTGATCGTCAGTCTGGGCCTGGCGGGCTTGTTTCCGCAAATGATGGTCTTGACCGAACGCGGTATGCGCTTGTCGGTTTCGCCATCGCCCACCAAGTGCTGCTGCGGGACGGAGGACGGTCGCTGTTGCGGCATGGGCTGCTGCCTGGCGCGGCAATCGCCCGCGAAGGAGCAGTGCCCCTGCCCGAACCCCAAGAATTCGCGGGACGGACAGAACAACCCGCTTGCCGTGGCATTGGCTAAAGCGCTGCTCGACGAGGGCGACGAAGCCGGCCGTGCGGGCACTGGCCGTCCGGAAAGCGATCTCGCTGGCTCGCTGGCCCCATCTACTCTGCAGGCCAAACACGTTCGCATCGACGCCTGATACGACTCGGCGCTACCGGTATGCGCCGAATTCTCTGCCGGTCGTAGTTTCTTGGCCTCACTCTTTTGATCCACTTCCGATTGGTCGCGCGCTTTAGTTTGGGCGGCGCGACCGAGAGGTGCCTGTACGATGCGAACACTACTTTCATTCTTGCGCCGGCACTGGCGCAAAGTCACCATCCTTGTTTTGCTTGTCGCCGCCGGCATCGTCTACGCGGCGAGTCCGCTGGCCCGTGAGAAGACACATGCCGCATGGCACGCCGCGCTCGCCTGGGCGGGGATCGGCGGCGAGTCGGTGGACACGGACAACGTGTTTTGGTGTCCGATGCATCCGCAGATCAAGAGCAAGAAGGAAAACGCCGTTTGCCCGATCTGCAACATGGCGCTGGTCGAACTGGAAGGCGGCATCGTCGAAGCGCCTCAGCACTTGACACTCACCGCCCAGCAAGTTCAGCAAGCGGGCGTCGTCACCCAGCCGGTGATGCGGCGGAAGTTGTATCGCGAAATCGACACCACCGGCCGCATTGACTACGACGAGCGCCGTTACGCGGGAATTAGTTCATGGGTCACGGGTAAGAGCCGAATCGACAAACTTCACGTCAGCTTTACCGGCGAGACCGTTGAGAAAGGCGAACTCATCGCCGAGATCTACAGCCCACAACTGATTTCGGCGCAAGAGGAGTTTGTCATCGCCGTGAAGGCGGCTCGTGAGAGAGAAGGTCGCACGACGGGAAGGTCAAGTTTCGGACTCGATCCTGAAGCGATCGTCAGCAGTGCCCGCCAAAAGCTGCTGTATCAAGGAATGACGACTGAGCAGGTGGATCAACTTGCCGAGCGACAACAGATTTGGGACCGCATCCCGGTTCACGCGCCGATCAGCGGCACGGTGATCGAGCGGCACGTCCAGGAAGGTCAGTACGTCAACGAAGGCGACTGGCTCTTTCACTTGGCCGATCTCTCGCATCTTTGGTTATTCGTTGACATCTTTGAAGACGAATTGTCGCTGGTCGAAGTCGGCACGCCGGTCGAATTGTCGGTAAGCAGCCAACGGGGCCAGACGTTTTCCGGGACCGTTTCATATATCGAGCCGAAAGTAAGGCGGCTAACGCGGACCGCACCCGTTCGCATCGACGTCGACAACCGCGACGGCAAGCTGCTGCCCGGAATGTTTGCCCGCGCTCGCTTGCGGCACCAGTATTCATCTTTACTGGCTATACCGGAAAACGCCGTGCTGTGGTCGGGTCAGCGGGCGGTCGTGATGATCAAGAACGGCGAGGGAACGTTCCTGCCCCGCGAAGTGCAGCTTGGTCGCAAGTGGCTGTACTCGAACGATAGCGGAGCGACCGGCAACAGCACGTTGGGTTTCGGTAACGACCGGGTTCGTTACCACGAAGTGCTCGCCGACCTGACGCCTGGTGAGGAAGTCGTGACGGCCGGCGCGTTTCTACTGAACGCGGAAAGCCAGTTTCAGAACGTGTTGGCCAAGATGCTGCCGCCGGAAAGCCAGCGAGCGACGCTAAAACAAGTTGTGGGCGAGCCGATTGCCCAGCGGATTCGCCGCGTGCTCGATGCGTACTTTCAACTCAGCAAGACGCTTGCCGCCGACGATCTGGATGCCGTGCCGGCGCAGATGGCGACACTATCCGAATCGACTAGCGCACTGGCAATCATCGCCTCCGAGAGCGACACCGATGCACTGAAGGCAGACGCAACCCGCTTTCACGAGTTGGTCGCGAGACTTTCCGCAGAATCTCCAAAGGATGCCGTCGATGCGCGCACGCGCTTCGGCCGCATTAGCCACGAGTTGACGAAGTTGCTCGAAGCCCACGGCGGCAAAACGCTCTTCGGCCACGATCTCTACCAGTTCGAGTGCGGTATGGCCAAAGTTGGCTACGAACGCTGGCTCTGGTGGAGCCCAGAAATACACAACCCGTACATGGGCCAACGGATGCTCAAGTGTGGAACGAGACTTGATGCGCTGGAGCCCTAATCATGATTGCCAAACTGATTGCCTGGTGCATCGACAATCGTTTCCTGGTGATGATCCTTACGACCATTGCGGTTGTGATTGGGCTCTGGTCCACGTACACGATCCCGGTGGATGCGATTCCCGATCTCTCGGACGTGCAGGTCATCATCTATACGCCGTGGCAGGGCCGCGATCCGCAGACGATGGAAGACCAGGTAACCTACCCGCTCGCACGAAAGATGCTCTCGGTGCCGGGCGTTTCGGACGTGCGCGGGTACAGCTTCTTCGGCTTCTCATTCGTGTACGTCATTTTTGAGGACGGTACGGACATGTACTGGGCGCGGAGCCGCGTGCTGGAGTACATGAACGAAGCCCAGGGCGAGCTGCCGCCAGGGGCCACACCGCGCCTCGGACCGGACGCGACCGGCCTCGGCTGGGTCTACATCTACACACTGGAAGACACCGAGAACAAGCACGACCTCGGCGAGTTACGGGCGATTCAGGATTGGTACGTGCGCTATCAGCTTGCTTCGGTGCCGGGCGTTTCCGAAGTGGCGACGGTCGGCGGCGCGGTGCGGCAGTACCAGGTCGAAGTCGATCCGCGCAAACTGCTCTTCTACCAGATTCCGTTGCAGAAGGTGATGGCCACGATCAAGGACTCGAACAACGACGTCGGCGGGCGCGTTGTCGAAATGGCCGAAACCGAGCACATGATCCGCGGTCGCGGCTACATCCGTGGCAAGAAGGATCTGGAAAAGATCGTGCTTTCCGCCACCGAGGACGGCACGCCGGTCCTGTTGAGCGACGTTGCCGAGGTGCAGATCGGTCCGGACATGAAGCGCGGCGTCGCGGAAAAGAACGGCCAGGGCGAAGTCGTCGCAGGTGTCGTCGTGATGCGATTTGGCGAGAACGCGTTGAAGGTCATTGAAGACGTGAAGGCCAAGATTGAGGAAATCGAGCCCGGCCTTCCCGAAGGCGTTCGTATCCGCACGGCCTACGACCGTAGTGGGTTAATTCATCGGTCGATCGACACGCTCAAGGAAACCTTAGCAGAAGAACTCGCGATCACGGCCATCATTTGCCTGATCTTTCTGCTTCACGTCCGCAGCGGGCTGGTCGCGGCGGCCGTTCTGCCGCTGGGCATTTTGCTGGCGTTCATCGTAATGAAACTGTGCGGCATCAATGCCAACATCATGTCAATTTCCGGTATCGCTGTCGCCATCGGCACGATGGTCGATTCCTCGATCGTGATGGTGGAGAATCTGCACAAGCACAAGGAACACAATCCGGACGCCAGTCACTGGGAACAGGTGAAGGTTGCCGCGCAAGAAGTCGGTCCAGGACTTTTTGTCGCCTTGCTGGTCATCACCGTGTCCTTCCTGCCAGTGTTCGCGCTCGAAGGCCAGGCCGGACGGCTGTTCAAGCCGCTGGCGTTCACCAAGACGTTTGCCATGGCTGCCGGCGCGTTGATCGCTGTGATG
This sequence comes from Planctomycetota bacterium, assembly GCA_003389215.1. Lineage (GTDB taxonomy): Bacteria > Planctomycetota > Planctomycetia > Pirellulales > UBA7805 > MB-PLM-2. The sequence continues at coordinate 121,633 of QQVP01000119.1, read as the reverse complement.
GTGATTCCGTCGCTAATGGGTTTCTTCGTCCGCGGCAAGACGCCGACCGAAGACCGTAATCCGGTCAACCGTTTTTGCATCTGGCTCTACATGCCGTTCATCCGCTTCGCTTTGCGGCACAAACTGATCAGCATGGCCGGTGCGTTCTTGCTGCTGGGCATCACGATCGTGCCTTGGACGAAGATCGGCAGCGAGTTCATGCCGCCGCTGCGCGAAGGGGACATCCTGTTCATGCCAACCACCGTGCCGGGCATTTCAGTGACGGAAGCTCGCCGCACACTCCAGATTCAAGATCAACTGCTGATGCAGTTTCCCGAAGTGAAAGTGGCGCTCGGCAAGATCGGCCGCTCGACCACACCAACCGACCCCGCACCGCTGGCCATGGTGGAGACGCACGCTTCGCTTCGACCGGAGGAGGAGTGGCCGAAACGACTCATTGAGAAAGGATATTTGCAGGGATTGGCGGCTCAAATGGTGAATGAGCTGCGCGGCGGCGGCGACTTTCTGGCCAAGACCGTCAAAGAGTTGGAAATTGCGACAGTCGCCGAACAGGCGGAAGGCATGACCCGCGCAGAGATCAACCGTCAGACCCGCATGGAGCTGGTTGAGCGGATGAATTCCGGCATGGAAAAGCTCCGAGAAGGTTTAGAGGCCCACCGCGAAGCGGCTCTCAAGCGTGGCGATCCGGTTCGCTCTCGTTTTTCCGAAGAGCAACTCGAAGAAGAATGGGCCGGCGACCTGCTGCAGCACGAAATGGAACGGATTCGCCCACGATTGCCGGAACGCATTGCGGAGCAACTTCCACGAAACCTCGTCGATATTCTCGAATCGCAAGGCGGCATCAGCGCGGATCGCAAGGAAGCCGCCGTCGCCCACCTGCGCGAACAATGGAGTGGACGCATCACCACCGAGGACATTCCGTTTGTCAAAACCACGTTCGCCGAACTCACCAAAGACGAAATGCATAAGGCGATCACGATCCCCGGTATGCCCAACTGGTGGCTGATGCCGATCGAGACGCGCATCGGCATGTTGACGACCGGCATGCGAGGATTGCTTGGTGTGAAGGTCTACGGCACCGATCTGGAAGAACTCGAAAGGGTCGGTTTGCAGTTGGAAGCTGTCCTGAAGGAAGTTCCCGGCACGACCAGTGTCGTTGCCGAGCGGCCGATGGGAGGTCATTACCTGGACATCGAGGTCGATCGTGACGCCTGTGCTCGTTACGGCCTAAAGGTAGGCGACGTACAACGCATGATCGAATCAGCGATCGGCGGCATGAACATCGACATGACGGTCGAAGGCCGCTTTCGCTTTCCGATTAGCGTCCGCTACCCGCGCGAGTTGCGCGACGACCCCGAAAAACTCAAACGCATCTTCATCGCCGCGCCGGCAGGTCCGATGGCCTCGGCTTCAGATTCAATGACAATGGGGAGTATGTCGATGGGCGACGGCACGACCATGACCAGCATGTCGCAGAGCCGGCTCATTCCGCTCGGTCAGGTCGCCCGCATCGAGATTGCCGACGGCCCGCCGATGATCAAGAGCGAAGCGGGCATGCTGCTGATTAACATTCCAGTAGACATCGAAGAAGGTTTGGACATCGGCACGTATGTCAAGAATGCCCAAGCCGAGATCGACCGCGCACGAACGGACGGTCGCCTGGCGATTCCGCCCGGTTATCACCTGAAATGGAGCGGCCAATTTGAGTTCATGGAAGAAGTCCGACAGCGGCTGAACATCATCATTCCCATCACGTTGGCGCTGATCTTCATACTGATCTACTTCAACATGAAGAATATCACCGAAACGCTCATCACGATGGTCACGTTGCCGTTCGCGCTGATTGGCGGCGTGTGGGGCATGTACTGGCTCGGCTACAATTGGAGCGTCGCGGTGGCCATCGGCTTCATCGCGCTAGCGGGCCTGGCTGCCGAGACGGGGATCATCATGCACGTCTATCTCGACCTGGCCTATAAGAAACATCGCCGCGAAATGGGGCGACCACTCACAGCGAAGGAACTGTACGACGCCGTGATCGAAGGCGCAGTTCTCCGCGTGCGTCCTAAGCTCATGACAGTGCTCACCGACTTCATCGCCCTGATGCCGATCCTTTGGGCCACGACACCCGGAGCCGGCCCGATGAAACGCATCGCGGTCCCGGTCATTTTTGGCGTCATCACATCAGCGGTTCACACGCTAGTGCTGATTCCGGTCTATTACACCCTTTACAAGCGTTGGGAGCAGTGGAAGGAATCACGGCGCAATCACGACCGTGGAGGGGCACCGCACACAGATGTCGCCGTGGACCCCTCGGACTAAACAGGACCAAACCACACAGCACAGAGCGTCCATTCCTCTGTATTCTCTGTTTTCTCACGTTCCGTTTACATCGTGATTTCGATACTCTTGTCCGATCGACCAGTGACGCCGCCGATGACAGCATGGGCCAAGACGCCGGATTCCGTCAGGCGATTCACGAGTTCGACAACGTCGTCGGGGGCAATCGCGACGAGCAATCCGCCCGATGTTTGCGGGTCCGTCAGGACGATTCGGGTCTCCTCGGATATTGTCGCGGCCCATTGGACTTTCGGTTCAATACGCTCTCGATTGCGTGTGGCGCCGCCTGGAAAAATGCCTTGGCCAGCAAGACGGCTTACTTGATCCAGCACCGGTACGGCCGAACTGTTGAGGCGGATGCTGACTCCTGAGCCTTCAGCCATCTCGACCAAATGCCCCAGCAGCCCAAAGCCAGTGATGTCGGTCAATGCGTGGACTCGCAATCCATCGAGCACTTCCGCAGCACTACGATTCAACGTCGCCATAACTTCGACGACCTTCTTCGTTGTTGTGTCGTCGAGCAGTCCTTTCTTCAGGGCGGTGGTAAGAATGCCGGAACCCAACGGTTTGGTCAGCACCAAAACATCGTCCGGCTGCGCGCCGGCGTTGGTCAACACGTGGTCCGAGGAAGCAACGCCTGTGACGACCAATCCATACTTCGGCTCGGCGTCATCGACCGAGTGACCGCCAACAATCTCGATCCCCGCCTCACGCGCTTTGTCGCAACCACCTTTCAAGATCTTACCGAGCACGTCCAGCGGCAGCTTCTTCGACGGGAAACACACGATGTTCAATGCAAACAACGGACGTCCGCCCATGGCGTACACGTCGCTAATGGAATTGGCTGCGGCGATCCGGCCGTAGTCATACGGGTCGTCCACAATCGGCGTAATGAAGTCCACCGTCTGAATGATTGCGCGATCATCGTCGATGCGGTACGCTGCCGCGTCATCGGCGGTCGACGTCCCGACGATAACCGCCGGATCTTCAATCGGGGGCAATTGGCACAAGACCTGTGCCAGGTCCTCAGGACCGATCTTGCAAGCTCAGCCGCCGCCGTGCGTCAGTTGAGTCAAAGCGATTTGTTCCGTCATTGCTGTTCCTTTCTCAGTTCAAAACCTGATACCACATTCTAATGCTGCTGGCGCCGATCAGTACCGCAAGGACGTACCGCAAAGAGGTCGCGCCAGCGCGATGGCTCAATGCCGAGCCGAGTTGGCTACCTAGTAGTGAACCGGCAACCAGCACGGCGACCTGCGGCCAGACAATCGGGCCACCGCCGGCAAACTTGCCAAGGCTCCCTGCCAGCGCCGCGCAAAACGTGATCCCCAGCGACGAGCCAATGGCCAGTCGCGTTGGCATTCGCAGCACGTGGATCAACAATGGAATCGTCAGAAAGGCACCGCTCTGCCCCACCATCCCACCCAGAAGCCCCACGCCAACGGCCACCACAGCCGCACGCCCGCGGCTGAACGGCACTTCGTTCCGTGCAGGGCCGTCGTCTTCGTCCTGTTTCTCGGCCGGACAACAGAGCATCAACACGGAGGCCGCGAGCGCCATCGTGGCAAATAAGCCAAGCAGTAACTCTGATGATACAAGCTGAAGCTCCGATACAAACGCGCCACCCAAACTCGCCACACCGATGATCGCGCCCATCCACACAACCAACCGACCATGTACTTGACGCGTACGCCGATGGGCAACACCGGCTGCTGCTGTACTGCACAGACTTTGGATCATCGTCAGCCGAGCGACTTCTTTCATGTCGAGCGGACTTAGCCCCACGGCCGGCGGCACGAACAACAGCAATGGCGCAAGTACGATTCCCCCGCCGAGACCAACCCAGCCGGCGAGAAATCCGCCAACAAGCCCCACGACGGCCAACAGGAAATACAATTCCACACTCACAATCTCTTCGCTTTGAATGCGTCGAAATACGTGCTCTCAGCAATGCTATCGACTTCTTGAACGCGCCAGAATCGAAAGAATCGTGATACCGCCGAGGTCCATGACCAAGCGCCGCTTATACCGTCCAAAACACGAGTTCGAACCGAGTGTGCCCAGGTGCCGAAGGCAGGTATGATCGACGGTATGGAAATGCGTCATTTGCAAACATTTGTGATTGCGGCCGAATCGCAGAGCTTTACCCGCGCCGCCGAAGTCCTGGGGCTGACTCAGGCAGCGGTAAGCCAGCACATTGCCGCGCTGGAGAAAGAGTTGCGCACCGCGTTATTTGATCGCGGGCCGAGGTCCGTGACGCTGACCGATACAGGCCGACGAGTGTACGAGCACACGAGAAAGATCCTGGATCTGGTGGATGTCATTCATCAAGAATCAGGACAGCAATCATCGGCCGTAAGCGGAACAATCAAGATTGCGTGTAGCACTGTCCCTTCCGAGTGGCTACTTCCAGAGTTGCTGGTGAGATTTCGGGAACTCTGTCCCGACGTACAGGAATCGGTTTCGGTCTCCGACAGTGCAGCAGCGATCCATTCCGTCGAGTCGGGTGCTGCCGAAGTGGGGCTCGTCGGCGAATTGCCCCGCGCCGCGAACTTGTGTGCCAAATCCATCGCTCAAGATGAGTTGACATTGGTCGTTGCGCCGGATCACCAGTTCGCGCGGACAAAACGCATCAAACCCGATGACCTGCGCGGGCAGCCGCTGATCGTTCGAGAACCTGGTTCCGGCAGCCGCCGTTGCGTCGAGCAGGCCCTGTCGAATGCCGGCCTTGCGACGACAGACCTGAGATTCTCAATGGAAGTCAATTCGAACGACGCGATTCGCGCGGCTGTCCAGCGCGGCGTCGGTATTTCGTTTCTGTCCACGCGGGCAATCGAACGGGAGATTCACGACAAGCGGCTGATTCCGGTAGAAATCGAAGGCGTGCGGGCGATTCGCGATCTGTACCTGGTCACCGATCCCCAGCGGCTACCCACACGCGTGGACCGCGCGTTTCTCGAATTCCTCGACGACTGGCGCCGTAACGCCGGACAACTGGCACGGGCAGATCAAGGAAAATTGCACTGAGAGTGTTCATCGTGTGCGGTGGGGCTGCGTGAACTTGTGTTCGTTCGTTACGCCGGTGAACTCGGCCCGAATTGAAGCCATAGCCCGATCGTGATGGACGCCAGCAGGATACCAACAGCGAAGCTCGGCCAAAAGGATAGGCCCGTGCGGTTGGCCAAGGCGAACGGAATGAAAAACGGCAGCCCCAACGGCACGAGCACCAACGCTTCCCTGGCGAGCCGCGTGATCGTCGTCATTTCACTCTCTTTCGTCCATAACATGACGAACGCCAGGATGCTGACCAACGGAAGCGTCAACAGCAACGCGCCCAGGCGTGGAAATCGACCGGACACCTCAGCGACGGCCACGATGACCGCCGCTGAGATGACGGCTTTGAGGAAAGTCCAAGTCATGAGATTCCATCTACTTGTCGTGCCCGTGCGGCTCTTCTTTGAAGTCGGCAGAGTATGGCGTGCCGTCGACGACGCCCGTGATTGTGCCCTCGTATTCCTGGACGACGCCTAACCCAGTGTGATTACCGACAAAACGCGACGCCGAGCCTGGCGGATCGTCCTCTTGCGGCGCGGCTTTCAGCGTCACCTGCATCACAGGGTCCTTGATGCTGAGTTGGATTTCTTCAGCCGCGATGGGAACGGGCGACTTTTCGTCGTCACCCACGATGTAGACCGTCGCCTCTTGCTTGTCATGGTCCACCGTAAACTCGACGTGGTACTTGCCACCACCCCAATCGGCCAGCGTTCCGTCGTGCGGTCCAGCACCGTGACCGTGGTCTCCGTGCGGATGCCCGTGGTCATCGGAGTGTTGCTGAGTATTGTCCTTGGTTTCGGAGGGCTCCGGGTCCTTGGAACTGCTACAGCCCGCCAATAAGGCCGGCACGCCGATCGCCATCAGCGAGACCAGTGCTACTTCAAATTTCTTCATGGTTTCAAACTCCTTTCAACGAGTGATGCCAGTTCATGCCACTCGGCATGAGTTGATCGCTGGCAGGGATCAGGTTCAGGTAATTCGGTGTTCCGAGTTATCTTCCAATTCATGCAGTCGCGCGACTGTCGCTGCATCTTTGCCGCTGAATTTCCAAAATAGGCCGGGGTGTATCAAGAATTCGCAGAACGTTGAAGTGATCAGCCCGCCGAGAATTACCGTCGCGACGGGGTACAAAATCTCGCGGCCCGGTTCTTGGCCGCCGAGTACGAGTGGGAGAAGCCCGATGCCGGCGGTTAGAGCGGTCATCAGTACCGGTGCAAGCCGCTCCAGGCTGCCGCGCAAGATCATTTGCTGCGTGAACTCCTCGCCCTCCTCCTTCATTAAGTGAATGTAGTGCGTAACCAGCAAAATGCCGTTGCGTACGGCGATGCCACCGAGCGAAATGAAGCCCACCAGGCTGGCTACTGTCAAATCTTGCCCGGTGATGACCAGCGCAATGACGCCGCCAATGAAGGCCGTCGGCAGCGCGTTGAGGATTTGCAATACGATCCGCACCGACGGAAACAAGATCATCAGCACTAAGAACATGCCGATCACGGAGACTCCCGCCAGGATCAGAATGAGGCGCGTGGCTCGTTGCTGGCTCTCGAACTGACCTCCGTACTCGACAAAGTAACCCTCCGGGAGTTGTACCTGGTTCTGAACCCGCTGCTCGATCTCGGCGACGGCGCTGGCCAAGTCGCGGTCCTGCGTATTGCAACGGATGACGATGCGGCGGCGAGCGTTCTCCCGATTCACGGCGTTAGGACCACTACCTTCTCCGACATCGGCCAGCTCTCGCAATTCGATCTGCCCGCGGCCATTAGGCAGGTCGATCCGCAGCCGGCCCAGGTTCGCGTAGTCGGTGCGATAGCTTTCTTCCAATCGGATCAGCAGGTCAAAACGGCGCTGACCTTCGAGCACTTGCGACACCACTTCGCCTTGCAAGGCCGTTTGAAGGATTTGTGCGACATAGGCCCGCGTCACGCCGTGAAACGCCAGATCGTCCGGGCGCAGGCGAATGTGTAGTTCTTCCGTCTGCCGGATCGGTTCGACGACCGGCGGTGTAAGGCCGTCAACCGATTGGATGCTCGCTCTGACGCGCTCTGCAAGCTGTTGTAACGTGTCGAGGTCGTCACCGTAAATCTTGATCGCGATTTGAGCGTAAACGCCTGAGAGCATGTGGCTGATGAGGTGCGCCAACGGTTGCTCAACCTCGATGGACACGCCCGGCACTTCGTCGCTCAGTTCGCTCAGCAATTGCTCGATCGTCTCTTCGCGGTGCCGGCCCGATTCGGGGTTCATGCTCAAGATGTACTCACCCGTGTTGACCGGGGCCGCGTGTTCGTCCCGCTCGGCCCGGCCGGTGCGGCGGACAAAATTGAGAATCTCGCCGTCGGGGTTCTGTTCAGACTTTTGCATGGCACGGAGTTTCGCGTCGATAGTCGCCGATGTCTCGTTGGATGCATTGAGCGACGAGCCGGGCGGCAGCGTTACGTTGACTTGCACGCTGCCTTCATCAAACTGTGGCAGAAAGTTGCGGCCCAGTTGTGCAAATTGCCAGCCCGCGATTGCGACGCTGATCCACGTTGCCAGCAGTAGCAACCTCGGCCACGCCATACTGAAGCGGATCAATGGACTGGCAGCCCATTTCAATGACCGCAGCAGAGGGCCGTCTTGCTCGCGATGTGTGGCTTTCGACTGCGGCAGAAGATAGTACGAAAGCACCGGCGTCACTGTGAGCGACACCAACAACGAGGCGAGAATCGAAACGATGTAGGCTACGCCGAGCGGTGTAAACAAGCGGCCTTCCACGCCGGAAAGTGCAAAGAGTGGCAGGAATACCAAAATCACGACGGCCGTACCGAATACGATCGCGCTGCGAATTTCCTTGCTGGCCTCGTAAACCACCTCCAAGGCAGGTTTCGGTTCCCCAATCGCGTTGTTCTCCTTCAGACGCCGGAAGATGTTTTCTACGTCGACGATCGCGTCGTCCACTAGCTCGCCCATGGCGACCGCCAATCCGCCGAGCGTCATCACGTTGATCGACAGTTCCGTACCCGTCAGGTGCCCGATCAGGCGGAAGACCAGCGTCGTAATTACCAGCGAAAGCGGAATGGCCGTGAGCGTGATGAAGGTGGTGCGGAAGTTAAGCAGGAACAAGAATAGAATAATGATGACGAGCGTGGCTCCAATCACCAACGCCTCGCCGACATTGAAGATGCCCCGATCGATAAAGTTCTTCAGCCGGAACAATTCCGAGTTGATGATGATGTTCGCTGGCAATGACGCTTCGACTTCGGCGAACGCCGCCGCGACATTGTCCGTTAATGCTCGCGTATCGACATGCGGTTGCTTGACGATCGTAAACACGACGCCAGGCCGGCCGTTGATGCTGCCGTCGCCCCGCTTAAACTCCGGCCCTTCCGTGACTCTGGCAACCTGACTGAGTAAAATCGTTCGTCTCTCGTTGACCCTGACGGGAACTTTCCGCAGGTCTTCCAGGACGACGCGCGAGTCAGGTCCCAGGCGACCCAGAATCCGGATAGGGCGTTCGGTCTCTCCGGTGATGGCGAAGCCGCCACTGGTATTGATGTTGCTTTCCTGCAAGGCTTTCTCAACATCCTGCAGTGTGACGTCGTATTCGAGCAGCGCGGTCGGATCGACGAGGATCTGGTATTGCTTGCGGTCGGCCCCCATTTGAAAGACTTCGGCCACGCCGGTGACTTTAAGAATCCTGGGCCGAATCACCCAATCCGACATCGTCCTCAAGTCCATTTGCCGCTGCTGTTCTGTCCGCAACTCGACTTCGAACTGATCTCCCTCGATACTCAAGGAAGCGCGTGCGCCCCCGTTGGTGCTCGGAGTCGCACTGTGTTCGGGGGGATCAAGCCAGCGAAAGTCTGTGTACGACACTTGCCGCCAGGTATCGTGGCGGCGACGATCATCTGGCTGCCAGATGGTCACTTGCGGCGAATGATCGCCCAGCGTTTCAACCAACTCTGCCAAGTAGTCCGTCTTGTCAATCGCCGTCAGTTCACCGCCATTTGGTCCTTGCTGGCGATAAATGCCTGCGATCACGATTTGGCCCATGATCGAGGAAGGCGGCGTCATTTGAGGGTTGATGCCTTCAGGCAGAACACCCTCAAGTGTCGAGAGCCGTTCCTGAACCGTCTGTCGTGCTGCGCGAATCTCGGTGGTCCAATCAAACTCGATGTAAATGACATTGAGTCCAGCGGTGGTTTGACTGCGCACGTCTTGCACGCCGTTGGCACCCAACAATGCAACTTCGATCGGCAGCGTGACAAGGGTCTCAACCTCCTCGGTGGCCAGACCGGGACACTCCGTGATGATGATCACGCGCGGCCGGTCCAGATCGGGAAAAACGTCGATCGGCATCTGCGTCGCCAAATACGACCCGTAGATCAGCATGGCGAGGCTGACAACCACGACCAGCATGCGATAGCGGAGTGAAAACCGGATGATGGCGTTGAGCACAGACGATTCCTTTCCTTAATGCGCACCGTGGACTGTGCCGTCCGCATGCACGTGGACGTCGGCACGCACGCCGCTAGCCGCTTGCGCTTTCAGGACGCGATTCAACGAAGCAGCCGACCCTTGAGCGAGGTAGAAACCTGGAGCGACGCTGCCGTCGTTGGCCAGCACCACGTTCAGTCGATCCTCGTGCAGCACATGGACCGGGATGCGGTTGAACAGGTCGCCGTTCTGGCGAAAGACATAGGCTTCGGGGCCTTCGCGAACAATTGCTGCCGCCGGCAGTACGATCACGTTTTCGAGTTGTTCAACTGGGACATGCAGGCGAACTCGCTGGCCTGGTCGAAACCGCCACACAACGAACGTCTGTCCACCCTTCTCATACGAGCGGGACTGATTCGTTAGTGGGATGAAAAAATCGAACGTGCGGCTGGCTGAGTCGATCGTATTGGCCAAGTGGCGAATCTGAAATACTTGCTCCAATGGCGGCCAATGTCGGTTGTCATCCTCAGCGAACTCGACCTCGATCGGCCAAGCGTTTTGGGCCGCATGCTCAAGCATCGGCGCTTCCTGCTTGAAGGCGTGTCCTTCGATGTAGAGCGACCGATGATTCGACAACACGGAGAGCAATTGTCCCGCTTGTACCTGCTGGCCCAGATCAACTTTCAATTCCTGGACTTCGTAAACGAGGCCGTCACCGCCCCCGTCATCGATGAAGGCGACTGGTTGTATTTCGCGTTGCCGGCCGACCGCGCTAACCGGCGGAGGCGCGACCACATCGATCGTGGAAACGAACTTGCCTTCCGCAATCTGTTCGATCTGCACCGGTGCCAATCCACGCGTCAACAGGTCCTGCCGGTAGGCTTGGATAAGCCCGTCTTGGCGGCGAATCCGCTGGTCGAGTTCAATAATGCGGTTCCCGGCGATCGTCCCGCTACGGGCAAGCCCCTCAATGCGAGCGCGTTCTTCCTTGATCAGTTGAGTCTCGCGCGTGGCCTTGAATAACTCGGACTGAGTGTTCTGCAGATACTCGCTGAACAGCCGTAGCGTGAACAGAGTCTCGCCGGGTCTTACGGTGTCGCCGGCAAACGCATGGACTTGTGTCACGACGCCGACAGCCGGCGACGTGATACCGCGATCGGACAATCCGGGCCGGTCAACGACAACCCCCGGCACCTGAATCGTTCGCCAGTAGTTTTGCAGTGCTACGGGCTTCGATACCAACTCCAGGTTCTTCCGCGCCTGTGGAGTAAGTTTCAGCACTTTGGCGTCCTCGACAGGAGCTTGGTGCTCCTCATCTTTGGCGGTCACTGCCTGCGGATTCAGCCAGGGCTGCCACCGATCGCGCGTCACCAGTGCCGCGACACCAAATCCAACGGCCGCGACAAGAATCGCTGTGCCGGCAAGTGTTCGTTTTCGACTCATCATCATCTCATCTCCGCAAAATAGATTTGGTCATAGCCGGCCAGCCATGCTCGGCAATCCTCGCTGTGCGGCTGGCTCATAGGCAGGTCCAACAGTTCCCCCGCCCTCCTCCAAGCTGTTCGTAAGCAACAATCCCTCGATTTCCGCAGACGCCGCCCACATGCTGCAGAGTGCCTCGATGTAATTCAGGTTGGCCTGGAAGTAGGTTCGCTGGGCAGTCAGTAGATTCAAGAAGCTCAATTCACCGGCTTCATATCCTTGTCTGGTCAGCTTGAGACTCTCCTCTGCGTCGCGAAGAATGCCTCCGCGGAAGTTGTCCACACGGTTGCGGCTGCTGAGGTAGCGTTCGAATACGGGAGCCAGCCGATGCTGCATCGCCAATTCCATACGTTGAGCGGCCCGCTCGGCCGCAACCAGTTCGCTTTCGGCTTGCCGGATGCCGCCTTGATTCCGATTCAGCACTGGGATCGGAATCGAGACAAGCAAGTTGCCATTCGTGGACCCCGTGGCGTTGTCGCTCTGAATGATGCCTTGCACGTTGACATCTGCAACGGCCTCCGCGCGAGCGCGATCGACCGCCCAGCGAGCACGCTCGACTTGCACGAAGGCTGCCGCGATCTCTGGGCTTTCCGAGAGCAGCCGCTGCAGAGAGTTCTCCCAGGCAAGTTCTGTCGCGGTTTCGTCGACTCGGCCCACCAAGGAGCGCGGCTGCATGTGTGGCGATCCAAGGACGGCAGCGAGCATTCGCCAGGCTGCCAAATGCTGATTGCGGGCCTGCTGTAGGAAGGTCTGTGCCGATTGACTTTCGATGCGTGCCTGAAGCAGATCGCGGCGACTGGCCTCTTTCTTCTCGAAAAGATCTTGCGCCGCTTTTGTCGCTTGATTGCCGATGCGGACCAATTCCTCGGTAAGTTCCAGCCGCCTTTGAGCGCAGAGGACGGCGTAATAACCCATTCGTACATCCGTCAACACTCGACGCCGTTGAACCTCAAACTGCTGCTCGGCGTGGACAATCTCCTGGCTCGCAACCGCTCGGCCAAGACCCAACTTGCCACCTCGAATGAATTCTTGTTCGACGTAGACACCATGCTGTTCGGCTTGCCCACCGCTGCCTAGCTGTTGTCCGGAGTATCCTAGGCGCGGGTTGGGCGGCAGTCCGGCTTGCACCCACCTGCCTCGCGCCGCTCCGACCTTCGCCCCCGCTTCTTCAATGCTCGGATTGTTCTCCATTGCCATCTGTTCCAAGTCACCAAGGCTGAGCGGTCCTGAATCGGCGTCGCCTCCGACAATCGGTTCTGGCACCGGCACGATCTCATGCGGGACTGTCGCTGGCTCGCTGACCGTGTCATCTGGATTCTCCTGGCGATAGGCCGCTTGAACGACCGGCGATGTCTCGACGCTTCGCGCGTGCTCCGCGTCGGCGGGAGCGTTCCACGTGACGCTATGTCGCGGCGCTGCGCACGATGGCAGCAACAGGGCTGCGACAGCCAGGCTTATTCGTCTTGCGGGTGGGGAAAGCACGGTTTATCTCCAGAGTGGCTGCGGAACTGCATCTTGCGCTTGCACAAATAAGCAAAAGGGGGACGCCACGACGAATGGACAGAAGCGCGGCAGGCGGTTGCCGCTCGCGAACAACTGCGCCGGAAATGCTGGCGTCAGGGTCCTTTAGATGCGCAGGACGCCCGAGCGCTCATGGCGCGCAGTATCACACAGAAGAACGGATGGGGCCGTTGGTTGCGCGTGCTTTAGAGAGGGGGTCGACGAAACGACGACGTGCGACCGGATGGGCGATTTTGTTACTGCATGAGTCGAAGCGTCGCCCCCACCGTCTGAGTTCGGCACGTAATCATCGATCACCCGCACGATCACAGGCAGATCGTCGCGATCCGAACGCGAAGGATCGGAGTCGCTATCGTCGGATGTGGGCAGCGTAAGTTCGATCCAAGGCAGTCCGACATGGACATGCGCAGTCGGAGCCTCCGATGCGTGTCCGTGGTGCGCTGCATGGTGGTGGCAGTCACAATGGCAGCCATTCCCATGGGAATCGACCTGTTTCTGTCCGTTCTGCGACCGATGATTGTGTGCAACATCTCCCCCCGCGTGCGCATGCCGGTACGCCGGTGGAGAAATGCTTCCACCGATGACCAAGACTGCAAGCAGCCAGGCAATCCCGCGTTTCAGTCGTTTGGGGTTAATCACACACATGCTCCAACGGCGCGAACCGCTCGCGCGGCTTAGTCGTATCGCTTGTATCGGTTATCCGGATTGCATTCTTTCGCTAATTACGTCTGATCGCACTGCTTTTCTTGTCGGGGTGTCAGTTCCCGTTGACCGTCGGCGTAGAATGTTCGTGGTTTCGAGTCGTGGCAGCATCCAAGTCCGCTGCGAGAAGGTCTGCCGAGGTTGGATAAGAGCGCGTGACGACCACTTCTCCCCGCCGAAACAGCACGTAACTGGGACAAATGTTGGCACCGAGCTGTGCAGCAAGCCCGCGATTGGCGTTATAGTCGACTCGTAGCACCTTGGCCTGGCCCTCGAACTCGCCTGCCAGACGCGCTATCTGCGGGCGCATATCGTCGCAACGGCTGCACCCGAAGTTGACGCCAAATTCGACGAGCACCAACTCATCACTCTGTTGGACTAGCATTTGTAATTCCGCACCGGAAACAACCGGCACCTCGTGGCCGCGCATCTGCTCCTGTTGGACTGAATGGGGCGCGCTGTTGGAAGCATCGCATCCAAGAAGAGTCAAGTGGCATATTGCGATCGCTACGCAGGTGAGCGGCAAGCGGCTAGAAAAGTGGCTGCATACGTTCATTTGTCAATCCGTGTGTGTATGGATTTTGACCTGCCTTTCGCCGGAAGCAGGCGGGCAGAGTTCATGATAAACGCTAGTTCCGACGAAACATGGATGAAGGCCGCGAGCAATGGGTTGAGCATCCCAAACGCAGCCATCCCGACTCCAATGCCGTCGACGATCAAAGTACCGGCAAAATTCTGCCAGATGATGCGGCGGCAGCGATGAGCGACTCTCAAAGTTTCTACGAACTTCAGCAGGTCGTCGCCCAACAGTACGACGTCGGCGCTCTCACGAGCCACGTCGGTGCCCGAACCCATCGCCACGCCCACGTTCGCCTGAGTCAGCGCGGGGGCATCGTTGATTCCGTCGCCGACCATCGCGACCTTTTTGCCCTCGGACAACAAAGCTTTGATTTTGGCAACTTTGTCGTCGGGCAACAGATCGCCGTACACTTCATCCACTCCCAACTGTTCGCCAACATCGTTGGCGATCGTCGCCACGTCACCGGTCAGCAGGATTGTTCTCAGCCCCATGTTCCGCATGGCCGTCACCGCTTCCACGGCTTCCGGTCTTAGCGTGTCTTCAATGTTTAGCGAACCCAATAGACGATTGTTACGGGCAACCAGAACTTCGGACGAATGGTTCGAGCCCGATTCGAACGTCCCAAGTTCAAGATGTTGTTCTTCCAGAAAGGCTCGATTGCCGACGACAATTCGTTCGCCACCCGCTGCGCAGGTAATGCCCTTACCAGGCAGGTAGTGAAATTGCTCCGGCTCAGCGACTGTCAGCGACATCGACGCGGCCTTTTGCAGAATTGCTTTCCCAAGCGGGTGTTCGGATGGCCGCTCCGCAATGGCCGCGGTTTCCACGACGCGCTGGACCGGTACGCCGTTACGTGGCCGCACGTCGGTGACTGTTGGATTGCCCAATGTCAGGGTTCCCGTCTTATCGAGAACAACGACGTCCACCGTGCCGAGAACTTCCAAATAAAGGCCGCCTTTGATGATCGCGCCTTGTCGGGCCGCTCGGCCAATCGCACCTAAAATCGCCAGCGGTGTTCCCGCGGCAATTCCGCACGCACCTGCGACTATGATCACGGAGATCGTGGAACGCGCATCGCGCGTGATGATGAACGTAAGGATCGCACAACCAATGGCGAAATAGACCAAATAGCCGGCCAGCCGGTCAGCGGTCTTCTGGATCGGGGCACGAGACTTTTCCGCACGCTCGACGGCTTCGATGATTTTTCCAAAGGCCGTATCCTTGCCGATTCCTTCCGTGCGAACTTCAATCACGCCAGATTGGTTGATCGTCCCTGCATAGACGGAACTACCGGCGATCTTCTCAACCGGCAGGGACTCGCCAGTAATCGTCGCCTGATCGACAAAAGAATTGCCTGCGACAACGATTCCATCCACCGGAACGCGCGAGCCAGGCTTCACCAGAACGATGTCGTCAATCTGTATTTCCGCCGCGCCGATTTCCTCGGTATCGCCGCCACGCCGAACCACTGCGTTGTGCGGCAGCAAGTCCAACAGGTCCTTGATGGCCCGCCGCCCGCGTCCGACGGTCAGCCCTTCCAGTACCTCGGCAATCAAAACAAACAGGACGATCACCAGCGCCGTGAAGAACTCGCCAATCGCACATGCGGCGACGAGCGCGATGGTCATGGAAAGTTCCATCGTCATGCGGCGGGCGACGATGTTAGATACGGCTTCCTTGAAGATGGGATAACCGCCAATGATGGTGGCGGCCAGAGCGATCACATCGAAAGCCGCGATGTACTTCCAGAGGCCAAACCAACTGGCGAGACAAGCAACCGCTACGAAGCCAATGCGAACCAGATCGACCCACTGGAGCGAATGATCGTGGTCATGATGATGACCGTGTTCATGATCATGGCCGTTGTGGTGATCGTCGTGAAAATGATCTTCGTGATCCTGAGTGCCAGTTTGTTCCGCTGTGATTGTCATGGCTCGATGTCACTTCAGATATCGTCGGACCAGTTCAATGACCTCTTCCGCCGCTTCGTCTTGTTCTGACGAGGTCTGGCCGTCCAACACATGGTGGCGAATGTGGCCTTCGAGGATTTCCGCCATCAGGCTGTTCATTGCTCCTCGGCAAGCCGCCACAGTCAACAGGACGGATGAACACTCATGCTCTTGCTCGATGGCCCGTTCGATTGCCTCAACCTGTCCACGAATACGGCGAATCCTGGCGAGCAGCTTCTTCTTGTCCTTTGACGTGTGGGCCATCGCGTTACGCCTCCGACTAACTGTGCAGACAGCTTGGATAATAGCATACCTGGGTAGGGTATGTCGAGACCGGCCAAGAGACTCCGCTGCAAGGCTGTTCTCTCCCATCGTCTCGGTGTCGTTGGTCTTCGCGTGTCTGATGATCACAAACGCAAGACGCCCCTGGCAGCGAATCTCGCCACCAGGGGCGCTGCAAATCCATTGCGGTGTTACGGCTATCGACCCGTTACGCGCGAAGCTCCGCTGCGGACGAGCCGCAGCACGGCCGCTTCACGGAGCAGCAATAGGCCCGCTTCATGCAGCAGGTTGGCTTGCCGATGACCGAATCGTCGGCCACTGCGATTGCTCCGGCAGTCTCGCCCTCGGCGGATGCCTTGGGGCAGCAGCGTCGGTGCGACGAGCAGCAGTAGGCATGCTTGATGCAGCAACTGGGCCTCGCAACTTCGTCGCTCGTGACTGCGGCTGGTTCAGTGGCGTCAACGTCCGACGTGTTCACGGCCGAAGTCTTCGGGCAGCAGCTTCGTTTGACCGAGCAGCAGTAAGCCCGCTTCATGCAGCAGATCGGCCGGCTGTAGGCGTCGGCTTCCTCAGTCACCGTCGCCACCGTCGTCTCGACTGCCTTGTCCGTGCCGCAGCACGGCCGCTTGATCGAGCAGCAGTAGGCGCGCTTGGCGCAACAGGTCGGTTTGGCAATGGGCGAGTCGCCTGCCGTCATCAGCAGACCGACCATGGCGACCACCACGGTAGCGAATTGGGTAATCATCGTATTGTTCCTTGTGTGTGATTTGAAGTTGAGTAACGCAATCCTGCGACGCACGCTTGCCGCGTGGCGTCACACCACTGGGGCGCATGGGCATTCTCCGAAAGCGCCCACCCGCGCGGATTAACACCGCCACACACAATACAGCGATTGAAAAGAATGTTCGCCTGGCTCAAAGAAGGCATGGGGTATGACGCCCCACGCATTACTCAGGTGCGGTCTTGAAGAAGGCGGAGTAGCCGGCAGCGACAGAGCAAGCACCCGCTTCGCGGGCTTTGCTGTGACCGTTCTGTTTGCCCGCTCCTGGCAGCAGCAGGATTTCGCTAGTTTGGCCGGCGTCTGATGCGGCTGCGTTTCCGGTGTGTGGCAGCAACGGGCGGAGGCTGTCTGATCCTTCCCACGATCGATCGTGGCGCCGCAACAGACGCCAACCGGCATCGCAAGCACGCCTGACAAGCAGACGACCAGGAGTTTTGCACCAAACCCGTTCATTTCAGGCCCTTCTGGCAATTCGCCTGGGAGAAGCGAATGTCCCCCTCCCTTTCTGCCCTTTTAGATGCAGCAACCACACGGTTTCTTCGCAGGGGCCGGCGGTTTCTTCCGTTTGGCCCGAACTTCCGATCGACAGCCGAGTTGCAGCAGCCAGTTGCCTCCCCAAATGCTGGCAGGCGGGCCGCGTCAAACGAAGCGGCAGTACACTACTAGTTCATTGAAGGCTTTGGTAGACTATTGCAGCGTCTGGACCGATCCAGTGCGTTTTTCCGGAGCGACCTGAGATGGAAAAGCTGAGTGAGTACGTGAAAACTGCCGAAGCGGCAGAGTTATTGGGGGTATCTCAAAACACTTTGCGGACCTGGGCCGAGGGCGGCAAAATACCGGTGCGCAGGAACCCAGCGAACGGTTACCGGCTGTTCAAACGGGCAGACCTGGAAGATTTTCTGCGGGTGATAGACGCCTCGTCCGAACGACCGAGAAAAGCAAAGTAGAGCGGATGTATCGCCATGCGGATTTGGGATTATTCCCTGCAACAAGTCTTGGCGAAGCTGGATTGTAACCAGTTCCGCTTCCTGACGAATGCGCCCGCAGAGCCATACGTAGCGATATTGGTCGCTTTGTATCGTGCTCGTCAGGAAGAAATGCAGTTGGAAATCCCTCTTGTCACGCTGTACGAGCGAGTTTTGCCGGTCCTTCAAAAATTCAAGGCAGAAAGCGATTACGACCGTACGGCGCTCCGCTCTCACTTAAACACGCTCGTTGATTGGGGCAATGTATCCATGCGGTTGGAACCACGAAGGATTCGTCGGATTCAGGATCGTGGGTTGGAACGATATTTGGTACGGATGACGGAAACGACCAGTGCAATTCTTAGTCAACTTGAATCGCACGTCGATAGCATTAGTGAAGATCGAACTGCGTCGGCGCGATTCAGCTTGCAGGACGTCGATGACTTCCTCGCGAAGATTGTTGACGTCTTGGGAATCGGGGACGAAGCCGACCACGATGATCTATGCCGGGTGGGCCGACAACTCGCTCATGCTCGCATGGCCGTCGAGGAGGCTGGCGAGGAACTCTTGCGACTAGATCTGTGGCTCAGCGAAATGGCGATTCAAATCCCAGATCGAGACCGGCTGACTGAGTTGCTCACACAGTTGCAAACATACTTCGAACGATACTTGCAGGAAATCGACCAACTCCGCGAACGCTCGCACGTGAAACTGATCCAACTTGTGAAAGAAGGCGCCGCCGAGTTTTTCGACCGCGTGCGGGACGCGATGGAGTTGGAGTATGCCAATGATCCGACGCGACAGGGCCTGATGAGGCCGCCTGAACCCATACAGATCATTCGTGCCGTTCAAGAGTTTCTTGAGCCAGAGGGAATTCTCGACGCTCGGCGAAAAGCAGTTCACGAGCGGTTGGCGGATGTTACTGGGCACCTAAAGCGCTACTTGACGGAATTGGTGCGTCGCTCCCAGTTGGTTGCGGGACTGCGCGAACTTTCGGACAGGCTGCTGCGGACGGACAACACGGCTATTCAGAATGGACGTCTCGAAACTCTGTTCTTGGACCTTTGGCAACCTGCCCACGCTGTACTAGACGAGAACCGCGGCAAGCCCACCGAAACAGTCGAGCCGCCACGGCCACCAAGATCCTACACGAGCGCAGGTCACAGATTCATGGGTGCATCGATTCGGCCATCGGCAAACGGCCGTGCGACGTCGAAGCGGCCTGCGCTGATCAAGCAAATGCAGGACCTAAACGAGTTCGTACAGTCGGTGATTTTGCGCGGGAATCCAGAGGCGTTCGTTTCCGAGGCCGAACTGCGGGACTGGTCGCAAGTGAAGATGCTTTTCGCGGCGATTCGCTTTGCGCGTTTGGATGGGTCGCATCTGCGAAAACGATACCTCCGTTATCGAATCGCGTTCCCGACCGTTTCAAAGGTTGTGACGCTTCCAACAAGGAATGACGTGGGAAACTTGACGCTTCCGCAAATGGTATTCAGCCAGGACTCATAGCATGGATTATGAAACTGATGTTGAAACGACCGCTCAGGAGGCATTCAAGTCCCTGTTTGGAAAGATCGGGGCGGATCGGGCACGCCGTGTTGTCAACGTGTTGATGGAGTCGCCGTTTTTCTACCGTGACGACGACATCGACCTGTTTGGTATTCTCAAACGACGACGTAGTGTTTTTCGAGAGTTTTTTGAAGCGTTCTTCGGATGGGAGCTTTACGTCGATGACTATATTGCAAGGCTAATCAAGCCGAAGGTTTTCAATACGGAGTTAAGGCCGACACAACGTCACGTGTTTCGCTTGTCCGGCCGCCAGGAATACGTATTGTTCGTGCTGCTGTTGGAGTTTCATCAACGGCAAGCAGACGAGCAGAACTTGGACCTTGACGCATGCGACGAGGTTCGCTTCGTGTTAGCGGACTTCATTGACTTCGTTTTTAAGCGCTTTCAAGAGCAACTCGGTGAAGACGCGCCGTCAGAGGAGAAAATCCTGGATGGCTGTCGGTCATTATTCAAGACGCTTGAAAAATACCGATTCATCGCAGAACGCGAGCGAATCGGAGTCGCAGCAGACACTGGCATCAAAGCTGGCTTCACCAAGGAAGGAAAGAGCGATGTGCTGTACGCCCTCTTGCCAGGTTTGCGCTGTTACCGTGCCGAGGCATTAAGCAAAGTTGACATGCTCGGCGGCCACGTTGCTGACGAGAGCGAAAACCCAGAGGATGGCTCGCAAATCGGCCAACTCGTTGAGTCAGACGCTGACAACACCCATCAGGAAGAAATGATGTCTCCAGTATCGCCAGAGGAGACCGAGGCATGATGAATCGGTTGCGGCTGAAGGCACTCCGGCTTGTAGGTTTCCATAACTACAACGACGAATTGATAGAAGTTCACGGTGATTTGTTCGTCATCGGAATCAATGAATCGGGCAAGACGACGATCATTGATGCGCTTCATTTGATTCTTTCCGGAGGTCAGAGCTTTGACTTTAACGCGGCAGCCAAAACTGCTGGGCGACGCGACGAAGGACGATCATTGCAGGGGATCATTCTTCGCGCCGATTTGGCGGGCAATCCACACCCTGATCGCAAGGGCGGAAGCATTGCGTACGCTGTGGCGGAGTTTGAACAGGACATCGGCAAGGCGCCTTTGACGCTCGTATTTGGCGCATCCGCAGTGGACATGAATGCGCGAGCCCGCAAATGGGGAGTCGTGACGAGCAATCGAGCGGCCGATCTGCCGCTGGTAAAGAAGAACGATAACGGCAGTTTCCGAATCGCCAGCCGTGACGAATTGGCGGAATCGCTGGACGATCCAATTCTAACGGACATGAGCAAGTATCGAACGGTCGTCGCCGATCGGCTGTTCCAAACGCGTGAGGATTTCGATCTCGTCACAGATCTTTGGCGAAAGGCTAAGAGCTATCGTGAACTTTCAAAGGCTGCTCGCGGCTTCGACGAGGTATTTCGTCAAGTGCTGCCGGCGCCAGACCCTGATCCGTTTGACAAAGTTGCCAAAGGATTTCGCGACATCGCGGAAATTGAGCAAAAGCTAACTGACCTCAGTGATGACGTGAAAGCACTCCACCAACTCTGCGAGATACGCGATCAGGCGCGCGATGCTTGCGAGACATTGCGTCGTTACCGTTACGTCGAGGCGAAGTGGTACGCAGACGAGTTGGCGACGACGTTGCAGAAGAAGCGAGATCAACTTCAACAATGTTCAGAACAGATTGAAGAGTTCTCTCGCGAACTTTCGCAGTTGGAAGCCGAGTCACAAACGCTCGATGAACAGATCGCGACCCTGCATGCCAGCGAGAGCTACCAAACTGCAACACAACTTGAAGAACTCGAAACTCGGTTCAAGGGCGTTGAGGGGAGAATCACAACCTTGACCGATCGGCGGACGGAAGCCACGAACAAACTTGCCAAGCAGATGAGGGCTCGCGACAAGTGCATCGAAACAGTGACCGCCACGCTGTCCAACGCGGCTCGCCGATTCGATGAATTGGGCGAATCGCTACTGGACATATCTGTAGAAACTGTTGAGCAATTACTCGCCACGCAACGTTTGCTGCCAAGAACAGTAGACGACGAATTGCCGGTCGACTCGATCCGTACAGCCGTTGCGGAGACGAAAAAATTGGCTACCCGCATCGTCAGCAACATGAGTGACGAAATCCACCGCCTTGAGGATCGACAAACGGAGCTTCAGACGCAACGCAATGCATACGATGAGGATTTGCAACGTCTTCGGCGATTCGACGACGTTGTGCCGGCCATTGGCGGACTTGACGAATCGCTTGATGCGCTCAAGCAGCGCGGGATTAGACCGCGGTTGTTGTATCAAGAGCTTGAGTTTGCCCCCGGTGTGTCGGAGGAAGTGAAAGCCGTCGTAGAGGCAGCCCTCGGCGTCGAGCGCCTTGCGACGCTCGTGACGTCGCCGAACGACTCCGCGGTAGCTTGTGAGATTGTAATGAGCGTTGGCCAGGGTATCCGTCTGCTTGACGCCACCGCTGTAGCGCGCCCAGGTGTGGCTCAGCCCAAAGAAGGCACGAGTCTGCTCAAGTTGCTGCACATTGGCAACGAGCGCGTTCTTGCACATTTGCAAGCGACTGTTGGCACGCTCGCGTTGTTGGCTCAGGCCGCGCCCGATGGTGCGGATCAGCACTGGTTTGTCATTGATGGGGCCGGCGGTGAGCGCGGTGCGCGTTGGCGGTTGGAACTCAGCACGCCACGATGGATCGGTCAGGAGACGCGACAACGGATTCGAGAGCAAGAGATCGCGCGATTGCGGGCGTCCATCGAACAAATTGACAGTGAGGCGTCGAGCGTGGCCGGCGATCTGGCCCACTGTCGTACAGTGCGTGACGCTCTCAGTGAGCTTCCCGTCCAGATCGACGACCTTGACTTGCCTGGCAGCGTCGAGCGCGCTTGGGACAGTCTCGATCAAGTCAAGGTGAACATCCATGAGGTTGAGTTGCAGGTTTCGCAAATTGATACCGATCTCGCGAAAGAACGGTTTGAGCAAGAACATCTTGCGATAACTATCTCCGACCTAAGGGCGCAACTAACAGGCGTTGATATTGGAGCGATCAAGGCGAGGCTCGATGACCTGAACGGTAAATCGAAGCAAACGATTTCTTCGATCGAACGATGTAGGATACGACGCAACGACACAACAGAGCGAGTTAAGACGCTTTCCGGTGAAATAATTGAAGGCGAAAGTGAACTTGGCGAAGCTCAAGTGCTGGTAACAGATGCTCGCGACGAACTGAGGGCTGTATTACCTGCTGGCACAGACAACGTCGACCACTATGTATTCAATATCAAACGTGCTTCGCGGATAAAGGATCTGCCATCGCGAATCAGCGATGCTGTCGCTAGGCAAGCAAGCACAGCCGAGCGGCTGAGAGGGAGCGATGGTGTATTGAGTGACCGCTTCGCAAGCCGTTATCGGTTCCGCGTGGAAGATACCACTGGCTGGATTGATGTGCGAGACTTCCGCGATCAATCGCTTGACGAGATCCTGCAAGAGCGCGACGAAACGGAAAAGCATTGGCGTGAGACACTCAAGAAAAAGAATGTTGAGCTGGTCGAGCAGATATTGGCCCACAGCCTAACCGAACAACTACGATCGAATGTTCGCACGCTCCAGCAAACCAAAGATGGTCTAAACCGCGTCTTGGAGAACCTTACGTTTGGCCACTCGCGGTTTCAGTTGAAGACGAAAGTAACGCCGGAGCACGCCTCTTTTGTGCAACTGATTCAGCGGCAGTCGTTGTTGGATGCGGAACAGCGCAGGGAACTGCGCGAGCACCTTGAGAACCGCCGCGACCAACTTACGGGCGAAGGTGAGATTCCACCGTTCTTGGATTATCGCAATTGGTACACGTATCAGTTTCAACTTCAGCATACTGAGAAGGAGGATGTGACATCGTTGGGATCGGACGAGCTTGTTCGCGGTTCCGGCGGCGCACAAGGCACGCACCATTATCTCCTGCTATTCGCGCTGGCAAGGTTTCTGTTCGATCGCTCTGGCACGAAGATCCGGCTGCTTATGATGGACGAGGCGCTTCACGGTTACGGGTTGGATATGCAACGTAAGGAGCTACTGCTGCGGTGTGCCAAGCAACTCGATCTCGACCTCGTGATTGCATCACCGGACTTGGATGGCACGATTCTCGAAGATGCCGCCGATAGCACGACCGTGATGGTGGAGAAAGATGAGCACGATGGTGTTGTGTTAATTCCGCTGATTTGGAAGAAACGCGAGCCTCAGCGTGAGTTGTTCGCAGAACCGCGGCCGGAGCCCGTGATCGGACATGAGACGAAGGAATGACCAGTCCGAGCGATATTTCGACGGCGATAAGGCGATGGCTGAAGGAGACTCCGGGTGCTGGGGACGCCGCCGACATAATCCTGCGCAAGGCAGAATCGAAGGGTATTGTGCCGGCGCAGATTACGTGTCCTGTAGCCCAACACGCCGCGCTTGTTACGTTCTTCTCCGACACGTACGTTCGTCGGGGCACCGACCCTAGCAAATGCAAACTCCTTTTCTTTCGGTGGGAAACAGAGGTGCTCGGCGCCGAGGCGATCTTCTTGCCAGCGTTGGCGGGGGCGCGTGGGCGAAAGTTGCGAAACCGCCAACAGGAAAAGCAGGATCGAGCCGAGCGTATCAAGGGCGAACTGACACCCTACGTGCCTGAGAACGGCTTGCCCGGCCTTGTTGCCAAACGAGAGTTGAAACTCCTCGATCAGCGGAAAGGACGGTTTTGGCATCGAAGCGAGAAGTGGCAGCTCGATCAGATTGGACCGCAAATTCGACGTTACATCTCGCTCCTTCAATTCGTTGAAGACCTTAGGTGCGAACCCACGCGAATGGAACGCGTCGTTCACGCATCCCGACATGTTGCCGGAGACACACATTGGTTTCGACCAGGCAATCAGGTGTGGCGTGACCTGGCCGACGATGAACTACAATTCAACCCTTTGCCCCAAGAACTGAGCGAATCACTAACCGACAAAGAACGGGCTGCTCGGGCGCTTTGCCTGGTTGGCTTGGTTGAAAATTTGACTTCGGTCACCGTGCTCGCATTCGGACGGTTTGCGTTATTGCGGCAAGGAACTCGGTGGAATTGGGCGACCGAAGCAGCCTCGCAGCATTTACCCGTTTGGCTGTCGGCGCAGCATTTGTTAAACGCGCGTGTGCGTCCCCAAACGTGTGTCCAATGTGTGATTAGCGTTGAGAACGAAACTTCCTTTCTCGACATGATTGAATTGCATCACGACGACGCAGAGATGATCTTAGTGTACACGGAAGGCCACGCAAATCGCGCTGTCGTGGCCCTCTTACGCCTGCTAGCGCAAGCCTCCCCCGACGCAACGTTTCGTCATCAGGGTGACCTTGATCTATTCGGAGTACGAATCCTTGCCTCCCTTATCGAGAGAACTGGACTGGATATCGAGCCGATGTACATGGACGTTGAAACGCATGAGCGTTTTGAACAATGTGCCATTCCCCTCTCTGATGCGGAACAAGAGGACATTGAACTCGCGATCTCAGACCATGGCCTTCCATGCTACGAGTTGTTGCGGCGTATCACCGAAACATCTTTGCGAATCGAGCAGGAAACTATTACCGCTGATGTATTGCGTGGAAACACATGAGCAACTCGTCCGAGTGGAAGTCAACTGTATGGAATGGACCAACGATACTTGCAAAGGCGAGTTGCTAGCTATCCGGCCAGCCGAGACCGGCGAAGCCGCAGGGCGTTGCCGACGACCGATACCGAGCTAAAGCTCATGGCCGCCGCGGCAATCATGGGATTGAGCAAGGCTCCCATGCCGAACAACGGAACCAGCACGCCGGCGGCGACTGGCACGCCCAGGGCGTTGTAGATGAAGGCAAAGAACAGGTTCTGGCGGATGTTCCGCATCGTGCGGCGGCTCAGACGGACCGCTTTGACAATCCCGCGCAGGTCGCCTTTGACCAGCGTCACGCCGGCGCTCTCGATCGCCACGTCCGTGCCTGTTCCCATCGCAATGCCGACATCCGCCTCGGCCAAAGCGGGGGCGTCGTTGATGCCGTCGCCGGCCATGGCCACTTTGCGGCCTTCCGACTTCAGAGCCCTGACTCGCTGGTTCTTGTCCTGTGGACTGACTCCGGCTTCGACTTCGTCAATGCCGAGCTTCTCGGCGACGGCTTGTGCCGTCCGCTCATTGTCGCCGGTCAACATAATGATCTTCAGACCCAACTTGTGCAGCTCCCGCACGGCATCGGGCGTGGACTGTTTGATCGGATCGGAAACCGCCAGCAGGCCGGCAAACAGGCCATCCACTGCGACGAACATCACCGTGCGGCCCTCGCGTTGCAGTTTCTCCGCACGATCGTCGAGAGCTTCGACATCCTCCACGCCCTGCTCTCGGAGAAACGCCGGTTTGCCAATCAGCACGGCCGTTCGTTCGATCTTGCCCAATACTCCGCCGCCTGTGATCGACTCGAAGTCGTCGACCGTGGCCAGCTTGATCTCGCGCTCTTTCGCGGCTTCCACAATCGCTCGGCCAAGGGGATGTTCGCTGTTCTGCTCAACCGAAGCGGCCAGGCGTAGAAGTTCGTCTTCCATGTCGGCGTCGACCGCAATGCACTCGGTCAGCCGCGGCCGACCTTCGGTGAGTGTGCCCGTTTTATCGACGACGATCGTGTCGACCTGCTCCATGATCTCCAAAACTTCGGCGTCTTTGATCAGCACGCCGTCTTTGGCGCCGCGACCGACACCGACCATGATCGACATCGGCGTCGCCAGTCCCAGCGCGCAGGGACAGGCGATGATCAGCACGGCCACGGCATTGACCAACGCGAAGGCAAGTCGCGGTTCTACGGGCGACAGCCAGGCCCAGGCAATGAAGGTGACCACGGCAATCAGCACGACGGCCGGCACGAACCAGCCTGCCACGATGTCGGCGACCCGCTGGATCGGCGCGCGGCTTCGCTGGGCGTCGGCCACCATCTGTACGATTTGCGACAGGACGGTGTCCTCTCCCACGCGGCTGGCCCGCATTTGAAATGAGCCTGTCTGGTTCACCGTCCCGCCGATCACCCCATCGCCCGTCTGCTTCGAGACCGGAATCGGTTCGCCGGTGAGCATTGACTCATCGACCGTGCTCTTGCCGGAAACGATCTCCCCATCGACGGGCACCTTCTCGCCAGGAACCACCTTGAGGATGTCGCCCTCGCTAACCTCTTCCAATGGGACTTCCCGTTCCTGCCCATCACGAATGACGCGAGCCGTGGGCGGGGCCAGCGACAAAAGTTCGCGGATCGCGCTGCCGGTGCGGCGGCGGGCGCGCAGTTCCAAGACCTGCCCCAACAAAACCAGCGCGATGATCGTCGCCGCGGCCTCGAAGTAAACCGCCACATGCCCGTCTTCCTTGAAGGAATCGGGGATCATACCTGGCAGCAGCATTGCGAACGCGCTATAGAAATAGGCGGCCCCGACACCCAGCGCGATCAGCGTGAACATGTTCAAGTTCCACGTAATCACCGACCGCCAACCACGCTCGAAGAACGGCCAGCCGGACCACAGCACAACCGGCGTACTGAGCGCCAGTTGAACCCAACGCGAAACGGCCGGCGACAATCCAAGCGTCAGACCGAACATCGGCGCCATCGCCAATATGAGCACCGGCAAACCCAGGGCAACGGCCACCCAAAACCGCCAAGTCATGCTCCGCAGTTCCGAGTCGTCCTCTTCCTCACCCGCGGCGACGTACTTCGGCTCCAAATCCATGCCGCATTTCGGACACGCTCCTGGCTCGTCCTGCTCGATCTCAGGATGCATGGGGCAGGTGTAGATTGTCCGCGTCTCGCGCTTTGCTGGCTTCTCCTCGGACGCGGACTCTGTCTTCGGACCCTCGCCTCTGGACCCTGGGCTCTCCAGGAACTTCTGACGGCAATGGTTGCTGCAAAAATAGAACGTCGTCCCGTCCCGCTGTGCGGTCAGATCGGTCGTTTCATCAACTTCCATTCCGCAGACTGGATCAGTGGCCACGGTTTACGCTCCTGCCAAGTTCGATTTGGGCGTCCGGTGCAAGGCGGTGCGCCGGCGCGCACCTCGTCTTTGTTCGATGCGGCGCCCTGGCCATTTCTTCACGTCAGCCGGCATTTTGAGCCAACTTTTCTTCACCTTGGGCGTCTCTCAAATGTCACACTTCCAATCTTGATTCCAAAAATTGATGGATTGGCATTGGTTCTTTTCCGGTGAGCATTGCCACGTCAGTCGTGACTTCTTCGAATTCGCCGTTTTCGACGGCTCGGTACATGGACAAAAGCGTTTGGATCATTTCCTCCGATTCGTTGCCAGCTTGGCAAATCTCGACAAATTCCTGCTCGGTAACGGTTTCGAACTTGATCGGCTTCTTGGTGGCTTCGCTGATGGCCTCCGCCAGTTCAGGCATTGAGATCGCTTCCGGACCGGTTAGCTTGTAGAGTTCCCTGGAGTGACTGTTGCCAACACACGCAGCCGCCAGCGCACGCGCCAAGTCGTCTCGGCAGATGTAGGCAACACGTCCATGATCCACGGGATACGGTAGTCGCCCCATCTGCACGAGATCAGGTATCCAATCCGCGACGGGATCGAGGTACATTCCATCCCGAAGAATCGTCCAATCCAAGCCGCTTAGTCGGAGCTTGGACTCGGCGTACAGCAGGTAGGGGGCAATATGAAATTTCGAGTTGGGCTCAGCGGCCATGAAGCCTGCGAACACGACTCGCGTCACTCCCGCTTCCTTTGCAGCTTGCAAAGCGTTGAAGTGTTGTTGGACTCGTCGTTCAACTGGGGCAATACTTGGAATCAGCAACAGCACATCGGTGCTGCGAAACGCGTTATGCAGTGACTCTGGCTCGTCGTAGTCACCTCGGCGAATCTCAACGTCTCGATTTGCCAAGTCCGTCGCTTGGTCGGGACTTCGCACGGTCGCGACAATCTCGTCCGACGAGTCAAGAAGTTCTCTGACAACCTTTCGGCCGAGTTGTCCTGTCGCGGCGGTGACATTGATGACCATCGAATGTTCTTCCTGAACGGTGTAGCCTCAACCGAAAACAGTTGTTTGACGTCAGCCGGCGTTTTGAGCCAACTTTTCTCGCAGCGCCTGGGATTCGTCCCTTTCATCCTCGTTGGACGCATCAGTGAAGGCTCTCTACGCATCCTGGGGACAAGTGCGTTTGCCTTCCGTGATCAGTTTCTCGAATTCGTCGGATTCGAGAGTCAAATCAAGCGGTGAGATCCGCGCGATACAGTCACTTCGATCGGAGTAGCTCACCAATCGAAAGAACAGGTTGCCGTTGCCAACTTCTTCGCACGTCCACCGCACCCACGTGCTGCGTCCGATCTTCGCGATCGCATTGCGTATGGCATCTTCATGTTGCTTGAGGTTTTCGACGTAGACCTCGTCGACACCTTGCACGTCGTCGTAATTGATCTCGATTTTGCTCATGGTGATTCTCCTCCGTAAGTCCTATGTCGCGGGCTCTGGTTCGGGATTCTCGCTGAGGAATCGTACGATCTTCTCCAACACTTGGACGGAGGCACCGTTCATGCGGAACTGCCCCAACACGCGGGCCATGAAGGCATCATACGCTCCGAAAATTCGTGAGCGGCGCTGATCGTTTTCGATGGGCAAGAACAGCTTTCGTTCGACCCACGTATTCAGTTGCCGATACGTGATGCCAGCCATGCTCTGGATCTGCTGCGGCAGGAACTCGGCGGAATCGCCGAAATGCGCTTCAAAGTCGTCAAGCTGCTTTGCCAGATGGACCATGAAAATCGGACCGTCGTTCATGTCCAACATCTCCGCCTCTTTTGCGAGCTTGGCCACGCCGCCGGCGTAGACCAAGTACACATAGCCGTGGCCGAAGCGGTTTCGCAGGTAGTCCAGTCGTCCGCCCATCGCAGGAACCTCATTGACACAGATGGTTACATTCATGTAAACACTGATGTTATAGTCTTCATCAGGTGTCACTGTCAAGCCGATGGATTCGCCCGCTTTGGCGGCTACCAGGCGGATTTCCTAGATCCGTCGCTGAATTGGGGCTTGACCGACGGGGAGGGAATGGTAAGAATATCTTACCTTATTGTAAAGGAGCTTTGCATGGCAAAGACAAAAGCCCAAATCACAGAGGTTGTCGCCGAGGTCTTAGCGGAGATTCAAGCCAGCAGCGGACGAGAACCTGTAGCGATTACTGGTCAGACATGTCCTATTGGCGATTTGCCAGATTTCGACAGTCTAAACGGCGTGGAGGCGACAGTTGAACTTGCCGACCGATTGGGTGTCGAAATACCGGGCGTAAATGTCTTCGTAAATGAAAAGGGCACCAAAGCGCTTCGCGTGTCGGAGATCACGGACAATATCTGCTCCGGGCTGCCAACGCAGGGATCGTAGGCCATGGACGACAAGACAAACGAAAAGCGGACTCAGATCGCGTCTCGCCTGCGCCTGGCGCGTGAGGCCGCCGGTTTGACGCAAGGTCAGGTAGCAAAAAAACTGGGACTGCACCGACCGACGGTCTCGGAGATTGAGGCCGGACGTCGGCGAGTATCGGCCGATGAGTTGGCGACGATGGCTGAACTCTACGGCATAGACGTGGGCTGGCTCGCGGAAGGCCCCGACCAGGCCAAGGGCGAATCTGACAAGATCATTCTCGCTGCCCGCCAACTTAGTAAGCTCAAGGATCGGGACCTGGAGCGACTCATGGACTTGATTCGCATGTTACGCGGTTCGGGGGGCGGTGATGAGCCAGAGTAGAAGGCAGCTCGCTCAGATCGCGATATCGCGAGCACTACGGGTTCGCAAGGCTGCCGGCTATTCTTTGCGCTGCGCGATTTCCGCATACGACCTGTGCGAGCGATTGGGGGTAGCTGTTTGGTTTTCGGACATTCCATCCATGGAGGGTGTTTATATCCCCGATGCGAAGCCACGGCCAGCAATCTTGGTGTCTTCGCTTCGGCCGGCCGGTCGACAGTCCGTGACATGTGGCCACGAAATGGGACATCATGTCTTCGAACATGGGGAGCAATGGGACGAAATCGTCGAGCAGCGAACCGAAGCGCGCCGATTCGATCCCAAAGAGTACCAGGCGGACTTGTTCTCCGCGGCGCTACACATGCCGAAGATAGCCGTCAATCACGCTCTTAATCGACGTGGACTCGATGCGCGCACGTGTCCAGCAGAATCAGTGTACGCTCTGGCCAAGTATTTCGGCGTAGGCTACGGCACCTTGGTCACCCACATGGCGCGAACGCTGAACATTATCGACAGCGATCGGGCCGATGAGTTGTTGCGGCACCAACCAAAGGACATCCGTGCCCGCCTCCTCGGCAAGACCTGCCCTGACGATCTCATAGTCGCCGATGTACATTGGACCGACCGGGCGATCGACGTTCAGGTCGGAGACATGATCGTCCTCCCAGCCGGAACAGGAATTGAAGGGCGGTGCATTTCGATTATCGAGGAATCGTCGACGCGGTCGCTGGTAAAGGCCGAAATGCCGGGAATCGGACGTGCCGCCAATGATTCGCTCGGCTGGGCGGCTTATGTGCGGGTGATGCGTAAGGACTACGTGGGACGCGCACCGCTACGATTCGATGAGGAGGTCGACGATGTCGAGTGACATCTTCATCCCTTCCAGCCCGAATCTGTCACTCGCCTGGGCGGAGGCATTCATTCGTGTCATGGGGCGTGGCGTGACGGAGCTATCGCCACTCGTGATTACCGTAACAGACATCGCTGACGAAGTACCGGTCGAATCGAAGGAGATCAGGCAAACGCTCGATGCCCAGTTGCGCCGTCTTGACCTACAAAGTTGCCACACCGTTGCCAATACCATTTTTCCAGAATCGATGTGGAATCCAAACTCGTCGAACGACGCTGACCAACTCTTCCAACGGTTTGAGCGCGCATGGCCGCGCATTCGCCGATGCCCAGCCAACCATCGGGGTTCCTACTTTCGGAGGTTGACCGCGTATTGCCCAAGCGGAAGTGATGAGTCGGTGAATCAACTTGAACACGTCGTCAACACGTATCGGAAAGGCAATCACCGTCGCAGCGCGTTACAAGCGTCCGTTTTTGACCCAACGCGCGACCATAACGATTGCCGCCAACTCGGATTTCCCTGCCTACATCAGGTCGCCTTCACGCCGATCGGAAGTCAGGGGCTTTCCGTAACTGGCTTCTACGCGACTCAGTTTCTGCTGGAACGTGCCTACGGAAACTATCTTGGTCTGTGCCGATTAGGCAGGTTCATGGCGAAACAGATGGGGCTGACGTTCGAGAAAATGATCTGCATCGCATCCGTTGCGCAGCGGGGAGCGCCGACGAAGACTCAACTTCAGCCGCTGACGAACGAATTGGCCGCGATATTGGCCAAAGCGGGTGAGGCGCAGGCATGAGTCATCGCGAGCAGCAAAAGACGTTCTGGTCGATCGACCCTACGGCAAAAAGAAAACCGTTGCAGCCGTTTAGTTCGCTCGCTCCGGCTAAACCAAGCGTAGTTTTCGACACCTATTGGCGGTTCGCGGCTGAGCGTCAAGCGGTGTTCCACCGCCGCGCGCTGGGAGAAACACCGCCGTGGACAGACGATGAAATCCTCAGGGAATATAAGTTCACCAACGCGTATCGGGCGTCGGATCGAGTCAGCCAATATCTGATTCGACATGTAATTTACGAGGGGGACCAATCATCCGAGGAAGTCTTCTTTCGCACAATTCTATTCAAGTTGTTCAACAAGATCGAAACGTGGGAAATGCTCTCTCAGGAGTTGGGGCCGCCAACTTACGCCGAGTATTCCTTCGAACGCTATGATCGCATTTTGACGCGCGCGATCGAAGGTAAACGCACGATCTATTCCGCAGCGTACATCATGCCCTCCGGAAGTAAGGCTTTCGGGACGACTAGAAAACACCGGAGCCACCTTCGGCTACTCGAACAGATGATGGAAGACAACCTGCCGGCTCGTATTGCTGAGGCACCGTCAATGCGCAAGGCATTTGAGCTGCTTCTTTCATATCCGATGATTGGCGATTTCCTCGCATACCAGTATGTCACCGACTTGAACTACAGTGACTTGACCGACTTCAGCGAAATGGAGTTTGTGATTCCAGGTCCTGGTGCGTTGGACGGCATCCGCAAGTGCTTCGAATCGTTGGGTGGATTGAGTGAAACCGACGTTATCAAAGTGGTCGCCGAGCGCCAGGAGGCGGAGTTCGCCCGGCTCGGATTAGAGTTTCACTCGCTGTGGGGCAGACCGCTGCAACTCATTGACTGCCAGAATTTGTTTTGCGAAATCAGCAAATACGCGCGGGTCAAGCACCCCGACGTGGCTGGCGTGTCGAAACGCACGCGCATCAAACAGAAGCATCGACCGAACATGGAGCCGATCGATTATTGGTACCCGCCTAAGTGGGGAATCAACGAACGGATCAGCAACGGAGCGGGAACACGAACTGAAAACGGAGTGGATCACCATGGCGGAGAATGAGTTGGCTTCCGACACGGTTCGTTCATCGATTATCGTCGATAGCGACGTTCTAGCAGGCGATGATGCGCCAAATGTGGCGATCGAGTACGATGCCGGTCGGCTTGAAGCAATTCGCGAGTCTGCACGGCGTCTGCTGCAGTCGATGCTCTCCGATCATGGTTGCGAGTGTGTCTGGGGTTGGAAGGAATCCATCTGGCCGGGGCGTTTGTTGCGTGACTACCGAGATTTGCAGCTTGCATCCGCCGTTCTGGTATTGGTGCCGCTAAGCCGTATTGGGCAAATGGAGGGCAAGAGCGGCAGCCTCGTGTTGATTGGATATTTGGCTGACGCCGAGCACGACGAGATTCCACATTCACACCCGTTAGTTGTCAAAACGATTCCCAAAAGCAAGGGAGCCAAGCTGCAAACGGAGTACGAGAACGGCAAGAGCATCAAGCCATTTGCCTACGATCAAAAGGACGTATTCGCGATCCCCTTTTGTTTTGACGAAGAGCATCCGGCCTACAACGTCCTTTGGTCAATCTTCTCGGCCAGTGAGCCGCTTTGGACCGAAGGAGTCGATCAGCCGAATCTTGTTGTCCGCGATCTACGAAACTTGATCACCGCGGGTGATGACGAGAACGTGAAAGCGGTGCTGTCGGATACGTTCAAGACACTTCGCAACCTGCATTTCCCCTTCGGAAAGGTACTGCGAGAGCCTCGCCGATTTGGCGAGGAGTATGAGTGGTACAAGCGGGAGTTCGGCCATGTCTGGGGCGACGAGTGGGTCGAATTCTGGGGAGATTCCGATCAACAGCACGTCGAAATCGATGGTGAACAACGAACCAATCCACTTTGGGTGCTGAGAAAGCTAGACCAGGTCGAGAAGGAAATCACCGTTGGGGCTGTCCATGGCGACCTGCATCCGGGGAACATTGTGCTGTCCGCGACCGGCCAAGCGCGCATCATCGATTTTGGATGGTCTCATGACCGTGCCCACGTGGCCAAAGATTTTGCACTGCTCGAATGCAATCTTCGCTTCTTGACGCTACGTACTCAGCTTTCCGCCGGAGAAGTACAGCGGTTCGCGCAGTGGATTGAATGGGATGCAGTCATTCCCGACGGACTGGGCGACTATTGTCGCGGCAGGGCCGAGTTGGTCCGTCATCTGAGGAGTCTGGCGAGATCGGCCTATCCAGAAGACACGGATTGGGACTGGGAGTACGCCGTTCCATTATTCATGATCGCCTTTGGGCTTTTGCGATTTGCGCCCCAACTCGGAAATCAGCCTGCGGCAATTGAAACGGTGTTGTCGCTCAGTGACCACATCGGCCGACTGCTTATCGATGAGGGCGCAGCCACCAGCACATCCGATAGCACCAACCCAAGCCAGTAGAGTCGATTATCATGGAACTCCAAACATTTCAACGTGAAGCCGCAAAAACGGATCAAGCAGCAGGTGAAAGCGAGAAGTCAATTCTCATTCCGTTGCTCGGTTTGGCCGGAGAAGTCGGCACGCTGCTTTCAGAGTACAAGAAATTTCTGCGTGACGGCCACGCCCACTTGCGCTTCAAGGAACAAGTGGCCGAGGATCTGGGCGACCTGCTCTGGTACGTCGCCAATGCGGCCACCAAGTTCGGTTTCGATTTGGAAGAGATTGCAAGGGCGAACATTGAAAAGACGCGAAGCCGTTGGCCGACCTCCGATAAAGCCGGGCAATACAAATTGTTCGATGACAGATTTCCACTCAATGAGCAGTTCCCACGCAAATTCCGAGTGAGCTTTTCCGAAGCACCAGAGGGTGACGCCGTGCGGGTCGTCATCGCCAAAGACGGGGAGATCGTAGGGGACCCACTCACGGACAACGCGCGCGAAGATGACGGTTATCGGTTCCACGACGTATTTCATCTTTCATACGTTGCAGTGTTGGGGTGGTCGCCGATCATCCGCAAGCTGTTCGGCGTAAAGCGAAAGAGCGATTCTGAGACCGACGAAGTGGAAGATGGCGCCCGTGCTCGAATCATCGAGGAGATGATTTCGCAACTCGTGTACACGTACGCACGCGAGCATAACTATCTCGAAGGTGTGCCTGGCGTTGATTATCACCTGCTCAAGACCATCCAAGCTTTGGTCGCGGATCGTGAAGTAAAGATCCGCTCTCTGGCAGATTGGGAAAAAGCAATTCTCGATGGATACGAGGTTTGGCGCGCTGTGCGCTCTAACGGCGGTGGAACGGTCGAGGTCGATCTGCTCGAACGGCGCATCGCCCTCGCAACTTGAGATCGACCCAGCGAGGGCGGATTGCCATTTCGGGATTGTCCAGTCGGCGCGGCTGAATCACTATCCACACGGACCGAAGAAGTTCGTTGATTCTGCTCGCCAGACCCGTTTTCACGCCATCACTTCCTGTTTGCGAGGATACAGCCCGAACACTGGCTGAGAATCTGCCATGATAGAATGGATTTAGGAGCAAGCTGTTGCTAATTGGAAACCTCGAATTGGTGGTCGCCATTTGATGAGCATCACGTATTACCGCAACGAGTATGGCGGGTATCTGGGAATCACTACGGAAACTGCAATGGGCGGAACGGTCTTCGTCGGCCGTGGCCCCGATCGTGACGGCGGGCCGGATACCGTCCGCGAGCAGGCGTACCACGTCAACCAGCTCAAACGGATGACGAAAGTCGATCCGCGCGACGTGCCGGATCAATGGATGGTGGCGATCGGCTACGAAGAGCCTCGCGTGGAACCGATCGAGCCGGTCATCCCATGGCAGCCTGAGCGGGAGCCAGAAGAGATCACCGTCTACGACATCAGGTTCCCATGGGAAGTGCCGTCGCGACCGGCCACGACCGAACAGCGACGATTTGCAAGCAACATGCTCGCGGCGGGCGTTGTCCTCGGCATCCTCTGGTGGTTCATCCTATGACAACGGTCGGCCCGACACTTGAGGAGATCGAAGCCGGCTTGCCACCGTTGGCCGAACGGGACGTGGATCGAATCTACGAAGCGCTTACCAATGGTGTTGGGGAACAGCCCTACGTCCGCCGGCGCGATGAATACCATGAACTGCCCAGTGGCGAGACAGAGCAACTGCCCGTCGCGACAGACATCTTCGTAGCCGCCGACTGCCTGCTCGCGAGCTGCCCAGCCATCAGCGACCCACCCGATTACGATGTCGAGGTTGCCTGGGCGATTGCCCACGCTGGACGCGCGATCAAGCATCTTCGCGACCAGCGGGATCAACACCGATCTCGCCTGGTCGGTTTGACAAAGTGAGGGGCGCCGGCCGTTGGTTTCAATCACCTGGGGTTAGTTCGCGCTTAGCGGGTTTGGGGTGGGTCAAAATGACCTGCCCCCGCGCGGCGCTTAGCAGATTGTGGACGGCGCGCGGCGCTTGGCACTTTTGCTGACGGCGTGGTGCAAAGATTCACACGTCTAGTCATAAATCCGGCCGATGCGACCAACGAATACGTGCGCCAGAACAGCGGATGGCCGTGGCGATTGGCTCACGCCTGCACAGTTCCCAATTTCCGTGCGTCGGCCCGCCCGAATCTGCCTGCATTGCGACGCGATCGGCGCTCCTGAAGCACGGGCCACGGTTATCTCAGCGTAACAGACGGCAAGTGTCGGACGCTGTCCGAACGGGCATACGTCCTTCAAAGAATTCGGCCACGTGAGCACGCACGAATCGTTGACAAGCTAACAGAGAGCGGCGGAGGTTGATCGCACAAATGCCGTGGTGACGCGATGACGCCGAACCACGCCGCCGTCCGATTGACAACCAATTGGTCACGCTAGGAAAGAACCGCAGGCGAACGGTCGCGTAACTATCGGTTGATCTTTGCGGAGGAGTACCAACCGGTCCAACGCCGTAGCGCGGATCGTAGACTCCCAATTGTTCTTCATTGCTTGTATGCGTTCGCACGTCGCGTCGATAGCATGGCGATCGTTTCGGCTGTGGAGTCGTTAAACCGTGCCGCGATTCTGCCTTGTTAGATATCGTGCTTACTGCGGCGCTCGTTAGAAACCGTGCCACTTTTCGTGCTCGTTAGGGCGCTCGTTAGGGCACTGGTTTGCGCACCCACCCACCTGCCGCGTCCATTCGGACGATGAGCGTTAGCAACACGTCGCTTGCTCGCATCATGGGCAAGCGCCCGTTGTCCAAACCTATTCCCGACTGTGGTAGTTGCGGCCGTTGATTAGTCGGCCGTTGCATCGGCAGTGATTAGTCGCCGATTGCTTGTCTATGTCGACTCTACTCGAAGCGCGCCGATTGTCAAACTTGCCCGCGCAAACTTTTTTCAAAGCGCGCCGTTTGACTTCAGCCGTCTGAAGGGAAGAGTTGAAATACAACCGGCAACTAATCACTGCCGACAACTACCACGCTTCTAACAACGGGAGACACGCCACGATGAACGACACCCTAGAGCAACTTATCGACAGCGCTAGCTTACAAGAGGTTCTCTCGGCACTTGCTGAAATCTGCCACGAAAAGGCAGACCACTTGCGCAGCAACTGGCAGGACGAATCGAGCGCGAAAGTTTGGGAACGGGACGCGCAAGCAATCGAGCGATGCGCCAGCAAAGTAAACAACTGACAGCGCGTCATTCAATCTGCCAAGTACCACAACTTGCAATCGGGAGACAACGCACCATGACGAACACCACAACGAAAACAACCGATCCAACGGCCGCCAAACTCGCCGAAATGCTGCAGGAAAACACGGGCCGCGCGCTCTGCGATTCGGGCGACTATTACGGCCGCAACTGGGAAATGAATCAGGGAGTGGACTTTGAGAAAACGCAGGAGGGAACGTTGCGCTTTTGGAATCGCAACGGCGAACTGGACATTATGCCCATTATCAGCGTTTACCATTTTCTGAAAGAACGACTGGAATACAACGAAGCGCTGGACGAACAATACCGTGAATTCTGCGAGCGCGAAGATACTTATCGGGAATTGCGCAGCGCTGAAGTATTCGTCGAACAATTGGACGATGCGCGCGGCATTTACGGCGACGAATCCGGCCCGTTTACCGTGAACACGTACAACGGCGAAGATTTGCTATCACAGATAATCCAGTACGTCTACTGGACCGACGATGACGGCGCGCACGTCATGCTTCAGATTCATGGCGGTTGCGACGCGCGGGGCGGGTATACCGACCCCGTAGCGTTTGACGTGGTCGATTACGACGGAACGGCCATTTTCGACAACGCCCGCGCGTCAATCTATTGCAACGATTGCGGCAAGTATTGGGACACCGATGACGGCTACCACTGGCACACCGACGGCTGCAGCGGGCGCGACGACTTGAAAGACTACCCCGCAACCGATGAGCGGCCGAACTATCCCGCGCCCATCGACCCCGCGCAGCTTAGCTTGCCGATCGACCTACCGGAACGGCCGCAACCGAACGTAGGCGTTATCTGGGTCGACGATGACGAAAACGGCCATTGCCCGTGTTGCGGCGGGATTCTCCGCGCCGCCCCGTGGCCTTGCGGCTAGTTCGTTCGGTCACACTGCCGCGCAAACGGGAGACACAAACCATGTTGGTCTATATCTACGCTGCCGATCTATTTTGCTCCGATTGCGGGGAAGCAATTCGCCAGCAACTGACGCGCGCCGGAATGGCGCCGGAAGCGCCGGACGATCAACGGAGCTACGATTCCGGCGAATTCCCCAAGAGACCGTATCCCGATGGCGGGGGCGAATCCGACTTGCCGCAACATTGCGGCGCGGGCGCCGATTGCATGAACGCAATCGAGTTTCCCGACGGTTGCCGTGTCGGCGCATGGCTCGAAAACGAATTGACGGCCGACGGCGTGGAGTATGTCCGCGAAGCTATCCGCGAAGGGGGCGAAGTAGCCGAACTGTGGGCCGAATTCTATTGCGACTACGAACTGTAAACCACGAATTGCGCACCTTGGAGATAGCAACCATGAGCAAAGCAGAACACGTCAACTACGTTGCCGATTGTCTGCACAACTTGGCGCCCGACAGCGGCGCATCGGTGGAATACTGCCGCGCACTGGTAACCGGCCTATTGTCCGGCTTGCTGTCGTGCGGTCTCACCCACTCGCAAGCATATCGAGTGATTGCGGACAAACTGCCCGACGACTATCGGGTCGACGGTATTCCGGTTGCGTTCCGCACGATGATTCAACACCTACGGCCGGAACCGACCACTAACGAAGAGCAAGAGCTATACGTTCTGCCGGCCGGGTCCGGCTACTCTTGCTTGGGTTTCGATGTGCTGATTGCTCGAAACAACGGCGCTTGCGAGTGGTTGCGCGACAACGGATATGGCGCGCGGGAAATCACGCCCGACCTGCGCGGCACGATGGAAGCGTACCGCATCTATCAGGAAACCATGAGCATCGGCCAGCGCTGCAACCACGAGACCGGCAAGCGTTGTCCGGCCGAACTGACGCCACAACTGCGCGGCTTGGAAGGTAGGCGGGTGGAAGTGGTCGACAAGTACGGCGACAAGCGGCGCTTTTGGGTTGGCAAGTCGACGGGGTGGTTGCCCGTTCACTTGGAGATAAAGCGCCGGGATTCGTCTGGCGGTTGCGCCGTAACCGGCGCGCCCTTTCAATCGGTCCGCAGTGTCGGCTAGTTGCCGGACAAACTGCGGAATTGTTCACACTTTTGTATCCGCCTTTCAACTTCAAGAGGAGCAACTATGTCTGACTACATGGCGGCTGAAATCTGGATCGGTGGCAAGGTTCCCGCGTCGGTTGCACCGGAATTGTGCGCCGTGATTGCTTCGCAATGCGTGGCCACAGAATGGGGCGATGCCCATTTCGCGCCCGAGTCTCCACAAGATTTGCTGGACGCTTGCAAAGATACCAGCGGCGTAGCGCTGTTGTGGTTGTGCGACGATCAAGCGCGGTGGGGAGAATTCGACGCGCTAGAAACGTTCTTGCGCGAACATGGCATTTCGTATAAGCGCCGATCCGATGGCCGATACGAATACGACGCCGAACTAATCGAGTATCGGCCAGAACGCGACGTCGTCGCGACGACAACGAACGCCGAAGGCGAGCCCATCATTCCCGTTTCCAAACTAGCGGCCGTCGACGCCGTGCTGGATTCGGCGCAACAAGCGCGCTCGCGCTCGGAAATGCTTGCAGCACTTCAAGCCGCGCAGCAATTGCTACGCGAACAACTCCCGCCAAATGTCCCGCCGCTTGAACCATTTTCAATCGTTGACGACACGGAATAGGGAACAGCACGAACGGCCGACAGCGAAGCGCATCCGGCGGCATAACCTTACGCAACTTTGGAGGAAACAATGTCCAACAACGAACATTACAAGGTTGAGATTCGGGAAGAGCTAACCGAAACGCGAATCGTTCGCGTGCCGAAGAGCGAAGCGCGTAACCCTCAAGAGGCAGCGCGCATCGCGTATCGCTCATGGATAGTACATGGACACTGTGACGAAGGCCCAACAGTGCAAGTGGACGAACGAACGTATCTGATTGATGGCGAATCCTACGACGTAGCCGACGATTCGTAGCTTTTGCGTTTCCCTACCTGACTCTGGAGAACAAGCAACCATGACGAAAGCAACCCTTTACCTTGACATCGAATTCGACGAACAAACCACAGACGCCGAATCCGTCGCTTCGGCGCTTGACACGTTGATGGAAACGGCGCTTTCGACGCCGGACATTCTCAGCGAGTACGGCAACCCGCGCATCGGTCCGTTCTATGTTGCCGACAACCGCGCCCCGCGCGTGGTTCTCAACATATACGGCGGAATTGTGCAGGACGTGTTTTGTTCCGATCCCAACACGGACGTCGTGGTTGTGGACTGGGATACGGAAGGTTGCGACCCGACGGACGAAGGATTCTACGACGTCAAGTGCGATGACGGGCGCATGCAACTTGCGCAAGTGTCTGAGAAGGGAACATATCCGATTCACTCAATCGGTGGCACTGATTGTGAATCGGCATTGTTAGCGGCGAGTTTGTTGAACATCGAAACGTACCGCGAAGAGGAGTAGCCCCGATGCCCTATTACGACGTCACGTTTACGTTCGGCGTTTACGCTGAAGACCCGGAAGCCGCGGCGCGCGATGCCTACGAAGCAATGCGCGACCCGGCCGCCATGCCGCCGATTGCGGAAGTGATTCCGCGCATCGACGGACCCGGCGCAGCGCCGGGAGAACCGACCGACGTTGACTTGAACGAGATTGAAGACCTTTAAGCCGCCTAATCAACGGCCGACAACTACCACACTGTTTAGCAACGGGAGACATAGCACCATGACGAATCAACCGACCCGCGAACCGACCACGCAAGAGATTGAAGAGCGCGCCGAAGCGCTGCTGCAGCATGACGTGTTTCGTTGTCAATCGCATTTGGTTGACGGGCTCTTGAAACTGTCAGGCGAATCGTTCGCGTTGGACGACAACCGCGAACTGGCCGACGCTTTCGGCATCGACGAAATAGAGAACCTTTACCCCGACCCGTCCGATTGGACGATGGAACAATGCCGCGAGTACGTGGACGATTACGGCATCGAATACGCGGACCCGGACCCGTGGAGCATGAACGCCGAAACGTGCGCCGAGTGGCTCGAATCTACCGGACACGCTGCTGACGAATCCGAACCCATCGAAACGCTACGGCAAGCGATTATCGACAGCATGGACGCCGAAGATATCGACGGGCTAGACGAATGGCGCGATGCCGTCCGCGATAGCGCCGAACCGCAAGAGGTTTTCGAGTGGTGGCCCGTGTCGCAATTCCTTTGTGAGGAACTGCGCGCTATCGGCCAACCCGTAATTGACAACGGCTATGGCCTATGGTGGGGCCGAACATGCACGGGGCAAACCATCCTGATGGACGGTACGCTACAGGCGATTGCGCGGAAAATGCTGACCCGATAAGCTAAGATTAACCGGTAGTCGGCTACGTGCCGATTGCTGATAAGCGGCCGGCCGTGTTTCTAGTGTCTCCCGACCTAATACCGGCCGGCCGATAGCGCGCGGGTTTGCGGGTTTCGTGGTAGTTACTCGCAAGCGTACCCGCCGCATGGTAGCCGGCTTGGGGAGTGATTACCCCGTTTGCCGATTACCGCGCGGCCGGCTTGGGCTGATTACCTAAGCCGGCCGTAACTTTTTATCCGCACAGCTTGACATTCGGCCGACGTGGCGCAGACTTGAATTGACGGGACTAATCACCCCGCCGCGCGCCGCTCATCATCGGCCGCAACTACCACACTTCTAACCATCGGGAGACAAGCAACCATGACGACAGCAACCGCGCCGAAATTGTATATCGGGCATGTAGACTCCCGCGCTTTCTGCGCGCTGGCCGATCTATCGGCCGCAATCGAATATTTGACACGCCACAAGCAAGCCGGCCGCGCGCTACGCTGGACGGACGAGCAACTGCATACGTTCGCCTACCGTGGCAAGCAAGCGTTTACGCTCTTCTGGGCTCGCCACGTTCACGACACCCAAGCGCGGCAACTGAGCGAATCGGAACGGGAAACCATAACGGCCGCGCTGGATTCCTACGCTGTGGAGCAAGAGCAAACCGGCCGGTTTCGCTATCGGTACGTTTCGGAAATGCTGGCGATGTATCGCAAAGCGTTTGACCACTTGAAAGCGGACCCGGCAAATACCGTCCGGTTGCGCTGGTCCGATTCGCCGATGGGG
This sequence comes from Planctomycetota bacterium, assembly GCA_003389215.1. Classification (GTDB taxonomy): domain Bacteria; phylum Planctomycetota; class Planctomycetia; order Pirellulales; family UBA7805; genus MB-PLM-2. Next base: position 78,872 of record QQVP01000119.1, on the reverse strand, counting down.
CTGGCGGAGTTTCGCGCCGAGTTTCGCCGCGCGCTGGATCGGCGGATTAACAGCAAGGCAGGACTAAACGCGCCGCGCGGCCGGAAGGATACACCGGAGTATCAAGCCGCATTGTTCCGCGATTCGCGCCGGGTCCGCGATATTCTCACCCGCCGCATGCGGGTTTACCAATTCGAGACCGACGAAGCGCGGCGCCGCTTTGCTCATCTACTGGCCAGCTACGATGATTGACGGGAGACCGACCGACAGCAAGCCGGCCGCCGGGTGACTGCGGCCGGCTTGTTTTATGCGCTCGCAGACGGCCGCCTACGGGCTCGCAAGTCTACCGGTCGGCTTGCCGGACCATGCCGCGCGATACGTCCACAGACGGCCGCCTAGCGGCTTGGTTATCGTTCGGTAACCCCATTGGACGCGGCACACTGCCGCAAGATGATAGGGTCCCACGGGTTACCACGATGGTTGCCGGGTTACGGGTTACCGGACCCTACATTTAAGCGCCTATTGTATTACCGTTGCGCTGTCTTCCTATAGATTAGTTGTGGATCGGTAAACCGGTAAATCGGTAACAAATAGAAAAGAAAGTAGCGGAATCATCGGGCAGTATGCTGATTTTCGCTGGTTACCGTTGTCGGCGGAATCGGTAAACCGTGAAACATCGGTAACCGATTCGCCGCGGCAATTGCTGACGACCGGTCGGACTTCGGGGAAATACTCCCCGCCGCAACTGCCGACTATGTCGACGCTTCCGGTTGCGCCGTCGTGCGTATCGCTCGAATCTGACACTCGCGGTTAGGCGCACTTTTTTCGTGCGCCTTACCGCCGGCATCGTCAGCACAATCGGACCGCTCCCGACCACCGCGTCAACCGTCCAATGCGTTTGAAGCCACACAACCGCGCCATGGCGCGCAACGGCGCGGTTGCTCGCCGATCGATGCGCCCGACCGGATGCAAATCTGACGGCCGGACGCGCTGCGCCCTTGCTCACCGATTGGCGCAAACCCTAAGCCGCTAGCCGGTTGCGGCCGATGCTTCTGGCCGATAACGCCGCGATTCTGCGGCCGGTTACATCATCATTGTTGAACAACAATGGTAGCGTAACCCGCGAAGCTAACCGGCAGTGTCGGTACGATCCGCTGATCGGCACGACCGGACCTCGTCAGGTCGTGACGGATGGACCGGTCAGCCCGATGGTGCCGGGGAGGGTCGGGAGGGTCGTCCGGGTGGGGTCAGATTTGCGAATTGAAACGACCCCGATGCGGCACCAAATTCGCTGCCCTTTCCTCTCACTGCGCGCAACCTCTGGGACCATTGACGCGGCAAAACGAATCCGAGGGCGCAAGTCGTCGGCGCGGGCGGGAGGGCCGGTGGGTCAAATGAAGCGCGGCTGTGCCGATCGAGACGGCACGAGTGCCAATGGCGAATTTTTGTGCGCACTTTCGACCATGGAGATCGCCGCGTCAAAAGAAATCTGAGGGCGCGAGTGAACATCCAAGCCCGTCTTGGAAATCTTTCTGGAATTCACGTCCGGTTTTCCGCCTCGATTGCGATTACATGGGGTAGGGGGAGTTGTGCGCTGAGTTCTGCATGTCGGTTTTCGGTCAAGTTGCGGTGTCACACGCATGTCGCTGTGTGGCGCGTCAAGTCCACATGGATTCCTTGGCTGACCGGCCCGTCGTGCAGACGCGCAGAAGATTCCGCAGGGGTAGAGCACCACACTCGAACTTGCTAAAATCCACCTGTCTCAAACTCGGCATCGTCGGGAGGGCTAAACCGACAAGGGTTTGCGACGGTGCCTGAATTCAGGCTTGTCATCACATGCGATTGCCCATCCGTAGGCGTGGGCGGTCGATCGTTTGCATCTGGTGATGGGAACAGGGATGTTGGGCGATCAGTCAGCGGCAACTGTGCCGTTGGATTGATCTTCGATCTACGCCCCAGCAATGCTGTGCCCGTTGTCGCCGTGCGCAGCGACGCAGTGAGCCTCCTGACAGCGCCAGTGCGTACCAATTCGCACTTTCTGCGACTGCCGATTCTTCTCTTCTGCGGTCATCACCATCTCGCGCTCATCGCGCAGGCGAGCACGTTTGGCTGGGCCGGCTACGGCGCAGCCCCAGGTGGGAACCTCTTTGCTCCACGGCAGTCCCAACGAGTTGCCGACGCGCTGGCGATATCGACCCCGACATACACGGCACCCAGCGTCGTGTCGACGATATGCGAACTCGAATTCGCAGCCTTGATTGGTTCAGAACGGGAAAGAGAGGATCTTGTGAAAGGGGATGAGATGTGTCCGTATTGCGGCGAAGCGATGGAACTGAGCGACGATGTTGTCCGAGCCAACTTGGAGCAATCGTTTCATCGCGAATGTATCGTCCGAATGATTGCAGGCTCGGTCGGCCACCAACGTCGGCAGTGTTTGTGTTACGGAGGCAGGCGCAACGGAGAACCAAAAGGCGTTACCAAACGCGAGGGCGCCAAGATGGCCTTGGCAGAGTTCAGGAGGCAGGCACGCCTGCGACACGGAGACTCAGCATGAGAAGGCACAATACTCAGCGAGGAATCGACTCCGCGGGGGTTCAGGCGAACCCGTGGTGGGAAAGGGCATGGATCGCCAATCGCCGGGCAGGATGCCCGCTCCCACCCGCGGTAGGTTTCAAAGGAGCACGAGATCATGAATGAGATCCGATTTGGAGACCTCGTCGTAACTTCGGATGGCTACTTCGGGATCGTCGTTGCCGCCGAAACACGAGAGGTATTTCTTGGGAACGGGACCCAGACTGTGCTCAGTGAAAGAGAATGGTCCACACTTCGCCGGCTACCGATCAGGTCGTCACAAGAAGGTAATGCAGCAGCCGCCAACTTTGCAGAGTTGCTCGAACAACACAAACGAGAATCGACTCTTTGAGAAACGGGAGATAAGCATGTCACTCGACGCCCTGGTCGCACAGAAGCGATCGCCTGTCCGCTGGACCGACGAGGAATGGGACGAGGTTGCAGCGGCGGCGCACGATAAACGGATCACGCACCCAACCAAGCCGTTGTCCTGGTGCGTCATGGAAGGCCAAAAGGAAGTGTTGCCGGCAGAACGACGACGAATGCACTGGCAGCAGTCGATGGTCGAGCCCCTTGTCCAACGGATCAGACGAATCGACAAAGAGCGGCGAAAGCTTGCCGAAGATTGGCCTTCCATACAGCACAAACTGCAAGACGCACGACATTTGCCCACGCGAGATGACCTGATAGGCGACCTTGTCGATGGCGGGCTCACAGATGAAGAAGTCCTGGTGTTCTTCGGCGAACGTGTGCTTGCACAACTGACACCAAGCGAAGTGTGTGCCGAATTCTCCCCGATGGAGATCCTCTCTTTGATTGCCACTCCCGAACTGGCCGGCTGCGCGGTTCAACGTCTTGTCGAAGATCTATTCCAACGAGAGGTGAAGCTCACCCAACGGATCATCCAGCATAACGTCACTTCCGGTGATGCTCACAATGGCCGCCACGGTAAGACAGCGGAGACGTCCAAGCCACGGATTGTGCTGCTTGGCTTGATTCCGGATCAAATCGAGCGGGTATCGAGACAGTTCGGCGACTTGGCAGACTTGACGTTCGTCAACAAGAGCCGACTTGGCGACGATTCCATCCCGCGCAAGGCTGATCACGTTTTCGTGTGGGGCAACTTCACCTCAAAGAAACAGAAGCAAGTTGTCAAGGCGTTGTGCAAGAAACGCGGCTTTGCCGATTGCTACGAAGTCCACCTGGGCGGGTTCAAGGGACTCGTCGAGAAAATCGAGCAACTCTGCGGAGCGTTCAAGGAACACCAAGCAGCGAGATAAGCCAACGACCGCACCTGTGCGCCATGTTCGCGGTCGGTTGGATCGTCAATTACTTGACGACCTTGAAATCGCCCGGCTGTGCATCCGGCGCGTCGGCAGGCACGGGTAAGTCGAGGGCGCCTTCGTAGTCCGCCGGCAGCGAGACCAGGTAGTCGTAGATGTGCTCGACGGTGCCCAGGCCGGCCTCGGCACAGAATTTCGCCAAGCCCTTCACCTCAACTGCCTTGCCGCCGATCTTGAAACCGGTAGCCAGATAGTTCTCGCCACTCGCAAATCGCACCAGCGCGTTCGCGTTGGGTCCCATCCAGATCTCGGAGACTTGAAGACCGCCCTTGACGATCTCGCGAAGGTTCTTGAGCGACGTTTCTACCACGCCGCCTTCGGCTTCCATTACCTTATCGCAGAATACCGGTTTGTACTGTTTCACGCCGTTCTTCCAGGCGCGGATCATCTCATCTTCGACTTGGATTTCGTCGGTCACGGCAAATCCTTCCCTTTTCACCAGGTTGCGAGAGCCTGGCTACCGCCTTGAAAGGGACGCTGCAAATACATCGCAAATCCAGAAGGCGTCCCAAGAATAGTAGCACCGGATTCTAGTTTGACAGTCGAAAAATGCCAACTATAGTTGAGATAGGTAAGTTACACCACCTTTGACATATATCACCTTTGAGAGCTAGTTTGGCCATGAAGAAAAAGCTGCGAATCGTCGCCTATTTCCGGGTCAGCGGAAAGAAGCAAGGTCAATCGGGGCTTGGGCTTGAAGCCCAGAAAGCGACCGTGGCCGCCTACGCCGCACAGCACGGCGGCGAGATCATCGCGGAATACATCGAGGTCGAGACGGGCACCGGCAAACGGGACCGGCCGAAGATGACCGAAGCGATCGCGCACGCTCGCTTGGCCAACGCCACGCTTGTCATCGCCAAGATCGACCGGCTGGCCCGCAACCTCCACTTCATCACCGGCCTGATGAAGTGCGGCGTCGATTTTGTCTCCTGCGACAATCCCCATGCCTCGCCGTTGTACATCCATATCCTGGCGGCCGTGGCCGAGGACGAAGCACGCCAGATCAGCCAGCGGACCGTTTCCGCGCTGCACGCGGCAAAGGCTCGCGGCGTGAAACTCGGATCGGCCCGTCCAGGACATTGGGATGGTCGTGAACATCTGCGGGGCTGGGCCAAGGCGACGAAGGCCGCGGCCGAGCAACGGTCAAAACGAGCCCAAAGCGCCTATGCCTTTCTAGTGCCGAGAATGCAGCAGATGTACGCCGACGGCAAGACGCATGAGCAGATCGCTGAGTGGCTCAACGAGCAAGGCCATACAACGACGGCCGACAAGCCATTTACCAAGACGGCCGTCTGGCGAATCCTCAAGCGCGAGGGCACCGAGAAGGTAGCCGCGTAGCGTCAAGATTTTCGACCACATTCAACTTGAGAACATCGGTGGTGGGAGAGAAGCAGATGACAACGTTTGCAACTTTGATTGACACCATTGAGATGCACCGATGCTTGAACGACAGCACTTTGATCCTCAGCAACCGATCGTTGTGGCGTGTGGCATGGGCGTCAACATGATGGCGATGTTCATTGAGATGCACCGCCGAGCCATCCGCCCAGACCTTCTCCTGTTCGCCGACACCGGAGCCGAGAAAACCAGTACCTATCTCTATGTGCCGATCTTCCGGCAGTGGTGTCGAGATGTTGATTTCCCCGAACTGGTAGTTGTCCGCTACCAGACTCTCACGAGCACACCCTACGACACGCTGACAGGCAATTGCCTGGCGAATGAAACGCTACCGGGCATCGCCTTTGGAATGAAGTCGTGCTCGATCAAGTGGAAGCGTGATCCTCAAGACCGCTTCTGCAATCATTGGGAACCTGCGAAGGCAGCCTGGGACGCCGGCGCTCGCGTGAACAAAATCATTGGATTCGATGCCACCCCGCGCGACCAGCGACGAGCGAAGGCAACGTTCGCCAAAGGGAAGGCCGATGATCCCAAATACGGCTACACGTATCCGCTTCAGCAATGGGGCATCGACCGCGACGGCTGCAAACGGATCATCGCGGACGAAGGTCTTCCCGTCCCGAAAGAATCTGCTTGCTTCTTTTGCCTTGGTATGAAGCCAGCCGAGATCGCACGCAACAAGCGAGACAACCCTGCGCAGCATGAGATTGCACTGGACATGGAACGGCGGTTCCGCGAGGGCAAGCACTACCGCGGCGAGGGCGGCACGCAAGGGCTCGGCCGGCGGTTCGCTTGGGCCGACCTGAAACTGAATGAAGCTGGCGACGGCGATTGATGCGGACCTCAACATGACTTCAGCAACTGGGAGTAGCAGCGATGACGAAAAGGACCCTCAGCGAAATGGATCTGGCGATGTTTACCGGCAGCGATGAAGTCTATCGGCATGCGTTATCCGGTTTGCTTTACACGCAAGGCATCCAGTACATGGCCGAGCATGGCGGCGCCTATTGGCTGATCGACGCGATTGCGTCGTACCAGCGGGACCGTCGGATCACCGGTAACCGAGAATTGATGGAATTCCAGCTTTGGGAATTGGCCGTCCGTGGCAGTGAGGCCGTCCTGACCTGCAAGGCCGACTCGGATCGCGACCCCACCATCACGCAGGAGATTCCCTTGACGGACTTTCCCTTGTCGCAGATAACGATTTACGTCGAGAATAATACAATCTGCCTACCAAGCGAGCGGTGACCTGAATCAACAAGCGTCCACGGAGGGTCGCAATGATCGAGCGCGAAGAATTCGAGGGCGGCGTACGGATCGTCGCCAGGCCACTTTCAGGGGACCCTGCCGATCTGCATTTTCTCATGCAGATCCAAGCCGAAATCATCGAGCCCAGCGGCAAGGGAAAACCGCAGGTCAGGATTTCGTTTCACGGCGTTCCGATTGGGAAGCCCTTGCTCCCGGTCGATGCGCGAACGTGGAGAATCGCCTTCGACGCGATCATGGCGGAGGCTGACAAGATCGCGGAGGAAATGAAGGCTGCCAAGTCAAAGTCTGCGCCCAAGCGGAAACGGAAGAAGTAGATCTCACAATCCGCGAACGCTCTCGATTGGGTTGACGGGCCGCTTGCCGAGGAACAGAATTGAAGCTTCCCGGCCTACCGGGAGGGCTACATTCAGCGAAAGAGAGGTTCTCATGGCTTTCCGTTTCTCCCTGAACGGCACCAGTGTGGAGTGCGATACGGCTGACGAATTGCAGGCGGCACTGGGCATGAGCACGAACAGTGCTGCCAGCAAGACACCTGCGAGGAAGACGGGAAAGAAGCGACGCACAAAGAAGAAGGCAGCGAGAAAAACGACCAAGGGCAAACAAGGAAGCGCTGCGTCGCGTTCTTGGGCCGAAGCAAAGCGAGAAGCCAAGCGCCAAGGTCGCACCGATGTCGCAAAGGTCCGGAGCGAATTGGCGGCGGCCAAGGCCGAATAGAATCTTTTTCCCCGCCGAAACGATCTCGCCAAGCCACCAGCGGAAGCGTTCCGCTGGTGGCTTGTTGCGTTTGGTCGGAGAGTTTTGTCGAACAACAAGCACGGCGACATGCCTGAACGGGAACAATCGTGTTTCCCCGAACAGCATTCTGCCCAATCGCCGCGTCAATTTCGCGCTCGTGTTGATCTTCCAAACCCGATCGGGAATTGGCTGTCGCAATGTCCGTCTAGGCAACCGTCGACACACCGCTCCAGGCAGACGGCGGCGTTTGAGATTTTCTGAACTTTGATGTGGTCTTGCCCTTTACTGTCCTTCAGAGCAAGGAACAGGAAGCCCAGGTGAACCGCGTCAAAGACCCCGCCGATCCGCGCCGCTGTCAGGGTGCAGCCCCGGATGGTCAGTGCATGAATGAAGCCGAGTCCGGCTCGGACTTCTGCAGAGCACACGGCGGGCATAGTACGGCCGAAGCCCAGGAAAAGCGACTGTACCTTCTGACCAAAGCCAAGCACAGAGAACGACTGGCCCAGCTTTCCGAACACGAGGAGATTAAATCGCTTCGTGACGAGATCGCGATAGCTCGCATGTTGATCGAGGAGCGGTTCAACGCGATCAAGAACGACTCTGACCTTCTGGCTGCCTTTGGTCCCATCAACACCTCTCTTCTCACGGTGGAGCGACTCGTCAAGTCCGCGCACCAAATCGAGCAGAACCTGGGGAACTTGCTCGCGAAGACCTCGGTCCTCGCGCTGGGCCAGTCTATTTCTCGAATCCTCATCGACGAACTTGAAGACCTGCCGGACTACGAAGAGATCGTCGATCGCATCAACGAACGAATCATCACCACCATCGCATCCGCCGGCAATCCTACCGAATAGTCACTTCTCGCGCCGTCCAGCCGCGTGACCTGCCTACGAGCCATCGCTCGCCAGCGTCAACTCTTGCAACGCTCTCCTCCATACGCACCGCAGTTCTGCAAGCGCGGAAACCTGGTCCGCTTCGCGAATGAAGATCGTTGTGAAGACTGCTTCGCCGAAGATCAAGCACGCTTCTCCGGTGAAAGCAATCGCGTGAAGACGACATCGTGGCCAAAGCTTTGCAACACACCGCGTCGTGCCCATGTTCGACTTATTCACCCAGAAGGCTGCACCAGAAATCAAGGCGGGTGACCTGATCGGCTTCAGCGGGCATCACTTGCTCGGCGCCGCGATCAACCTGGCAACCTACGGTATTCCGTTCTGGGGTCTCAGTCACGTTGGAATCATCGGTGAGCACAGCGGCGAGTTGCTGTTGTTTGAAGCGACGACGCTGAGCGACCTCCCCTGCGTCATCCAGGGAAAATCGGTCGACGGAACGCAGGCACATCGCTTGGGCGCCCGCCTGGAAACCTATCGCGGCAAGGTCTGGCATTATCCGTTGTATCGGCCGCTCTACCCCTTCGAGCAAGAGCGGCTCAGCACTTTTCTGGCCAGCCACATCGGAATTGATTACGACGCCATCGGTGCCTTTCGTTCCGGCGGTGTCGGCTGGTCCTGGATCGAGTCCAAGCTGTACCGGCAAAACCTCAGCAGCCTGTTCTGTTCGGAACTCTGTGCGGCGGCACATGCCCACATCGGCGTCTTTCGCACGGATCACGCCAGCCGCTGGAGTCCCAACCGGCTTTGTCGCACCGAGCGGCGCCGAGGCATTCTGCTCAAGCCGTGGAGATTGAAATGAAGCAACTCGTCGTGGTCTTGCTCTTGCTTACGTCGTGCGTTGGCTGTGACGGACTCGCCATCAATGCGATCGGCGGCGGGATTCAGATCGCAAGTGCCAGGCCGACAGCGACTCGCAAAAGCAACATTCCGGCCTTCCGCAAAGAGTACCCCACCGTCAACTTGCCATACGCTCTGCGGCAAAAGAACTGGCGTGGAGATCTCGGCGAAGGCTCGTGTGTCCACGCGACGATGGTTTCGCTGTTTCGTTGGCAGGGGCGCTACGCCACCGCCGAATACTGGCGACGCTCGTACGGTAATGGCGAGTATGCCGACGACACGCGGAGCACCAGTCACAATCTCGCCCGCAAGATGCAGCGCGACGGTATTCGTTTCGCTTACACCGTGAACGGCGATGTTCGGTTTCTCGATTGGGCCTGTTCGACGCGCCGCGGCTGCGGCGTCACTGTGATGGGCGGCCGGCACATGGTGGCGCTAGTGCATTTCGACGAAAAGTGGGCCGGCATCTTAGACAACAACGATACGGAAAAGATCACTTGGGTCCCGCGCGAGACGTTTGTCGCCGAATGGCTCAACAGCAATGGATGGGCCGTCACGCCGGTCTACACGCCGGCGCCGCCGCTGCCGCTTTGAGTCAATCACGTAGGCGCGTGTGATCGGACGCGGGAATTTCATGTTCACCCTAACCAGAGAGGAAACGATGATTCGAGGACTGCTTTCACTCGTCCTGCTGATTTCGCTGGCGACTTGTGCGTCGGCCAGTGTCACGGCGGACGGCAAGAAGACCAAGGCCGACGCCGAGTACGGCGTCAAGTACACGGTCGAAGAGCGCGTGATTACGTTGCCGCAGGACCAGGACAAATGGTACCTGACCGTCGTCGGCGATTCCGATGCGGGCAGATACGGCGAGGTTCGCGGTTGGTTCGACTCGCACGAGCACTTGCAAAAGCTCAAACGCGGGACGCACTTCAACGCCATCACCACCGACAGTGTGATGTATCGTGACCGTTACGCGAAGCATTTCCGCGAGGCCCCTTGTGTGCGGCTGCAATCTGCCGACGGCAAGGTGTTGTTTCAGGTCTCCGGCACCAACATTCCGATGACCGCGGACGCGTTGAATAAAGCGATTCACGCCGAACTGCTCAGGCGGCGAAACCGCTGCGACCCACACCGGAACTGCCGGCCACGTCCGGCGCCCACACCGACTCCCGTACCGGAACCTACGCCGCTTGACGACCCGCAGCCGCAGCCGTTGGACACGGCACCGCTGGATACCGTGGTCGATGAGCAGCCCGAAAGCGATCTGCCGCCCTGGTGGTTACTGGCGCTGTTGTTTGCGGCCGGCACGAGCGCGGGTGTCGTGCAGAAATGGCGGGAGACATATTACCCGCAATCGACTGCCTAAGCTCGCGCGATCACTTCGCCAACTCTCACATCTCTGGGCATCTACTGCCCACTCAATTCCACGAAAGGTACCCAAACATGGTGTTTTCTGCGTCCAGCATCGGATTGATGATCGCCGTCCCGCTGATTGGTTGGCTCGGCGCCAAGTGGCTGTTTCAAAAGGACACCGAAAAAGAAAACCGCCGTCGCGGCGCGGCGCAGTTGGCCGGCGTGCTGAAAACGTACGGTCTGCAAAAGACGCCGGAGTTCCTGATCGACTATTCGGTCGGCGACTACAGCGGCATGACCCACAAGGTTGCCAGTCTCGCCAAGCTGTTTCTCGATGGCGAAGAGCACGTCGTCAAAGAGTTCCAGAAGGTCTACGAGCGTGTACTGGAAGCCAAGCTCAACACCGAAGAGGGCCGAGCGTACATCGCGGCGCGACTGGCGCAGGCCAGCAAGCCTTCCGATCCGGCGCCCGCCGAGGTCAAGCCGGCCGACAAGAAGGTGGTGGCCTGATGCGTGGTTTCCTTCTCGCAACGGCCACATGTCTTCTCTTGCTGGCGGGATGCGACCAGACAGGTCATACGAAGACGCGTCCAGCGCCGTCGCAGACGCCTGCAACTCACCAGGTCATGGCCTTCGGTGCTGACTGGTGCCCCGCCTGCCAGCGTGACAAGAAGACGCTGGCCAAGCTTGAGCGCCACGGCATCACCGTCGTCCGCATCGACGCCGACGCACGGCCCGATCTGGTCGCGAAATATAAGGTCAAGCGGCTGCCTACCTACATCGTCTTGAAGGACGGCAAAGAGATCCGTCGCACGGGCGATATTCTGTTGCTCATCAAGATCCTCAAGATTCTGCTTGGCCTGCTGTTCTGAGAATCCACGATTCCTTCCGAAACCGGAGAGATGCTATGCCGCGCCGCACCGATCCAGCCAACCAGCGTGGACCGGAACCTGGCACCGTGCGTGCCCGCAAGATCGACACCAATCCCTGCGGCGATTGTCCTGACAAACAGCAGCCGGAACGAGTCGTCGTCAGTGCCGAGCAATTTGTCGGACTTCAGGCAGAGCGACTTTGGAATCACGTCTGTGTGGGTACCAGCACCTGCGTTGGCATGATCGAGGGATATGCCGCGATGGGTATGCCTGGCCTGCCGATCCCGCGCATCGAAAAACTGCGGGATCGCCTTCACTCCGTCATCAAACAAAAAGAGGCAAGTCATGCTGAAAGTAAGTCTGCCGTCGAGCAAGACCCACCCGCTAACAAAGGTGACCACTCGGTTCCGCAACATCGAGATGACGACGACGCTCGACGACTCGCATTGCGAACTGGAGATTCCGCTTCCAAAGGACGTGAGTGACACGGAAGTCGAAGTCGTCGTCGAACTCTGCGACCGGCGCGGCGAGCCCGACCGCCAGATGAAGCCGATCGTGGTGAAAGAGGCGGCATCAGGCGAACGGCGCAGGCCCGATGCCGACCAGGCACGCAGGTCTCAAACGGGGAAACCCCAACCAAGCGAGCCGGAGTCGAAACAGAAATCGGCCAAGGACACCCCGAAGCCCTCGGCAAACGAAGTAGCCAAGTAGCATGCGAGATCGCACAGGACGAATGCGACGACTCCTCTGCCGCCCTCGCCGCTGAATCAACAAGCGAGGTTGCTCCGGCGCGATCCTTGATTCAACGGCCCGCGCATGAGTGACCTGCTCGACGAACTGAAACACGCGATCGTGGACGGCCTGCGAGGCCGGACGTTAACGCGATGTTCGCGGTGGGCCGCTCATCGGCGGGTCATGGGCGAACCGTTTCCTGGCCCTTACTCATGGAAATATCATCCGTGGGTTCGGGAAATGCACGACAGCACGGCGTCCTTCAATTACAGCATGAAGGGCGCCCAGTTGGGCGTCACCGAAGTCGGCATCAACCGCGCCCTGTACGTCATCGACCAGTTAAGGCGGGACGTGCTGTACGTCCTGCCGACGGCGCTGAACGCCAGCGATTTTTCCAAAGCCCGGTTCGCCACGGCCCTGTCAAACAGTCCGTACCTGGCCGGCATTTTCACCGATACGAACACGGTGAATCTCAAGCAGGCGGGCACCAATACGCTGTACATCCGCGGTTCGCGCGGCGACAGCAACCTCAAGTCCATTCCCGTCTCCCAGTTGATCCTGGACGAAGTGGACGAGATGGACCAGAAGCAGATCGACCTGGCGCTGACGCGCCTGGACGGTCAGGTCCACAAACACGTCTGGGGAATCTCGACACCCACGATTCCTGAGTACGGCATCCACAAGCTCTACCAGACGAGCACCCAAGAGCACTTCGTATTCAAGTGTCCAAGGTGTTCGCGGTGGACCGAGCTTGTCTGGCCGGATTGCGTCGAAATCATCGGCCAGCACGTTGCCGATCCGCGATGCCGCGAGTCGTTCCTGAAGTGCAAGGACTGCAAGCGGCGGCTCGAACACGAGGCGAAACCTGATTGGCTTGCCGCAACTGGTCGTTGGCAGGCGATGGCCGCCAACGCCAACCCCGACATTCGCGGCTACTACATCAACCAGCTTTACAGCTTCACCGTATCACCCGGTGAACTCGTCGTGGCCTACTTCAAGGGCTTCGGCGATGAGATGGCGAACAAAGAGTTTCACAACTCAAAGCTCGGTTTGCCGTTCGTCGGCGAAGGGGCGAAGGTCACTGACGAAGACCTTCAAGCCTGCATCCGCAATCACACCAAAGATGACACGCGGCCCGCAATCGGCGGTGAACGGATCGTCACGATGGGCGTGGATCAGGGAAAGTGGTCCTACGTCGAGGTTTGCCAGTGGTTTTTCGACGGATGGTCGCACGACATCAACGCCGCCGCCCAGGCCAAAGTGCTTTGGGAAGGCAAGTTCTACGAAGACGAATGGGACACGCGGCTTGATGAACTGATGCGCGAATGGCAAGTGCTTGCTTGTGTCATCGACGCCGACCCCTGGCCGATGGAAGCCCGACGGTTCGCTCGACGGTTTCCCGGCTACGTGTGGCTGTGCCGATATCGGCGGGGCGTGACGGCGAAGGAGATCGCCATTGCCGACGACGAAGACGGCGCCCCAATGGCGACGGTTGATCGCACGAGTTGGCTTAGCGCCGCGCTGGGCCGTTTTCGTGAGCCGCGGCGAATCACCCTGCCGCGGGACGTCAGCTTCGACTACCTCGAACACCAGAAGGCACTGGTGCGGACGTACCAGCGGGACGAACACGGCAACGCAGTAGCGACCTTTGTGAACACGAAGGTAGATCACTTCGCCCACGCTCGCACCTATGCCGAAATCGCCCTGCCGCTGGTGGCAGCGCGGGAGACCAATCGGGATATCCAGTCGTTTCTGTAGAGGAATCCGGTGGCACTGAAAACGCCGTCACACTCGATCATCGACAGCCGGCACCCAAACTTCCTTTCGAACATGGGAGATTGGGAGAAGTGGCGGCTGACGTACCAGGGCGGCGAAGAGTTCCGGCAGCGATACCTCGAACGGTTCAGCGTTCGTGAGGATCAAAACGAGTTTGAGCAGCGTCGATCGATCACGCCGATTCCATCGTTTGCCAAGGCCGCGATCAACGACATTCGCAACTCGATTTTTCAGCGGATGCGGGACATCGTGCGTCTGGACGGCAGCGAGACTTACCTCCGCGCCATCAACGGCAACAACAATGGTGTTGACCTGCGTGGCTCGACGATGAACGCCTTCCTGGGAATGAAGGTGCTGACCGAGCTTCTGGTCATGGGCCGCGTCGGTGTCTACGTCGACAACCCCGTTGTCGAAAGCGAAGGGACGCTCGCCACCACCGGCAGCGCTCGGCCATACCTTTACTCGTACAGCGTCGAGGACATCCTGTCTTGGCATTGCGCGAAGCCCGAAGAGCCTTCGGAGTTTCAGTCGCTGCTGCTTCAAGACACGTGTCTACACTTCGACCAACGAACTCTGCTGCCTCTGCAAACGTTTCACCGTTTTCGTTTACTCTGGATTGACCAAGAAACCGGCCGTGTCAACTTGCAGTTCTTCAACGAGAACGGCGAGGAGACGGATCGCGACGGTAACCCGGCAGGACCCGTCCAGCTCGAATTGTCGCGCATTCCGTTTGTGATGCTCGACATCGGCGACAGTCTGATCAAAGACGTTTGCCATCACCAAATCGCACTCTTGAACCTCGGTTCGAGCGACGTGAACTATGCCCTCAAGGCCAACTTCCCGTTCTACGTCGAACAGCGAGACATGCGGGCGGTCGGCGGCCACTTGAAACACGCGGCCAGTGAAGACGGCACAGCCACGCAAGGTGGCCAGGGCTCGACGGACACCGACATCAAGGTTGGCTCCACACAAGGACGCGCGTACGACATCAAAGCGCAACAACCGGCGTTCATCAATCCATCGTCCGAACCGCTCGACGCTTCACTGAAACTTCAGACGAAGCTCGAAGAGGACGTACGAAAGCTGGTCAACCTCGCCGTCGTCAATCTAGCGACACGGGCCTCGGCCGAGTCGAAGTCGATGGACAACCAGGGCCTCGAAGCGGGCCTCTCGTTCATCGGTCTCGTCCTGGAAAGTGCGGAGCGGAGAATCGCGGAGTTTTGGGCCGCCTATGAGGAACGTCGTCCGGAGCGGCGCAAGGTCGCGACGGTCAAATACCCGGATCGTTACAGCCTCAAGACCGACGCGGATCGGATCGACGAAGCGAACAAGCTGTCGGATTTGATGACCACCGTTCCTGGCCGGACCATCAAGCGGGAGATCGCCAAGAACATTGTGACCGTCTTGCTGGGCGGAAAAGTCGGTGTGGAACGGATCGAGAAGATCCACAGAGAGATTGACACATCGCCGTTCACGACCAGCGATCCGAGAACCATCATCGACGCCAAAGATGCCGGCCTGGTGGGCGAGAAAACGGCTTCGATGGCTCTGGGCTTTGATGACGACGAGTTCCTTATCGCTCGCGAAGACCACTCGGCCCGAATTGTCCGCATCGCGCAGGTGCAGGGCCAAACTGGCGATGGAAGCGGAGACCCAGCGGCACGCGGCATCGACGATCTGTCACCCGACCCGGCCAACGCAGGCCGCGAGGAGAAGGCCGAAAGCCGCGACACGACCCTTCAAGACACAACCAAACCGCGTGTTCGCGGTGAAGGCAAAGACAGGTAAAGGGAGATCAAATGTCCGTCGTGGATATCGGCAGCGATAGCGCCCCGGAGTTCTTTCATGCGGCCAAGGTCGTCGGAACGACGGCTGAAGTGATCGCCAACGCGCGTCCCTTATTGCGTGGCGCCCAAGTCGTGGCAGCCACCGACAATCTCGGAGTGGTCTTTGTTGGCACGTCTCAGTCCGTTACCGCCGGTACGAACGATGGCACAGACGGCTTTCCATTAGGCCCAGGAGACGGGCTCTTCGTTCCCGTTGACGACCTGGCAAAAGTGTGGGTCATCGCCGATCAGGCCAGTCAAAAAGTGTTCTGGGTAGCAATCTAACCGAGCGAGAGGGCTCACTGTTGCACACACTCTATCTTCTAAGGGACCGTCGAGCGCACGGATTTGGCGGTTCGCTGATGATAGATCGGAGAACGCCTGGTGTCACGACGTTTCAGCAGTTCAACGACACGTCGAAGTGGTCTACGTTCGATGCGGGTGCCAACGGCGTAGGGTCAGCGGCTGATGGATTTTATGGCGGAGTGTTTGACGGCCGTTTCGTTTACTTCGTGCCCAACCTGAATTTCACATCCGGCGAAGTTCTCCGATACGACACGCAGTCCGCATTCACTTCAACCGGCAGTTGGTCGGCCTACAACCCTGGCGCCAACGGCGTGGGGACGAACGCCAAAGGATTTTCCGGCGGAGTCTTTGACGGCCGATACGTGTACTTCGTCCCGAATCGCGCCGGAAGCGTATATCACGGCGAAGTATTACGGCTCGACACCCAGGCAACTTTCAATTCACCAAGCGCGTGGTCGACGTTTGACCTGGCGGCCGGCGGCGTAGGCACCACTCCCACAGGCTTTATCGGAGGCGTGTTTGATGGCCGTTACGTCTACCTCGTACCTAGCTTACACCCTGCGCCGCACGGCGAAGTGGTGCGGTACGACACCCAGGCGGCATTCAATTCGTCCGGAAGTTGGTCCTCGTTCGACGCCGGAGCGAACGGAGTAGGATCGAACCCTGACGGGTTCGTCGGTGGCGTCTTCGATGGGCGGCACATCTACTTTGTGCCCTTCGTCAACGGTGCCGGTCAGAGCGCGGAAGTGCTGCGATACGACACGCAAGGCGTGTTTGCTGACACCGCAAGCTGGTCCGCCTTCGGCGCTGCCGCCAATGACGTTGGAGTCGATCCCAAGGCGTTTGTCGGTGGCGTGTATGACGGCCGGCACGTTTACTTTGTGCCGTTTGGAAATGGTACGACCGTGCCCTCGGAAGTCTTGCGTTACGATACGCACGCCCCGTTCGACGCATCGAGTAGCTGGGCGAACTATGATCCGGGCACGGCGGGCGTCGGGACGAATACACGCGGGTTTTGGGGCGGCGTTTTCGACGGCCGGCACGTCTATTTCATCCCATTTTTCAACTCGTCCGGTTTCCACGGCGAGGTCGTCCGGTTGGATACGCGTGCATCGTTCCGCTCGCCAGCCAGTTGGTCGGCCTTCGATCCGGGTGCCAACGGAGTGGGCACGGCGCCCGACGGATTCGTCGGAGGAATCTTCGACGGCCAGTACATCTACTTTGTGCCTTTCATTCGGCCCGGCGGCTTTCACGGTGAAGTCCTTCGATTCGATACCAAGTCGCCCGCCAACGTCCCCGATACGGTTTTCGGCGGGTCGTTCCTGTAAGCCAACTTGGTTCGCACACTATGTCAATTTCGCAGGAACATTACGGCTCAGTGCAGGAAGCCAACGACTACTTTGAAATGCGGCTGCACGAACAAGCATGGTCCGCCGTCAAGCCCGTCGATCGGCCGCGCGCCCTGCGTGCGGCGACCATCATCATCGACACGTTGAACTTCAAAGGGCGGAAGCGCAGCGTCAACGAATTGCTCCAGACGGACCCCGGCGCAAGCCTGAACTCCATTCGCGAAGCGGAAGCCGCGCAAGTGTTGGAGTTTCCGCGCGGCGCAGACACGGAAGTCCCAGAAGCGATCCGTATCGCCTGTTACGAGATCGCGCACTCTTTGCTGGACGGCAAAGACCCTGAACTTGAACTGGAAAACCTTGGCATTGTAAGCCAAGGGTATGCGTCGGTGCGGACTACCTACTCCCGCAACCAGGTTCCGATTGAACACATCGTGAACGGCGTCCCCAATGCACTCGCGTGGCGCTATCTGTGCCCCTTCCTACGGGACGACGACGCAATTCGACTGAGTAGGGTTTCCTGAAGGGAAAAGACACAATGTTGACCGATCTGTACAAATCCTGCGCGCTCATTTCGTGCTACGACAACGAAGACGGCCCTGGCGCCGAAGGCAGCGATGGTGGCGATGGCGCCGAAGAGGGTGGCCAAGGAAATCTCACCGGCGACGACCACGGCGGCAGTTCCTTTGACAACGACGATGAAGGGCACGGTGGTAGCGGCGCGGGCAGCGGAGGGCAGAAAAAACCGACTCCGCGCGGATCGGGCCGCGGCAGCGACGCCGACAAGTTGTTCACTCAGGAAGAGGTCAACAAATATCTGGCCGACGATCGTCGCAAACACTCCAAGAGGTACGAATCGCTGGAAAAGTCATACCAAGAGTTGCTGCAAAACCAGAGCCTCAGTCGCGAGCAGCGCGCCAAGCTCGAAACTGACCTGGAAGATCTGCGCAAACAGTTCCGAACCAAGGAACAGCAACTCGCGCACGAGAAGAAGCAGCTCGAAGAGGAGTACACGCAGCGCCTGTCCGCCGCCGAAGAGCGAGCGACCAAGACGTGGAAGATGTACGAGAACGAGACGATCTCTCGTTCGATCCAGGACGCCGCGGTTGTCAATGAGGCATTTAGCCCTTCGCAGATCGTCACGCTCCTGCGCGGCCATGCCAACATGAAAGAGAAGGCCGACGAGAAGGGCAATGGTCTGGGATCGTTCGACGTGATGATCGACTTCGCCGACAAGGACGCGGAGACCGGTCAGGACATCATTACCCAAAGGACTCCCGAAGAGGCCGTCCGTCGGATGAAAGAGTTGCCGGAGCTTTACGGCAACCTCTTCAAGTCCGGCGTCGTCAGCGGCATCGGGGGGAATTCAGCTACCGGTGGCTTACAACCGGGCGCCAACGGCAAGGTCGACGTGCGAAAGCTTTCGCCCGGTCAGTACCGCGAAATCCGACAGAAGAACCCGGAACTGCTCGGATTGAAGCCCAAGGCCGATCGCTAAGTCACCGGGGGTAGGTTGTTTTCCCTTTTGTCAATCCATCTCTACTTGTGGAGACCAAGCAACGATGAATCACGTTTACCTGTCCGTGGCAGTCGCAAGCTGCTACGCCAACGACAACGATGCCTACATCCCTGAGTTGTGGGCGCAGGAAGGACTCGTCCTGCTCGAAGAGAACATGGTGGCCGCCATGCTGGTCCACCGTGACTTCGAGGACGAAGTGGCCGAGTTCGGCGACGTGGTGAACACGCGCCGGCCCGGAAACTTCAAAATCCGTCGAAAGACGGACAACGACGACGTGGAACAGCAGGATGCGACCAGCACGAACGTGCAGGTTCCGCTGGATCAGCACTTCTACAACTCGTTCATCATCAAGGACGGTGAAGCGAGCAAGTCGTTCCAGGAACTGGTGACGATCTACATGCTGCCGGCGATGCAGGTCATCGCCCGCTCGGTCGATCGCGCCATCCTCGGCCGCGTTCACGAGTTCCTGGGCGGACCGGCGAACCGAGTCGGTCGCTTGCTGAACCTGGACGAGACGAACTCGAAGAACTACGTTCTCGAAGCTCGCAAGATCCTCAACGACAACAAAGCGCCGATTCAGGGCCGTCGTTTGGTCCTCGGCTCGGCCAGCGAAACGTCGTTGCTCAAGAACGAGTTGTTCATCTCGGCCGAACGTCGGGGTGATGGCGGCAACGCCCTGGAGAATGCGACGCTGGGTCGTATCCTCGGCTTCGATACGTTCATGGACCAGAACGTGAACGACATCGCGGCCGGCACCAGCGACGTTGCCACCGGTACCGTGACCAATGCCCTGGGCATTGGCGGCAGCGGTTCGCAAGCAGTCACCATCACCGGCTACGAAGCTGTGGTTGGCGAGTTCGCGGTAGTGGTCGGCAACGACCAGCCGTCCCACATCACGGCTCGAACCGCGGGTGCTGGTGACACGACCGATGTCACGCTGAACGAGGCGAACAAGTTCGCCACGGCTGCGGGCGCCGCCATCACGGTCTACAAGAAGCAGGATGTGCAAGGTGCCTATCCCAAGGGGTACACCAAGGGCATCACGATCGACGGTTTCACCCAACCGTTGCACATCGGCCAGTTGGTGGCGTTCGGCACGGGTGGCACTCGCCATACCTACACGGTCATCGAGTCCGAGGCGTCGGGCGCCGATCGCGTGATCTATCTCGATCGTCCGCTGGAAGCGGCTCTGGCCGACGATGATCCGGCGTTCCCTGGTCCCGCTGGTGCCTTCAATTGGGCTTTCCAGCGAGACGCGATCGCGTTGGTTTCTCGCCCGCTGGCTCTGCCGAACCAGAGCTTGGGCGTCATGGCCGCTGGGGCGTTGCACAACAACGTCGCCATGCGTGTGACCATGCAATACAACTCGATCAAGCAGGGTACGGTCGTGAACATGGACATCCTCGCGGGTGTCGCCGTTCTCGACGTGGACCAGGCGGTTGTACTGCAAGGCTGATCTCTCCTCCGCCACGATAGGGCAGCCCGGCGCGGATCATGCCGCGCCGGGCGCCCTTCTTCATACTCCGATCCTTCACTGTGGGTTTTGCATCATGGGCGACTTCGAGGATCTCATGTGGCTCTGTAGGCACTTCGGGCCGCTGCTGATCGCCGTCATATTCTTCATCTGGCGTGATTGGCGGCGCGAAGACCGCATGAGCCAGCGGATCGACGCGCTCGAAGACGAGCAGCGGCAGATCATCCTGCCGATGGTCGAGAAGTGTACCAAGGTCATCACCGAGAACACGGCGGTCATGACACGTCTGGAAAAGAAGCTCGATCTGTGACCGTTGTCAATCGCAGTCTGACGCGCCGGATACAACACAACCTGTACATGCTGAAAAGGCAGTACGGCGGAACGGTAAGCGTATATCGGCTCAACGACTCGCGCACCGATGTCCGCACCGGCGACAAGACAATCGACAAGAACGTCTTTGTCGTCGATCGCGCCATCATTCTGCCCGTCAAGATCAGCCGCGAAGTAATCCAAAGCATCTCGCAAATCTCCGCCAACAAGGCGTTCGTCTATGGCGGTAGTTTTGACGCCGGCGTCCGCCAATTCATCATCGACACGCGCGACTTGCCGGCGGGGTTTCTGTTCACGAACGACGACTGGCTCGTCTACAACCACCGCCGGTACGAGATCAAAGCGATCAACGAATTCGAGTTCGCTGCCGCTTGGGTCCTGATCGGCAAGGAAATCATGGGGCGGGTTCCCGAACAGATCTTTCCCGTCGCTGCCGACAACTTCATCGCGCTGGCCGCCGACTCGGCGCCACAGTAGGCCGACGAAGACACCTTCCGCCGGCGCTCGGTTCTGGACACTCGATGAGTACACCCGATCCCAATTGGCCCCGCTGGTTCTTTGCGTCGATCGGCGACTATTTCAAGACGGTAGCAGACGGCATCAACCTTCCCATCCTCATTGAAGGGATTGATGAACGGGAAGCCGAGAAGATCCGTGCAGCGGATCACGTTGAATTGAGAATCAACGGTCCCGCCATTCGCGAAATTAGCGCGGGCTACTTCCGTGTCTGGCTGGATGTGAACTTGCTGCTCACCAGCATCATGGGTGGCCAGACGAAGAACGCCTACGACATTGTGCAACAGGCTGGCGTCTTGCAACAAGCGGCAAGCCAGCCCATTCCCATCTTCCGGTTCGGAAACGCACCTGGCGACGATGGAACCTCGCTTGGCTGTCTGACTGCCCGCCGCGGCAGGCGTGAAAACGTCACCGTTTTTCACTTCGGTCAAATCGGCCGAGACGAGCGCGTTCGCCAATCGGCCGTCGACGCCCGATTTGAAATCTACCTCTGCAATTAACAGGAGTTCTTGCACATGGCACGTATCGAACTGCGCCATGCCACGATCCGAATCAAAGATGGACTCGCGGGCACGGCGACGATCAACGAGGCAACCCCAGCGGCCGGCGACACCGACTTGGATATCGACACGGTTGTTCTGAACTCGGACGACACGGACCTTGTCCCCATCGGCGCCCGCTTCACGATTGACGGCAGCACCGGCGGCACGGTCCACACCGTTACGGCGCGAACGCCGGCCGGTGCAGGTCCCACAACCAACATCGAATTCACGCCCGCCATTCCGACGGGCGACGTTCCGACGATGGGCGACGGGATTACGTTTCTGCCGCAGCAGATCGACGTCAAGGTCGGCGATGGCAACCTGACGTACACCGAGAACAAGGAGTATGAATACGAACTGGACCGTGGATCGCTCGATACGGTTCGCGAAGGCGACGAAGTGCCGATGGATGTGAATCTCGATTTCGTGTACGAGTTTGTCACGACGGGAACGGGAGAGAGCATCACGCCCGTGGACGCCATCAAGGGAAAGGGCGGCGCGGCCGAATGGGTCAGTTCGTCGGCCGATCCCTGCGAGCCCTTTGCCGTGGACATCGAAGTCGAACACGTCCCGCCGTGCGGCGGCGCCCAGCTTGAACGGACCATCTTTCCCGACTTCCGGCCCGATACGCTCGAATTCGATCTCGACGAAGCGACCATCTCTGCGACCGGCCGCTGTAACGCGATCGAACCGACGGTCAGCCGTGAAGACCAGTCGTAATCCGCGGCTTCTCGTCAGCAGGGCCGCCTGACTCGTGCATTCGCACGGATGGGCCGTCGCCCCGCATTCTCTTCACGTTTTTCGAGGGAGACATACGCAATGAAGATTGGTGGCGTCGATCCACAATCACTACCCAAGGAACACATCCTTGTGCTTCCACGTGGCGACCAGCAAGTCGTCTTTCGCGCCGTGGGCGTGCCGGACATGGATGAGTTCGAAACGCTCTGCCCTGAGCCCAAGCCGCCTGGCAAGTTGACCAAGGACGGCTGGGAACCCAACGAAGGCGACGAGAATTGGAAAACGCAAATGCTGCACCACGGACGTCGCCGCATGGCCTACATGGCGATCAAAACGCTTGCAGCGTCTGACATCGAGTGGGACACGGTCGATCCCGACAGTCCCAAGACATGGACGAACTGGGAAACCGATCTGCGTGAGGCTGGCTTTTCACAGGTCGAGATCAACCGCATCACACAGCTTGTGTGGGAAGCGAACTGTCTCGATGAAGAAAAGCTGGAACGGGCACGCAAGGTTTTTCTACGTGGTCAGCAGCAGGAAAGCGGCGAATCCTCTGGCCTCCCAACCGAACCGGAGAGCACGCCGTCTGGCGAGCCTGCGAGCGCCTAGGCATTCGACCTCCAGGCGTGAAACCATCCTGGGAAGAAAACGGGGTCCACACCCAAGCGCTCATTTTGGCATACGACCAGATTCGCGATCACGACGAAGCGGAGCGGGAAGCTCAATTGGCAGGGGCAGGGACGCCCCGGCGCAGTCGGTCGAAGAAAAGCCGCTGATGCACCTGGGGAAGGCTGCTGACCATGAAGTTCAAAGGGACTCTCCGCGCGCCGCGCGTCAATCTCGCGTCGTATCGAGCGGAACTGCACAAGCGGTTCAGTGAGTTGATCGTCGAGGCCGCGCACCAGTGGCTTGACGCGACGGTCGTTTCACTCATTCCCGTGTGGAGCGGCGCGTCGGTCGCCACGTTTCACAAACTTGCCCGGTCGGTCAACTTCGCGCTGACGGCTGGACACCGGCCTATCGCGCCGGATCGTCGCGCCGAAGGAATGCGAAACAGCGAAGGTGGTCTGGCAATCGACCGGCAGGCGGGCACGTACCACTTCGAGTACGGAACCACGCTCGACCACCTCATCTACAACGAACTGAACAACGCCAACGTCTCGCCCGACGCGACGCTCTTCGCACGTCTGCTCAATCCTGGCCCTTACAAGTTTCAAGAGGCCGGCGTCAAGGCGTTTCGGCGAATCGCCGAGCGCGCCTCTCTTCCTGATCCAAGGCGTCACTTCAAGACGGTCGTCGTCAAAGTCTAGTCCATGTCGGAAATCACGCAAAAGCTCGGCTTCGATGCTGCGCAAGCGCTCAACACGCTGCGTGAACTCGACAAGGTCATGGAGAAGTTTCAGAAGACGGTCGGTGGCACCGGCCGTGGCCTGAATCAGTTCAACAAAGACGCCGGCAAGACCGTTGGTGCGCTAAAACGGATCAAAACCGAGGCGGATCGAGCGTTCGCCGCGCTGGATCGCGTGAATCAGGCGCGGGGCCGCGCGGGTGTGGGCGGCGGTCTGGGTCAAACAGTTGCTTCGCAGTCGCAAGACATTCAAGCGCAGCTCGATAACGTCAAGGCAAAGTTCGACGACATTCCCAAGGCGGCCGAAACTCGGTTCAAGCGCGGTTTTGAAAGTGCCGCCACGCGGGTCGCCGAATTTGCGCAAAAGTCGGGGTTGTCGCTGAATGAAGTGCGCCGGGTTCAGAATAACCTGGGACAGAACTTCACCGGCGTTCGCAATCGTATCGCGGATGATCTGCAGCGGCTTGAAAACTCGTACAAGCGGCTGCAGAAAACCGGCGATCAGACGACGAAGACGCTGACCGTCTCGTTCGAGACGTTGGCGCGCGTCGTCGCCACGCAGATCATCGTCCGCGCGCTGTCACGGATTCGCAATGCAATCGGCGATGCGTTCAACGATTCGATCGAGTTCCAGCGGCAGATTGCCGAAATCCGGACGATTTCGACCATCAAGAATCTGTCGCAACTCGAAGGCATCGTGCGCGGCCTGTCCGATGCCTTCAATCAGCCGCTGGGTGACGTGGGCGAGGGTCTCTATCAGGTCATCTCCAACCAGATCCAGGGTACATCGAATCAGGTTCGCGTTCTTTCGTCCGCGCTGAAGTTCTCGAAGGTCGCGGTCACTACGACGGAAGACGCGGTCAATCTGTTGACCGGAACGATCAACGCCTTCGGCGAAAGCGCCGAACAGGTCGATACGATCGCGGCAAAACTGTTCAAGACAATCGAACTCGGTCGAACAACCGGTACGCAGTTGGCGAACACGCTCGGCGGTGTGCAGCCGCTGGCCAACGCTCTGGGCGTCACGCTCGATGAATTGCTGGCGTCGTTCGCCGCCATCACGATCGGCGGCGTTGATTCGGCTAAGGCCGCGACACAACTGCGCGGCATTTTTACCGGTCTCATCAAGCCCACGACGGACATGCAACGGGAGTTGCGCAAGCTGGGTTTCGAGTCCGGCGAACAGGCGATCGCCACGTTGGGTCTGCGAGGCACGTTGGTGGCGCTGTCCGAGGCAGCCGGCGGTTCGACGACGGAACTGGCCAAGCTGTTCCCGCGCGTGCGCGGCTTGAATGGCGTGATCCGCTTGACCGGTGAGGGCCTGGTCAAATTCACCGAAGGGATCGACAAGATCCAGGAAACGGACCTCTCGAATCTCAACCAGCAATTTAAGGAGATCCAGGACACCGACTTTGAGCGGGTGACGAAAGATCTCAATAAGCTGAAGAACTTCTTCACCGTCGAACTGGGCCGCGCTCTGGTGAAGACTACCGGCGATTTCTTCGAGGTGGTCGGCGGCGTGGACACGCTGGTGTCGGCCGGCAAGGCGCTCGTTCCAGTTGTGGGCGCTGCGGCATTGGGATTGGCCGCCTTCGGAGCAAAGGCCGCGATTGCCGGAGTCGTCACTCGTGCCACGGCCAAGGATGTCGGTCTGCTCACCGCATCCCTCTCGCGTCTCACCTTGGGACTGGCGGCCGTGGGGCTGGCCAAGGGCCTCGGCGACTTCATTGGTGACTTTGTCAACAAGCAACTTGCCGATGCAAACGAAGCGCGACGCAAGGCGGCTGAGGAAGCGCTCGACCAATTCAACACACTGGAAGACCAGCGGGTCCAGAAGATCAAGGACTCGACCGATGAGATTCGCCGTCTGGTGAACCGTCAATTCGCCGAGCAGAGAGCCAAATACTTCGAGGTTGTTGACTCCGCCAAAATTGCGAACGACCGGCTGGTAAGCAATGTTCGGCGAACGACGGGCGACATCATCAATTTGCAAGAGCAGCAGGTCCGCCGGTTCCAGCAATCGCAAGATGACGCGGAAGACCAGATCACTGCGTCTGGGCGGCGGGCGATTTCAATTCGCGACCAACTCTCGGATGACGCCTTCAACCGCAACAGCAAGCGGTTGGCCGAGCGGCTGACGGAAGAGCAGCAATTTGCCCGCGTCAGCCTGCGTGCCCAGCAAATTGCCGCTCGCGCCGCCGACTTACTTTCGCGGGCAACCACGTCGCAGGAAGTCACCGACGCCAACGCGCAGTTCGAGCGCGCGACCGCCTTCGCACAGCAGGCCGAAGCGATTGCTGAGCGGGCACGCAGCCGAAATCTGGAATTCCAGGCAGCGTCGCGGGTCCGCGGCATCCTGCAATTGCAGCTTGAGGCCGAACAGAGACTGACCGCGAATCAGCGGCAGCGCGCCGCCGAAGCAGCACGCGGGGCAGAAAAGGCCAAACGAGACCTCGACCGGCTCAAAGTCCTGTCGGAAAGGCTGGCGGAATCGAGCAACCTGTTTGACGATCAAGGCGCTCCGCTCGCCGGCGAGCAGCGTGCGCAGCGTGTTCGTCAATTCCAACAAGCGTTTCGCGAGTTCCGGCGCATTGCCCTCGCAAGCCAGGGGATCGACGCCGCCCAGATCATCAACCTGACAAACCTGGGACGGACGCTGAACCGCGAGCTTGACTCGGTCCAAATCCAGACGCTTCGCGTCGCGCCGGAGGCGCTGGCGGATCTGAACAAGCAGATCAGCGACGCTGCCAACAATGTGCAGGCCAAGGTCAACGTCGCCGTGGTTTTCGAAGCGACGACCGGAAGGGCGTTTCCTGGCGACCCGACCAACCCAAACGATCTGGCCCGTGTGCTTGGCGAGCAGTTCGATTTGCGGGACCAGCTTGAGGAGCAGCAATCGGCCGTCACCAAGTTCAACGAGCGACTGAAGACAACGCTCCAGCAGATCGCGGATAACGCCAGAATTCCAGCGGATGTCGCTCGCGACCGTGATTCGTTGCTGGCGTTTTTCACGGACCCGAAGAATTTTGAAGGCAGCACCGATCTCGACCGCGTGATCAACCAGATCACATTCGAGATGATTCGGCTCGCTGAAGCGAACGAACTGACGAAGGAAAGCTTCGAGAGCCTCTTCAATCGGGCCAACGCCTTCTTCCAGCAGCGCGCCTTCACAGGACGGGCGGCCGGCGTCATCGAGCGAATCAGGGCCGGCCCCGTTGCGGAAAACTTTGAGGTCCTCTTGCGGGCGCTACAGCAGCGTCAGCAACTCGAAGGCAATCCGTTCCTGCGTGGCGGCGAAGGGCCGCAGCGGCTACAGGAGACAATTGACTTCATCCGTGTGCTGCAAAACAGCACGAGCGGGTCGGCGGCAAGCGCCGGACAACTGCGAAGCAACTTGAGTGCGCTTCAGACGCCGTCGCAGAACCTGGCCACCCATGCGCAAGCCGCGGCAGCCGCATTCGAACGCATGGCTCGCGCCAGCGGCCAGATCGCGATCCCCACTGCTCCGGCGGTGGCGTCCGCCAGAGGTGGACTGGTGCCCCGATTCGCAAAGGGTGGAGCCGTCGGGCGGTTTCAAGCCGGTGGTTTTGCGCCACGCGGCACGGATACCGTTCCCGCCATGCTTTCGCCTGGTGAGTTCGTGGTGAACGCGCGGGCCACCCGCAAGTTCTTCTCGCAACTGGTCGCCATTAACGCTGGCGTTCAACCGGTGTTCCGGCAGGAAGGTGGGCCGGTCACCAACATCGGTGACATCAACGTCACCGTCCAAGGCGGACAGACCAGCCGCCAGTCCGCTCGATCCATCGCCGCCGGCGTCAGACGCGAACTGCGGCGTGGCACTTCGACCCTCTAGTCCCTCTTCGCGGCAGCCGTCGCTGAGGCAAGCCCAACACGCCTCGACAGTTCGTCCGTCGAGCGCCCGCCACACCTCTCATTCTCATCCCCTCTTGGAGAACCCTATGAACCGTCTAAACGTCAAGCAAACGGCGGGCGTCGAGTTGGTGCGCCGCGCCGCTTCGGAACCCGCCCATCCGGCTTCCCAGTTGGACCCGCGCGGCCATTTTCGCGTCGAGCACTGGCGCGGCGGAAAGCGGATCAACGAATACCAGTTTCCCAACGGAATCACGGACGAGGGAAAGGACCAGCTACTTAACGCCCAGTTCGACGCCGCCACCCAGGTCACCACCTGGTATCTTGGCCTGATCGACGACCTCAACTTCACCTCGTTGAGTTCGGGCGACATCTACGATGACATCAATCAAGCAGGGAATGGCTGGGACGAATTCACGGACTACACCGACGCCGGCAACGGCGACAGTGCCCTCACGCGGCCGGCCTGGACACCCGATCCGGCGGCCAGCCAGTCGATTACCAACGGTTCGCCCGTCGTGTTCGATGTCACGGCTTCGGGCACGGTGAAAGGCGTGTTCGTTGTCGGTGGCGGAACCGCACCGGAGACCAAAGGCGATCATGCGGTCGGCTCGACACTCTGGGCGACTGCTCTGTTCGGCAGCGGCGACGTGCCCGTACAGAACGGTGACCAATTGAAGGTCACGTACACGGTGAGTGCGTAAGCGATCTCCCTCGCTACTCCGACCGATGCGCCGATGCGCCCGGTCGGTTTTTCATAGATACGACAGGAGATGGACGAAATGGCCTTACGCTGGATCGAGGGATTTGAGCTTTTCGGCACTGCGACGGGCGCTCCCAGCCAGAGTGCGCTCGAAAACGGCCTCAGCGCCAAATGGGTTACCACGGTATTTAGCTCCGCCGCCTACCTTCAGCCTGGGCGGGTGCTTGGCAAAAGCCTGGAGTGTCAAGGCAACTCTGGTGTGCTCATTCGCAGGCAATTCGCGTCGACAAAGACGACGTGGATCGTCGGATTTGCCATGAAGGGGAACACCGCCAACAGCGGCGACATCATGAAAATCTTCAATTCACTCGAATTGGAGACAAACGCTTCAGGACAGATCTTTGTCAAGCGATCATCTTCAACGCTCGGTTCTAGCGGCGATGCCGGCGGGGAAACGTTTGTCTTCTTTGACGGCGTGTGGCACTACATCGAGCTGAAGGTCGTCATCGACGCATCGAGTGGTAGCTGGGAACTTCGCGTCGATGGTTCGCTGTCCGCCAGCGGGACCGGAGTCAACACAGGAACGCCCGCCAGCCTAATTGAGTTTGGTTGCCAGCGTGACGGGCAATTTCTGGACGACATCTACATCTGTGACGGCGACGGGAGCGCGAATAACGACTTCCTCGGTCCGGTGTTTGTTGAAGGGCTGTTGCCCACTTCGGATGGCAACTCGTCGCAGTGGACGCCGAGCACCGGCACCGACCACTTTGCCGTAATCGACGAGAACCCCAGCGATCTGGATGGTACCGACAGCCTCACGACCACAACGCAGGACGCGAAAGAAACGTTCGGCTATGGCAATCTCACGGGCGGTCAATCGGCCATCTTCGGAGTCCAGGTCAACACGGACGCGCGCAAGACCACGATCAATAATCAGGATCTCCGAAACGTCGCCCGTTCCGGTACGACGGAGAATGAGGACGTCGCTGTGTCCGTTACGGACGACGTAAACTTTGCGACCGTGGCGAGTGTTTTCGAGCAAGACCCCGATTCGTTGTCCCCCTGGACACCGGCGGGTGTAGACAATGCCGAGTTCGGTTTCAAGAAGGACTAGGAGTAAGCACGATGGCGCTGTTGATGATGGAAGGTTTCGAGACGTTCGGCACGACGGTGGGTGCCGGCGGTGCGACGGACGTGCAAAACGGCATGCAGCGCAAGTACAGCGATCTGAAAGGCGTGTCATCGACCGCCCACAATCTTGCGGACACGGAACTCGACGCGGGTCGCAGTGCCGGCTTCTCGCTCAAGAGCACAGTCAGCAGCGCTAGAACCTTCAGCTTTTCGCTGGGCACCGGGAACACGCCGACTGACAACGAATGGGTCGTTGGCTTTGCAGTCAAGTTCTCCTCGTTCCCGACCAGTGGCAACCCCATAGTCACGATCGGCCGGAACACGGGAAATGCGAAAATCACGGTCACCAGCACGGGGACGCTGCGGCTGGAAGGTCTCTTCTCCAACCTGATTGAGGAAACGGCCAGTCCCGTCCTCTCGCTGAACACCTGGCACTTCATCGAATGGAAAACGCGCGTCGCCGATGCGCCGAACGGCGACTACGAAATCCGTGTGGACGGCCAAATCGTGCTGAGCGCAACCGGCGTTGACACGGATGGATTCGATGACGGCGTTTCCGAGATCGTTCAGTTCACGTTTCAGCGGAGTGGCCAGCAGTTCGACGATATGTACGTGTGCGATCAGGACGGCCCCGACTTCAATGACTTCCTCGGCCGCGTCGTCATTGAGGCGGTCTTTCCGAATGCCGAAGGTGATGCGGCCGACTGGACTCCCCAGTCCGGCACAGACAACTCCGCCATGGTGGACGACAACCCTGCCGATGACGACGCCACGTACGTCGAAACCAACACGCAGGACGCCCAAGACCTGTATCAGTACACCGATCTCTCGACCATCACCGCCGAGCCGATCCTGGCGGTCCAGGTGAACACGGACGTGAAGATTACTCTCAGTCCTGGCGACCTTGACGTTCAGTTTCCGGTGAAGAGCGGCACGACGACCGACGACGGCTCGGTGGTCAATGTCGCGTCGGACACTTACCAGACCATTGGCCGGATTCTCACCCAGGACCCCGACACAGCCGCGGCGTGGACCCAATCGGGAATCGACGCCGCCCAGTTCGGTATCAAGGCGGGAACCTGATATGGCACTGCGATGGATAGAAGGCTTTGAGTTGTTCGGCGACGTTATCGGTAACAACAACACCTCGAAGTCCAATCTGCACTTCGGGCTGGCGACGAAGTATGTCACGGCCGGCACAAGCACCAGCGGCAGCGACAAGCCGTTTATCGTCGCCGGCCGGCGCGGCGGCTTCGCCATGCAGTTCTCGACCGATAACAACACACGGTTCGAACGAGATTTCGGCAGCACGTTCAACGACGACACGATTATCACGGGGCTGGCCGTCAAATTCGCCGACATCGGTTCGAGCGCGTTCGACTTCCTTACGTTTCATGATGCCAACGGTCAGGTCAATGGTCTGGGCGTCGCCCTCAACGGCAAGATCAAGTTCAACGACACCGAAGCGACGGCTGCCGAGGGAATGCTTGTCGCGGGCGCGTGGTACTACATCGAACTGCGGTGCAGATTCTCGCAAACCGTCGGCGAGTACGAACTGCGGGTCAATGGAGTCACCGTTCTAAGCGCCACGGGCGTCGACACGCTGCTCGGCTTGCCTGGCTCGTCACCGACCATCATCCGCTGGCAGAATAAACAGGGATTCACCGGCCTCGGCGCGATCGACGACATCTACGTTCTCGACAATACGGGTGCCAGCAACAACGACTTCCTTGGCCTGGACACTGTCGTCGAGGGCATCTTCCCCAGCGCAGACGGCGATCTTACGGACTGGACCCCCAGCAGCGGCAGTGACCATTACGCGCTGGTGGACGAGCCGGCGTTCAGTAGCTCCGACTACGTCGAGTCGGACGCAGCCAACGAGAAAGACCTCTACCAATACGAAGACCTCGTGCTCATCAATGGCAGCATCTTCGGTGTTCAGGTCAACACGATCTCGCGTGTGCAGGAGCCGAACGTCGTCATTGACACGAAGAATCTGGTCAAGTCCGGCACAACCGAAGAGGAATCAACGTTTCTCGAAGCGGATTCGGAGTCCAGCACGACCTACCCGTCGGTCCACGAGCAGGACCCAGACACAGCC
Source organism: Planctomycetota bacterium (assembly GCA_003389215.1). GTDB lineage: Bacteria > Planctomycetota > Planctomycetia > Pirellulales > UBA7805 > MB-PLM-2. The sequence continues at coordinate 47,364 of QQVP01000119.1, read as the reverse complement.
ACGCCTTGGACGATCGCATCCGTCAATTCTGCGCAGTTTGGCGTGAAGAACGAGAATTAGGCAATGCCCAAGCTGGTCGCACGCATCACGCAGGTCACGGACGACGGATACCGCGAAGCGCCTTCTGCGCTAAACAGCACGACCAATTTCGTGTCTTTCGGCGCTCGCGCGGACACGTTCCATCGCGATGCCTATCTACGTTTTCAAGGCGTTGGCATCCCGCAAGGGGCGACGATCAACGCGGCGAAGCTCGTCTTCACGGGGCACGAAAGCGGAACCCTCTTCGGCAGCGACTTTGAGCTGCGGATTGAAGGCCACGCAGCGGACGATGCAACGGCAAATCCGTCCACGTTTACCGATTCTGCCTGGTCAACGACCACGGCGGCGACGATCCAGTGGGATGGCGCGAACAACCCGTCGGCCGGCGAGGAATTCGACTCGGTTGATATTTCGGCCGTAGTCCAAGAGATCGTCAATCGGGCTGGATGGACTTCCGGCAACGGGTTGATGATCTTCATCTTCAACGACAATACGGTCGATGAAGATGCGCGTCTCAGTCCACGCTCCTACGATAACACCACCGGCGGCATCGGGTCCAATGCTCCGCGCCTTGAGGTGGACTTCGATCCTAATCCGCCGCAAGCCCTGATCCGCATGACACGTCAGGGCGTCGAGGTTCTCGGACAGAACGTGCCGAATCGCTTGCGCGTCACACGGCAAGCGGTCGAAGTAATGGCCGCTGATCCGCCGCCCGAAAACAAGCTCCGAGTCACTCGCCAGGCTGTCGAGGTGATGGCGGCGGACCCGCTGCCGCAAAATCTCTTACGGGTCACGCGGCAGGCCGTCGAAGTGATGGCCTCCGATCCATTTCCCGTGGACGGACTCGAAGTCACACGGCAGGCCATCGAGGTATTGGGCGCGGTGGAGCCTGGTCTGGAAGTCACCCGACAAGGCGTCGAAGTCTTGGGCGGCGTGGCATCCGGCCTGGAAGTCACACGTCAGGGCGTCGAGGTGTTAGGCGGTCTGGCGGGAGGATTGGAAGTCACTCGGCAAGGCGTCGAAGTTCTCGGTTTCGCCGATCCTTCGATCAGCGTCGTTGCCGACAACTCCGTTTCTGCTGCCCAAACTGCGTCACTCAACGTCACCCTCGTTCGGCCGGCATCTGACGCCCTTTCGCTGCTGGACGACGCCCAGAACGCAAAGACGGTCGGGCGAACGGCCTCAGATGCTTTGCCTTTAAGTGGTGGCGCGGCTGTCAGCGCGGTTCGCACGTTGAGCGCCGGTAATTCGCTTTCATTCGCGGATCAGGCGGACGGCGAGCTGATTCGCATCGCAGCTTCGGCGATCGGACTAGCACAGCAGGCCAGCGCGGCGGCCGTGCGGGCGGCTTCCGCATCGACTACCATCTTTCCGATCCAAGTAGCTGAGGCGATCCAAGTTGCTGAGCGGTCCGCCACAGACTCTCTGGCGCTATCGGACACGGCCGCCGTAAACGCAACGTTCGTGCGCAGCACCGGCAGCAGTCTCTCGTTGACCGACGAAACCATCGGCGACGTGGTCCGGAGCGTAAGCACCGTCGTCGTCTTGTCGCAGCAGGCGATTGGAATCGTTGTTCATACGGCGGTGGCCCAAAGTACGGTCGGGTTGGGAGGCAATGCGAATGTGACGGCGGCGTTTGGTCGCTCGGCGTCGAACGCGATCGCCGTCTCGGACTCGGCAGTAGTCGATACGGCGTTCGACGTCGACGCCACCAGCGTCCTGTCCATCAGCGATCAATCCGCTGCCGAGATCGTTCGAGAATCTGAATCGACGATACTCCTGTCCCAACAGGCAACGGGTGTTGCCGCACGTAGTGCTACGGCTAGCAGCAATCTCGTCATCGACGATTCCGCCGCGACGGCACAGTCGTTGAGTGTGGCCGCCAGTAGCACACTGCCCCTGAGCGCCGTTGCGATCGGTGGTTTGGTCCGCGACCTGTTCGCCGAAAATGAATTGGATGACTTGGAGGACGAAGCCGACGGCTTCAGTCCGACGATCCAGGTATCGGCTTTAAGCTTTCTGTTTCTCGTCGATTCCGTCACATCCAACATCAAAGGCGCAACGGCCGATGACTCGTTGGCGCTATCACAAACGGCAACGGTTAGCCGAGTTTATAGTCGAGCGGCCGAAAACCCGATCTTTTTCACCGAACTGACCATCGACCCGCTGTCGTTCGACGAAGTCGAGGTTGACCACGGAATTTTCGACCAAGCTGAAGCGTTTGTCTTCAGCAACCCCGATGCCATCGAGCAGTTCCTGTCGTTTGCGCAGGCAGCATCCCCTGGCCACGTCCGCGCCGATGGCACCGACGCAAACGCGACAAGCACACTGTCGCTCAGCGATGAGGCCGACGTTTCGCGAGTCGGCGATGCCGAAAGCTTTTTGGAATTCAGCCAGTCGGCAACTGCGGCGTTGGGCAAGGCCGTCGCCACCGTCCTCAATTTGGAGCAACAGGCGTCGCTGACGATTGAGCAAGACGAAGCGGCCGTCACGCCCCTGAGTCTGTTCCAAACCGTGACCGTCGTGTTCGTGAAGGACACGACGGAGAAGGATTACACGCCGTTTGTCGGATCGACGGACGACCCCAACGCTCCTCCGCCGCCGTCCACGACAGCGCCCACGCTGCAAAAAGTGGACGGCATCGAGTTGTACTTCCCCTTCGACTCGCCGACGACGTTCGTCACATTGCGTGGTCCGGAATTCAACAATCGCGATCGCCTCAGCTTTCAGCGCATCAATCGCGAGACGCGAGGCGGCACGCTGGTCATCTTTGCTGACCCGCAGTGGCCCAAGATTCAGCAGTTGCAGCTTGAGTTCGCCGGCCTAACCGAGGATGACGCGCAAGCCTTGCTGGCGTTTATTCAAGCGTCGCTCGGTAAGGAAGTCGGATTGCGGGACTGGGAAAACCGAACTTGGAAAGGCGTCATCCTCTCAACGCAAGAGCCGATCATCCGCGACGGCAAGAAGAAGATCAGCACGGCCCTTGATATCGAGGGAGCGTTGGCATGAGCGTCGAACTCGCCGCACCGTATCCGGCCGTCCAAACCATCTCGGTCTTACCTAATCCTCAGTTCGGCGATGGCGAGGCGACTACGGACGATGTTTCCACACAGCGCGCCATGGACGGCACACTGTACACATACGTCAAGAGCAAAGGCAGCCGACGACGAATCACGTTGCCGATGGAGATCAGCCGCATGAAGGGGCTTGAACTCCGCGCATTCATCCAGTCGTACTACGCCTCAAAGATTCGCCTGACGGATCACCTGGGACAAGTGTGGGTCGGCAACCTGGTGAACAATCCGTTTGAGTTTAGTACGACCAAGCGGTCGGTTGCCTCGCCTGGCGGCGAAATGCAAACAATTCAGATTGAATTTGAAGGGGTGAAGCAGTAATGGCCCGCAACCTTTCCGCCCCCGCTCTGAACAAGATCGCCGAGAAGCTGGGCAGCGAGCCGATCACGATCATCGAGGTCGACTGGATCGACGGCGACGCGCCTTTGCCGTATGCCGATCGAAGCGTCGGTACGATCCCTGGAAAGATTCTTGAGGTCGGCACGCTCGATAACGTTGTCAATGTGTCGGGAAACAACGATTCGCAGCAGTTGAGCGTCACGCTGGATGACACGGATGGGACGATCAAAGCGATCCTCGACAGCCACGACGTTCACCAGCGGGACGTGCGCGTCTACCAATACTTCGACGGCCTCGCGTTGTCAGATCGCTTCCTGCTGTTTCGAGGCAAGATCAGTTCACCAGTGACGTGGAGCGAAGGGGATCGCACGGTCAGTTTCGACATTCTTTCGCAGATCGAAGATGCCGAGATCGGTTTCTCACCGGAGGAAGGCCAGTTCGACGGCATCCCCGAAGACCTGATCGGCCGGCCCTGGCCGATGGTCTTCGGAACGGCCGTTCACGTGGAAGGCGTTCCTCTGAATGAGCCCCACGTCGGTACGCTGGCGACTGGGGTGGGCATCATCGACTTCCTGTTGCCGTTTCGCATGTTTGCCCTCGATCGCATTATTTCCTTCATTGACCAGCAGATTTCCGACTGGCTGAGCGCCAACGGGTTTAGCAGCGTCAGCCAGGCGTCCAACTCCGGCGACGAGGAGTTGCAGAAGCAACTTGAAGGATTTCTTGCGAACAAGCAGCGATTTGAAGACAGCCGCACCGATACGCTGTTGTCGATCGTCGAGCAAGGCAAAACGATCGCGGCTCCGTTTTTCGCATCCAACGGCTTCAGCGCGATCACGGTAACACCGTTGTTCGACAGCTTTCGCGTCTTTGGTGGCGAATCCTTTCCTCGTGGAACGATTACGCTCGACATCAACGGCGCCAAGTTCACCGGCGCGTTCAGTGGCGTAACTGACGAATTTGTCGTTCACTCGGTCGAACATCCCAGGAAGGGTGAACCGCTGGTAACGCCCGTGGCGGACGGCCAACTCTTTGCGGGCGGCCCGTTCGGGTTCAGTCGTTTCATTCCCAACGGGAACGTCATTGGCGACACGGCGGGGTACTTTTTCGCCGAGGCGGGCGCGCAGGTCAAGGTCGCCAGCGCGGAGCGGCAGCAGTTCGTCGTCAGCATCACGCCTGGAACGGTCCAGGGCGTGAAGGCGTTCATTCAGAACAACGGCCGTCGCTTCTTGATCGACGTGCCCGAAGATCTGTACACGGTCAAGACGCAATCGTACGGGGCGATCACTGCCACGATCGTGGAACTGAGCGACGCCCTTTCCAAACGTACGGATTTGAACTGGGACGATCAGATCTTCGTCACGTTCCAGGGGTCGGTCGGCCCGAATACCGTGGACATCATGGAGTACCTGATCCAGCAAAACACCGACTTCAATATCGACTCGACCTCGTTCAATGCAGTGCGATCACGGCTGGCCAACTACCCAAGTCATTTCGCCTTGACCGACCGCAAGCAGATTCTCCAAGCGCTCAACGAGATCGCGTTTCAAGCGCGCTGTGCGATCATCCTCAAGAACGATACGTTCTTCCTGCGATACCTTCCGGCTGAGCCGGCATCCGCGGACACGATCACCGAGTCCGACGTGAATGTCGGTTCGCTGGAGATCTTCCACACGGGCACCGAGGACTTGGTCACCAAGTTCGTCGCCCGTTGGCGGGCTACCGGTGCGCAGGAAAGAGACAACAAGGTGATCCTGCGGCACAACGTGAAGAAGTACGGGACGAAGGAGCGTGAATTCAACTTCTACATCTACAACAACGTCGACCTGGTCATCAAGAGCGCCACGTACTGGCTGATCCGGATGGCCAATACGTGGAAAAAGGTGCGGTTCAGCACGCCTCTGAACAAGCTGAACCTGGAGACGTTTGACGCTGTGACGCTCGACTTCAATTCGCCACTGGTTGCGAATGCCGACGTGCTGTCGGTCGTCGAAAAGGCGGATTACAACTCCGGCACGCGGCAATTGGACTTCGAGTGCTGGACGCCGGTCAAGGCTGGGACAATGGAGCCTTACGTTTTCGGTTTTCCGGCCGACGTAGATCAGACGCTCGTCTTTCCCACCCAGCCGGAAGTGAATGAGGGATTTGATGGCGGCACTGGAATCGGCCGCAATGCCAGCGGCGTACTGCCCGCGCGCAACGATGCTCGGCGCGGCGTCCGCGTCAACTACGACGGTAATTCCGACCCGTTCGGTTTCGAGGCAGCCAAACGACGCAACAGCGATCGTGGCGCCATCAACCCCTCGGACACCGGTGACCAAAACCCTGGCGCTCCCGCGATCGGTGCGGCCGTCCTGTTCGACGAGCGGCTGCCAGGGCCTGAAACACCGGCCTTTGACAACGTCGGCTTCTACCAGGTCGTCGAACCAACACGGATCGACATCGCGACGACGAAGATCATCGACTCACGTAATCTGGCCGGCGACGGAAACAACATCGCCACGCTGGCGACGTTCTTCGCCGAGATCACCGGCGGCAAGCTGAAGATGGCGACCGATGCACAGATCGTCGATGCCAACGATCGCCAGATTCAGTCCCAGTTCGACTTCAAGTACGACGACGACACGGACAAGTGGGGCGCCGGAACGGCGTTTCTCCAGGAGTAGCCGATGACCGAAGCGTTTTCCTGGCTGGGCAGCCTGGTCGAATCCCTGGGAAGTCTGATTCCCCGTCGCGTTATCGTGCGGGCGACTCATGCGGGCGTGAAATGGATTTGGGGCAGGCACGTGCGGGAGATGAACGCCGGTATCCACTGGTACTGGCCCGTAACTACCGAAGCGGTCACCATTGTGATCGCACGTCAAACGCTGAACCTGCCCACACAAGCTTTGGTGACCAAGGACCGGCAGCAGGTCGTGGCGGGCGCTGTCGTTGTCTATTCGATCAACGACGTGGTGAAGGCGATCGGCGAACGGAACTGGGACGTTGACACGACGATCAACGACATCGCCCAGACCGCGCTCGTCAAAGTCATCAGCAAGTTTTCGTTGGAAGAACTGCTCGACAGCCTCGACTCGGACATCGAGGAGCGGTTGACGCAGACGTGCCGCCGGCAACTGGACAAGTTCGGCGTCTACGTCCATCGCTGCGCGCTGACGGACTTTTCGACTTGTCGCGTCTACAAGGTATTGGGCGATTCTCCCTTCAAGTCACCGGCCGATGAGGGAGAAGAGTAATGGGCTACTCCCGCGCAGATTGGAACGGCCTGCTCGACCAGGTCAACGCGGTGATCACCGATCCGCCCGCGGACACTGACTGCGAGGACATTGACATTTCGCCGCTTCCGCAAGTTGGCCCTTGCCACAGGTGGTCGAAGGCGGACATCTCCGAGGTTCAGTCCAAGCTATCGCAGACAAACGTCAGCATCACGTGGAACCCGATCAAGGACGTTTGGAGTGCCGAGACGATCAGCGAAATCCTATCCAATCTCGCACTAGCGTGGCAGGAATGCGAAGACTCTTTCGTTTTCCAGCCGGAAGTCATCTACAAGACGCTGCCGCTGGAAGCCTACGCGACGGGCGAGATCACCTTGGGCGCGCCCAAGGCATGTGAATTACCGCCATCGGGGAATGATTTCAACCTCTGCGATGAGATCGACGGGCTGAAGGTGATGTGCGAGAAATTCGGCGGTGGAGCAGGCGTAGGGTCGGGCCGGTTCTGGCGAGCCTACAATTCGATCACCGGAGACAATCCGCAGACGGGACCCCGACTGAGGGTGACGGGTGGCAGCGGCGGCGAGATCGGCCAGAACAGTGGGTACAGTGGTCAAGTCGATCGTGATGGCAAGATCAACTGCACCGGCTTCAAACAAAATGGACCGCAGTGGCGGGCCGATTCGTTCTTCGGAACGCCGACCTGCGGTTCCACGTTTTGGACGTTCGATTGTCCGGCGGGGGACCAGTTTTGTCAGGGTAGAAAAGACCAAGCCGATTCGCGGATCGCGGACCTGATGGCGCTCGGTCACACCCGATTTGAATTCACGCTGCGGTTCACCGATCAATTCGGAAACCCGATCGAGACCGAGGTGGACACCGGACCTTGCAGCGGTTAGATGCGGCGGGATTGCACGTCATTGCGTCGCGCTACGCCACGGTCCCGGCGCCTGCCAGTGATTATCGAACGGCTGTTCGGCTTGAACTGCAACCGCGACTGGTTTGATGAAGAGGGCAATCGCGTCGCAGACTTCTTGGAGGCTTTCCGGCGCGAAGTCGATGCGAGACTTTCGGCAAAAGCCAGTCCATTGTGTCTGCTTTGCCGTGTCCGAGGCGAATTCGGGGGTGAGCGCGACTGGTTCGACGTTGATCACCGTTCCACGGTTCGCAAACGTCCTCTGCACAGCGTCGGCGAGCGTTTGACCGTCGAAATCAAACTGCCGTGCCAGCAGCCAGATATCGAAAAAGTCGCGGATGCGGCTATTGAGTTGGCCGAGCTTGACCATCGCCTCGAATTTTTCTGCCACCGTTGTTTCACGGCTGTACGCATTCAACCGCGGCGGCTCATGATCGAGGATCGTGGGGTATTCCATGGAGACGACCGACGGTACGACGACGTCGCCAAAGCCCATGTCGATCTGCATGTGTATCCGCGCGTTTTGCAGTGTGGCCCGAAAGCTCACTCGGACCCCTTCGTAGTCCGCATCCTCTTTGATGATGCGTCCCTCCAAGCTGGAAGCGTCAAAAACCAGCCCATCGGGTTCAACCTCTTGGTCGCATATTTCCCGAACGACTTGCACGACGGAATCGACGTCGTTGGGCATCTTGGCAAGGAAGTCAATGTCCTTCGTCGGACGCGAAGACGGCGCTCGCCAGGCCATGAGCATGAGGCCGCCCTTGAGAACAAGCTTTTCGGCATGCGGTGATTGGGAAAGCCGATACAAGAAACGCTCCATGGCAAAATACTGGAGAACCTCCTGGAACGGACGATTCGTTTCCTTCGCGTTGGTTTGCAGCCGCGCCCGAACAGAAGCCGCGACATCCTTGACTCGGCGCTTGGTCACAGAATGGACTCCAGATACGGGCGAATGGTCGTGGTGACTCGGCAGATCGAGGCGTAGTGTAGCAGCGCCTCGACGTTCAGGCGGCGCTGGTCTTTGTAGAAACGTAGCGCTTCCAGAACGGTGTCCATGCCAATCTTGTTGCGGTACTTGAAGCAATCGGCCAGCGTTTTCTCTCGGTCATAGATGGCTACTGGCACTTTGTCGATCAGTGGCCTCTCAATGCCTTCGGAGAATGCCTTTTCGCTGAACCGATACACGCGGATGGGTGGGTAATCAAGTCGCGGTGGTTCGCTGTTGCGTGACACCGCGACGTGGACTTCGTGGGGAATCTGGGTGGTCAGTTCGTGGTACGCCAGCGCGGAGACGAGGCAGATGACGCCATCTGGGACTTTCTTGGCGACGGTGACCAGGTCTGGATTTCCCAGCGGGTGTGCTTCGGCGAGTCGGTAGAGCCCGCGGCTGAGTCGCTCGACAATGCCCTGTTCGAGCATGGAGTAGAGCGTGTTGCGGTGAATGCCGGCGCGGAGCGCGTCCGCCATTTTCAGCACCCCGTCGTTGTCTTCAAATACCGCTACGGCTTTCTCGACGGCGTTGGATCGAGTTTCGATCGCGTCCGGCATGGTACAAGATACCTCCACTTTTTTGACTCTGGAGGTATTTTGTACCACAATGCGGCACGTGTCAAACTCAAATCCTATCCGCCATTCGAGGGGAGGCTGCTGCGGGCGGAAAAAACGGAAGTTTCCTCAAAACAAGTCCATCACGATCAGCGAGCGATAGACTTCCGCCTCGGCCAGCGCGTCGCATAGCGCGTCGTGGGGACTGGGGTTGGCGACGTTGAACTTGCGGCACAGCGATTCCAGGCCGACGCCGTTGAACGGCGCCTTTTCGCCGGCGAATGCCGCGCGATCGTTCATGGTCAGGGCGAGCAGCATCGCGTCCCGCGCGTGGGAATGAAACAGCGTTCCCTTTTCGTCGATTCCCAGCCACGCGGTCAGGAAGCTCGACTCGAACGCCCAGTTATGGGCCAGAGGCACCAGCGTCTTGCCGGCCGGTAGATCGAGTTTCTCCCACCACTCCCGCAGCAGATCGGCAACCTTGCCTGGCTCCGGCGCGTGTAGGATCAATTCCTCGATCTTGATCCCGTGGACGTAACTCGCCCGCGTCTCGGCCCGCTCAGGAAAGATCGGCTTGACGTTGTGATAGAACGGGCGGACGCCGTCCAACGGCCGCAAGTCGGAGTTGAGTGGCACGACGGCGATCTGGATGATCTCGTGGTAGCCAGGACGCCGACCGGTCGTCTCGACATCGACCGACGCCAGTAGATGACCGTTGAGATGAACGAGTCCGCTGTATGTCTTAGACATCCTCAACGACCTCCGCGGCCAGATTTCTTGCTCGTTCGGAAGCATCCTGCTCAGGTCGCGGGCCGCTGCCGGTGAGCCACACGGCAAACCGATCGGACCATCGACGGAGTTCGCTGAGCTTCCCGCTGCCTCCGATCACGTAGTCCCAGCCGTCGTAGCCAAGCAACTCGCGGTCGGGATTGCGCACGGGCGGATCGCCAACCAGTTTTGGTCCAGGGCCGTATCCAGGGCGGACGACCTTTACCAGATAGCCGCCAGCCTGTTTGATCGCGTCCGCTTCGTTGCGAAACCGTGTATCGGTGACGAGCATGACGTCCAGTTCGTGCTGCCCCTTCATCAGGTAATCGAGCCACGTCGGTTCGTACACCTGATCGCGCACCGCCTTGGTGCCAAAATCCACCCAGATCTGCCGTGGCGTTTTGCCGATCGCGGGTAACACGACCTCGCGAAGCTGCGCGCCCTCAGAGGTTTCGTAGAACTCTGGCTCGCGAAGACCGGCCCAGCCATATAGCTCGTGGCAGACCTGTTTGAGCTTGTACGCGAACGATCGTTTCTGAACGACCAGATTCACGTCGCGCTCGTAGCAAGCTTGGATCAAGTAATTGCCGAACGTGTCTTTGCCGACTCGTTTGTAATGACCGATGCCAATCGTCACGGTCGCGGTCTTTATGTGGGACATACTTTTCCTCGAAAGCGCAAGAAAACGTCGCCAAGGCAGGATCGGCCTGAGCCGACGGGCGACGAGAGAAGGGTCTTCAGGAGACGGGCACGCCGGCGATTTCAGCGAAATCACCGCCGTGAAACCGAGCGAACTTGCCAAGGTCCGCGGGAAGTTCGTCAACGAAGATTTCCGCGACGAGCATTGCTGATAGGACCGAGCGGCTCACTCGTCCGGTGTACTTGTAAACTTGTATGAGCATCGAACTAATCCTCTTGCGGGCGAAGCTTACCTTCGATAGCGACGAGCGGCGGCTGCGGCTCCGCGTTACTCGCTAGTGGCTGCCAGGCGATGTTGCCGATGAACTTCTGGTTCTTGGCGCCTGCGCCACGTGGAAACTCGTGCGGAAACGAGATGGCCGTCTTCTTTCGATTCCATTGGGACTTCTCATCAGCCGGCAGCCACTTTTGAAACCGCTCGAAGAACTCGGCGAACGGCATGGCTGCGCCAGGGACGTGGTGACACTTTTCGTCGATGAATCGTTCCAGCGCACTTCGCGACAAGTGTTCGGCGTCACGCTTGTGTTGTGTGGCGACGACGGACAAGCGGAGCCGCCCTTCGATCGCCGGCAGAGTCAGGTCCATAACCGAGCGCATGAAGTGAGGCGCTTCGGCCTCCAGACGCTCCAGGAGAATCTTTTTGGGAATCTCTTCGGCGATATCCGGCACGAATATCATCGTGATCCGTGTATCGCCGCTGAAGATCGGACAGGCTTCCGGCTTGTTCGCGGTCTGGATGAAGTGCAGCGTGTTGCGCTGGGAGTAGCTGTCGGTTCGCATCTTGCGAATCCAGATCACGGGGCTGGTGACCCAGTCCTTGATCTTGTTGTAGGCCGACTCTCCGGCAATGCTGATATCCTTTTCTTCGATGTAGGCCAGGACCGCGTTCGCCAGTTCACCGTTGAAGTCGTTCGCATTGGTCAAGGCGCGGTCGGCGGATGTGACGCCCTTGGTCATCAACAGGCTGATCGCCTCGTGCAGAATTGACTTGCCGGAATTCTGCGGCCCGAACAGAAACAAGTACGGCAACGGGTCATACGGCTCGCGGAGCATGCACGCGATCCAGTTGAGCAGGTAGTCGCGACCGCTCTTGATGTTGGCGCGCAGCGCCCAGCCGAGCTTGCGAATCGGAAGGTCGAGGCCGGTTCCGATGTGGCGCAGGATGCGGTCCCAGTGCGGGTGATACGAGACTTCATCATCTGCCAGATCGGCCGGCGCAAAGCGATACTGTGCTGCGTCGAGATTCCACTGACGGTTGCCTGGGTATTCGGCCTGAAAGGGCAGGTTGACCAGCTTCCACGCTTTGAGGGCAGCCGAGCCAAGGATCACATCGGCCTGGGCCTTCGTATTTCCCAGGGCCAGCAGGATCGACTTCACATCGTCCTTGGGTTGGCGGACCCACTGACCGTCGTGACCCTTGGCGACCCAGCCCGCGCGATCGCCCGCCGGAGAGACGAGTGCCCGCAGTATGTTGTCGTATTCAGTGAAGCCAAGTTCGTCGCTCTTGTGTTCGGTCTGGGCATTGAAGACGCGGACCCATTTGTCCTTCTTCAGCGTCGAGTCCCAGCCGGCCATGCCCTCATGGTTCTCTTCGCGACGATGGATCTCGACAATCAGCCGGCCGTCTTTGTTCTTCTTCAAGACCGTTTCGCGACCGCGCATGCTCTCCGGCAAGTCGATCTGCTTACCCAGCGCACCGGCCGCAGTGATGGCTTGCTCGGCTGTCTCAAAAACGAATCCTTGATTGTTGGGACGTTCGATCCCGCCGGCCGCCTTGGCTGCTACGTCGAGGTCGGGGCGACGGTTGAAATAACAACACGTCCACCCGTCGCCGTCTTGTTCCCAAGTCTCCGCTTCGGTGATCCCAGGCGAGAACCGATAAACTCGCCATGCACCGCTGCCCAGTGGAAACATGAAGCAGTTCGGCTTGCCTGGATCTTTGCCTCCGGAGTTGGTTTGAAAGAAACCGATCAGGCCCAGTTCACGGCGCTTGTCATCGTCGTCCATCAAGCCGGCAAGCGCCTTGGTGTGCGTCTGCAGCAGGTGATGGTCGGGAATCCAGACCGTGGAGAAGCCGCTGGCAATGAGTTCGTCGATGATCGCCTGGTGCCCGTCATCGAGTGGCACGATCTTGCGCGAAGAGGCAAGCGCCTCGAACGGATCGACGTGTTCGTCGCTGACCGCCCGCACGCGAATCTTGGCCCGCCGCCGAGTCACGACTTCGATGTGATCGCGCCAGTTGACCGGTAGGTCGGCAAGTGGCAGTTGCCGCTCGGCAGGCTTGAGCAGCCGCAAACCCTCGTTGGCGGCGGACATCTTTCGATGCCAGATCCACATGTTCCCGCCGCAGGCGTCGATCTGACTGGCAAAGTCAAAACCAGTCGCGCTGGCCATCATGCCGAGAATGCAGCGGGCCAGCGCGGCGTGCTCGGTATGGTTGCTGGTGGGAATGCCGTCTTCGTCAAAGTAGACGTAGAGATGAATCCCGCTGCCGCCGGTACTCTTGCGGACCTCGACGTAGGGCAGCGCCTTGGCCGCTTCGCAAACCCGCTGGAGTTCTTCGTCGGGCACGCCCACACCGGCGGCATGTCCGGTGATCGAATCGAAGTCGAACCCGACCCAACGCGACCGCCGTGCCGACCAATCCCAGCCGGTTGTGCCGATGGCCTCGGCGTGCAGATCAAGCGGGAACCTCAGTTCATAGTCCTTGAACTCCGGCTCGCTATTGGCATTACGCGGAATGCGTATCGCATGCCACTCATTGACGCCGTCAGTCCATGTATTGCGTTTGCCTGCCACCGGCTCGCCGTCACCGGCCGCCACATTGACCTGCGTCTCCATGCACGCCGTCCAGCGGTCAACCAGATCGGGACCGTTGTGCGCATCGCGACGGGCGCGCAAGAAGAATTGGATCGCTTCCGTGATCTTGGGCATACAAGCCTCGCGTCAGAAGAGCGGCCGGAGAGGTTGGAGGTCGCGAGGAGGCGAAATCCGGCCGAGATAACAGGCGCTTACAGTAAAGCGACAAATCTGACGGAAGTTCAGGAATTCCGGTCTGGCGGGCTGATTCCGCACCGCTGCCGCGGCGGTGAGACTGGGCGTCACGAATACTCACGCTGCGGCCAGGCAACGCGCAATGTGACGGTTGGACCGAAGCCAGCTTTGCCTTCACGCCCGAAATCTTCCAGGTTCTGAATTTTGCTCGGATTTGTCGCTTTACTGTAGGGCGAACTAGCAATCGGGAGCAGAGCGAGCGTGTGGAAGACCAAGCGGCGAACGTTCCGACCGACCTCATCCGCGAGCCCCGCACCGTCCTGCGTTTGGTGAACAGAGATTCGGTCGAGTATCTCGAAATGCGAGACTCGATTCGCGCTCACGGCTTTTGGAACTCGATCTCCGTCCGGCCCGCCAAGCAGTCGGGCAAGTACGAGATTATCGACGGACTTTACCGATTCACGTGCGCTCGCGAGATCGGCCTGGCGACGGTGCCCTGCATCATCAAGCACAACGTCACTGACGACGACGTGCTCGCCGCACAAATCCAAGCCAACGCGATCCGCCCCGAAACGACGCCCGTTCAGTTCGCCCGCCAAATGAAGCGCATCCTCACGCGGCGGCCGGAGATGACGTTCGACGAGCTGGCGCAACTGCTGAAGAAATCGCCTTCATGGGTCAGCCAGCAACTCGGTCTGCTCAACCTGCTGAAAGACGCACAGAAGATGGTGGACCGTGGCGAAATCCCCGTCCACTCCGCCTACATGCTGGCGAAGATTCCGATTCGTTTGCAGCGCGATTATGTGGATCAGGCATGCGTGCTGCCCACGAGCGAGTTTCGAGCGCTGGCGGCGGGCGTCATCAAGCAGTTCGCCGAGGCAGTCAAGCAAGGAAAGATCGAAGCGTTTCTCCAGCGGCGTTTTGATCCGGTTCCTCATCTGCGTTCGCTCAAGGAGATCCACAGTGAATTGGAAAACCAAGAGAACGGCGCGCTGCTGGTCATAGCCGAGAACTGTCAAACGGCACTCGACGGATTCTACGCCGGTCTTCGTTGGGCGATGCACTTGGATCGCCAGAGCATCCAAGAGCAAGAGCAGAAAGCACGCGGTAAAGCACGGACCAAGCTGGAAAGCGAGGTGCGCCATGTAGATTCATAAACCTCCCGCCTCTTACGATCCCACCCCATCTTCTCCTTCCCATCTCTTCTCAAGGACCCTCTTCCATGTCCAACGCTTTAGTTCCCGTCGATTACAGTCAGCTTCCGTCCACGCAGATCGGCAGCGATGAAACCTACGACGATCTCGCCAAGGGCGGCGATTACCTGTCGAGCATGAAGCTCTACACCAAAGGCAAGGCGATCGACAAGGGATTGATCCCGCCTGGCCGCTACGGCATCTACGAGTCGGCCGAAGAAATCACCGACCTGGGTGACGAGATCGACGTGATCCCGTTCGCCCGCCGGCCGTTTGCCATCGACATGAGCGACAAGGAAAACATCATCCGCGTCTACGACGAGGCGGACGATGAGTTTCAGCGGATCAAGGCGGCTTCGACCGTCAAAGGCTCGAACTGCCAGTGCGGCGTCAGCTTCCTCATGTTCGAGCGCTCGTCGGGCCGGTTCGTGGACTTCTTTTGCGGCACCGCTTCGACGCTCCGCGCCGCCAAAGACATTTATCCGTTCATGCAACTCACGGCCGAGCAGATCGCCGAGCGCGGCCTGACCGACGTGGAGCCGCACGGCCCGCTGCCGCTCACGCTGAAGGTCCGCTTCATCGAGAAGGAATACTCGTGGCACGCCCCCACGGTGCATAAGTGCTCCACTCCGTTTGCGAATGCCCCCAGCCCAGAAGTCGTCGCCAAGGAAATCGGCAAATTCCTGTCCGCCAAGGGCGACGGCGTTGAGCGGGTGTCCGAGGAAGAGCAGCAGAATCAGCGGGCTCGCTAAACCGACCCGTTTGAGCCGCCGTTTTTCCTGTTTGCGCTCTCTGTGCGTGCGCATCGCCTTCTCGTTGAAGTCCAGGCCAGGCCGGACCACAGGTCCACCTGGCCGCGACTCAATTCCTTCCCCAGGAGCACCGTATGAAGCTATTCACCATTTCTGTCTTGTCGCTTGGCCTGTTGCTTTCGCTCGGATGCGTGGACAACGCGCCGACCAAATCGCCGGCCAGTCTCCCGCTTCCTTCGCGTCTGCGCAAGGATGATGCAATGCGGGACGAGAAACCGCGATCGCCGTTTCGCCTCCTCGAAGGCTGGCCGACTCTCGAAAAGCCACGCCGAGATCGAACGGCGTAAACGCGCCGGGGCGAAGATAAATCGCCTTTGTCGCCGCGCCGCCATCTTGCGGCCGGCGACTCGACCCGTGAGCCATTTGGCAGAGGCACCGCGACCCAAAGCGGACTAAGCAGGTTCGATTCCTGCACGGGTCTTCTCTTCCCGACATCCCGCCTGATCGCAGTTCTGCGAAATCCCCATGACCCCCGACGCTGTGCTGATTCAACAGCCGGCGATCGACTTCACGACATTTCTGGGCCTGAGCCATCAGATGCTGGGCTACAGTCCAGGCCGTGCGGCCGATTCGACCCGGCGCGAGTTCTCCGATGCAGAGCGATTCCTGTCCTGCCTGGCTGCGTTGCGCGATGAACATGCGCCGGCAGGGATCACGCCCAACCTGCTGGCCCACGTTTCCTTCAGTGTCTTCATAGCCGCCGACGAACGGGACCTGCTCGACGTTCTCGAAGCGGCGTCTGGCATGTCATTTGTGACGGCAGAGACGCTTGCCCGCGGCGTTCACGCGGCGGTCATCACGGGCACGTTGAATCAGTGGCGCGACGCCGTCAAGACGGGCACCAGCGTGGCGCGCGAGCACGCCGTCCGCGCCTGCTACTGCAAAGTCATGGTCCTGTTCGAGCGGGCCGGTCTGGCCCAAGTGTGGGCGGACTTCACCAAAAAGTCTACCACCGACCATCTCTTCTATCTCGAAGACAAACGCAAGCGATGATCAAAGCCCCACCGCGAGTTGCTGAAACCAAGCTGATTGTGCGCACCGCAAAGGGGACGCTGCTCCGCGTTCCCGCGACGTTGGCCTACACGGGCGGGCGCATCGAGTTTCTCAAAAGCCCCTATGCCCTCAAGGATGAGATCAAGGCGATGAAGGGGT
Source organism: Planctomycetota bacterium (assembly GCA_003389215.1). Lineage (GTDB taxonomy): Bacteria > Planctomycetota > Planctomycetia > Pirellulales > UBA7805 > MB-PLM-2. Next base: position 30,621 of record QQVP01000119.1, on the reverse strand, counting down.
CGCGCTGGCACGGCTACGTCGAGGGCGACGGCCGCAAGATCTGGTCGGTGGACGATTGCCCTCGCAATCGTTTTCAACTCGGCTTTCTGCAAGGCGAGGATGTCTACGCCTGGTTCGATCGCGACCTTGTTCGACACGACTACGATCGCCCGTTGATGGAGCACCAGAAGCATCTGGCCGATTCGGGTCTCACCTACCACTACCAACTATGGGCCGCCGAAATGGGCGTTGGGAAGACGCTGGCGGCCCAGGAAGTGATCGAGCGGTCCGGCATCAAGTGGGTGTTTTGGGTCGGCCCCAAGAGCAGCCTGCCGAACATCGAGCGCGAATTCCGCAAATGGAACATGGACCGATCCATTCGCGTCGAGATGCTCACCTACGAAGGGCTCGTTCGCTGGGTCGATGAGCACAAGCCTGGCGATCCGATCCCGCAAATGTTGATTTGCGACGAGTCGTCGAAGCTCAAAACACCCACTTCGCAGCGATCGACGGGCGCGCAACGACTCGCCGACATGATCCGCGAGACGTACGGCTTCGACGGCTACGTCATTGAAATGAGCGGCACGCCGTCGCCCAAGTCGCCGCTCGACTGGTGGAGCCAGTGCGAAATCGCCTGGCCAGGCTTTCTCCGCGAGGGTTCGACCAAGGCGCTCGAACGCCGGCTCGCCTTCATGGTCGATGCTCAATACGACTCCGGTGTCTTTAAGAAGCGTATCGGCTGGAAGGACAACGAGAACAAGTGCGCCATTTGCGGCGAGCTTCGCGATAGCGGCTACCACAAGGACGGCGACGCATGCGAAGAGGACTGCGAGGACGCGCACCCCTTCGAGCCGAGCTTCAACGAAGTCGCCTACATGTACGAGCGGCTCAAGGGGCTTGTCGTCATCAAGCACAAGAAGGACTGCTTGAGTCTGCCCGACAAACGCTACCGCAAGATCCACTGCAAACCCAACGCCAGCACGCTCCGCGTCGCGCAGGCCCTCGCACAGTCGGCAGTGAACACAATCACTGGCCTGACGCTACTTCGCGAGTTAAGCGACGGGTTTCAATACCGCGAGGTCGAGGACGGCAAGACGAAGTGCCCGCACTGTGACGGCAAACGGCAGGTCGAGGAATGGTTTGACCCGACGGACGAAGACCGCACGTTCGCGGCGATCGACATGCTCGACCAGCAACTCGTCGGCCGCCTCGAAAAGCGGCTGGTAGATTGCCCTCGCTGCGGCGGCTCCGGCGAAGTCGTCAAGCACAAGCGGATCGTTCGGGAGGTACCGTGTCCCAAAACCAGCGCCCTGAAAGCCCTGCTGGAAGAGAACGAAGAGGTCGGCCGCATCGTTATCTTCGCGGGCTTCACCGGTTCGGTCGATCGCGTCAAGGGCATCTGCCACAAAGAAAAGTGGGACGTAGTGCGCTGTGACGGTCGCGGGTTTGAAGTCACGACGCACGAAGGCGACATCGTCACCGACGCCGACGCGCTCGACTATTGGGCCGATACGGCGAGCAACGCCCGCGTGGCATTCGTCGCGCACCCAGAGTCCGGCGGGATGTCTCTCACGCTCGTCGAGGCGCGCATGGCGGTCTACTGGAGCAACAGCTTTAAGCCGGAGTACCGGACTCAATCCGAAGATCGCATCCATCGTAAAGGCATGGATGAAAACCTCGGCTGCCAGATCGTCGATCTCATCCACCTTCCCACCGACGAGCGAGTTCTCGAAGTCATTCAGGCCAACCGCAAACTGGAACTGATGACGATGGGTGACTTCCGTGATGCCCTGACCACATGACCAACCACAACCAACCCCAATCCCGATGTCCTCGATCCCCGATCGGGCATGGAACCTCGCCAAAGCGCTGACGGCCTTCGCCGCGGACGGCTGCCGGACCGTGCCCAAAACGACCTATCGCATTCGACTGCAAACCTGTGCGTCGTGTCCCCGGCGCGAAGATAACTGGTGCCTAGAGTGCGGTTGCTTCTTACCCGTCAAAGCCAAGGGGCGAACTTGGCAATGTCCGCTGGGCAAGTGGCCCACAACGTGAACACGACATACGTGGAGAAACCTTCATGCCCAGGTTGAAGAAGAAAAAGGTCCAACAGATCAAGTCCGACCTGTGCAAGCCCGATGCCACGCAGCCGGCCGTGGCCAAGAAACACCGAATCAGTCGCTCGACAATCTCGGACATCGCCACCGGTCGAACTCACAAGGACGTTCCCTGGCCAGAAGGTGGGCCACCGGTGAAGCGGGCTGGTGGACAGCGAAAGCCGAACGTCGATTACGATCCGACCAACGGTCGGATTCTGGAGCTTGAAGCGGAGATCGCACATCTTCGTGACGAGCGAAACCGTGAGCGTCAGAAGGCGCAAGCCGGCGCCAAGCAGCGTGGCCTGTTCAAGGCCATGACCGACGTACTCACCGACCGGATCATCCCCATCAAGCCGTTGCCGCCCGTACGACGTCCGCGGCGAAAAGGGCAGATCGAAGAACATTGCGTCATGCACCTTTCCGATGGTCACCATGACCAGGTGGTGGTGCCCGACGAGTGCGGCGGCTTGGAGACGTATAACTTCCCGATCTCGTGTTGCCGTGGCGAACGATACGTCGAAACGGTCGTGGAGTGGACGCAGCAGACACTGCACCCACAGTTTCGCTTCACGGACTTGTGGGTGCTGGCGTATGGCGACCACACCAGCGGCGAAATCCACGGACACACGGAGCGATCGTATTTCCGCAACCAGTTCAAGAATTGTTTCGCCATCGGCAAGCTGCACGCGCTGATGTACCGCGACCTGGCGCCGCACTTCCGCAGCATGCACGTCGTCTACGTGCCAGGCAATCACGGCCGTAGGACGGCGAAGAAGGATCACCACGGCGCACACGACAATTGGGATTACCTGGTCGGCAAGATTGCCGAACTGTACTGCGGCGATATCGGGAACATCGACTTCCTGATACCTGACGCCTTCTCCGTGAATCTGGACATCAACGGCGTGGGATTCCATGTCTTTCACGGGGACGATGTCCGCGGGTCGCTAGGGATTCCCTACTATGGCCTCCAGCGCCGCCAGCGTAATCTCACGGCCCTGGCTCACGCCCAGGACGGTCCGCGGATACGCTACTTCTGCTGCGGACATTTTCACAAGCCAGGCGTCGTGGGGGATATGGACGGCGAGTTGATCGTCAACGGTCCCTGGGTCGCTTCGGATGCCTATGCATTCAACAGTTTCGCCGGCTATTCGGAACCATCACAGTGGATTCATGGCGTCAACCCAAAACACGGGGTGACGTGGCGGATGAACGTCAATCTCCGTAGCGACCGCGAGCAGTGCGGCCCCAACCGTTACAAATTGGAATTCAATCCCGACGTCAACATCAAAGGGACGCGGACCGGCCGAGCACCTGGGAAAAAGCGAAACGCATCGTCGGCACCGGCCTGATATGAAACGGCTTGAACAGTTCGACGTCTTCGCGCTGCCGGTATCGGAAATCTTCTACGATCCCGACTTCAACTGCCGTGGGAACTTCACACTGCAATCGGTTGAGGATCTGTCGCAAAGCATCGGTGCGGGCGGACTGCAATTTCCGGTCGTTGTGCAGCCGGTGGAAGACATCGAGACGTTTTCTCATGGCGACTTTCGCTGGCGCCTGTTGGCCGGCCACCGCCGGTTTCGGGCCGTAACCGCGTTTCTCCGCTGGTCAGAAATTCCGGCGATGATCCGCCGCGGCCTGAGCGACCGCCAGGCACGAATGCTGAACTTCACGGAGAACCTGGAACGCAAGGATCTCAATCCGGTCGAAGAGGCCCACGCGATGGTCCGCCTGTTTCCGGAAGGCACACCGATCCGCGAAGCGGCGCAGGAACTCAAACGGGACAGAAGATGGGTCCACGCCCGATTGCGGATTCTGAAGCTTCCCGATGAGGTGCAACTGAAGGTGGCCGCAGGCACGTTGAGTCTCGTTGACGTAGAGATCCTCAGCCGGTTTACGACGCCGGAAGAGCAGATCAAAGCGGCGCATGAGATCGCACTGGCGAAGCGCCGCGGCCGGCGCCCGTCGGAAGGCAAGTTGAGCCGCCGATTTCGTTACCGCAAGACCAAAGCTCAGATCAACAAGATGATCGCCAAGATGATGAACCACGGTATTGCGGGTCTGACGACGCGCTCACTGGCCTGGGCTGCCGGCTACATCAGCGACGACGAATTAGACGAGGAAATTCGCAAAGTTGCCGCCGGAACAGGAGCGTCTTTTCCTGTTACTGAAGATAGATAAGCAAACTCATCTCGCCACGTCCTGTGGCATCTTCACATCTCCTATTTCATCTCGGTGCTGGTGTCCGCAAGCGATCGCGACGCGCCGAGATACGTCTTCACCGTTTGTCCATGTCCAAAGTCTACATCGACTCCGAAACCTGCGGCTTGCACTCCATGATGGTGCTGTTGCAGTACGCCGAAGAGGACGGACTGATCCACCTGGTCGATATCTGGAAACAACCGGTCGGAAAGACGCTGCAACTGATCGAGTGGCTCTGCGAGAACACGATTGTCGGCTTCAACCTCGTCTTCGACTGGTTCCATATCGTCAAGATCTACACGATCTTCCGGCTTTGCCCGACCGACTGGATTCCGGAAGAACATATCGAAGAAATCGCGCAGCTTGAACCACAGGGGCAGGACGGCCCATGCGTTAAACCAGCCAATGCTCTCGATCTGCTGTTGCACTCGCGCAAAGGGCCGTATCAATCGCTCATGGCCCGCAGCGACGTGCGTATCCGCCGCGTGCCGACGGCGTTGGCATACGCGTTGGCCGAAGAACTTGAACAGCGCGTCAAGATCGACGGCATCTACTTTGCCAAGAGCCACGACAAAGATGCGCCGCGGTGGCAGGTCTTTGACATTAAAGGTCGCGACGGAGAGATCCTGGAAGACTTTAAGGACGTGGTGCTGAAATTCAATCCGGCCGGCGGCCTCAAATTCCTGGCCGAGCACGCCCTCGGATACAAACCCAAGTACCACTATCGCGACGTGGAACCCGATCCGGCCTGGTACCCCAAGGAAATAGGCTTCGCCCCGACCGCCTTGGCGCTGAGCAAACCGGAGAAGAGCTGGGAAGTCTGGAAGCGCGACAAGCAGACAGGCAAGCGGTCCCTAGCCGGCTATGCCTGGCCTGGTGTCATCGAGAAGTTCATCGACCACTGGTCCACGCGACAAGACGCCAGAGACTACGCCCGCGACGACATTGTCTACACCCGCGCCCTCGACGGGCATTTCGGATTCCCAGAGCCAGGCGATGACGATTCGCTTCTGGCATGCATGGTGCCGGTCGTCCGTTGGCGCGGTTTCAAAATCGACAACCGTGGAATGAAGACGTTGCTCGCCGAAGCTCGCGAGGTGGTCGCAAAGTCACCGGTAAACGTCAACAAACCCGATGAAGTCCGCGCCTATCTCTACCAGTGCATGGACGAGATGGAGCAGGAAGGTCCGATTGCGACCAGCACCAAGAAGGCCAACCTCGAAGCGATCGCCCGCTGGAAAGTCACCGAAGACGAAGAGTGCCTGAAGTGCGGCGGAGAAGACCCTGCGTGCCCGCGTTGCGACGGCAGCGGCATCTTGAAGCCAGGGGCGTACATTCCCGACGACACGGGCCAGTTTGGGAATCATCCGGCAGCGTGGCGGGCCAAAGAAATCCTCGATGTGAAAACGGCCGCCAAGGAAGTGGAACTGTACCGCAAGCTGCTTCGCGCCGGCAAGTTTCACGCCTCGTTCAACGTTATCGGCACACTCTCGACACGGATGTCGGGCGGGGACGGCCTGAATGCCCAGGGAATCAAGGCCGCCGATGAAGTCCGCCGCATGTTTCCCTTGGCCTGGGACGGCTACCTGCTGGGCGGTGGTGACTTCGACAGCTTTGAGGTGACGCTCGCCGACGCCGTCTACGATGATCCCAACCTGCGCAAGGCGCTGCTTAGCGGGAAAAAGATCCACGCCCTGTTCGCGATGGAACTGTTCCCAGGCACGACCTACGAGCAGGTCATGGCGAACAAGAAGATGTACGGGGCCGGTAAGTCGGGCATCTTCGCGATGGTCTACGGCGGAGATTGGCGGACCTTGATGCGCAACCTCGGCATTGCAGAAGAAGTTGCCAAGGCGGCCTACGAGAACTTCATCAAGAAATACCCTGGCGTCGAGAAGGCGCGTCAGGCGACCTTCAAGAAATTCTGCTCGATGACCCAGCCAGGCGGCATCGGCACGATGGTCGTGTGGCGCGATCCGGCCGATTACGTGGAATCGTTCCTCGGCTTCCGCCGCTACTTCACGCTCGAAAACCAGATTACCAAGGAACTGTTCAACCTCGCCCGCAAACCGCCCAAGGGTTGGCGTGCCGCGAAGATCAAATGTCAGCGTGCCCGCGACGGTCGCATCCAGACCGTGGGTGGCGCCGTGGCCTCAGCCCTTTACGGTGCGGCATTCGGCATCCAGGCAGCCAACATGCGGGCGGCAGCGAACCACGAGATTCAAAGTCCAGGCGGGCAGATTACCAAACAGGTGCAGCGCCGCATCTGGGACTTGCAGCCGGCAGGCGTCCATGAACTGCTTGTCGCCCCGATGAACGTTCACGACGAACTGATGACCGTCAGCCATCCGTCGATGGCCGAGCCCGTGGTGGAAGTCGTCCGCGACACCGTGGAAAGCTTCCGCGATCGCGTTCCGTTGATCGGCATGACGTGGTTCAAGGAGATGGACAACTGGGCGGAGAAGAAAGGCGGAGCCGAACCTGTCAAAATTCGCTGCCCCGAAATGATGGCGGCATGACCCAGTTCAAGATCGAGACCAAACACAGGGCGACCGGAGCTTGGGAAAACGTCCACACCGTTAAACCCGACTACCAAGTCAACGTGGCTCGTGTTTGGAAGTGGTGGATTTGGCCAATCGAAATTGGCGTGATTCCCAATCTCCGCCAGGCGGAGCAATTGGCCAGAAAGCAAGCCATCAAATGTGCCAAGCGGCTTCGATACAAGGCGCAAGTTCGCGTGGTTAAGGCGAGCACAGAAAACGGCGCGAAGACGACCGACGTCATTTGGCAGAACGGCAAAGTCGTGCAGAAATGACCGAACCGAGGCCGTCACCAAGGGTGTGCGCACGAGGACGATGGTGCGAAAGATCAGGCGACCGAAACATGGTCCCGAATGGTATCTCCAACGCGATCTCGTCGAGTTTCTCGAAGCGCGCGGTTGGCTCGTCGAGCCGATGCACGGCAACCTGTACCAGAAAGGCATCCCCGATCTCTACTGCTTCCATCGGCGATACGGCGAACGATGGATCGACTGCAAGATCGAGGGGCAATACACGTTCACCAAAGCGCAGCGGCAGAAGTGGCCGCAGTGGGAAAAGAAAGGCATCGGCATCTGGATTCTCACGGCTGCGACACAACGCGAATACGACAAGCTCTTCAAGCCGCCCAATTGGCGCGACTACTGGAAAGAGTCCTGGGGCCACCTGCCCGACATTGACGCCCTGCTCGACGAACTAGATCGACAGGGCGAACCCTAAAGCTCGCCGCACTGCCATTCGCGCGGTGCAACCGTTCCCTCCTCCAACCTCATCTCGCGACGATCCGCACGATCGGTCCGCGCGCCTGTCATGAAGTTGCAAACCAAACCGAATCCCTGGTCGTGCATTGCAACGGCCTTTGCGATGGCCCTGGACATTCCTGTCGCCGAGTTCTTTGACCTGGTTGGCCATGATGGCATTGAAAAGTGTTTTCCTGCGCTGGCCGAACCAATGTGCCGCCGCGGATTGCACGTCCAAGAGTGCATTGCCGTGTGCCTGGGACTCGGCTACGCGGTCACGCCGGTCGAGTTGTTTCCTGTGATCCAGGCGACACCAAACCAAAACCAAACATCCCACCACGGTCGCACGGTTGTTGTGACCTTCGGCAAGTCCGAAACCGACAACTGGCAGCGATTTACTTCTCTCATCCGGTCCTCGGTCGGAGTCATCCAAGGCGCGGGCCGACGCTGCCAACACGCTGTCGCCTACGACCACGGCACGATCTTCGACCCCGACGGACAGCAATACCTCTACTCACGCGAAGCGTGTGAAGCGCGCAGCTTCTTTACCCGCACGGCCTGGCGCGTGGACCTCATTGAAGGGAGACGCGCATGAACCGATACAACCACGACTTGATTCAGAGCCTGGGCCAATGCATCGACGAGCCCCTGGATCGGGAAAAGAACGACGCCCTCTATGCCCGACTCTGCGCCGGCGACGCGGATGCCCGCGAGGAAATGATCCAGGGCAACATGCCGCTGGTGATCGACAAGGTCAACTCGTACGTCAACACGTTTCCGCAGGCGGAGTTTCTCCAAGACGACATGCAGAGCGCCGGCTTCCTGGGGCTCGTGCAGGCCGTCAGCGCGATGATGGAGCACAAACTGCCGCAGCGGTCCAACGCGACTGGATACATCTCCGTCTCGGTCCAGCGCGAGATCGGCAAAGTCGTTGACAACGAACTGACCATTCGCGTTCCCGATCGGACCAAACGACTCAAGCGGGCGCAAAACGAGAAGATCGACGCCCCTAAGAACGTCGGTGTCCCGTCCGAGACGCTGGCAGACGACGGCCAGCAACACGGGCCGGCGATGTTCGAGCTGCGAGACCTGATCGAAACATGCTGCCTCTGTGAGGAAGACCGCGTGATCGTCGCGATGCGCGAGCAAGGTCATTCCGACGAAGAGATCGGCCAAGCCATCAACGTCCCCAAGACCACGGCGTACATGATGCGTCGCGAACTCTACCAGAGATTTCTCGCCAAGTCCGAATTGAAAGGTTAAGGCACGATGCGCCCGCAAAGAATCCTGCTTGACCTCGACGGCGTGTGTAACCGGTCGCCGATGTCGTTCCTGAAATACGTCGGTTGTCCGGTGGACGACTACAGCTACCGCGATTACCCCGTCGGGTGCGGCTGGGATCTGGTGGAAGCCGCCAACAGGCTGCATCCATCGCGAAAGTTTTCGGTGGGCGAGTTCTGGGACACTATTGATCGTCGCGCCTGGGCCACCGCGCCGGAATCCGCCGAGTTCAAGTGGCTGCTCGGTCACTGCGAAGCGCTCGTGGGGCGAAAAAGCATCTGCATTCTCACCAGCCCGACGATCGACCCCGACTGCTTGGCAGGCAAGCTCGAATGGATTCACAGTCACTTTCCCAAGTGGATGCATCGGCAATTCCTGATCGGGCCTCGCAAACACTTTTGCGCTCGGCCGGATGCGCTGCTGATCGACGATGCAGACCACAACGTCGCTGCGTTCCGTGAGCACGGTGGGCAAGCCATTTTGGTCCCGCGGCCGTGGAATTCGCTAATCGGCACGGACACGTTTCAGCACCTGGCCGAACAGTTCGACGCCTTGTCCCGACGGGAGTTGACCGTTTGATCGGTCGCGCCCGTTTCCTGCCTCAACTAATCCCTTCCATTCTTCATTCGCTCTGCGATCGGAGTGCGCCGATGGCCCGCCGTGAATTGCTTCAACTAGGCCACACCTATCAGCCAGACAAGCATACCATCGCCGGCTTCTACGTTTCTGAAAAGCTCGACGGCACGCGCTGCTTTTGGGACGGCGGGCTGAGTCGCGGGTGTGTCACTGCCGCCGTTCCCTATGCCAGTGTCCTTGACCCGAAGACGGGCCGCCGCAAGGCAAAGATCAAACCGGTAGCCACAGGGCTGTGGTCACGTTACGGCAACCCGATCATGGCGCCCGATTGGTTTCTCAACCGTCTGCCGTGTTGTCCGCTCGACGGCGAACTGTGGGCCGGTCGCGGCAACTTTCAACTTTGCCGATCAATCTGCGCCGGCGACGCACCAGACGAGCGGTTCGATCAGATCCAGTACGCCGTCTATAGCACGCCGCCACTGCCGCAGGTGTTCTGCGATGGTGAGATCAAGAACGCCAACATGCTGCGCGAAATCAATCGCGCACGCATCGAGACATGGGTGAGAGATCGCGCCACCGATCTGCCGGACTTCGTGTGCGTCGATCCGACGGCGACTTTCGATGACGAACTGCTGTTCCTGCGCGAAATGATCCCGTCGCAAGACGACCGTGTCTTCATGCACCAGCAGTTCAAGCTGCCGCACGACGAAGCCGCAGCCAAGGCGACGGCCGACGCATTTCTCCAGCGTGTGCTGGACAAAGGCGGCGAAGGGATCGTCCTTCGCGATCCGGCGGCAACGTGGCGCCCGAAGCGGGTCAAGAGCTTGCTCAAGTACAAGCCGTTCGAGGACGCCGAAGCCGTCGTCACCGGTTTTGTTGCCGGCAAGGAAGGCAAGCAAGGCAACGTCTTGGGAAAGATCGGGGCACTGAAATTCAAGTGGGGCAACGTCGAATTCGAAATCGGTTCCGGCATGACGATGGCCCAGCGTGAACTACACGGCAGCGACGCCCGCTTGCACGCCGTGGCCCACCCTGGCGACGAGTTGCCCAGTGGTTTCCACGGCAAGCACTTCCAACTCGGCCAAGTCATCACGTTCAAGTACCGCGAACTCTCTGACGACGGCGTGCCCAAGGAAGCCCGTTACTGGCGAAAGCGGGACGCCGTCGAGTGAAAGCCTTTCTCGCCTACCTGTTGTCATTGGTCGCGTTCGCAGTGACCGGCGCGGTCGGCTGCCACGCCAAAAGCCAGTGGCTGGCCTTCTGTTGCACGCTTGGCTGTTGCGCCTGGACGGCCTTCATGATCTACGCACTCTACATCTGGTTGATTCGATAAACATGGCCGACGCGGAGCAGTACGACATCATCGAACTGGAGCGAGCGACGTTGTATCGCGAGGATTCCGTCGAGGTTCTGCCACGGCTGGACGCGGACCACTTCACGGCCTGTGTCTGCGATCCGCCGTATCACCTCACGCAGCTTAGCCGCGGCGGCAGTCCTCGCACTAACGATCCCAAGACGCCCTTCGGCCGAACAAAGCTCGGCTCGACAGGTTTCATGGGCAAGACCTGGGACGGCGGTGACATTGCATTCCGTCCAGCCTTCTGGGCGGAAGTTCTGCGGGTCCTCAAGCCTGGCGCCATGCTCTTGGCGTTTGGCGGAACGCGCACCTTTCACCGGCTGACGTGCGCAATCGAAGATGGCGGATTCGAGGTGCGCGACTGCCTCGTGTGGATGTACGGCAGCGGCTTTCCGAAGTCGCTGGACATCGGTAAGGCGATTGACAAGGCCGCAGGCGCACAGCGCAAAGTCATCGGAGACAAGCTCGACCAGCCTGGGTATCACCTTCACGACTCAGCAGGTGATGGTTGCTATGGCGGTGGCAAGGGCCTGCATGCGCCAGGTACCGACGCCCGACTGAAGGCGGCGCAAGTCACCGCGCCAGCGACCGCAGACGCCAAACTCTGGGACGGCTGGGGAACGTCGCTCAAGCCGGCGTGGGAGCCGATTGTTTTGGCAATGAAGCCGTTGGACGGCACGTTTGCCCATAACGCGGTAACGCACGGCGTCGCGGGACTGAATATCGACGACTCGCGCATCGGAACGGGCGAGGGCGGCACCCGTGAAGGTGAACCGACGGCCGACAAGCGATACACCGACCGCGGTTCAACGAACTTCGCGCCCAAGCCAGGTCCACGCGGCGGTGATGCGAAAGGACGCTGGCCCGCCAATGCACTTCTTGACGAGCAAGCTGCCCAAGCATTGGATCACCAGACCGGCACACTCAAAAGCGGCAAGATGAAGGCCGGCCAGAGGCGCAAGAAGAGCAAGAACAAAGGCGGTTATCACGACAACTTCCCCGACGAGGCGACAGCAACCGGCACTTACGGCGACGCCGGAGGCGCTTCGCGCTTCTTCTATTGCGCCAAGGCCAACAAGAAAGATCGCACCTGCAATGGCCAGGTCGAGAACAACCATCCGACCGTGAAGCCGCGGTCGCTGATGGAGTATCTCTGCCGGCTCGTCACACCGCCAGGCGGCGGGATCATTCTCGACCCCTTCATGGGCAGCGGCTCGACTGGCATTGCCGCATCTTTGACCGGCAATCGCTTCGTTGGAATCGAACTGGAACACGAAAGCTTCGAGACCGCGCGCAGGCGGATCGAGGTCATTTCCGAGGGCCATCTCCATCACGAGGGCAACCATGACGACTGAGATGCAAGAGTACGTGCTCTGCTTCGCCCATCCGCTGCCGCATCGTCATTGGGACGAAGTTCTGCTGATCGAAAAGAAGCGACCCCAATGGCAGGCCGGCAAATACAACCTGCCTGGCGGCCACATCGAAACGGGCGAGACGCCGCACGAAGCTGCCATTCGAGAACTCGACGAGGAAACCAGCATCCGAGCGATCCCCGACAAAGTTCAATTGCGCGGAACGATCGAGGGGCCAGGTTTTGTGGTCTACGTCATGTTCTGCCCGTTCGATGGTCGGTGGGGCCGCAACCAAACGATCACGCGAACGGATGAGCGTGTGTTCTGGCTGCCGACCGACGAGGCGTTCTTGTCGCCCCATCTGCTTCCCAACCTCCGACTCATCATTCCGCTCGTCCAGTCACCGCTGGAAGCGTTTTCGATCACCAAACATGGTGACAGCGAATACGAGTGGACGACGGATGTCTTCTACTGCACGAGGCCAAAGGATGCCCATACCGAATCTGCGCAAGCCTAAATACCTTAGCCACTCGTCGCTGTCGCTCTGGGAGAAAGATCGCGAGGAGTTCTTCATCCGCCATCTGGCGCCGACCAAGGCGCCAAAGCTTCCCCAAGAGAACTTCATGTCGATCGGCTCGGCGTTTGACGCCTATGCCAAGTCGTCACTGCACGAGGCGATCTTTGGCGCAGGCGCCGATCCGCAGTTCGGCTTTGAGGCGATCTTCGAAGAACAGGTGGAACCGCACAATCGCGACTGGGCAAGGGAGCACGGCAAGTACGTATTCGACAGTTACGTTCACACCGGCGCCTACGCCGAACTGCTTGCGACACTGCTCCGTTCGCGCGAAGCACCCCGCTTTGAATTCACCGTCACGGACGTTGTCGGCGAACGAGTGCCGGTGACGGGCAAGCCGGATTGTCGGTTTGTCCACGAGTGCGGCGTCCATGTCATCCTCGATTGGAAGGTCAAAGGGTATTGCAGCAAGTACGGTGCAAGCCCGTCCAAGAACTATGCGCTCTGTCGCGACGGCTACGACGCAATCGCCTTGGGCATCGGCAAGACCAAGAAGAACCCCGAAGGCCGGCAGTCATCCAGCCACGGCAAGCAACACAAGAACTACGTGCCGCACAACCACCGCGGCCTGACGATCCACGGCGGCTACATGGAAGACTCCAATGCGGAGCACGCCGATCAGTTGGCGCTCTACGGATGGCTGCTCGGAGAAGTGCCTGGCGACGAAAGCGTTGTGCTCTGCATCGACGAGATTGTCAGCAAGTACATGGGCGAAGGGCAGAAGCCGCTGCTGCGCGTTGCCAATCACCGTGCGCGGGTTCGCCGCGACTATCAACTCAAACTGCTCGATCGTGCCGTGCAATGCTGGGACGCGATTGAGACCGGCCACATCTTTACGGACCTCTCACGTGCCGATTCGGACGAGCGCTGTGAAATCCTTTCGGGCATGTCTGTCGGCTTAGCATCCGATGGCACCTCGCGCGAAAACTTCTTCAACGAAATCGTTCGGCCGCCGTTCAGGAAGTAGCGTCATGCTATTCAACGTCCGAGGAATCACTGGCGACGATGTCAACGACCTGCTGGACATCGACATCAAATGCTTCGACTACGCATGGACACCCGCCGAGTGGAGCCAAATCTGTAAGACACACGCGATCGCGGTCGGCACGTACTTCGGTACGCCTGTCGGCTTTGGTGTCTGCCTGCGGATCGGCACTGACGTGGAACTACGGAAAGTTGCCGTCAAGGCTCCCTATCGTCGTCGCAACCTTGGCCGCAAGCTCTACAACGCCTGCGTTCGTTTCGCCATCGAGAATCACTGCACGCGAATGTTCGCGGTCGTTCCCGAAAGCCTCATCTATCCAGGGAGCGAATGCATCGGTTCCTGGCTCCGCAAGTTGGGCTTCCGCGCCCAGAAGCCGTTCATCAAGGACTGTTTCCGCATGTACGGACAATCCGAAGACGGTGTGAAGTTTAGTCAACTCTTAGACAGAAATTCCGCATGAGTCGAATGACACGACATCAGTTTCTCGCCACCAAACAGACGCGCCGCCGCACCAATCGGGACACCGCTGCCACGAGGTTGCTGCGACAGATGAAGCGTCAGTTGGTCGCCGCCGGCAAGATCGAAGATCCGGTGAACCGGCCACCCAAATACGAATGGCGTTGGCAGCTTGGTTCTGACTTTGGTCACGAGGCGATACACGGCATTGTCCAAGCCGACACTCGCAGCGAGGCTCGCGCATTCATCAAGCGTGAGCTTGGTATCCCAAAGAATCGCCGCCTGCCCATGCAAATCACGATTGAGAAGGTGCCGCCCTGTGAAGATTCACGCAACGTCGCTTGAACGACTCCGTCAGGCAAGGATTAGCGGCGCGGGACTGGCCCAGATACTCGAACACGTGGCCCTGGGCCTGGACATGTGTGGGGCCGGCGCGACGGACCTGCAACTCGATTGGCAAAAGCCCGGCGAACCGGTTGAACACGGCGAACTGATTCCGGTCGTCACGCTATCGCTGCGACCGGCCCTCGTTATCGAAGAGAGTGATTGAGCGATGGGCTGGGCCGGAACCGCCATGCTGCTGGTCGGCGCCTGGCGTTTGGCGTCGAAGGATCGCAACGCACTGCTGTGGACGATGGCCGGCGCGGTCTGCTGGACGATCAAGGGCATCTCTACAGCCCAGCTCGATCTGATCGTCGTCAACCTGGCCTTTGTAATTCTCACATTTCGCACCTGGCTCAAATGGAACAGCGATGCTGAAACATAAGCTCATCCACGGCGACTGTCTCCAGCGTTTGCGTGCGCTGGGCGACTCGACATGTATCTTCGCCGATCCGCCCGACAACATCGCCCTGGACTACAACGAATTCGACGACCGCCGCGCCAGTGACGAATACGTCGCATGGCTCGACGACTGCCTACGGCTGTTCATTCAGAAGGCCGGCATTGTGTGGGTCAGTTACAACGCGAAGTGGTCCTTCGCGATGGGCATGCTGGTGTGGCGGCTCCTCCAGGAATACGACTGGCTGGAAGCCAAGGCCAACGTCCAGGTCTATACGTTCGGCCAACACAACAAACACGATCTGGGTAACAACCACCGACCTCTCTTGCGGCTCAAGCGCAAGGATGCACCGCTGTACCCAGACCAGATTCGTGTTCCGTCGTGGCGTCAACTCCACGGAGACAAGCGAGCCGATCCGCGTGGCCGCGTACCAGGTGACGTGATGGACATGCAGTACCCTGGCCTGGGCGATGTTCTCGACTTTCCGCGCGTCACCGGCAACTCGCGGCAACGCTGCAACTGGCATCCGACGCAGCTCCACGAAGACCTGGTCGAGCGATGCATCAAGCTCAGCACGCTCGAAGGCGAACGAGTGACCGACCCGTTCGGCGGCACAGGCACAACGTTGCGAGTCTGCGATCGGATCAGTCGTCGCTGCACGCTCGTTGAATACGATCGAACCTATTGTGACAAGATTGCGGAAGAAAACGGTTTGAAGCGGATCAGCGAGTCCACTCCGGCAATGTGGGGAAAATGAGCCGTTTGGTCTGCCTGTTTTCCTGTTTCTGAAAGTAGATACGACGCGGCTGGCCGTTTGGCGAAGGTCGCCGCATCACTCGCATAACTACTTCGGAGCTTCAAACCATGAAAACCCATACTCCATTCTTCCTGGGGCACGATGAACGGGTGACGATGGCTCGACGAGTCTTCGGTTGCGCCTCGTTCGGCGCCCTGGGCGTCATCCTGGCGAATCTCTTGATCTATGTCGCGATTCTTGCGGCGACCGTGCTGACCGTTGCTTGCTGCCTTCAGTTGACTGGCATCCTGTGATGCTCGTTAGCGACGCCACGCCCGAACTCGGAGTAACGACTATGGCCACCGCGACATTGGAAGCCGCCGGCGACGACCTTGAGGTGATGCTGGATGACTTCGGCATCTCAGACACCTTCAAGCCGGCGTTCCGAAAACTGGCGGCGACAGGCGAGATCGACAACGCCGAGTTTCGGCTGCGTCTGAACACCTGTCTCAATTACCAGGAGTGTCTGCGAGCGATCGAGTCGGAGCGGGATCTGCCGCGCGGCAGCCTGTTTACGCCAGAGAATCCACCGCGATGGACACCGGAAAGGAACTGATGAGTACGACCCAGGCAACCGACTTCCTCGGCCGCGAAATCAAGGCCGGCAGTACCGTCTGCTATCCCGTGCGGCGTGGTTCGCGTATGTGGCTGCAACGAGTGACCGTCACTCAAGTCGTCCAGCACGACAAAACGCAGGCACCGTGCGTTGCCGGCTACAACCCCTCTGGCCGGCGAGTCACCATCTTCAATCTCGACAACTGCGTTGTTGTCGAGCCCGCTGAACCACCCGCCGGTTAGCCGGTTTCCCCGCCGGGGCAGCTTCTTCTTGTTGTTGCGCCCCGGCGGGCCGGGTCGGGCCTGGAGAACACCATGCCACTTTACGAATACCAATGCGACGCATGCGGTCACAAGTTGGAGATCCTGCAAAGGATCTCTGACAAGGCCAAACGCAAGTGCCCCAAATGCGACAAACCAAAGCTGGTCAAGATCATCCATGCACCGGCCTATCACAACCACTATTCACCAATGCATCCACGGATAGATCGTGGGAGAGGATATTAACGATGACGACACACGTCCTAAACGGCAAGAAGCCCCGCACTGACGCGGGCACGAACAAGACTTCGAGCGACTTCGATTGCGGAGTCGAGCGACTGCTCAAAGCGGTAACCGCGCACGCCAACCGGCCCAGCTACATCGGCAAAGTGCTCTTTCTGGAAGCGCCGGCCGGCACGTTCGGTAGCGGCGAATACATCATCGTCGAGCAAACCGACACGTATTTCTACGGCGTGAAACTCGGCAGCAACTATGAGGGCAAGGAAGTTCGCCAGATTCCGCGCGTTGGTGATGACGCCTGGTACGTCATCCGCGTCTCCGAGGGCGAAGCGAGTCGTTCGCTCATCGAATCAACGATGGTGTCGCTGTTCGAGTTCAGCCAAACACCCGCCGACAAACGCACCGATTGGGAAGACGAAGTCTACGATAGCGCCGGCTACGCCGCCGACGTTCTCGGACGACTCATGGAACGGCTCGACGCGGAAAGGAAGGCTCGCCAGCAACAGAAAGCGGTCGAGGCCCTCTTCGGACAAAGCGAGGCGCACCGCTCCAGCGACGGTGACGCCGCAGCACTCACCCGTCCCCAGGCCGTCATCCGTCATTACGTCGAGATTCTTCTGCCGTGAGCGATTCACCGCTTTTGCCCCGTTTGCAGTGCCGATGGGCCGGTCCACCTCCAGCCGGCTCATCGGCGGATGGAAGCGTCCATGCAGTTCAAACGCAAACGGATGAAAGGCAAGACGCAGAAGACCTACAAGGAGTGGCGGAGCGAGTGTGGTAACTACCGCATCTGTTGGCGGAACGAGATTTCCAGCCTCGGATCAGCCAGATACTACGCCACCGTTCTCTGCCGACGTGATGACGGATTCGAGTTCTGGGACTTTGCCGCGGAGCGAAAGCCGTACCGGACTTTGCAGACCGCCCAGAAGGCTTGCGAGAGGAGTCAGCGTGTCTGGGAAAAGTTCATCGGACTCAAGCGCGCACCGCGCAAAGGCCGCATGGACCGGGCTCGCGCGCAGATCGCCGCATCGGTCGTCGGCAAGAAAGGCACCGCCGGCCGCATTATCGGCAGTTGTCCACCCGTGTGGGTGAAGCCGAGATTGAATCCACAGTTGCTGAAACTGATCTGTCCTTCTTGGCAACGCTCACCATCGGATGACGACAGCGAAGGCAACGGTGAGGCGTCGCTGGATAAGTAGCTTCGCCGATCCCGGTCACAAGGAAACTAACGATGCATTTTCGACTGATTCACTTGATCGCCTGGTTTCAGATCGTATTCCGAAGACTCTTCGGGAAAGGCCGTAGTGCGGGTCCGGCCGTTCCAGGCCCGCTGCGTATTTCTACCTTCAAGGAGAGGCACGAGATGTCCCAAGACTACATTCTGTTCGATGTCACTTTGCCAGCCCTGTCCGAGCCGACCGATGTCGTGAGCCGTGAACTCAAAGTCTTTGTCGATGGCGATGAAGCCGACTCGCGGACGGCAGCCGCCGGCGACAGTGTCGTGACCGATTTGGAAGCCCCGCAGGACGCAGCGGTTCGTCTGGAACTTCGCGACACCGACGACGCCGGCAATCAGTCGGCCCCGTCCACGATCGAATTCGTGGCTGCCGATACCATTCCGCCAACGCAGCCCGGCGAAATGAGCGTGACAGTCGTCGGCGAGCGTCACGACTCGGAGACTCCCACTGACGAATCGGTCAGCGAAGAACCGGCCGACGAATCGTCCAACGAGGAGCCCGGCGACGAAGAGGCCACGGATGAAAGTCCCGCAGAGCCGACCGCGGACGTACCGGCCGACGGCGGAGACGGCGAGAAGCCCAACGCCGAAGAAACCGCCTGAACGTCTGCAATCCGACACGGCGGGTGGCGATCTGCTGCCCGCCTATTTTTATGCGCATTGATAAGGAACGAAGCTTATGCCCTACGTCAGCATCGACATTGAAACAACCGGGCTCGACCCGGAGCGGTCTCAGGTCATTGAGATTGGCGCCGTCATCGACGACGGCATGAACCACTTGGAAGAATGCCCCACGTTCCACTGCTACTTGGAGCAAGGCTACGTCGTCGGCGAGCCATACGCCGTCTCGATGCATCCCACGATCTTCCGCCGTATCGCCACCAAGGAAGAAGGTTTTACCTACCTGCCGTCTTGGCAAGTGGCCGGCGAATTCCAGAAATGGCTCCAGAAACATGGCCTCAATCCTGCCGACGAGAAGATCGTTGTCGCCGGCAAGAACTACGCGAAGTTCGATGCGCGCCATTTGAGCAAGCTGACCAAGTGGGATGAGTACATCCAGGTACATCACCGCATTCTCGACCCGGCCCCGCTCTACTGGCGGCCTGAGATCGACGGCTTTCTTCTGCCGGACACGAATACGTGCATGGAGCGAGCAGGCATTGCCGGCGACGTTTCGCACACGGCCGTCGAAGACGCTCGGATGGTCGCTCTGCTAATCCGCCGCGCAATCGCGGGTCGCAGGCTTCTGAAGACAAACCTCGGCCAAGTCACGCTGCAGATTGACGGCGGACCGAACGTTCTTGACGCAATGGCCGAAGCGCTGGGCGATCGGCTGTGTGGAGTGGAAGTCCAATCATGACGACGATCGAATGCGACAGCGTTAGCGCTGCTTTCAAACGATTCCACGAAGAAACCGGCGGGGACGTCGCCTCTGCCGCAATGCTCACGTTAGGGGCGATCATGGCTGGCCGGCAGGAAGAAGCGGTGGAGAAGCAGTTCTTCACCGTGACGGAAGCGGCCGAATGGTTGAATATCTCCGAGCGCGCTCTGCGCGATTTGATGGCCGACGATTCGATTCGATTTCATCGACTCGGCAGCGGTCGTGGAACAATCCGCTTCACCCTGAAAAACTTGCAGGACTACGTGGACGTAACCGCTTCGCCGCCGCCGAAGCCGACGACGGCGAAGCAACGCAAGTATCTCAAAATCTAGGCTGTAATCCGAGATGGACCGACCAGCCAGCAACCCGACGCTTGCCGACGTCTGGTGATGGCTGCCGCGATGATGTTAGATGTTCGAAGACTGGTGCCGCGTGATGGCGCCCGTCTACGGATTCCAGACTTGGCTGCCCACCGGCGTGACTTACCTTGGGCTGAGTGACTCGTCGTTATCTGGTCTACTTGACACGTTCTTTTCCCTCGGAGATACTTCGCTAGATGGTGAAGTATCAGCCGTCACTGGACCGCGTGTTTTCCGCTTTGGCCGATCCGACGCGCCGAGCCATCTTGACGTGTCTGGTAGCGGGTCCACGGACCGTCGGGGAATTGGCGGAACCATTTGAAATCTCCCCGTCCGGTTTTTCCAAACATCTTCGGGTGTTGGAGCGGGCCGGGCTGTTGCGGCAGCACAAGCGGGGGCGCGAGCGCTTTTGCGAGGTGCTGGTTGAACCGCTTGAGGAGGCGGTGACGTGGCTGGAGAGGCACCGAGAGATATGGAACTCGTCGCTGGATGCCTTCGCCGAGTACGCTGAGCAACTGCAGATCAAACGAAATCCAAAGAGAAAGAAATGATAGACAAATCGGATGAGGTCGTCGTCCGCCGACTCGTCAAGGCGTCGAGGGAGATCGCTTTCGAAGCTTGGACGACCCCGGAGCACGTCGAGAAGTGGTGGAGTCCGACCGACACCGCTCAGTGTACGCTGTGCGAGATCGATCTTCGCGTCGGAGGACAGTATCGGCTCAATATGAGCGACCCCGCAGACGGAGCAACCTGCGAGGTCGAAGGGGAGTTTCGCGAAGTCACGCAGCCGGAACGTCTGGTGTACACCTGGAACGCTCGAACGGATCAGGGAGATGTCGATAACACGCTCGTCACTGTGGAGTTTCACGCCCTGGGAGACGATGCGACTGAAGTTCTCGTTCGACACAGCGACCTGCCCGACACTCCGATTCGGGAGGGTCATCGGGAAGGTTGGCAAAAGATGCTCGCCAGCTTTGCGAATCACCTGGCTATTTCGGTGAGACATGCGAGCGAGGACTTTCGGATGGCGCTCGAATACGACGTGCCGGCCGCTCGACTGTTTGAGCAGTTTTCCTCAAGGGAGGGTGTTGGGCACTGGTGGACGAAGGACTGTGACTACGAGCCGCATGTCGGGGGAAAGGCGTCGTTTCGTTTCGGCGATTCCGGATTCTACGCCAACATGGAAGTCATGCAACTCGACGCACCGAAGTTGGTCGAATGGAAGGTACTCGACGCGAAGCACCCCGATGAGACAGGATTCAGCGACTTGTACGATTGGAACGGTACGACGATTCGCTTTGAGATGACGCCACTGGAGAACAACCGCTCGCGGCTCGATTTCACTCACGTCGGGCTCGGCCCGTTGGAATGTGAAACGGTCTGCGCCAGTCTGTGGGCATATTACTTGAACGAGAGTTTGCGCGAATACTTTGAGCATGGCCAAGGTAAAGCGAACGATTAGGTCGGCTGGTTTGGAATAGTGAAAGCAATTCAAAAGGAAACCACGTCATGACAACTACCATCGTCAACGACTACTTCTTCAAGCCGGACGGTGACATTGAGGAGGGCAAGGCCGCGGCAGCGGAGTTGGTCGAGTATTTTAAGAACGAAGTTCCGCAAGTGCAGCTTTCGCTTTGGCTCGCAAGTCAGGAAAACCCGCTACATCACTACCACATCACCGTGTTCGACAATGCCGAGGCGGTTGACCGTATTAAGCAGAGCCAGGCGATAGAGAAGTTTGTCGCCCGCTTGTTCCCGCACATTGACCACAGTACGTACATTTCACCGGTGTGCGACGTTTGGCTGGCCGACGGGCACGGAATCAAGCCAGTCGCCATTTCGGGTGACCAGGGCTGATCCATTACCACTGACCAGAAAGCTTCGCGATCCGCATGCACCTAACCGGAGATGGGTAATGGCTGAAATGCTGCACGAGATTGTGATCGACGCCGCGCCAGAGACGGTGATGGATGCGTTGACCACGCAAGAGGGCCTAAAGAGTTGGTGGACGGCCAACTGCGAGGCCAGTCCGGATGTCGGCAGCAAGGCAATTCTCCGATTTGGCGGAGGGGCGACCGTCTTTCGAATGACGGTTGAGGAGATCGTCCCTGCAAAGCAAGTCGTTTGGTCCTGCCAGGGCGAGCCGGAGGAATGGCAAGGCACCCGACTTCATTGGAACCTAACGGTCAACGAAGGCAAGACACGGCTGCGGTTCTGCCACGAAGGTTGGAAGTCGACCGACGGCATATACGCCATTTGCAACACCACCTGGGGACACCTTATGGTGCTTCTCAAACAACACTGTGAAGGCAAGAAGCCGGGTCCGTACTTTCGATAAGAATACGGGACGGTTGGTGCGTCTCTCACGAAGATAAGCAACACGGGAAATACTCGGAGTACAAAGTGCCGCGAGCCCTTTGGCAGATCCCGCTCATTGCCCTTCGCGAGCGTTTCACCCCGCCCGGTCGGGCGCGGCAGCTAGAACCCATGCTGATGGATGAACTCGATTCGGTCGCTCAGTTTCATCAAGGCGGAGCGACTTCGTCCGGCATGCGCGCCGTACACGACTTGAGTGCACGCTGCCTCGATGCTCTCCTACCCAAGGACGGACGCCTGCTCGATTTGGGATGTGGTTCGGGCCGGGCGCTGGCGTATCTGGCCCTGCGCCGCCCCGACATCACAGTCACGGGCGTCGACTTGGCAACGAATATGCTCGCGCAAGCACAGTGTCTGATGGACGAGGAAGGCATTGCCGATCGGGTTCGCCTGATCGCAGCTAACATCTTGGATTTGCCCAGCGAGATCATGACTGAGTGTTGGAGCGCGGTGAGTTGCGTCTGGACGCTCCATCACCTTCCCGACGAGCAATCCCTGCAGGCTGCGTTGGAACAGGTGTCCGCGCTCCGCGCGAGGCACCACTGTGCGCTGTGGATATTGGATTTTCAACGACTAAGAAATGAAGCCTGCTTTCCGCAGGGTCTGTCCATCTCGGAACCGGATCTCGACGCGCGGCTGCGTCTGGACGCCATCGCCAGCGAGGCGGCAGCCTTTACCTACCAGGAATTCATTGCGGCGGCATCGACTACAGGACTTACGGATTTGCTGAGCGGCTATGCGCGTCCGCTTGCTTGGCAACAGGCTCACTGGCAGCAGGCCGCCAACCACGCGCCACAGCCCTCTCGATGTTGGCGACCGATTCCGCTGAAAGGCTCTGCGCGGCTCGACGCCGCACTCCTGCGTTTCGGGTTTTGCGGTCTTCCAAGATAGTGCTACCAGCTCGCAAGGTCGTTCTTGTCACGTTTGATTCACAGGTACCGTCATGGGATTGGTACGGTGATCGAGTTGGCACTTGCGCGGGCTGTCGCCGACGTCTGCACAGCATCTACCACCCCTGTGACACATTCGTGTGACTCGCGACGACCAGTCTCGCACCAACGGCCAGACGATTAAGGAATGGCTCGAACCCGTTCAAGATTTAGGCGGCTCCTGTTTCGTCACCTCGCGCCTTTCGCAGGGCCTTTTTCAGGTGCTCACGGTGGGCGGCGATGTGCTGGTAATGGCGGCTGAGCATTTGGGTGTCGCAATGACCCAGAAGCTCAGCCGTCTCTTGCATTCCAACTTCATTCAGCAGCGCGTCAGTCGCAAACGTGTGTCGCAGGGCGTACGGAAACACCTTGAAGCCGACTTTCTCGGAGATGCGAGTGCAGGCACACTTTAGCGCACTCGCAGTCCACGGCCGACCTTTGGAATTGCGGAACATCGGCCCCTCTGGATATTTCAGCGCCCATTTCTGGCAGATGCTGAACGCCTTGTCCGTGAGTTCGACGATGCGTGGCTTCTTTGCCTTGTCCCTCCCGCCTTTTGATTCTTCGACTGGAAAAACCCAACGCCGATTCTCGCGATCAAACCATTCCGCCCTGAGGGTCCTGATCTCTTGGGGGCGGCATCCGGTCTCCCGCATCACGGTAAGGTAGTCCAACAGTTCGGCGTAGTTGATGGCAGCGACGACCTTGTTCCATTGATCGGGCGACAAGTACGCTTCGTCGCTCCTCGACGTGCGATGCGGTTTCTTGTATTTCGCAATCGGGGAAGCGTCGATCAGGTCTTCCTCGACGGCCCAATTGAACACGCGCTTGAGTGCCGTGATGGCGCCCGCCCGCGTGTTGTCGCTTGTATGCTTCCAATGCTTCTGCATCCACTGGGTGACGTAGGTCTTCTTGAGATTCCGGACCAAAAGGTTTTTCTTGACAAAGGCAGCGAAGCCCCTCGGCCCGGCCAGATAATCCTGATACCACTTGAAGGTGCGTGGCTTTTTGTTGAGTTCGGTCCACTCCAGGAACTCGGTGATGATTTCCCGTACGGTCGGGTTGGATTCGTCGATGATGCCGTCGTTTTCGTGGGCTTCCTTCAATTCGCGTTCCATCTTGGCGGCTTGCCGCTTGTTCGGATGGAGCCGATAATGCTTGCCGTCGATCTTGGTGTAATAGCAGCCGTGAGTCTTCTTGTAGTACATGCCTTGAACCTCTTAGGAGCAGGAGACCCATTGACTCTGCCGAACCGTAAGTTGAAAATGCGGTCCGAAACAGAGCGCAAAAGGGTGACAAAAAAGGGTGACAACGCTACTTTCTTAAACAGAAAGTCGTGAACCCGTAACGGGTTGCGTCAACACCTAAATCCTACTCTTAATCAGTAGGTTCAAGGTTCGAGTCCTTGAGGGGGCACTTTGGAACTGTTTTGATGACAAGGACTTGCGATTTCGCAAGTCCTTTTTCTTTGGGCAATTTTTGGGCAATGTTACCTAAAATGTTACCTGACGGCCGGCACCGTCACGAAGTGAAGGTTAACGCAAGGGCAACTGCAACTGTTCGGTCATGGCGGCCGTGTCGGAACGTCAAAGAGCTCAGCCCGACTCCTCTTCTTTCCGTCGGGAGGCAGTAGCCTCAGATGTGGTTGCGTTGGCCCACCGGTCGGCCAGAATCTCGCCCAAGACTGCAGCAAACTGTCGCGCTTCAGTTGTGAGGCTTCGATCGGCAGGCCTCGCTTTCTTGTCTGGGTGGATGTGGTCAAGATACTCAGGCATCTTCTTCCTCCTTCGTGATTTGAGAAGGTACCATTTCTTCGCGCTTGGGACCGCGTCCTGAATAACGGAGCAGCGATCCCGCGGGAGTAAGGCGCGTTGATCCACGATGCTCGCTTACGTAGCAAGATCGCTATAGGAATGTGACGGACGAGAATAGCGTCAGTGGAGAGGTGTCGGATCGCCGCAAGCACCGCGAAGACAGGATCCGCGTCAGAGGCAAAAAGGCTTTTTTCTTAAGATGACACGTCTTCGCGTGTTCTTAAGCTAAGCACAGCGGAACGGCGACGATCGGGTTCCGAGGATAGACGGTCGCCGAGCGCTAACATACCCTACTTATATGACACGTTTTCGCTCGTTTTTTAGCTGTTCTGGCCCGACTGGGACGCGTACAAACTCTACGGTCTTCGATACGCTGGAAAGCATGGTCACTAGCTAGGGGTGCCGCAGCCCGGGTGCGTTAGTTCGTTCATTTCTTTTCGATGGCCGGTGCCGCGGGTGGCTTTGCCTGCACCAACGAATCGCCCCTGATTGTTTTGGGCGTGGTCGAAGACACGACAACGCCGAGGGCAATCGAAGGCGTGAATCGTCGCGTCATTAGCGCTACCGGACGGACCTGAGGCACGGTCGTCGCGAACTGAAACACGAAGATCCGGCAGACGCACATCCGAAAACGGCTTGGGGGTGAGGGCGTTCCTGACTGGGAACTCATCGGAATCATTAGTGTGCCCTCATCCAAATATGCCCCTATCACGACGTCAATTCCGATCCGCTGGGAGACGTGTCCACAGTGACCAGCAAAATCGGCTTCGGTACGTTGGCATGTAGGTGGCGTCACTTTCGCCCATTCGCCATCTCTGATACGATCGCCATTTAGCTCGGATTGGGGGGCCGAATTACACCTCTGATTCGCCGCGCATCGAGGGCAATATCTGTTGCTACACCGCTCCATCGCCGACTTGCCAAGCACAAGAGGAATGGACCATGGCTCGGCGGCCAAAGACGTGTCGACCAAAGCGCGCCGCTGGCCGCCTATTGATCCTGGCTTGCTCAGCCACGAAGCGCGAGGGAAAGACTGCTCTACCTGCGATCGAGCTATACGACGGCGTCAACTTCAGAGTGCTTCGCAAGTTTTTCGTGTCCGTTCTGTGAAGCTTTCAATTACCCACAAGCATTGCCGTATCCCTGGCTTTGAGTCGAGGCTAATCTGATTTGGTGGCGCGAGCGTTGCTTGCTGCCGTCAGAACCTTCGGAGGCCATCGACATGGAAGTCTGGGTCGAACAAGAGATTGAAGGGTGTGAGTTTCCCGATGAACGTTTGAAGAGACGGTTCGGCAAGTTGCTCGGCCGGCTCGGCGCGAAGATCGGCGAGTCGCTGACTACCGCTTGCCAGGACTGGGCCGCGACGAAGGCGGCGTATCGATTCTTCGGCAACCCGCGGGTCGATGAAAGCGTCATCCTCACTGGGCACTTCGCGGCGACGAAGTCGCGAATGGCAGCGGCTAAAGGCCTCATCCTCATGCTACATGACACGACCGAGTTCAGCTTTCAACGCGAGCGGCCCGAGGCGATAGGCCAGACGCGTCGTATACCCACTGGCCAGATTGGCCGTGAGCTAATCACCAAGTGCGGGCTGTTGATGCATTCCAGCCTGGCAGTCACCACGGCCGGCAAACCGCTGGGACTGACGGCAGTCAAGTTTTGGACGCGTAAGAAGTTCAAGGGAACCAACGCCCTTAAAGGGGCCAACGCGGGTACCAAGCACACCGTAAACCACACCCGGATACCGATCGAACAGAAAGAAAGCATCCGCTGGCTGGAGAATCTTGAGCAATCGACACAGCTGGTGAATCCCGATCGCTGCGTTCACATCGGCGACCGCGAGAGCGACATTTACGAACTGTTCTGCCTGGCTGAGGAGAAGAACACGCATTTTCTCGTCCGGACCTGCGTCGATCGCCTGGCCGGTACGGGAAACACCACGATTGCAAGAAAGATGAAGCGTGAACCGATTCAAGGAACGCACCAAATCGAAGTTCTGGATGCCAAGCGTCGGCCAATCAAAGTCGAGTTGCAACTGCGATACACCCAGATGACGGTGCATCCGCCAATTGGCAAACACAAAAAGTACCCGCCGCTGTCGCTGACCGTGATTCATGCCTGGGAGCGCGGCAAACCGAAGGGGCGAAAGCCAACCTGTTGGAAGCTGTTAACCGACCTGCCGGTCGAAGACTTGGAGTCGGCCATTGAGAAAGTCGACTGGTATTCCCAGCGATGGAAGATCGAGACATTTCACAAAGTTCTCAAGTCGGGCTGCCGGGCGGAAGATGCCAAGCTGCGTACTGCCGAGCGGCTGACGAACCTGATCGCCGTGTTCTGTATCATCGCCTGGCGCGTGTTCTGGTTGACGATGCTCCATCGGACAAATCCCAAAACACCGGCCGATGTAGTTTTCACGGAAACGGAGCTTGCGATCCTGAACCACCTTTCAGATGAAACGGATGGGCCACCGCCGCGGAACGTAGCTCACTACCTGCTCGTCGTCGCCAAACTTGGCGGCTACCTCAATCGCAAGAATGACGGACCGCCCGGGAACACCGTCCTGTGGCGCGGCCTGTCACGATTGACGGATATTCACTTTGGGGTCGAGATGAGCAAAACACTTGTGGGTAATTGAAAGCTTCACCGAACGGACACCGCCACAGTGGTTCCCATTTCGCATTTCGTGTCTTGATGAATGTCGGATAGGATCGCGATGCACGCGAGCGTTTTGCCTGTTACGGAAGAGCTACGCCCTCCGACTGTCTGGCAACGTGAGTTAGAGGACATCACGTGCTAGACTTTATCCTTGAAGCGGGGGTATAATTTCCCTGAGAAAGTTGCTAGGGGAAAACAAAATCGATGACCGCTGCAAGACAAAGTCGCTGGTTTCAATTCCGCCTCCGGACCTTACTGGCCGCCGTTACTCTCGCTGTGATTCCACTGTCCTGGCTCGGCGTGGAGCTTGAACAGTCGCGACGGCAACATGCCGCGATTGCGCGGATCCAAGAGATGGGAGGAGAGATCGAGTTTGAGGTACATGAAGGCGCGAATTGGTGGCGTAAGCAAGTTCATACGTGGTTTGGCCGTGCAGTGCGATTTGTTTGTCTTCGCAACGTACAAGTAAGCGACCTGTCGCCGGTTACCGGTTTGGAGGACTTGAGATGGCTTATCTTGACAAATACAGGCGTAACTGATTTGTCTTCTATAACGAAGTTGAGGGAGCTGAATCGCTTAGAGATTATCAATACTCAAGTAAGCAATCTCTCTTCCGTCGCTGAATTAGAGAGACTAGAGCACCTTGAACTGAGTAACGAAACGATGCTCAGCAGATCCCCCATGGCTTTTGCGGATGTGAAAGACCTATCGGCACTGGTCAAGCTCCAGAGGCTGGAAGTTCTTGTAATCAGAAATGTGCCAGTAGGTGATGTATCGCAACTGTCGAGCCTCCAGAACCTGGAGACGCTCAACCTCGAGCGCACGGACGTGAGCGATCTGTCATTTCTTGTCGAGTTCAAACGCCTTCGATACCTCGATATATCAAGTACTCAAGTCTCGGATTTGTCGCCACTTGCCCAAGTCTCGACTCTTGAGACCCTCGACATATCTCATACTCCAGTGAACGATTTGTCGCCACTCGCGGCACTCACGAACCTGCATTCACTCGTCCTAAATGGCACGCAGGTGAAGGACCTGTCCGCGATCAGCCGACTGATCAACCTTCGAGAGATACACCTTAGTCATACGAAGGTTGAGAGTCTCTGGCCCCTAGCAGGCGCAACGAGTCTCGAAAAGCTGACCATTCATGATACGCTGATTCAGGATGTGTCACCGCTGGCGAAGCTTGTAAGCCTTAAGGGCAAGCTAAATCTCGACAATACGCGGGTCAGTGACCTATCACCACTCGCCGACTTGAAGAATCTCTACGAGTTGTCGTTAAATTACACAGGCGTTAACGACCTTTCGCCACTCACAAGTTTGAAGGCACTCAAAGATCTTAGATTTACTGGTACACAAGTCAATGATCTGACACCTTTGTCGCAGTTGCCGAATCTGACGTGGGTCAAATTTGGCAAGACGTCGGTTACCGATTTGAGACCGCTTGCGAGTCTCACCAAGCTTGAGACTCTTGCGATTTATGAGACTTCGGTGCATGACCTCACGCCATTGAGGGCGCTTAGCAGCCTCAGACATCTGTACCTATCCGAAGACGCCGATCAGAACGCAATGGTGATAGTCGTGTCAGTGTCCGAAGACTCCGAATACACGGGCGAAGTCGAAGGCATGAGGATCCGTGGCGATCAGATACAACAACTTGAGAAAGCGCTGCCAAATTGCCGAGTATTCTGGCGAAGAAATACCGCAGAAGAATGATTCTACGATGTTGTTTTGAGGTGAATTTGGATGAAGATGTAGGCCGGCTAAGCCTATGAGAGGGCATCGCGGGTGACATGCCTCTGCCTTATCCGGAAATGTACGAACCCCTTGAAGATAGCGAAGGCAATCGACCGATGCCTGGAAGGCCTACCGATCTGCCTCAAGGTTACGGCGGACCGTATATTCCTCCATTTCCGCCGGAGGACAGATCACTGTTGCCGCCGTCGACGACTCCCGAGCCAGAAGTGCCGGAAATCGAACTTGGCGAGCCGCTGCCATAGCTCGACCACTGGTGAGTCTAACTTGGTATCACGAAATTGATGGATCTTGTGTAGACTGCTCGGAAGAAACGCCAGCGCAGATAATAGGAGCGCACGTCATGACTAGGACTCTCGGATTCGCGGTATACGTGATATTCATGTTCAGTCTGAGTGTTGACGAAGCAACGGCAACCGAACCGCCGCTAGACGAAGATGTTTACATCGAGGGAGAGAGTCTTGAGTTTAATGCCGTCATTGCCGCGTACAAAGGAAACGCACGGAGATTGGAGCGTTATCTCGCCGAGGATATCGACGTCAACGAAGAATTTCGCAACCACACGATACTTCGCGACGAGAATGACCGTATTCCCGCTGGCGTTTTCAACTACACACCGCTTCTTGCTGTCGCCAATAGTCCGTATATCGACTGTGACGAAGCGCGACTCAAGTTGGCGGAGAAGTTGCTTGAGGCCGGTGCAGACATGGAAGCCCGCGACTCCATGGGACGCACCGCGCTCGTATGTGCCATTCACAGGAATCAGACGGCGCTCGCCAAATTTCTTATCGAAGAAGGCGCGGACTTGAATACGAGAAGCAGCATGGCCGCCGGAATGGTGTTTGGTCTCACGCCAACCCACTATGCAATTCGCAATCTTGAGATCCTTACAGCCCTGATTGACGCCGGTGCTAGGATCGATGTGCGCGATAGCAGCGGAAAGACACCTCTGGAAGTCGCTGAACTCTTCGAGGAGGAAGAAGCCGCAGAAATACTTCGAGAGGCCCTCGCTACGGAACGACGGACCTGTCGTGACACAGCACGCAGAGATGGCGCTCGCTAGGGCGCCGGGTTTCGCGCGACTCGAGTTCCTATTTCGCCAGCGAGTATTACCATCGCGGCGAGAAGGTCTTCGTCTGCGACGGCGACCAGGTAATCGCCGAGTACAAGATCGGCGTCGACGACAGCACGGCCCCTTCGGCGATGCACAAGTTCGTCTACGGCACGTACGTGGACGAGGTGTGTGTGTTCATCGATCGGG
The DNA here is from genome assembly GCA_003389215.1 of Planctomycetota bacterium. GTDB lineage: Bacteria > Planctomycetota > Planctomycetia > Pirellulales > UBA7805 > MB-PLM-2. The sequence continues at coordinate 80 of QQVP01000119.1, read as the reverse complement.
TCGAGCCGCTGGCATCGACGCTCGGGTCGGAAGAATTCCGCTATTACCACCGCAACAACCAGTACAGCGTGGTGGCGCTG